>NZ_AP018724.1:0-602500 GCF_004001245.1 Sulfurivermis fontis
CTGTCTTACCGAACAACGCGGGGTGTGGATAACTTTCCGCTTCGGGTATAGACTGCCCCTCTTTTCCGTACTCCACCCAGAGAATACTTCGTGGCCGAATCCCTGTGGCAGCACTGTCTTGAGCGTCTGGAAGACGAGCTGCCTGCGCAACAGTTCAATACCTGGATCCGACCGCTGCATGCGGAACGGGACGGGGATACGCTGCGTCTGCTGGCACCCAACCGTTTCGTGCTCGACTGGGTGAAGGATCGCTACAGCGAGCAGATCATCGCATACGCACGCCAGGCAAGCGGCAATAACGCCTTGCAGTTGGTGCTGGAAATCGGCAGCCGCAGAAAGTCCGAATCCGGCCAGTCGTCACAGCCGACGACGGCAACACCCGCCAGCCGGGTGGCAGAACCTGCGGCGCGCAGCGGAACCGGCTCCCGACGCAACAATCTGAACAGCAGTTTCACCTTCGACAATTTCGTCGAGGGCAAGTCCAACCAGCTGGCGCGGGCTGCCTCGGTACAGGTCGCCCTGAACCCTGGAGTAGCCTATAACCCGTTGTTTTTGTACGGTGGTGTCGGTCTGGGCAAGACCCATCTGATGCATGCGATCGGCAACATGATCCTACAACAGAAACCGGGTGCCAATGTAGTCTACCTGCATTCCGAACGGTTTGTAGCCGATATGGTCAAGGCGCTGCAACACAACGCCATCAACGAGTTCAAACGTCACTACCGATCGGTCGATGCCCTGCTCATTGACGATATCCAGTTTTTCGCCGGCAAGGAGCGGTCCCAGGAAGAGTTTTTCCATACCTTCAATGCCCTGCTCGAAGGCCAGCAACAGGTCATCCTGACCTGCGATCGCTATCCCAAGGAGGTCGAGGGGCTGGAAGAGCGCCTCAAGTCGCGCTTCGGTTGGGGTCTGACTGTGGCCATCGAGCCGCCGGAACTGGAAACACGCGTCGCCATATTGATGAGCAAGGCCCAGCAGATAGGCGCCGCCCTGCCGCCGGAAGTAGCGTTTTTGATCGCCAAGCGGATCCGCTCCAACATCCGTGAGCTGGAAGGCGCACTGCGCCGTGTCATTGCCAATGCCCATTTCACCGCACGGCCCATCACTCTGGATTTTGCCAAGGAGGCCTTGAGCGACCTCCTCGCACTGCAGGAAAAACTGGTCACTATCGAAAACATTCAAAAGACGGTGGCTGAATATTATAAGATTCGTGTAGCGGATCTCCTTTCCAAGCGGCGCAGCCGCTCCGTGGCACGACCCCGGCAAGTGGCGATGGCGCTGGCAAAGGAACTGACCAGTCACAGCCTGCCGGAGATCGGCGATGCTTTCGGCGGTCGGGATCATACGACCGTGATACACGCTTGCCGCAAGATCCAGGAGCTGCGTGAAACAGAACCACGTATAGGGGAAGACTACGCCAATTTGTTGAGAAGCCTGTCGACTTGATGGGGGGAAGCTGTGGATAGATTTTCTCGATTTCAATCTGTGGATAAATACTCGATTAATCCACAGCTAATACAAAGTTGCACACGGCTTGATGGTATGTATTTTATCTCAACAACAAATTGATTTTAAAATACTTTTTGTGTTTATCCACAAGATTTTCCGCTGTAATTGCTGTTACAAGAGCTTTAAATATTCAAAACCAATAAATAAATGATGGGACAAAGGACATGAAATTCACCATCTCACGCGAAGCGTTGCTCAAGCCCTTGCAGGTTATCGGTGGAGTCGTCGAAAAGCGGCAGACATTGCCCATCCTGGCCAATGTATTGGTACAGGTCGATAAAGGTAAACTCACCCTGACCGGCACCGATTTGGAAGTAGAGCTGACTGCCACGGCTGAAGTCGAGAAAGGTGGCAGTGATGGTGAGATTACCATGCCGGCTCGCAAATTCAGCGATATTTGTCGTGCCCTGCCCGATCAGGCCGTCATAGAAGTCTCCGTTGAAAACGACAAGGCACAGATTCGATCCGGCAAGAGCCGATTCACGTTGAGCACCCTCCCTGCAACAGAATATCCGGCAGCGGAAGCTGTGGCGGGTTCCTTTCGTTTGGCCGTCTCCCAAGAGGTACTCAAGGGCTTGTTGGAACAAACACATTTCTGTATGGCCAATCAGGATGTGCGCTATTACCTCAACGGCATGTTGCTGGAGATCAAAGGTGGACAATTGCGTACGGTTGCCACCGACGGGCATCGTTTGGCCATCAGCGAAGTCGCTTGCCCTGAAGCGGCTGGTGAGGAACGTCAGGTAATCATCCCGCGTAAAGGCGTGATGGAACTCAGCCGTCTGCTCGGCGAGGGCGAAACGCAATGTGAGCTGACGCTAGGCAGTAACCATATTCGTGTAGCGTTGGGAAATGTAGTGATGACCTCCAAGCTGATCGACGGTCGTTTTCCTGACTATGAGCGCGTGGTCCCGAAGGCGGGGGAACGTGTCGTCAGCGCAGATCGCCATCTTTTGCGCCAGGCCTTGCAACGCACTTCGATACTCTCCAACGAAAAATATCGTGGTATCCGGTTGCAGTTTGAGCAGGACCTGCTGAAGGCAACGGTCAACAATCCTGAACAGGAGGAGGCGGAGGAAGAGGTTGAAGTCAGCTACAGTGGTACGGAATTCGAGATAGGTTTCAATGTTTCCTATCTACTGGATGCACTGAATGTGGTAAAGCAGGATCAGGTGGTGCTGAATATGACCGATGCCAACAGCAGTTGCCTGATATATGGACAGGGCGATCAATCATCACGCTATGTGGTCATGCCCATGCGTCTCTAATCCTTCCAAGGCAACGCCACTTTACCCATGGCGCTAATACATTTCGAGGTCAGGGGGCTACGCAACCTGACCACTGCTTCTTTTTCCCCCTCCCCTTCTATCACTTTACTGTTCGGTCCCAATGGCAGTGGCAAGACCACTGTGCTCGAGGGTGTGTATCTTCTTGGCATGGCACGATCCTTTCGTACTCAGCAGACACGTAAACTCATCCAATATGGAATGACTGTCGCGACCGTGTTTGGCCGGGTGGATACGGGCCATGCACAGTATGGACTGGGTGTACAAAAACAGAACGGCGATGTGACCCTGATACGTGTCAACGGAGAACGTCAGGAAACGGCCTCTGTACTGGCCGGCCTACTGCCGCTGCAACTCATTACACCGGAATCGCATACCCTGCTGAAAGGTGAACCCCGGGAGCGACGGTCCTATATGGACTGGGGATTGTTCCACGTGGAACATGAATTCCTCGACTTGTGGAAGCGTTATCGTCGTTATCTTGAGCAACGCAATGCTGCATTACGTGGTCGGGTGCATGCTGGTGAAATGTCACACTGGGAGCAGGGTTTGGCCGATTGTGGAGAGGCTTTGGCTGCGATGCGTGAACGCTATATACAAGAGATTTCACCACTATTCGCAAAAATATTCACTGTACTGCTCGAAGAGGAAGCTCCACGACTCATTTACCGCCGCGGGTGGCCAAAGGATCACGCATTGATCGAGGTGCTGGAGCGCAATCGTGCCAGTGAGAGGGTAAGCGGATATACGATGGCTGGCCCGCATCGGGCTGATCTCCGTCTGGTGACTGCCGAGGGACTCGATGCGGCCGACAGTTTTTCGCGTGGACAACAGAAACTGGCGGTTTGCGCGCTGCGTCTGGCGCAAATGCAGTATCTGCAGAATGTCGCTGGTCGGCGTTGTACACTCTTACTCGATGATTTACCGGCAGAGTTGGATCAAAGGCGACGGCATCTCTTGATGCAGTCTGTGGCCAGTTCCGGTGCGCAATGCCTGGTGACGGCAACGGACCGTAATCTGTTGGACCTGTCACCTTGGAACGAGGCCGCAGTGTTCCACGTGGAACATGGTGTAGTGACGGAAGTGGTATAATGCGCGCCTTACAAGGGAGTTGATGAATGAGCGAAAAAACCTACGATTCCTCCAATATCAAGGTCCTCAAAGGACTAGATGCCGTACGTAAACGGCCCGGTATGTATATCGGTGACACCGACGACGGCACAGGCCTGCACCATATGGTATTCGAGGTGGTAGACAACTCCATCGACGAAGCCTTGGCGGGTTATTGCACGCAAATCGATGTCATCCTGCACAGCGATGGTTCCGTGACGGTGCGGGACAACGGTCGCGGCATCCCGGTGGATATACATCCCGAGGAAGGTCGTTCCGCCGCCGAGGTCATCATGACCATCCTGCATGCAGGTGGTAAGTTCGATGACAACTCCTACAAGGTATCCGGTGGTCTGCACGGTGTCGGTGTGTCGGTTGTAAATGCCCTGTCGGAAACCCTGAAACTGACCATCCGCCGTGACGGCAAGCTGTATCAGCAGGAATACCGTATGGGCGATCCGGTGGCGCCCCTCGCTGTAGTGGGTGAAGCCGCAGGTACCGGAACCGAGATACGCTTCAAGCCCTCCCCACTCATCTTCACACAGACCGATTTTCACTACGACATTCTGGCCAAGCGTCTGCGCGAACTGTCTTTCCTCAACTCCGGTGTACGTATCCACCTGGTGGATGAGGCCAGCGCCAAGGAGGACACCTTCGAGTACCAGGGCGGAATTCGTGCTTTCGTCGAACACCTGAACCGTAACAAGACCCCGTTACACAATGCCGTTTTCTATTTCAGCGGCGAGCGCGACAACGTCGGTGTCGAAGTGGCGATACAGTGGAATGACTCCTATCAGGAAAATATCTATTGTTTCACCAACAATATCCCCCAGCGCGATGGCGGCACTCACCTTGCCGGCCTACGCAGCGCACTGACGCGCATGTTGAATCAATATATCGAGGAGGAAGGCTTGGCCAAGAAGGCCAAGGTTTCTACCAGTGGTGACGATGCCCGTGAAGGCATTACCGCCGTGCTGTCCATCAAGGTGCGAGACCCCAAGTTTTCATCGCAAACCAAGGAAAAGCTGGTTTCCTCCGAGGTAAAACCGGCTGTCGAATCCCTGATGGCGGAAAAGTTTCAGGAATACCTCTGGGAAAATCCTGTGGACGCCAGGATCATTGCCGGCAAGGTTGTCGAGGCGGCGCGGGCGCGCGAAGCAGCGCGCAAGGCCCGTGAAATGACCCGTCGTAAGGGGGCTCTGGACGTAGCCGGCTTGCCCGGCAAGTTGGCCGATTGTCAGGAAAAAGACCCGGCCCTGTCCGAGCTGTTTCTGGTCGAGGGTGATTCCGCCGGCGGTTCCGCCAAGCAGGGGCGTGATCGCCGCACCCAGGCGATCCTGCCGCTCAAAGGCAAGATCCTCAACGTGGAAAAGGCGCGCTTCGACAAGATGCTGTCCTCGGCCGAGGTCGGCACGTTGATCACGGCCCTGGGCTGCGGTATTGGCCGCGATGAATTCAATCCGGACAAGCTGCGATACCACCGCATCATCATCATGACCGACGCCGATGTGGACGGTTCGCATATCCGTACCCTGCTGTTGACCTTCTTCTACCGCCAGATGCCGGAGCTGATCGAGCGCGGCCATGTCTATATCGCGCAGCCTCCGCTATTCAAGGTCAAAAAGGGCAAGCAGGAGCGCTATGTCAAGGACGAAAATGAGTTGAACGCCTATCTTCTGCAGCAAGCTATTGATAACGCGTATCTTTTTGTCAACACAGACGCACCGCCGCTGACCGGCGTGGCACTGGAAAACCTGGCGCGCCAGTATCAGGCGGTCATGGGTGGGATTCAGCGCCTGGGTCGCCGCTACAACAGCAGGGTACTGGAGAAGATGATCGCCATGAGTCCGCTGCGGGATGGCGATTTCCGGGATGCCGCCAGTACAGTGCCTTGGTTCGAGGAGTTGGTGGCGCGTCTGAACGGCGATGACGCCGGTGAACGCCGCTATGAATTGCGCTTCGAGCGCGCCCCGGATGGAGCCGTAGAGAGCGTGTTGCTGACGGAGTGGCGCCATGGTGTATCCAGCGATTACCTCTACAGCAGTGATTTTGTCTCCACCCCGGAATACCATGCCATCGCCAGGCTGGCTGCCGAACTGCAGGGTCTGATTGGAGAAGGGGCCTATGTGCAGCGCGGCGAACGCCGGGCCGAGGTAAGCAGTTTCCGCCAGGCGTTGGAGTGGCTGCTGGACGACGCCCGCCGTGGTCAGACCATCCAGCGTTACAAGGGCCTGGGTGAAATGAACCCGGAACAGTTGTGGGAAACCACCCTCAACCAGGAAAGCCGCCGTCTGTTGCAGGTGCAGATAGAAGATGCCATCGCTGCGGACGAGGTGTTCTCCACCTTGATGGGTGACCAAGTGGAACCGCGCCGCGATTTCATCGAGGCCAACGCCCTTTACGTCAGTAATCTCGACATTTGATACGGTATAAGCCGGGCAGTAAAAAGGGGAAGGTGTGACACCTTCCCCTTGTGCTGTCCGTAAGCCAGAAAACGCCTACTGCATTTCCTGGTGATACTTGGCGATGAGCTCCACTTCGTTCTTCGAGCCGAGGATCACCGGAACACGCTGGTGCAGGTGGCTCGGCTGGATGTCGAGGATGCGGTGCTGGCCGGTGATGGCCGCGCCGCCGGCCTGCTCTACGATGAAGGCCATGGGGTTGGCCTCGTACATCAGGCGCAGTTTACCCTCGGTGCCCTTCTCCTTCATCTTGCTGTCCAGCGGATACATGAATACACCACCGCGAGTCAGGATGCGGTGCACCTCGGCCACCATGGAGGCAATCCAGCGCATGTTGAAATCCTTGCCGCGCGGACCTTCCTTGCCGGCCAGGCACTCGTCCACGTAACGCTTCACTGGGGTTTCCCAGAAACGCATGTTGGAGGCGTTGATGGCGAACTCCTTGGTGTCGGCCGGAATGGTCATGTTGGGGTGAGTGAGGACAAACTCACCGATATTCTGGTCCAGGGTGAAGCCGTTCACGCCGCGGCCGGTGGTCAGCACCATCATGGTGGACGGGCCGTACAGGGCGTAGCCGGCGCAGACCTGCTCGGTGCCGCGCTGTAGGAAATCCTCGGCCGTCGGGTTCACGCAATTACCCTTGCAGCGCAGGATGGAGAAGATGGTGCCCACGGAGACGTTGACGTCGATGTTGGACGAGCCGTCCAGCGGGTCAAAGGTCATCAGATATTTGCCGCGCGGGTACTGGCTGGGGATCTGGTAGACCTCTTCCATCTCCTCCGAGGCCATGGCGGCCAGATGGCCGGCCCACTCGTTGGTCTTGAGGAACACCTCGTTGGAAATAACGTCCAGCTTCTTCTGATCCTCGCCCTGCACATTCTCGGTGCCGGCGGCGCCCAGTACGCCGACCAGGGCGCCGTGGTTGACCAGATTGGAGATTACCTTGCAGGCGGTGACGACGTCATTGAGCAGGGAGGTGAAGTCGCCGGTGGCGCCGGGGATGTGGCGCTGTTCCTCGATGATAAATTGTGTAATGGTAGTGCGGTGGTTGTGCATGTCGATGCTTCCTGAAGTTTGAAAAGAAAACCTGCTCCCGGGACATGTCCGGTCCCGTGCCCTTAATAGCCCGGAGGCTGGGTCTGGAGTTCGCGGCAGAGGCGCCGCCAAAAACTTGAGTTATGTCAGTATATCACGGACTGATGACCGAACCAGCGGGTGCCGGGAGGGTGGAAATACGGGTCATGGTATCCTCAATCCAGTTTTCCACCATGGCATTGATTTCGCCGGTGTCCTTGCCCTGCGGATCGATGACCGGGCCGACGACCACGTCGATGGTGCCGGGATATTTCAGGACGCTGTTGCGGCGCCAGAACTCGCCGGCATTGTGTGCCACAGGCACGATGGGATAGCCGCTTTTCTTCGCCAGCATGGCGCCGCCGATGTTGTATTTGCCCCGGACACCCGGCGCCGTACGTGTGCCCTCGGGGAAGATCACCACCCAAATCCCCCTGCGCAGGCGATCAGTGCCCTGCTCGACCACTTGTTGCAGGGCCTTGCGCCCGGCACGACGATCGATACCAATGGCTTCGAGCAGAGCCAGTCCCCAGCCGAAGATAGGAATGAAAAGCAGTGAGCGCTTCAGTACCCAAGTCTGTGGCGGAAAGATACGCTGCAAGGCCAGGGTCTCCCAGGCCGATTGGTGTTTGGACAGAATGATGGCCGGTCCGGTGGGAATGTGTTCCCGTCCGCTCACCCGGTAGCGCAGATTGCAGGTCAGCGCCAGCCACCAGATTACGAACTGGCCCCAGCGGGTCATCACCCAATAGCGGGTGCGGTAGGAAAACGGAAACACCAACGGCATGAAAGGCAGCAACACCACCAGCCCGCCGATCATACCGACGTAAAACAGCAGGGAGCGCAGCCAGAGCATCATTGCAGCAGCGCGTCCACGGCGGCGGCCAGATCCGCATACACCGGTATGCCGTCGAGTCCCTTGCCCTTCGCCAGGGTGCGCTCCCCCTTACCAGTACGCACCAGGATGGGCTGGGCTCCTACAGCTTGCGCGGCCTCAAGGTCGCGCAGGGAATCGCCAATGGCCGGCACGCCTTGCAGCGATACTTGCAGACGCGCCCCGATGTCACGAAACAGCCCGGGCTTGGGCTTGCGGCAATCGCACTGATCGTCAGGACCATGGGGGCAATAGAAGATGGCCTCGATCTGGCCGCCGAGCGGAGCCAACAGACGGTGTAATTTGTCATGGATGCGCTGCAGGGTGGTGAGGTCGTAGTAGCCCCGTGCCACCCCCGACTGATTGGTCGCCACCACTACCCGCCAGCCGGCCTGGGTCAGGCGGGCGATGGCCTCCAGGCTGCCGGGGATAGGAATGAACTCTTCCGGCGACTTGATGTAGTCGTCGGAGTCTTCGTTGATGACACCGTCGCGGTCGAGGACGATCAGCTTGAGCATCAGTCGCGGAACTCCGAGACGCGGACGCGGCCGTTCACCATGCGTGACTTACGCTGCATGATCTTGTCCATCTTCTGCCAGAACGCTCGTTTCAGATCGAAGTCGGCGGCGATGGCGGTGCCGATGAGCAGGATGAACAGATCGGCCACCTCTTCGGCCAGTTGCTCCTTGGGTTTGCCCTTGGTGATGGCGGCACCGATCTCGCCCAGCTCCTCGGCCATCAGCGCCATGCGATAGGTCAACTCCTCGCCGCCGCGGTTCTTGAAGTCGTGCTTGTGGTGAAAGGCCTGGACGGCCTCCAGCATGGCGGTGTAGGAATCGGCATTGCGTTCAGTCATGGCGGTGATCCTGCTCAGCCCTGCAAGCGTGACAGATCGGCGGCCTGGAGGAACAGGTCGGAGAGACGCTTGAGCAAGGCGAGGCGGTTGTTGCGCACGGTTTCGTCTTCGGCCATGACCATCACTTGATCGAAGAAGGCATCCACCGCGCCTCGCAGCCCGGCCAACTGGCACAAAGCCTCGGTGTAATTGCGCTGGACGAACAGCGGCGCGACCTTGCCGGCCATGGCCTCGACCTGGTCGGCCAGGGCCTTCTCCGCCGTATCCAACAGCCGGGCCTTATCGATGCCGGCGGTGATCTCACCGCCGGCCTGACGCAGGATGTTGGCGATGCGCTTGTTGGCGGCGGCCAGCGCCTCGGCCTCAGGTAGCTTGCGGAAGGTGGTGACGGCACGCACGCGGGCATCGAAATCGCGTGGCTGCGTCGGCCGCTGCGCCAGTACGGCATCGAAGGTGTCATGGGCCACGCCGCTGTCGGCGTAATAGGCACGCAGGCGCTCGAGCATGAACTCCAGCACCTGATTCACCGTGTCGGCGGCGAGCTTGATGCCATTGCTGCCGTAGTTGTCATAAGCCGTCCGTAACAAGGTCTGCAGATCCAGATCGAGATTGTTCTCGATGATGGTACGCAGCACGCCGAGCGCGGCGCGGCGTAGGGCAAAGGGGTCCTTGTCGCCGGTAGGCGGCTGGCCGATACCGAAGATGCCCACCAGGGTATCGATGCGATCGGCAATGGCAAGGGCCTGGCCGGTGCGCGTCTCGGGCAGCCGGTCGCCGGCGAAGCGTGGCATGTACTGCTCGTCCAGTGCTGCGGCCACTTCGGCGTCTTCGCCGTCATGGGCGGCATAATAGCGCCCCATGATGCCCTGCAATTCCGGGAATTCACCCACCATGTTGGTGAGCAGGTCGCATTTGGACAGTTCGCCGGCACGGGTCGCCAGTTTGGCATCGCCGCCGATGTGATAGGCCACGGCGGCGGCCAGTTTGGCGACGCGCGCGCTCTTGTCGGCCAGGGTGCCCAGCTTGTTCTGGAACACTACGCTCCGAAGCGCCGCACTGCGGGCGGCCAGTTTCTGCTTGCGGTCCTGGTTCCAGAAGAAATCGGCGTCGGTGAGGCGTGGCCTGACTACGCGCTCGTTGCCCTCGCGCACGTGGCGCACATCGTGGCTTTCGATGTTGCTCAGGGTGATGAAATAAGGCAGCAGCTTGCCGTCCTTGTCCTGTACCGGGAAGTACTTCTGATTGCCCTTCATGGTGGAGATCAGCGCCTCGGCCGGTACCTCCAGGAAGCGCTCCTCGAACTTGCCGGTGACGGCCACCGGCCATTCCACCAGGCCGGCCACTTCATCCAGCAGGTCCTCGTCGATGAGGGCCTCGCCGTTCACAGCGGCGGCGGCCTCCAGTACCTGTGCCCGCACCGCCTCGCGGCGCGCCTCGAAATCGGCCACCACCTTGCCCTCGGTTTCCAGCAGCGGGGCGTAGGCCGCGGGTTCGCCCAGGTACAGCTTGCCCGGGCTCATGAAACGGTGACCGCGGGTTTCACGCCCGCTGCGGGTGGCGAGGATCTCGCAGTCGATGACGTCGGTACCGAACAGCATCACCACCCAGTGCACCGGACGCACGAACTCCGCGTCCAGGCTGCCCCAGCGCATGCGTTTGGGGATCGGCAGCTTGTCGAGGGAGGCCTGCACGATCTCCGGCAGCAGTTCGGCGGTGGGGCGGCCTTGCAGCCGTGTGCGATGCACCAGCCAGGCGCCCTTGTCGGTCTTGAGGTGGTCGAGCTGATCGACCTCCACGCCGCAGGAGGCCGCGAAGCCCC
Organism: Sulfurivermis fontis; assembly: GCF_004001245.1. Classification (NCBI taxonomy): domain Bacteria; kingdom Pseudomonadati; phylum Pseudomonadota; class Gammaproteobacteria; order Thiohalomonadales; family Thiohalomonadaceae; genus Sulfurivermis; species Sulfurivermis fontis. The sequence continues at coordinate 10,994 of NZ_AP018724.1, forward strand.
TGGCGGCCTGGGTCGGGTTGCCCTCGCCGTCGAAGGCGGCGGTCAGCGCCGGGCCGCGGCGCTCCACTTCCTTGTCGGGTTGGGCCACGGCCAGGTCCTTGACCAGTACCGCCAGACGGCGCGGGGTGGCGTAGAAATGTACCTCGCCGCGCACCAGATCGGCCTTGGCCAGCCCTTCCTTCACCCCCTCGCCAAAGGCGATCATCAGGCGCCTGAGGGCCTTGGGCGGCAGCTCTTCGGTACCGATCTCGACGAGAAAATCCTTGAACGTGCTCATTTATGCCGCCTCCCCCTTGTTGGCCAGCATCGGGAAGCCCAGTGCCTCGCGGCGGTCGTAATAGGCCTGTGCCACGGCGCGGGCCAGTTGGCGCACGCGCAGGATGTAGCGCTGGCGTTCGGTGACGGAAATGGCCTTGCGGGCGTCCAGCAGGTTGAAGGTGTGGGAGGTCTTGAGCACCATTTCATAGGCCGGCAGCGGCAGGCCTTTTTCGATCAGGCTCTGGCTCTGCCCTTCGTAGAAGTCGAAATGCCGGAACAGGGTATCGACATCGGCGTGCTCGAAGTTGAAGGCCGACATCTCCACCTCGTTCTGGTGGAACACGTCGCCGTAGGTGACCTTGCCCAGCGGGCCGTCGGTCCACACCAGGTCGAAAACGCTTTCCACGCCCTGCAGGTACATGGCGATGCGTTCCAGGCCGTAGGTGATCTCGCCGGTGACCGGCCGGCACTCCAGGCCGCCCACCTGCTGGAAATAGGTGAACTGGGTGACCTCCATGCCGTTGAGCCACACCTCCCAGCCCAGGCCCCAGGCGCCGAGGGTGGGTGATTCCCAGTTGTCCTCGACGAAACGGATGTCGTGCACCAGGGTATCCAGCCCCAGCATGCGCAACGAGCCCAGATACAGTTCCTGGATATCCAGCGGCGAGGGCTTGATCACCACCTGGAACTGGTAATAGTGCTGCAGGCGGTTGGGATTCTCGCCGTAGCGGCCGTCGGCCGGGCGCCGCGAGGGCTGCACGTAGGCGGCGCTCCACGGCTCGGGGCCGATGGCGCGCAAGAAGGTCGCCGGATGGAAGGTGCCGGCGCCCACTTCCATGTCGTAGGGCTGGAGAATGACACAGCCCTGCTCGGCCCAATACTCCTGCAAAGCCAGGATCAGGCCCTGAAAGGTCGAGACATCCCGCGCCGTCTTCTTCATGACATCCCCGCAAAATCCGTTGGGTACAAAAGCGGCGGATTATAGCGCGCCCCTGTCGGGGCAGTTAAGCACTATTAGGGGCGATGGCGGCGCATTTGCGGTAAAATGCGCCGCCTTATCCCCGCCATACCGAAGGTTTCATGTCACAGATTCAGCGCAAGGCCGTCGCCCTGGTTTCCGGCGGGCTGGACTCCATGCTCGCCGTCCGCGTCATCCAGGAACAGGGCATCCACGTCGAGGGCATCAATTTCTACACCGGTTTCTGTGTGGAAGGGCACACCCATGCCATCCGCAAGAGGGACCAGGGCAAGGACAAGCGCAACAATGCCCTGTGGGTGGCCGAACAGCTCGGGATCAAGCTGCACATCATCGACATCGTCGAGGAGTACAAGGATGTGCTGCTGAATCCCAAACACGGCTACGGCGCCAACATGAATCCGTGCCTGGATTGCAAGATCTTCATGGTGCACAAGGCGCTGGAGTGGGCAGAGCAGCACGGCTTCGACTTCATCATCACCGGCGAGGTGATCGGCCAGCGCCCGATGTCGCAGCGCAAGGACACCCTGCCGGTGGTGGCGCGCGAGTCCGGCGCCCACGATCGCCTGCTGCGCCCGCTGTGCGCGAAGAACCTGCCGCCCACCCTGCCCGAGCGCGAGGGCTGGGTGGAGCGGGAAAAACTGTATGACTTTTCCGGCCGCACCCGCAAGCCGCAGATGGCCCTGGCCGCCAGGCTCGGCTTCAGTGATTACGCCTCCCCCGCCGGGGGTTGCTGCTTCCTTACCGACGAGGCCTATTCGCGCAAGCTGGTGGACCTGTGGCAGGCGCGCGGCAGGCGTGAATATGAAATGGACGACATCATGCTGCTCAAGGTGGGGCGCCACATCCGCCCCGCGCCGCACTACAAGCTGATCGTCGGCCGCGAAGAAGGCGAGAACAATTTCCTCGAAGGCTACCGCAAGCAGTTCGTCCACCTGCGCTGCACCAGTCACACCGGACCGCTGGTGTTGCTGGATGGCGAGGCGAACGAGGACGACCTGTTGCTGGCGGCGCGTATCACCGCGCGCTATTCCAAGGGCCACACCGCCGAACAGGTCACCGTGCAGGTGACCGGTCTGGACGGCGTGAGCCGGGAACTCGCGGTGGCGCCCCTGCCGCCGGACGAACTCAAGCCGGAGTGGCACCTGTAATGGCCAGGTATCAACTCGACGCCCGCCGTCTGTTCTGCCCGATGCCGGTGATCCGCACGCAAAACAAGGTGGCGGAACTGCAACCCGGCGATGTGCTGGAGGTGACCTGCACCGATCCGGGGGCGCTCAACGATATCCCGGCCTGGTGCCGCATCAACGGCCACAGGGTGCTGGGCAGTCGGCGCGAGGGGAACGAAGTAGTCATCGAAGTCGAGGTGGGTGATGGGGCATAGTCACGCGCATACGCCGCTGCCGGCGGGGAACAGGGGCGACGAACGCTATCTGGCGACGCGCCGGGTGACCATCGTCGGTGCGGTGGTGAATCTGCTGCTGTCCATCGGCAAGGTGGTTGTCGGTGTGATCGGCGGGTCTCCTGCCCTGGTGGCGGACGGTATCCACTCCCTGTCGGACCTGCTTACCGACATCTTGGTGATGTGGGCGGCCAAGCACGGCAGCAAGGACGCCGACGAGGACCACCCCTATGGCCATGGCCGCATCGAAACCGTGTCCACCGTAATCCTCGGTCTGGTGCTGCTGCTCGTGGCCGCCGGCATCATCTACGACGCCGCCTCGCGGCTGTTCCACCCCGAGCGCCTGACCCATCCCGGCATGCTGGCCCTGGTCATGGCTGCGATCTCGGTGCTGTCCAAGGAGGCGCTCTATCTGTATACCCTGCGTGTCGCCAAACGCATCCGCTCCAATCTGCTCAAGGCCAACGCCTGGCATCACCGCAGCGACGCCATTTCGTCCATCGTGGTCATCGTCGGCATCGCCGGCACCATGGCCGGTCTGCCCTATCTGGACGCCATCGCAGCGGCGGCGGTGGGCCTGATGATCGCCAGGATCGCCTGGGACCTGGGTTGGCACGCCGTGCACGAGCTGGTGGATACCGCCCTGGAGGCCGAGCGGGTGGAGGCGATCCGCCGGGTGATCCAGTCCGTGGACGGCGTCAATGAACTGCATACCCTGCGCACCCGGCGCATGGGCGCCGATGCCCTGGTGGATGTGCACATCCAGGTCGACCCCCTGCTCAGTGTGTCCGAGGGGCATCACATCAGTGAGCGGGTGCGGCAGAAGGTGATCCGCGAGATCGACGAAGTGCAGGATGTGCTGGTGCACATCGATCCGGAGGATGACGAACAGATCGCCCTGAGCGCCCACCTGCCGTCGCGGCAGGTGCTGCTGGCGAGGCTGCGGGAGTTCTGGCAGGATAGCCCCGCCGCCGCCCGGATCCGCCGCGTGACGCTACACTATCTCGACGGCAAGCTGCGGGTGGAGGTGTACCTGCCGCTGGAGTTGGCCCGCGACGAGGCGGAACGGCAACAGCTGACGGCGACCCTGCAGCAGCCGGTGCGCGACATGCCGGAAATCGAATCGCTGACGGTCCATTACAACTAACGCGCCTGACTGAGCCCGGACGGCGAAGGAGCCCCCGGTAGCCGGGCCTTGGCGGGCGGAGCAGCCAAGGTGTGTCGGCGTAGAGTCATTTGTGGCCAGGGCCTCAACGAGGCCCGTGGGACGCAGGACGTGCCGGGGCCGCGCGAAGCGCATGTTTGTCCTGAATCCGAATGTTGCCAGGGTGACTTGGATGTCCCGTGGCGATGTGATGAGGGTCAGGACACGCTTGAGTTTGGTGCGTTTTGCTATTTATACGCACCACAACGGTGCAATACGGCTCCGTCCGCCACCCGGCGCAAGAATTAACAGCTTTGAAATCATGCAGTTGCTTAATGGCATGGTTCATGCACTTATTTGGACACAAATTTCCGGCCGCTAACCCGGCCAGCCTGTTGAGCGCTAACCTGGAGGCAGTGAGATGTCTGGTGAAAATGTTCTGAACATGATCAAAGAAAAGGGCGCGAAGTTCGTCGACTTCCGCTTCACCGATACCATCGGCAAAGAGCAGCATGTGACCTACCCGGTCAGCAAGATTGACGCTGACACCTTCACCGACGGCGTGATGTTCGACGGCTCCTCCATCTCCGGCTGGAAGCACATCAACGAATCCGACATGATCCTGATGCCGGACGCCTCCACCGCCTACCTGGACCCGTTCGCCGACGAGCCGATGATCAACATCACCTGCAACATCGTCGAACCCTCCACCATGCAGGGTTACGAGCGCGACCCGCGTTCCATCGCCATGCGTGCCGAGGAATACCTGAAGTCCACCGGCATCGCGGATACCGCCTTCTTTGGTCCCGAGCCCGAATTCTTCATTTTCGACGACATCCGTTGGGGCGCCGACATGTCCGGCTGCTTCGTCAAGATCGATTCCGAAGAGGCCGACTGGAACTCCGAGCGCGTCTACCCCAACGGCAACATGGGTCATCGCCCGGGCGTCAAGGGCGGCTACTTCCCGGTTCCCCCGGTCGACTCCCTGCACGACATCCGCGCCGCCATGTGCCTGGCGATGGAAGAGATTGGCCTGAAGGTCGAGGTGCACCACCACGAAGTGGCCACCGCCGGCCAGTGCGAAATCGGTGTTGCCTTCAACACCCTGGTGAAGAAGGCCGACGAAGTGCAGAAGCTGAAGTACGTGGTGCACAACGTGGCCCACGCCTACGGCAAGACCGCCACCTTCATGCCCAAGCCGATGGTGGGTGACAACGGTTCCGGCATGCACGTGCACCAGTCCCTGGCCAAGGGCGGCACCAACCTGTTCTCCGGCAACCTGTACGGCGGCCTGTCCGAGACCGCGCTGTACTACATCGGCGGCATCATCAAGCACGCCCGTGCCCTGAACGCCATCACCAACCCGGGCACCAACAGCTACAAGCGTCTGGTCCCCGGCTTCGAAGCCCCGGTCATGCTGGCCTACTCCGCCCGCAACCGTTCCGCCTCGATCCGCATCCCCTTCGTTGCCAACCCGAAGGCCCGCCGCATCGAGACCCGTTTCCCGGATCCGACCGCCAACCCCTACCTGGCCTTCGCGGCGCTGATGATGGCCGGCCTGGACGGCATCATGAACAAGATCCACCCGGGCGATGCCATGGACAAGGACCTGTATGACCTGCCGCCGGAAGAGGCCAAGGCCATTCCGACCGTGTGTCATGCCCTGGACCAGGCGCTGGACTACCTGGACAAGGACCGCGAGTTCCTGACCCGTGGCGGCGTGTTCACCGACGACGTGATCGATGCCTACATCAAGCTGAAGATGGATGACGTCACGCGCATGCGCATGACCACCCACCCCATCGAGTTCGACATGTACTACAGCCTCTAAATACATACCGTTGTGAGCTCGAATGGAACGCCCCCGCAAGGGGGCGTTCTGTTTTGTGGACGGCTTGCGCGTGCCGTGGGCAAGCCTGCTATAGTTCAGCGCATGATGCGTCGCCTGCCATTACTGCTACTTCTTGTTGCCCTCAGTCTGGGTGTGCATGCCGAGGAAAAGGGCTACAAGATCGTACGCCCGGACGGTAGCATTGAATTCACCGACCAGCCGGCGCCTGGGGCGCAGGAAATCCCCCTGCCCAGGACCCCGGGCTACCAGGCGCCCCCGTCCCGTCCCTTGACGCCCCCTGTCGCCCCTGTCGCCCCCAAAGGGCCGCCATACAGCCAGTTGGCCATCACCGCCCCCGTGCCGGAACAGACGCTTCAGGACGGTGAAACCAGTGTGACGGTTCACATCGCGCTGGAACCGGGACTGAAGCTGGGGCACCGCATGGTGGTGCTGCTCGACGGCGAGGTGGTAAGCGAGGGGGCCGGCAACAGCGTTGTCCTCAGTGATCTCGAGCGAGGGGCGCATACGGTCGTCGCCGAGGTGCGTGATGGCGCCGGCAATGTGGTCCAAACCGCGGCTCCCGTCACTTTCCATGTCCGACAGTATTCCAAGTTCTTCCAGCCGCAACCGCAGAATGGTGCGCCCTCGGCCGTGGGGCCGGCACCGATGATGCCCAAAGCACCGCGCGCACCCTGAAGCCAGCCCCGTTTTCATCAGCACGGGCAAACGCACCAAATTGGTGCGTTTGCCCGTGCGGTCGTCTATCCTCATGTCCATAACAGTGCATCCTTGCATCGGGCTGTCATCGGGTCGCCCGCCAATCGTATTTTCATCTATTTGTTTTGATGGAAAAAATCATCTTGGACAGCGGTCCGTGGGGCATTGGGGGCCGAGTCGTAAAGATGGTTTGTTTCTTGCTTGACTTTGGACATGGAAATCCCAGGCATGCCTCCAGCCAGCCTCTACCAGGGCGTGATCGAGAACCTGCACACCGCCGTGCTGCTGTTCGATGACACCCTGCACCTGCGCTACCTCAATCCCGCTGCGGAGATGTTGCTGGCCGCCAGCTCCGGGCGCCTGCTCGGCAGCGGCGCGCAGCAGCTGTTGCCGAGCAGGACGCTGCACGCGGCACTGGAAGAGGCCCTCGCCAGCGGCCACCCGTTCACCGAACGAGAGTTGGTGCTGGAACTGGGGCTCGAGCGGCGTGTGACGGTGGACGTGACCGCGACTCCGCTCACCGATCCGGGGCGGCGCGAACTGCTGGTGGAAATGAACCAGGTCGATCGCCAGCTGCGCATCACCCGCGAGGAAGGCCTGCTGGCGCAGACCGCCACGACCCGCGTGCTGGTGCGCGGCCTGGCCCATGAAATCAACAACCCCCTCGGCGGCCTGCGCGGCGCCGCACAGTTGCTGGAGCGCGAGCTGCCCGACGAGGCGTTGAAGGAATACACCCGCATCATCATCAGCGAGGCGGACCGGTTACAGAATCTGGTCAACCGCATGCTCGGCCCCAATGCCCTGCCCAAGCGCCAGGCGGTGAACATCCACGAAGTGCTGGAGCGGGTGCGGCAGCTGGTGCAGACCGCGGTGCCGGAAGGCGTGCGCATCGAGCGCGATTACGATCCCAGTATTCCCGAACTGATGGGCGATCAGGATCAGCTCATCCAGGCGATCCTCAATCTGGTGCGCAATGCCGCCCAGGCGGTGGGCGAGCGCGGAGAGATCATCCTGCGCACGCGCACCCTGCGTCAGTACACCATCGGCCATACGCGCCACAAGCTGGTGATCCGCGTCGATGTCATCGACAACGGTCCGGGCATACCGCCGGAGGTGATGGAGGCCATCTTCCTGCCCATGGTCACCGGCCGGCCGGAAGGCACCGGCCTCGGCCTGCCCATCGCCCAATCCCTGATCAATCAGCATGGCGGTCTCATCGAATGCGACAGTCAGCCCGGCCTGACCATGTTTACGGTGTTGCTGCCCATCAATCCGGAAGGCGGCAGGAACGAATCCCGCAGCCGCCCCTAGCGGGGAAGGCCAGCCAAGAGAGCCACGAAATGGAAAATGTCGCAAGAATCTGGGTCATCGACGACGATCGCTCCATCCGCTGGGTACTGGAGCGGGCGCTGAAACAGGCGCAGATGGAGGTACGCAGCTTCGACAATGCGGATGAAGCCTTGCATGCCCTGGAACGCAGCCAGCCCGATGCCATCATTACCGATATCCGCATGCCGGGCATGAGCGGTCTGGACCTGTTGGCCGAAATTGCAGCGCGCCGGCCGCAGCTGCCGGTGATCATCATGACCGCCCACTCCGATCTGGACAGCGCGGTATCGGCCTATCAGGGCGGTGCCTTCGAATATCTGCCCAAACCCTTTGACGTGGATGAAGCGGTGGAACTGGCGCGCCGCGCCATCGCCCACCGCCGTGATCAGGCACAGGTACACGGCAGCGCACCGAGCAGTCCGGTGCCGGAGATCATTGGCGCCGCCCCATCGATGCAGGAGGTCTTCCGCGCCATTGGCCGGCTGTCGCGCTCCAACATCACCGTACTGATCAACGGTGAGTCGGGTACCGGCAAGGAGCTGGTGGCCCATGCCCTGCATCGCCACAGCCCGCGCGCCACCAAACCCTTCATCGCCATCAACACGGCGGCCATTCCGCGCGACCTGCTCGAGTCGGAACTGTTCGGTCACGAGCGCGGCGCCTTCACCGGCGCCCAGAGTCAGCGCATCGGCCGCTTCGAACAGGCCAACGGCGGCACGCTGTTTCTCGACGAGATCGGCGACATGCCGGCCGAATTGCAGACGCGATTGCTGCGGGTTCTGGCCGATGGCGAGTTCTATCGTGTCGGTGGCCATGCACCGATCAAGGTTGACGTGCGCATCATCGCGGCGACCCACCAGGACCTGGAAAAACGCGTCAAGGAGGGGCTGTTCCGTGAAGATCTGTTTCATCGACTCAATGTCATCCGTATTCACATTCCGGCCCTGCGCGAGCGGCGTGAGGATATTCCCCTGCTGATGCAGCATTTTCTGAAGCAGGCGGCGGCGGAATTGGGCGGCGAGGCAAAGCGGCTCGATGCCGAGGTGGCGGATTACCTTGCCGGTCTGGACTGGCCGGGTAACGTGCGCCAGCTGGAAAACATCTGCCGCTGGCTTACTGTCATGTCGCCAGGGCAGGAGATCCACATGGAAGATCTGCCGCAGGAACTGAAGTCGCAGCAGGAAGCCGTTTCCAGGGATGAAGACTGGAGCGCGCCGTTGCGCCGTTGGGCCGAACATCGCCTCGGGCGCGGTGAGGAGAACCTGCTCGGCCACGCCGAGCCGGAATTCGAACGCATCATGATCGATGTCGCCCTGAAGAAGACCGGCGGCCATCGGCAGGAGGCGGCCCGCCTGCTGGGCTGGGGACGCAATACCCTGACGCGCAAGATCAAGGAACTGGGCATGGGTGATGGTGAGGACTAGCCCGGATATTTCACGAGTCTCCCGCTGACAGACCGTAATGGCCTCGGAAGGACAAAAAGACGGTTGGGAGGCTGGACCTGCCCAGGAAATGGGCAATGGGGTGCCCTGTGGGCAAACCTCCCCCTTACCCCTATGGTTTGTCATCGTGCCGGGGGTGGCACTCGGTGAAGGTTATGGGGCGAGTGCTTGAGCGGCGGTCAGGAACACCGCTCGCAGCGGATGGTGGGAAGCCAGCAGGAGGCGGATACGGCGGGTATGGCGGACGATGGCGGCGCCGAACTTGAGCGGCCGCACGCGGATCGTGCTGGCCGTGGCCTGGGCCAGTTCGGTGCCGGCGAGCTCGCGCAGGCGCTGCATCAGTGTGTAGGCGAGCGCGGCGAACATCAGGCGCAGCCCGTTGGCCAGGAAGGTGTGGCAACTGGCGCGGGTGCCAAACAGATCGAGCTGGGCTTCCTTGATGCGGTTCTCCGCTTCGCCCCTCTGGCAATAGAGAGCGTCGTAGAGCACGTCGGCGCGCGTGGCGCGCGTCTCCAGCCGCGAGAGGGTCGGAGAGCTGGCCAGTGTCACGACTCTGCCCACCGCCGTCTGCTATCTGCGGGTCATGGCGCAGTACATCATGGTCGTTCAAGTCCTCGTAGCCGCAGCACAGACCATACAGGCGTTGGGCGACCAAATCGCGCAGGCTGTGGGTGATGCGTTCGGGATTTCGGGGGTCGAGGAGCGCCGCCGCCACTGCCCGGGACAGACCCAGCTTGCGATCCACCTGCCGCAAAAGCATCAGGCCGCCATCGGAACTGAGGGCGCCACCTGCAAGTGGCTTCGATCACCCGACGTCCGAGACGCCCAAAATCCATCCCATCTGCGGTACACTTTGGCATCGGCGCAGCCCCCCCACAAAATCTTCTCGCACGCTGATTTTATGCGGGTTTCAGGGCTGTGCCGACCTCATGTTGATGAAATATCCGGGTTAATTGTCCAACTATTGCTATAAACCTTTACTTATGGGGTAGAATCGCCCAGTCAATAATTGCTACGCCAAACGTCATGTCTGGAAAGAATAATAAAAATTCCCGGCATGCACTCGACCCACATCGAGTGGGATGTATCCGGCTGGCCCGTGTCCTGGAGCTGCGCCCTCGGGTGTTTGAGCGAATGGTGCGGGAAATGGAAGATTCGCCGGCATTTACGGCAGTGAGGCCCTATGTGCATGTGGGACAGGTGATGGAGACAACCCTTGCCGCCAATGGCCGGGCCGGTCGTGGGCGCGCGTTGCCCGTAGCCTGGTCCGACGGGGCCGCGGCGTTCCAGTTCACCTCAGCGTTTTATACCCGCCATTACGGCTTCCAGACGGAGGTACTAACCAGTCTCGATCCATCTGCGGCGGGGCTCCTGCAACAGATGCGGGCGATAAACAGCCGCAATCTGCTCACCGTCAGTCTGCTACGCACCCTGGGGAGGCTACAGCGAGCGTTTCTGGAGACCCGTGATCCGCTCACACTCAATGCGCTGGCACTGGATGAACTCGCTGTGGGTATCAACGCCGATCCGCGGTGCCCAATCATGGCCGATGCCAGCCGCCTGTCGCGCCTGATGCGCCACCTGGCGCTTGGCTTGGCGGACGGCGAGGTGGTGATGGCCTCCGCCTTATGTCCGCGCCCGCGGGAACTGCACCGCCGCTATGTGGACAGTGTGGTGCGTACCGAGCAGACGGCGCTGCTCGAACATGTCGGCACGTCCGCACTTAGCGATGATGCAATCGCAATGGCTGTGCTGGAACGCTTTGGCATGGCGCTGTCGCGGCGCACTGTGGCCAACGTCCGCCGTGATTTGGGTATCCCGTGCAGCCGCCAGCGGGGGGCAAATGATGGCTATCTGGGGGCGACCCATGGGTTCAGCCCATTGCACCCGCTGGCGCGCGAGGTGGTGCACACGGCGGCGCCGACAGTGGGCGGCGTCTACGAGTTGCATGCCCGCGGTCCCGATGCCCGGCGGGCCGGCGTCATCTACATCGGCAGCGCCGGTGATCTGCGCAAGCGGCTGATGGACCATCTGCGCGGTGCCGGTACCAATACCTGCCTAGCGGCCCATATCGCCGATGGCCGGGTGTGGTTCCGCTACCGGCAGGTGGTCCATCGTTGGCGCGAGACTGAACGGCAGGTGTACCGGGCATTTAGGGAAAGTTTCGGCGACCGTCCGGCCTGTAACCGGATGAGCCCCTGACAGGGAGGGGAAGATGACAGCGATGGACCCGATGGACTCAGTGCCGCTGCGGCTGCAGGATTTCAAGGAATACGCCGAGCGCGTATTCGCAAATATTCCCAGTGGACTGGTCATCTTATCGGCCAGGCTGCGGATTCTGACCGTCAATCGCGCCTTTCTGCAGATGTTCGGCGTCACCCAGGGGGACGTCGAGGGACGCTTTTCGCATGAAGTGATCTCGGCGGATGGGTTGGCCGACCAGTTGGCCACGGTATTGGGCGGGAGCGTACCGCGAGCTGATGGCATACTGCTGATGCGGGTGTGCGGAGGTGAAGAGCGTCTGATGCGCTACGCCGTTACTGGTATGTACCTTGCAGAAGAAGAAGAAGAAGAAGCACGTTTGCTCGTCGCGCTGGAGGATATCACCGAACAGGAGCGTGCTTTTCAGGCCCTGGCTCGCTCCGAGGCCCGCCTGGCCGAGGCCCAGCGCATCGCGCGTCTGGGGCATTGGGAGTGGAATGTCGCTACCGGTGAGCTGTGGTGGTCCGACGAGGTGTACAACATTTTCGAGCGGGAGAAAGGGCGCTTCGTCCCCGGCTACGAATCTTTCCTGGCCTGCCTTCACCCAGATGACCGAGCACGGATAGAGTCCGCCGTGCGAAAGTCGATCGACGACGGCAGCGACTATCGTCTCGATCACCGCATCGTGTTGCCTAGTGGTGGCGTGCGCTATGTACATGAACAGGCAAGCTGTGTGCTTGGTGCGGACGGTATTGTCGAGCGGATGGTGGGTACGGTGCAGGACATCACCGAACGCAAGGAGACGGAGGCACGCCTGGCCCACCTGGCGCACCACGATCCGCTGACCTGCCTGCCCAACCGCATGCTGCTGCGTGACCGCATCAGCCAGGCTATTACCTATGGACGTCGGCACGATCGGTTGGTAGCCGTGCTGTTTATCGACCTGGATCGCTTCAAGCGTATCAACGATAGCTTGGGGCATGACGTGGGCGATCGATTGTTGCAGGCCATCGCGGAACGTCTGCGCAAGTCGGTGCGCGATGGCGATACGGTGGCCCGGCTTGGCGGCGACGAATTTGCCATCGCCCTGACCGATGTCGCCGATGCGGACGACGTGGCCAAGCTGGCACGCAAGCTGCTAAATGCCATCAATCAGTCTATTCTCCTCAATGGGCGCGAGTATTACGCCACTGCGAGCATTGGTATTAGCCTATTTCCCCACGATGGCGGTGACGTGGAAACTTTACTGAAGAACGCCGATACTGCCATGTACGAGGCGAAGGAGGCGGGTCGCAACGCCTATCGGTTCTTCCGCGAGGAAATGGATTTCAACATCCGTGCCCACCTTGAGCTGGAGCAATCGCTACGTGGCGCCCTGGAGCGGGGTGAATTCGAGGTGCACTACCAGCCCCAAATACGCCTGCAGGACGGTGTGGTGACCGGTGTGGAGGCGCTACTGCGCTGGAACCGGCCCGATGGCAAGTTCGTCGGACCGGATATATTCATCCCTGTTTTGGAAGAAACCGGCCTGATTGTGGAGGTGGGTGCCTGGGTGATGCACCGAGCCTGTGTCGATGTCGTGCATTGGAACAGGCTCCTTGGACGCGAACTGCTCGTGGCCGTCAATCTGTCCCGGCGTCAGTTCGATGACAAGCACCTGGCGGAGACCGTGGCGGAGGTATTGCGGGAATCGGGGCTTCCGCCGGCGCTTCTCGAACTGGAAGTCACCGAAAGCATCGTAATGTCGGATGCGGCCCGGGCCGGGCATGTCATGGAAACCTTGCGAGGTACCGGAGTGCATCTGGCGATGGACGACTTCGGCACTGGTTATTCCTCCCTGGTTTATCTCAAGCGATTTCCCCTGGACCGCCTCAAAATCGACAAGGAGTTTGTGCGTGACATCGGTGTCGACGCCAATGATGACGCGATCGTGCGGACGATAATTGCCTTGGCGGAGAATCTTGGTCTTGAGGCCGTGGCCGAGGGGGTGGAGACGGAGGTTCAGCGTGACTTCCTTCAGCGCCATGGCTGCCAGCTTGCCCAAGGGTACCTTTACAGCCGGCCGCTACCCGTGGCGGATCTGGAGCACTATTTCGTCAAATGCAGAAGTTCGCGACGAAGTTCGGGGTCAGAATAACAATTGGGTGATTGTTACTCGAAGAGTCCGGGGAGTTTTACTCGGGAGTTTTACTCTGACCCCGAACTACGCGATTGGGTGATTGTTACTCGAAGAGTCCGGGGAGTTTTACTCGGGAGTTTTACTCTGACCCCGAACTACGCGTTACTCTGACCCCGAACTACGCGCGTTACTCGGGAGTTTGACCTTACTCTGACCCCGAACTACGTGACCCCGAACTTCGGGACGGCGGACCACCGGGATTTTCCCTGGACAGGCAGGAGGAGCAGAAATTGATGCGGCAGTGCTCACAGGCCCAGCGCGCGGTGCGCTGGGGGTGATATTTGCACATTACCTTGGCCATGATGTCAGCACATCCCCTGCCTCAGGGCGCGCCATACGATCGCATGCGTTGGCGGCACACCGCCGGCATGCCGGCTAGTAACGAAGTTTCGGTCCGCCGGGGATTTTCTCGTCTTCCGATACCTCCAGTGACAGCCCTTCCAGCCCGGAGGTGAGTTCTTCGGGGGTTTCGATATCGCCCAGTTTGATCATCAGGCGCACCTCGTTGGCCGAGTCGGCATTGCGCAGCGCATCCTCCATGGTGATATGGCCCTCCCGGTACAGCTCGTACAGGGCCTGATCGAAGGTGCGCATGCCGACTTGACCTCCCTTCTTCATCTGTTCCTTCAGGTTGTGCACCTCGCCCTTCAGGATCAGGTCGGCGATCAGCGGCGTATTGAGCATGATCTCCACCGCCACGCGGCGGCCCTGGCCATCGGCGCGCGGGATGAGGCGCTGCGCGACTACCGCCTTCAGGTTGAGGGACAGGTCCATCAGCAGCTGAGAGCGGCGATCTTCAGGGAAGAAGTTGATGATGCGATCCATTGCCTGATTGGCGTTGTTGGCATGCAGGGTAGCCAAACAGAGGTGGCCAGTTTCGGCGAAGGCAATGGCATGTTCCATGGTCTCGCGGTGACGAATTTCGCCGATCAGGATGACGTCCGGCGCCTGACGCAGGGTATTGACCAGGGCATCCTCGAAGCTGTCGGTATCGATGCCTACCTCGCGCTGAGTGACGATGCAGCCGGCGTGCTGATGGACGTATTCGATGGGATCTTCAATGGTGATGATGTGACCGTGGCTGTTCTTGTTGCGGTAGTCGACCATTGCCGCCAGCGAGGTGGACTTACCGGAACCGGTACCGCCGACGAACAGCACGATACCACGTTTGGTCATGGCGATCTCGGCCAGTATCGGCGGTAGGTTGAGATCTTCAAAGGTAGGGATCTTGGTCTCGATCTTTCGCAGCACCATGCCTACCTGGTTGCGCTGCTGAAACACGTTGACGCGGAAGCGGCCGATGCCGGAGCGGGACAGTGCGAAATTGCATTCGTGTGTGCGCTCGAAGGTCTCGCGCTGCTCATCGTTCATGATGGAGTACACGATCTGCTTGGCCTGATCCGGCGTCAGGCTGGCCTTGGCCACCGGTGCGATCTGGCCGTTGACCTTCATGCTGGGTGGGATGCCGGCGGTGATGAACAGGTCGGAGCCGTTCTTGTGCACCATCAGTTTGAGCAGCTGATCGAAGTCCATGACTGAGGTATCCCCGCGAATTATTTGAAGGCGTCTTTGTTGGCAGCCTTGTGGGCGGCTTCCTGCTTGCTGACGATGCCGCGCTGCACCAGTTCAATCAGGTTCTGATCCAGCGTCTGCATACCGTATTGCTGGCCGGTCTGGATGGCCGAGTACATCTGCGCAATCTTGGATTCGCGGATGAGGTTGCGAATGGCCGGTGTGCCGATCATGATTTCGTGGGCCGCCACACGGCCACCGCCGATCTTCTTCAGCAGCGTCTGTGAGATAACCGCGCGCAGGGATTCGGACAGCATCGAACGTACCATGTCCTTTTCCGCCGCCGGGAAAACGTCGATGATACGGTCGATGGTCTTGGCAGCCGAGCTGGTGTGCAGGGTGCCGAATACCAGATGGCCGGTTTCGGCTGCGGTCAGGGCCAGACGGATGGTTTCCAGGTCACGCATTTCGCCGACGAGGATGATGTCGGGATCTTCGCGCAGCGCCGAACGCAGGGCTTCGTTGAAGCCGAGGGTATCGCGGTGCACCTCGCGCTGGTTGATGAGACATTTCTTGGATTCGTGCACGAATTCGATGGGGTCCTCGACGGTGAGAATGTGACCGTATTCGGTGTTGTTCTTGTAGTCGATCATTGCCGCCAGGGTGGTGGACTTGCCGGAGCCGGTCGGGCCGGTGACCAGCACGATGCCGCGCGGGTTGTCGGAAATTTCCTTGAAGATCGGCGGCGCGTTCAGTTCTTCCAGGCTGAGGATCTTGGAGGGAATGGTACGGAACACCGCACCGGCACCACGGTTCTGGTTGAAGGCGTTGACGCGGAAACGGGCCAGTCCCTTGATCTCGAACGAGAAGTCGGTCTCGAGGAATTCCTCGAAGTCCTTGCGTTGCTTGTCGTTCATGATGTCGTACACCATGCCGTGCACCTGTTTGTGCTCCAGCGGCGGTACGTTGATGCGGCGCACGTCGCCGTCGACGCGGATCATCGGCGGCAGGCCGGCGGAGAGATGCAGGTCTGACGCGCCGTTCTTGACCCCGAAGGCGAGAAGTTCGGTAATATCCATAGCGGCCACCACCAGAAATATATAGTCGTTATTTGCCTGCGGCCCGTTGTGGTTCGGGACAGTGGATGTGACTAAAGTATAACGCCCGCGCATGACACACAACCTTGACAATCTTCACGCCCGTTTGGCGAGCGTTCGGCAATCCATCCAGCAGGCCGCAGAACGCCACCAGCGCATGCCGGAAACGGTCGCCCTGCTGGCGGTGAGCAAGACCCAGCCGGCGGTCGCCATTCGTATGGCAGCCGCGGCCGGTCAGCGCCGTTTCGGTGAAAACTATCTGCAGGAGGCCCTGGCCAAGATGGCGGAGCTGGGTGACCTGGAGCTGGAATGGCATTTCATCGGTCCCCTGCAGAGCAACAAGACGCGGCCGGTGGCGGAACATTTCGCCTGGGTACACAGCGTCGACCGGCTCAAACTGGCTGAACGGCTGTCGGCCCAGCGGCCGGATGCCCTGCCGCCGCTCAACGTCTGCCTGCAGGTGAACATTAGCGCCGAGGCGAGCAAGTCCGGCTGCTCCTTGGCCGAGCTGCCTGAACTGGCCCGTGCCGTCGCCACCCTGCCGCGGCTCAGGCTGCGGGGGCTGATGGCGATACCGGCACCGGCCGAGGGCCTGGCGCAGCAACGTCAGCCGTTTCGGCGCCTGCGCGAGGCCCTGGAACAGTTGAACGCGACCGGGCTGCAGCTCGATACCCTGTCCATGGGCATGAGCGACGATCTGGAGGCGGCCATCGCCGAAGGGGCTACCCTGGTGCGTGTCGGCAGCGCCATCTTCGGCGCGCGGCCGCCCAGGGCATAGCGGTATACTCTTGGGCCTCGCGGCCCGGTACGGATTTTCCCATCATGATCGACACGAATATCGGATTCATCGGCGGCGGCAACATGGCGCGCAGCCTCATCGGCGGACTGGTGGCCGACGGCGTGGCCCCGCAACGGCTGTGGGTGGCGGAGCCGGACGCCGGACGGCGCGCCGGCCTGGCGGCCCAGTTCGGCGTCAAGGTCACCGCCGACAACAATGCACTGGCAACCGCGGTGGACGCCCTGGTGCTGGCGGTGAAGCCGCAGCAGATGCAGGCCGTGTGCGGCGGCATTGCGGCGGTGGTGCAGCAGCGCAAGCCGTTGGTCATTTCCATCGCCGCCGGTCTACGTCTGGAGGCCCTGCAGCGCTGGCTGGGAGGCGAGCTGGCCCTGGTGCGCACCATGCCCAACACCCCGGCCCTGGTGCAGAGCGGGGCCACCGCCCTGTTTGCGACCCCGCAGGTGAACAACGTGCAGCGCGAGCTGGCCGAGGGGATCATGCGCGCGGTGGGGCTGACCCTGTGGTTGGAGGACGAAGGCCAGATGGACGCCGTCACCGCCCTGTCCGGGAGCGGTCCGGCCTATTTCTTCCTGGTGATGGAGGCCATGCAGCAGGCCGGCGTCCAGCTCGGCCTGACCGCCGACATGGCGCGCCTGCTCACCCTGCAGACCGCTTTCGGCGCCGCCAAGATGGCGCTGGAGTCGCGCGAGGATGCTGCCGTTCTGCGGCGCCAGGTCACCTCGCCCGGTGGCACCACCGAACGGGCCATCGGCATCCTGCAACAGGGCGGGTTGGAAGAACTGTTTGCCCGGGCACTCGCCGGCGCCCGTGACCGCTCACAGGAACTGGCCACCCTGCTGGGAGGTGGCCAATGAACGGTTATCTCGCCTCACCGTTGACCTTTCTGATCTCGACGGTGATCAGCCTGTACATCCTGGCGGTGATGCTGCGCTTCCTGTTCCAGCTCACCCGGGCCGATTTCTACAATCCGCTGACCCAGTTCATCGTCAAGATCACCAGCCCGGCCCTGCGACCCCTGCGCCGTATCATTCCCGGCTGGGGCGGCATGGATATCGCCGCCCTGGTATTGATGCTATTGCTGCAGATGCTGTCGGTCTGGCTGGTGTTCCTGCTCGCCGGCCGGCCCATCGATCCCCCCAACCTGTTGATCGTCTCCGTGGCGCAACTGGTGGACCTGGCCTTCAGCGTGTTCATCTTCGCCATCCTGATCCAGGCCATCCTGAGCTGGATCACCCCCGGCACCTACAACCCGGTGACCTCGGTGCTGTTCAGTCTGACCGAACCGGTGTTGCGGCGGGTACGCCGTGTGATCCCCCCCATCAGCGGCTTCGATCTGTCGCCATTGGTTGCGATCCTCGGGCTTCAGGTGGTGCGTATGCTGGTAATGCCGCTGTTCGGGGTTCTTGCCGGGGCCGGGCCGCTGGTACGATGAGCTGGTATCGTTGGCAGGGGCCGGACCTGCTGCTCACGATCCGTCTGCAGCCACGCGCCAGCCGGGACGAGATCGTCGGCCCCCATGGCGATGCCCTGAAAATCCGCATTACCGCCCCGCCGGTGGAGGGGCAGGCCAATGCCCACCTGATCAAATTCCTCGCCGCCGCCTTCGATGTCGGTCGCAGCCAGGTCAGTCTGGTCAGCGGCGATACCGCACGCAGCAAACAGCTGCGCATCAGTGCCCCCGGCCGCCTCCCCCCCGAAGCTATGATTCAACCTGCAATTTGAGCTACTACTCATTGTCATGGCTAGAATTTTCTATATATTGGTCATACGATGACTATCTACAGCGCCTGACTCGGACAAGGCGCGCGCCGCCAGGCAGACAATAAGGACAGAAGGCGAATCATGGCGAATCAACGCTTCGACCGACAAATGCAGGCCTATGGCCAGTGGAAAACCGCGCTGCTCGACGGTATCCAGCGCTATCAGCGCTGGTTGGACAGCAACAAGATGGGTGAGGCCGAGGACGAGCTGCGCATCTACGAAGTGCTGGAGGCTCTGCGCGCCGATCGGCTGACCATTGCCTTTGTGGCGGAGTTTGCCCGCGGCAAGACCGAACTCATCAACGCCATCTTCTTCTCCGAATACGATCGCCGTCTGCTGCCTTCCGAGGCCGGACGTACCACCATGTGTCCCACCGAGCTGTTCTGGGACAACAGCGTCGACAAGGCCTATGTGCGTCTGCTGCCCATCGAGACGCGTCTTACCGATACACCGATCGCCGAATACAAGCTGGAGCCGGTGAACTGGACCCATATCGAACTGGATCTGACCTCGCCGGACAATATGGCGGAGGCCTTCCAGGAGATCGTCAAGGTCAAACAGGTGCCGCTGGATGAGGCGCGCAAGCTGGGTCTGTACAGCGACGCCGATGCCCACATGCACATGAAGAACGGCAAGATGCCGGACAAGATCGACATCCCCATGTGGCGCCATGCCCTGATCAGTTTCCCCCACCCGCTGCTCAAGCAGGGACTGGTGATCCTCGACACCCCCGGCCTCAACGCCCTCGGCTCCGAGCCGGAACTGACCCTCAACATGCTGCCCAATGCCCAGGCGGTGGTATTCGTACTGGCGGCCGATACCGGTGTCACCAAGTCGGATCTGGAGATGTGGCAGCACAATGTGAAGCCTTTGCGCAGTGGCCACAAGAAGGGCCTTTTCGTCGTCCTCAACAAGGTCGATACCCTGTGGGACGAACTGAAGACTCCTGAACACATTGCCAAGACGGTCGCCGACCAGTGTCAGCGTGCAGCGCAGACCTTGGGTATCGAAGCGGATCAGATCTATCCGGCTTCGGCGCAGAAGGGCCTGCTGGCCAAGATCCGCCACGACAAGGATCTGCTGGCGCGCAGCAATATCCTGGCACTGGAAAACATCCTCGCCGGCGAGGTGCTACCCTACAAGCAGAGTCTGGTGCGCGAGCACATTCTCACCAGTATCGGCAGCATGGTGAAGGAGTCGCATGACATCCTTGCCACCCGCCTCGCCTCGGCGCGCAAGCAGCTGGAAGAGTTGAAGGGGTTGTCGGGCAAGAACAACGAAGTCATCGAGCTGCTGATGAAGAAGACGCGCGATGAGCAGGTGGCCTACTACAAGAACGTGGAAAGCTTTCAGGCCAACAAACGCATCATCCAGGAACAGTCCAAGAAACTGAGTGACACCATCAACCTGGCCTCGCTGGACCAACTGGTCGCCGAAACCCGCAAGGCGATGTCCGACAGTTGGACCACCCACGGCCTCAAGACCGGCATGAAAACCTTTTTCGACGGTGTCAACGCCCGCCTGTCCGAAGTCTCGGACTTCGCCGATCAGCTCAATCGCCTGGTGATCACCATCTACCGCACCTTCCACCAGGAACACGGCATCGCCGAGATCAAGCCGGCGCTGTATTCGCTCACCAAGTACAAGCAGGAATTCCAGCAGCTGTATCAGGAGGCCGAGGCCTTCCGCACCAGTCCTTTGACGACGATGACCGAGCAGCACTACGTCATCAAGAAGTTCTTCATCTCCCTGGTCAGTCACGCACGCAACATCTTCTTCAAGGCGCAGCGCGATGCCGAGTCCTGGAGCAAGGCGGTGATGTCGCCTCTGGTCAAGCAGATCAAGGAGCACAAGGAGACGATGGAGCAGCGCCTGGAGAACCTGCGCAAGATCAACGAGTCGCGCGACACCCTGCAGGCGCGCATCGAGGAGCTGGAAAAATCCAATGCCTCGCTGATGAAGCAATATGCCGAGGTACGCGCCATCCTCAACACCATCAACCAGCCGCTGGAAGTGTTCGAAGACGTGGAACCGACGGCCAAGGCCAGTTGACTATCCCCGTCTGCACCAGGGTAGGGTGCGGACCTTCAGAGCAGGGCGGCCTCTGTCAGCATGTAGAGGCCGAAGCCCAGCACCACCACGCCGGCCGTCCGGCGCACCCACAACAGGCGCAGCCACGCCGCCAGCTTGCCGGCCACCAGGCCCATGGTGAGCAGGTTGGGCAACGTGCCGATACCGAACGCCAGCATCAGCAGGGCGCCGTCCAGCGGGCTGCCGGATGAGATGGACCAGATCAGGGTGCTGTAGACCAGACCGCAGGGCAGCCAGCCCCATACCAGGCCGAGGGCCAGGGCGTTCAGGGGCGAGCGTACCGGGATGAAGCGGCGTCCGATGGGTTCGAGAAAGCGCCACACCCGATGGCCGAGGCGTTCGACCCGGGCCAGGCCAAACCACCAGCCGCCCAGATACAGCCCCATTGCCACCAGGAACAGGCCGGCCAGCACCAGCATGCCGACGCGTATTTCATGCAGGGCGCCCATGTTGGCGGCCAGCATGCCGAGGCCCCCCATCAGGGCGCCGGCGAAGGCATAGCTGAGGAGCCGCCCGCCGTTGTAGCCGAACAGGTAAGGAAGGAACTGCATGGGCCGGCCGCGCACCGCCTCGGGCAGACCGAAGGACAGGGCGCCGACGATGCCGCCGCACATGCCGACGCAATGTACGCCACCGAACAGGCCCACAAAGAGGGCGGCGATATAGGAAATCTCGGCATGCATGGGCAGGTATCCGGCAACGGTGGGGTGTGGCGTGTATCATAGCCGCTTCGCCATCCTTGCCCCAACACCATGCCCGCGGAAAACAGATCCTCCGTCCTGAAATCCAAGCTGTTCTGGGTGGGCATTCTCTATTTTGCCGAAGGTTTTCCCCTCGGCATGTTCTTCGATGTATTTCCGGTGCATTTCCGGCAGCAGGGCGTGAACCTGTCCGAGATAGGTTTTCTCAGCCTGCTCGGCCTGGCGTGGACCCTGAAGTTTCTCTGGGCGCCGGCGGTGGATCACTACCGGCATCATCGGCGCTGGATGGGTATCGTCGATCTGGGCATGGGCGCCGTCATGCTGGCGCTGGCGATTCATGCCGGCTTCGGGCCCTGGACCTGGGTCGCCATTGGCGTGTTCACCCTGCTTTCCGCCACCAACGATATCGCCATCGACGGCTACACCATCGAGTTGCTGGACAAACGTGAATTGGGACTGGCCAACGGCCTGCGCATCGGTTTTTACCGTGTCGGCATGCTGACCGCCGGTTTCGTGCTGATCCTGAGCGACTACCTCGGCTGGGCCGGAACCTATCTCGCGGCCGCCCTGCTGTTCTTTCTCCTGGCCTTCGTCTGCCAGCGCGCGCCGCAGGAGCGCGCGCCCGGGCGGGTGCATGGTCTCACCCTGCGCGCAGAACTGCGTGGCCTGCTGGTCCATCCCCTGCCCTTCGGCGGGGTGTTGTTGTTCCTGCTGGGCACACTGTGGCTGGTCAATCGCGCTACGCACTGGTCGCAAGACCATGAGCAATTCTGGTTTTATGCCGGCACCGTGGCTGGGCTGGCCTGGCTTGTCAGCGTGCTGCGGCATCGCCGCAACGGCGACGCCCGCGCACTCACCGAAGGCCCGATGTTCGGCACCCTGCTGTCGATGCTGACACGGCCCTACATGTTGCCGGTCATCGGTTTCATCCTGATCTTCAAGCTGGGTGATGCCGCCATGGGGTTCATGGTCAAGCCGTTCTGGGTGGATGCAGGCTTTTCCGCCAGCCAGATCGGCCTGGTATCGGTCAACCTGGGGCTGGTGTTGTCCATTGCCGGCGGCGTCGCCGGCGGTTGGTATACCGATCGGGTCGGCATCTTGCGCGCCCTGTGGGTGCTGGGGCTGATGCAAATCGTTTCCAATCTGGGCTACGTCTGGGCGGCGGCCGTGCTGCCTCTGGGTGTCGACCAGGCCCTGATCCCGCTGCAGCATCAGGTGCTGATGTATGCCGCCAGCGGCCTGGAGTCCTTCACCGGCGGGCTGGGTACCGCCGCCTTCCTCGCCTTTCTGATGGCCATCGTCGATCAGCGTCACTCCGCTACCGAATATGCCCTGCTGTCATCGGTGTTTGCCCTCAGCCGGTCGCTGGCGGGCTGGGCCGGTGGCTTTGGCGCCGAGGCCATGGGGTATGCCGACTATTTCCTGCTTACGGTATTCCTGGGCTTCCCCGCCTTCCTGCTGCTGCCCTGGGTGGCGCGCATGCTCGTCCAGGCAACGGGGAAAAATTGCGATAACACAAATTAGCCCCTGTTTATAGCATTTTCGCGCGTTTTGGCTGGCGTTCGCCCCGGAGCAGGCTAATATCTGGATCGGTAACCGTGAGGAGCTGACCATGCCCATCCTGACCGCCGGTCGCTACTGCCTGCAGCATCCCACCCAAGCCCTGCGCGCTTACGGCGCCGGGATATTCTTTGCCGCCCTGGTGCAGCAGAAGGCCAGCCTGCTGCAACTGCTCACCGGACATTTCGCCACCCATGGCTATCCCATGCCGGGTGAGTTGGGACGCGCCTACCGTCTGGCGGCGTTGCTGGAAGCGCGCATGGCACGCTTCTATGCCGCCCTCGCCGAGCGGTTTGCCGACGTGCCCGAGGCGGCCGCCCTGTTCCGGGAGCTGAGCGAGGAGGAGGAAGAGCACGGGCGCCTGATGCAGTTGTGCCGCTATACGGTCATGCTCAGCCCGGCCATCCATTTCGTGCCGCGCCTGCAGGACGCGGATATCAAGGTTTTGCTGCATCGCCTGCGCCACTTGCGGGCCGGGGTTAATGAACTATCGTTGGATCAGGCACTGTCCCTGACGGTGGAACTGGAGCGCAGCGAGATCAACACCATCTTCGCCATGTTGCTGCAGCAGGCGCAGGGTGAAGCTGTCGCGCCGTTTGCCGAGGCCCTGTACCGTGCCGGTGAGCACGCCACCTCGGTGCCACGGCGCATTGCGCAACTGCGCCAGCGCGCTGCCGTCTGAACCGTTGACTACGTCCCCTGCGGACGTCTCGTGAAGGCCCCTCAGGCCTTCCAGCCCCCGCCCGCCGGCCAGCGGCGCGGGGGCTGATTATTTTCGGGGCGTCAGAATGCGAGGTCGTAATCGATGGTCAGCGGCGCATGGTCGGAAAAGCGCTGTGCCTTGTAGATGGCGGCGGCCTGCACCTTGTCGCGCAGCCCCGGCGTGATCACCTGATAGTCGATGCGCCAGCCGACGTTCTTGGCCCAGGCCTGGCCGCGGTTGGACCACCAGGTATATTGCTCCGGGCGTGGGTCGACCACGCGGAAGGCATCGACGTAATCCCACGGCCCGAACAGCTGATCCAGCCAGGCGCGTTCTTCCGGCAGGCAGCCGGAGTTCTTCTGGTTGCCCTTCCAGTTCTTGATGTCGATCTCCTTGTGCACGATGTTGAAGTCGCCGCAGATGATCCATTCGCGCGGTTCCTGCCGCATCTGCTGCAGGCGCTTCCCGAAGCGTTCGAGAAAGCTGAACTTTACTTGCTGCCGTTCCTCGCCCGATGAGCCGGAGGGCAGATAAAGGGAAACGATGCTCAGGGGGCCGAAGTCGGCCTGGATGTAGCGGCCTTCGGCATCCATGTCCTCGAAGCCGTCTCCCAGGGCGGTAATCACCCGGTCCGGTTCGCGCCGGCTGTAGATGGCCACACCGCTGTAGCCCTTCTTCTCGGCATCGACGAAGAAGGCGTGGTAGCCCACCGGATAATGGGCCGCCACGTCGAGCTGGTGTTCCTGCGCCTTGGTTTCCTGTACGCAGACCACATCGGGCTGCTGTGCCGTCATCCATTCGAAGAAGCCCTTGCTGCTGGCGGAGCGGATGCCGTTCAGGTTGGCGGTGATGATGCGCATGGTGTTTCTCGGCAAAAAACAGGGGGGGGTGAGCATAACCCGAAGCGGCCGGGTTACGGTAAAATACGCGCCCCCACTCCTTCCGGTGAGCGTCATGCAGGATTACAAGCGCGAATTCATTCAGTTTGCCATCGACAACCAGGTGCTGCGCTTCGGCCAGTTCACCCTCAAGTCCGGCCGCATCAGCCCCTATTTCTTCAACGCCGGCCTGTTCAATACCGGCGCCCAGCTGGCCCGCCTCGGCCGCTATTACGCCGCAGCGATCCAGGATTCCGGCATCGCCTTCGACACCCTGTTCGGCCCCGCCTACAAGGGCATCCCGCTGGCCAGCGCCGCCGCCATCGCCCTGGCCGAACACCACGATCGCAACGTGCCCTGGTGCTTCAACCGCAAGGAGGCCAAGGACCACGGCGAGGGTGGCAACATCGTCGGTGCACCGCTCCAGGGCCGCATCCTGATCATCGACGACGTGATCACCGCCGGCACCGCCATCCGCGAGTCCATGGAGATCATCGACAAGGCCGGCGCCCGGGCCGCCGGCGTGGTCATCGCCCTGGACCGCCAGGAGCGCGGCAAGGGCGAGCTGTCGGCCATCCAGGAGGTGGAGCAGAACTTCGGCATGCAGGTGGTGAGCATCATCACCCTGGCCGACCTGATGCAGTTCCTGGAAGGCGATGCGACCCTCGGCCAGCATCTCGATGCGGTGCGTGCCTATCGCGCCGAATACGGCGTGAAGTAAGACGTGGACTGTCGTCCCGGCTGCGGTGCCTGCTGCATCGCACCGTCCATCTCCTCGCCTATCCCCGGCATGCCCGGCGGCAAGCCCGCCGGGGTGCGCTGCATCCAGCTCGATGATCACAACCGCTGCCGCCTGTTCGGCTCGCCCCTGCGGCCCGCCGTGTGCGGCGGCTTTCCTCCCCGTCCCGACAGCTGCGGCACCAGCAACGACGCGGCGTTGCGCCTGCTCGGCGAACTGGAACGGCTCACGGCCTGAATCGGCCTTGTAGCTGCCTGATTTGCGTCCATTCGCGTTCATTTGCGGACGCGAATGGTTTTCTGACGTTTAAGGAAGCTCTGAATAAGTTCAGAGCTTCCGCGGCACAGGGATGTGCCGCCATTTTTCAACGACGATAAGTCGTTGAAAAATGAAGCCGAGCGAAAATCACACTTTTCGCTTGGCGTGGTTTTGTCCACGGATGGACTTATGTCGCGCAGCCCAGGGAGGGGCGGGAGCGACCTGAGAAGTCCAGGATGGACTTATTCAGACCTTCCTTAACCGATCAGCAGCTTCCCCCCCACCAGCACGGTCACCACCTCGAAGGCGCGCTTGATCCAGCGGTTGCCCTTGGCGATGGCCAGATGGGCGCCCAGATAACCACCCAGCAGCGAACCGAGCAGCAGCGCCGGCAGCCAGTCCCAGCGCACCTCGCCGAGGGTGCCGAGCACGGCGGCACCAGTGCCGTTCCAGAACAGGCCGACCAGCACCAGCGTGTAGGCCACGGCGCGCTGGTAGTCGAGGCCGAACCAGCGCACCAGCCACAGCGTCACGAACAGACCGGTGCCGGAGGTGAGCGAGCCGTTGATCACGCCGATGGCGAACAGGCCCAGACCGCCCAGCCAGAGCCCCGTGCCGCTGCGGTGTTGCGGCGCATATTCCTGCCCCAGTTGCCCTTTGTGGGCGGAATACACGCCCAGGCCGATGGTCAGCAGCCCGAGGGCGATCTCGGCGCCGCGTCCCGGCACGTGCAGGATCAGGCTGGCGCCGATGGCCACGCCGGGCAGGCCGCAGGCGAGGATGAACAGCACGAAGCGCCGTTCCAGATGCGAGCTTTTCAGGTGGCGCACCGTGGCGCCCACGCCCAGCGCCACGCTGGCAATCTTGTGGGTGGCCAGGGCAATGGCGAAGGGCAGGCCGAGAAAGATCAGCACCGGCAGCTGCAGCAGTCCCGCGCCGCCGCCGGCAAAGGCGGAGAAGGCGTTGGCGATGAGGGAAACGGCAAACAGCAGCAGATGTTGTGGCAGATCCACGATGGAGTTCAACTGACGCTAGGGTGAGTGGCAGTATACTGTAGCCATTGCCATCCGCGACCCGTGGGAGATTGTCTGTCATGAGTATCCAGTTTTTGCGCCTGCCGACGCTGTTCATTGCCCTGAGCCTGGCGCTGCCGGGCAGCGCCTTTGCCGCCATCAAGTGCTGGACCAACAAGGAAGGGGTACGCGAGTGCGGCAACGTGGTGCCGCCGGAATATGCCCAGAAGGAAACCCGCACCCTCAACGAACGCGGCATTACCGTCGAGGTGAAGGAGCGCGCCAAGACGGCGGAGGAGCTGGAGCAGGAACGCCTTGCCAAGGAGGCGGAGGAGGCGCGTGCGCGGGAGGAGAAAAGGCGCCAGGAGGAGCAGGCGGCTTACGATCGCATGCTGTTGTCCACCTTCACCACCGAGGCGGATGTGCTGGCCTCGCGTGATCGCGCCACCGGTTCCATCGATGCCACCATCGAGATCTCCGGTGCCACCATCACACAGTTGACCCGCAAGCTGGATGACCTGAAAAAGCGTGCGGCAGGGCTGGAACGCGCCGGCAATCCGCTGCCTGCCGATCTGAAGGAGGACATGGCCTCGCTGGAGCGGCAGATCGCGGACAAGCACGAATACATCGACAACAAGAAGCAGGAAAAGGCGCGGATACTGGAGAAGTACGAAGCCGACCTGCGGCGCTACCGCGAACTGAAAGGCATCAAGCCGCAGTAAGGGATATCAATCCCCGGCTCGCCGGTCAGAACAGGCCGCGCGCCAGCAGCGGCCACTGCTGTTCCCACATCTCCACCGGCGAGCGCTTGAAGCCGCTGCGCACGAACTGCGCCATGCGGCCGTGGGCTGCCGCGACCAGCAGCCCGGCCATTGCCGCTACCGGCGCACCGGCAGGCAGGCGTCCGGCCAGTTCCCCTTCGCGCAATACCTGCTTGAACTGCGTTTCGATGCGGTCGTAGAACTGACCGACACGCACCCGCAGGCGTTCCGTTTCACCCACCAGGGCGTCACCCACCAGGATGCGGGTAATGCCGGGATTGCGCGCGGAAAAGCCAAGCAGCACCGCCATGATCTTTTCGCAGCGCGCCACAACGTCTTTCTCATCGGCCAGGATGCGGTTGATGAGGCCGAACACCGTGTCCTCCAGAAACTCGATCAGGCCCTCGAACATCTTGGCCTTGCTGGGGAAGTGACGATACAGCGCCGCTTCCGACACGCCGACGGCACGGGCCAGGCTGGCGGTGGTGATGCGCTCGCCGGGGCTGGTTTCCAGCTCGTGAGCCAGCGCCTCGAGGATCTGCTGGCGGCGCGAGGGTTTGTCGTTGCTCATGATTAACCGTTCCTGATCAGGGTGCCGACGCCGGCATCGGTGAAGATTTCCAGCAGCAGGGCGTGTTCGACGCGGCCGTCGATGATGTGGCTGGATTTCACACCGTTCTTCACCGCCTCCAGCGCCATGTCGATCTTGGGGATCATGCCGCCGCTGATGGTGCCGTCGGCGATCAGTTCGTCGACACGGCTGGCGGTGAGCCCGGTGAGCAGATTGCCGTTCTTGTCCAGTACGCCGGTGGTGTTGGTGAGCAGGATCAGCTTTTCCGCCTTCAGCGTTTCCGCCAGCTTGCCGGCTACCAGATCGGCGTTGATGTTGTAGGACTGGCCGTCATCACCCACGCCCACCGGGGCGATGACCGGAATGAAGTCCTGGGTGTCGAGCAGCGCCACCAGAGCCGGATCGATTTCGGTCACCTCGCCCACCAGGCCGAGGTCGATGAGCTCGTCCTGTTTGTCGCGGCTCTTCATCAAGAGCTTCTTGGCCTTGATCAGGCCGCCATCCTTGCCGGTGAGGCCGACGGCACGGCCGCCGTGCTGATTTATAAGGTTGACGATCTCCTTGTTGACCAGGCCGCCCAGCACCATTTCCACCACATCCATGGTCTCGCGGTCGGTGACGCGCATGCCCTGGATGAACTCACCCTGCTTGCCGATGCGCTTGAGCAGGTCATTGATCTGCGGGCCGCCGCCGTGCACCACCACCGGATTCATGCCCACCAGCTTCATCAGCACCACGTCCTGAGCGAAGCCATGTTTGAGGCGTTCCTCGGTCATGGCGTTGCCGCCGTACTTGATGACGATGGTCTTGCCGGCGAAACGGCGGATGTAAGGCAGGGCTTCGGCGAGAACACGCGCGTTGTTCATCGCGGCGGTAATGTCCAAGGTCATGATGGTCAGGTTCGGGTTGTACGGGCAGTGATATCGGGTAATCCCGCCGCGGGCGTGCTGCCCGGTGGCGCCGGGCGGGAATTATTTGGATTTGTCGTCGGGTTTGCCGCCGCCCAGACGGGTGGCCAAGGCACCCAGCTCTTCCACCTGCACGGCGTCCTGGGCCATGAACATCAGGGAAGAAGGCATGTCGTCACCTTCCGGCGGCTCATCGACGATGATGCCCTGCTCCTGCTGCTGCATCGCCGCCGCCCTGGCGGCATCGGGGTGGACCGCCCTGGGCTGCTGGGTCGCCAGATGCTGCTCCAGTGCGTTGAGCACCTCCAGCGACTCGGCCAGCTTTACGTCGAAATTGTGCTGGCGGCGGCCGCTCCACATCTCCACCGCCTGCTTTACCACGGCTACCAGATCGCCGCGCACGATGCGGCCGGCAAGGGTGGTAAACAGTACAAAGGCGACGATCAGTACCACCAGTGCCACGCCGAATACGGTAAGCAGGCCCACCTGCTCGGCAGTGCTGACGGTCGCCACGCTGCCCGGCGCCCAATAGACGAGGCTCCAGGCAGTACCGGCGACAGGTGCCGCATAGGTGGCCGGTGTGGCCTGCAGCCCGGCATCGCCCAGCGCCGCCAGCATCAGATGCTTGTCCCCGGTGCCCTGGCGCAACTCCACGTAACCCCCCCCTCCGTTCAGCAGCGGCCGCAGCCATTCGCGCAGCACGGCGACGTCCAGCGTGACCAGCAGGCTGCCCACGATCTCTTTATCTCCCACCACCGGCCGCAGCAGATCCACATGCTGTACCTTGGTGCCATAGAGATGGGCCTCCACCGGCGGTTCCTGCCCGGCCTCGGCGGTGCGGGCCAGCTCCAGGCAGGCATAACTCAGCGGCGGGACTGCGTTTTCATCCAGCCGGTCATCGCCGCGGGCGATGAAGCGGATACGCAGCACCGAAGGAAACAGGACGCGCAGGCGCGCAACGTGCTCGTCCAATGCCGTCTGGTCGCCGGCCTTCAAGGCCGCGACGACCGCCGGCGCGCGTCCGGCCGCGGCGATGACATCGGTATAGCCGCGCAGTCGGCCGGCCAGGACAGCGGCCAAGCGATCCGTCTCGGCGTGGGTGATGGCGTCGCGTCGCTCCAGACCCACCAGAGAGAACTGCAGGTAGACCAGCGCCGCCACGACCACCAGAGTTATCAGGCTGGTCAGCAGCAGGGGCATGACCAGGACACGGATGGTCAGGCCCCGTGAGGGCTTTTTCTGCTCCGGCGCCGCGGCGGCGGCCGGTGCAGGTTCCTCGTCGGAGTTTTTGCGGAATTTGCTGAAGAGAGATTTCACGGCATCACTTCCTGGTTATGCCGAGCTAGTTGTGGCCAGTGTGGCCGAAACCGCCACTGCCGCGTGCGCTCGCCTCGAAATCGTCCACCACCTCGAAATCCGCCTGGACCACGGGGATGAACACCATTTGTGCAATACGCTCACCGGCGTTGATGGTAAAGGAATCGCCGGAGCGGTTCCAACAGGAGACGAAGATCTGGCCCTGATAGTCGCTGTCGATGAGACCGACCAGGTTGCCCAGCACGATACCTTTCTTGTGGCCCAGGCCGGAACGCGGCAGCAGGACTGCCGCCAGTGACGGATCGCCGATATGGATGGCGATGCCGGTGGGGATCAGGTGGGACTCGCCCGGCTTGACCTCCAGCGGGGCGTCGATACAGGCGCGCAGGTCGAGGCCGGCGGAGCCGCGGGTGGCGTAGGCCGGCAGGGGAAACTCGCTGCCGATGCGGGAATCGAGGATTTTCAATTCAATTTTGCGCATATAGCCTTCCTGTTGCGGCGTTTGTGCGTTTTTACGTTTGGCTGGCCGCGGCGTAGCGTGCGCCGATGAGTGCCACCAGTTGCCGCGCCAGTTCGGTTTTGGGCGCTTCTTCCAGCGTGGCTCCTCCATCCGCCCAGAAGACCTGCAGGGCGTTGTGCTCGGTTTCGAAGCCCCGCCCCGCGCCGACCCAATTGGCGGCGATCATGTCCAAGCCCTTCTGCGCCAGCTTGCCGCGCGCGTAACGCTCCAGGTCGTCGGTTTCGGCGGCAAAGCCCACGGTGAAGACCTCCGGCCGCGTTGCACTGACTGTTGCCAGGATATCCGGATTGCGCGTCATATCCAGCGTCATGCCGGCCTGTTCCTTCTTTAGCTTCGTGTCGGCGACGGTGGCGGGGCGGTAGTCGGCCACCGCTGCCGCCGCCACCAGCAGATCGAACCGTTCCGCCTCCACCGCCGCCAGCATCTCCGCCGCGCTTTCCACGTCGATGCGCCGCACCCCCGCCGGTGTGGGCAGGGCCACGGGACCGGCCACCAGAACAACCTCCGCGCCGGCCACCGCCAGCGCCGCGGCCACGGCGAAGCCCATCTTGCCGGAACTGCGGTTGCTGATGAAGCGCACCGGATCGATGGCCTCCCGCGTCGGGCCGGCGGTGACCAGGGCGCGCACGCCGGCCAGGGGACCACTGGCAAACAGCTCGCCGGCCAGGCGCAGCAGCTCGGCGGGCTCCAGCATGCGGCCCGGCCCGACCTCGCCGCAGGCCTGCTCGCCGCAGGCGGGACCGAAGAGGTGCACACCGCGGGCCGCCAGGCGCTGCACGTTGTCCTGCGTCGCCTGCGCCTGCCACATCTGCTGGTTCATGGCCGGGGCCACGGCGATGGGTGCGCCGCTCGCCAGGCACAGGGTGGCGAGCAGGTCATCGGCACGGCCGCCGGCCAGGCGGGCGAGGAAATCGGCGCTGGCCGGGGCCACCAGGATCAGGTCGGCCCAGCGCGCCAGTTCGATGTGATCCATGCCCGCCTCGGCGGCGGCATCGAACAGCTCGGTGCGCACCGGATGGCCGGACAGGGCCTGGAAGGTCAGTGGGGTGACGAACTCGGTGGCGCCGCGGGTCATCACCACCCGCACCTCCGCCCCGGCGCGGCGCAGCAGCCGCACCAGTTCGGCGGCCTTGTAGGCGGCGATGCCGCCGGTGACGCCGAGGAGTATGTGTCTGTTCACTAACCCGTTCATGGCCGTGAAGTATAAAGAAGGCAGGTACGAGGTGCGAGGGGAAAGGGGCGGGAAGATGAGCGCGCAGCGCACTTCATCCTCGCAATTCGCCCTTTTCCCGGTTGTATCCGTATTTCGTATCCCGTACCCTCTTAGCCTCACACAAGGAGGTGAACCATGGCCATCAGGGACTGGCCGGCAGCGGAACGGCCGCGGGAGAAATTGTTGCAGCGGGGCGCTGCGGCCCTGTCCGACGCCGAGCTGCTGGCGATCTTCCTGCGCACCGGAGTGGCGGGCCTGAGTGCGGTGGACCTGGCGCGGCAGCTCATCGGCGACTTCGGCGGGCTGCGTCCACTGCTCGAGGCCGACTGCAAAAACTTCTGCCGCCACAAGGGCTTGGGCGCGGCCAAGTATGTCCAGTTGCAGGCCACCCTGGAGCTGGGACGGCGCCACCTGCTCGCCACCCTGCAACGCGGCGACGCCCTGACCTCACCGGACGACACCCGCCGCTTCCTCGCCGCCCGTCTGCGCGGCTATGGCCACGAGGTGTTCGCCGCCCTGTTCCTGGACAACCGCCACCGCGTCATCGCCTTCGAGGAGCTGTTCAGCGGTACCATCGACGGCGCCTCGGTGCACCCGCGCGAGGTGGTCAAGCGCGCCCTGGGCCATAATGCCGCGGCCCTGATCCTGGCCCACAACCACCCCTCCGGCGTGGCGGAGCCGAGCCGGGCCGACGAATCCATCACCCGCCGCCTCAAGGAGGCGCTGGCCCTGGTGGAGATCCGGGTGCTGGATCACCTCGTCGTCGGCGACGGCGAAATCGTCTCCCTGGCGGAGCGGGGTTTGATCTGAGGGGCGGTATCTGGTATAAAACGCGGCTCCTCGCCGGGAGGCGGGAAAGAATTCCCTTCGGAGGCAAGAATCATGTCCAGAGTATGTAAGGTTACGGGCAAGGGCCCGATGACCGGTAACAACGTATCGCACGCCAACAACAAGACGCGCCGTCGCTTCCTGCCCAACCTGCAGAGCCACCGCTTCTGGGTCGAGAGCGAAAACCGCTTCGTCCGCCTGCGTGTTTCCACCAAGGCCATGCGCACCATCGACAAGAAGGGCATCGACGCCGTTCTGGCCGAACTGCGTGCCGCCGGCGAGAAGGTCTGAGGAGATAAGCCATGGCCAAGGGCGCACGTGACAAGATCAAGCTGGTGTCCACTGCCGACACCGGTCATTTCTACACCACTACCAAGAACAAGCGCACCATGCCCGAGAAGATGGAGATCAAGAAGTTCGATCCCGTCGCCCGCAAGCATGTGGTGTACAAGGAAGCGAAGATCAAATAAACGCTTCCTCGCCTCCGAAACGAAAGGCCCGGCACAAGCCGGGCTTTTCGTTTTCGGGACCGCAGGGTGGCAATAACCGCCGTGAAATGGAAAAGCGCCGTCCACCCGCCAGATCCCCTTTGCCGATCATGGTTTCTGCACGATTTGTATCCATGCCGGGGAAGTGACTATAGTCTCCTTCCGCCGCCTGGCCACCAGTGGCACAATGACCAGGCAGGGCTGCAAGGACGGTCAGGACCATGGATGAAATATTCGTCGGGCGCCAGCCCATCTACAACCGCAAACTGGAAGTCGTCGGTTACGAACTCCTTTACCGCAGCAGCCTGCACAACCAGGCGCAATTCCTCGACGGCGATCAGGCCACCGGCGAGGTGATCCTCAATGCCTTCCTCGAACTGGGGCTGGAGAATATTTCCGGCCGCTATCCCGCCTTCATCAATCTCAGCCGCAGCTTTCTCGTCGGCGACAAGCCGCTGCCGTTTTCCCACAAGCGTGTGGTGCTGGAAGTTCTGGAGGACATCGAACCCGATGCGGCGGTGATCGAAGCGCTGCGCCGGCTGGCGCGGAACGGCTACATCATCGCGCTGGATGATTTCGTCTACCGCCCGGAACTGGAGCCACTGGCGGAGCTCGCCCACATCATCAAGGTCGATGTGCTCGGCGTCGACCCCGATGCGCTGACGGAGCGGGTGGCACAGCTGAAGCGCCACAAGGTGCGCCTGCTGGCCGAAAAGGTGGAAAGCCACGACGAGTTCGAGCGCTGCAAGCAGCTCGGCTTCGATTACTTCCAGGGCTACTTCTTCTGCAAACCGAACATCGTGCGCGGCCGCAGCCGGCCGGTGAATCGCCTGGTGCTGATGAATCTGCTGGCGGAGCTGCAACGCCCCGAGACCGACATCAATAAATTGGAAAAACTGGTGGCGCAGGACGCCGCGCTCACCTATCGCCTGCTGCGCTATGTCAACTCGCCCTGCGTCGCCATCCGCCGCAAGGTGGAGTCGTTGCGCCGCGCCCTGGTGATCATCGGCGCCAACACCATCAAGAACTGGATCACCCTGATCCTGTTCACCCGCATCGACGACAAGCCGCGTGAGCTGGTGGTGACGGCGCTGGTGCGCGCACGCATGTGCGAACTGCTCGGTGCTGCATACCGCCACGAAGGACTGGATCGCTTCTTCACCGTCGGCCTGCTGTCGGCCATGGATGCGCTGATGGATCAGCCGATGGAGGAAGTCTTGAACGAGCTACCCCTGGTAGAGGAAGTGAAGGCGGCACTGCGCACGCGCGACGGCCACCTCGGCCACGTGTTGGAGCAGGTATTGCTGTACGAGTGGGGCGCCTGGGACAAGCTGTGCCAAAGCCTGGACAGCCTGACCTACCGCCAGGCTTACCTTGATGCCGTGCGCTGGGCCGGCGACAGTCTCGCCACCGTCATGGGCAGCGGGGGCCCCAGTCTGGATACTGCCCGTACCGCCTAAGCCCGATAATCCAGTATCAGATTACCCACCGGATCCACCCGGCAGCGCCAACCCGGCGCCAGATAGGTGGTCGACACCCGCTCGGTGATCAGGGCCGGGCCGTCGATGACCTGGCCCATGGCCAGGGCCTCCCGCTGCCAGATGCTCGCCTCCTCCCTTACCCCGTATAGCGTGGCATGACCCGCGCACTCTGCCGCACTTCGCGGTGCGGCTGCCAGCTGCAGCGGCAAGGCCGGCGCGGCGAGCGCCAGGCGCACGTTCACCAGTTCCACCGGCAGGGCGAGGCGATGGCCGAAGCGGCCCTGGTGGGCAATGTGGAAGGCCTCGCTGGCGGAGGCGACATCGCTCCACGGGATATTGAGGGTGTAGGACTGGCCGCGGTAACGCAGGTCGAGGCTGCGGCGCGCCTGCACGGTGGCGGGGTCCACCCCCTCGGCCGCCAGCGCGCGGCCGCCCTCCGCCATCAGCTCCGCGTAATGCTGCTCCAGCGTCGGGCCCAGGTCGGCCAGCAGGCCGGTGACGGTGCGCGACAGCTGGCGTCCCGGGGGCGCCGCCAGCATTCCCAGGGCCGACAGCACGCCGGCATGCACCGGCACCAGGGCCTGGCGCATGCCGAGGCTCTCGGCCAGGGCGCAGACATGCAGGCCGCCGGCGCCGCCGAAGGACACCAGGGTCAGGCTGCGCGGGTCGACGCCGCGCTGCACCGACATCACGCGCAGCGCCCGCGCCATGTGCTCGTCGGCCAGGCGCACGATCCCGGCGGCGGTCTCCTCCACCCCCAGCCCCAGCGACTCGCCCAGCCGCGCCACGGCGGCGCGCGCCGCCGCCGCATCGAGGCGCAGGCCGCCGCCGAGAAAGGCGCCGGGCAACAGCCGGCCCAGCACCAGGTTGGCGTCGGTGACGGTGGCCTGGGTGCCGCCGTGGCCGTAACAGGCCGGTCCCGGCGCCGCTCCCGCGGACTGCGGCCCCACCTGCAGCAGGCCGCCGCCGTCGATCCAGGCCAGCGAGCCGCCGCCCGCGCCGATGGTGTGCATGTCCACCTGTGCCACCGCCACCGGCCAGGGGCCGATGCGCCCCTCGCTGGTGAGACGCAGCTCGCCGTCGATGAGGGCGACGTCGGTGGAGGTGCCCCCCATGTCGAAGGTGAGCAGTTGCCGGCGGTCGGCCTGCGCCGCCACGAAGCGCGCCCCCACCAGGCCGCCGGCCGGTCCCGACAGCAGCATGCGCACCGCCTGTCGGCCGGCCTGCGCCGCGTCCGCCGTCTCGCCCGAACTCTGCATCACCGCCACCCGCGCACACGGCAGGGCGTGCTTCAGGCGATGCAGATAGCCTTCCACCAGCGGCCCCACCCAGGCATTGAGCCAGGTGGCGATGCCGCGCTCGTATTCGCGGATCTCGGGCAGCACGGCGGAGGAGCGGGAGATGAACAGGTTTTCGGTCAGGGCCTGCTCGATGGCGCGCTCGAAGCGGTCGTCGCGCCAGGAGTAGAGCAGGTTGATGGCCACGGCGCGCGGCGCCAGCCGCTCGATGGTGCGGCGCAGGGCGGCCAGATCGTCATCGGTCAGGTCTTCCACTACGCTGCCGTCCGCGCCCAGGCGACCGCCGGTTTCCACGCACAGCTCGGGCGGCACCGGCGGCGGCACAGGTGTAGGTTGCAGGTTGTACAGTTCGGCGCGCGCCTGGCGGCCGAGGGTGAGCAGATCCCGGAGGCCGCGGTTGCCGATGTAGACGGTGCGCACGCCCTTGCCTTCCAGGGCGGCGTTGGTGGCGACGGTGGAGCCATGCACCAGGTGCAGCTCGTGCAGCCGCTCCATCAGGCCGAGCTCGCCGATGCCTTGCAGGATGGCGCGCTCCGGCGCCTCCGGGGTGGACAGCACCTTGTGGATGCGCAGTGCACCGTCTTCGTACAGCACGAAGTCGGTGAAGGTGCCGCCGGTGTCGACGCCGAGAAACAGCATGATCAGGGAGGGTCCGTACGAAAGCGTGGCGGCTATTGTACGGTCTCAACGCAGATTTGGCGTCAGATCACCACCACGCGGTTGCGGCCCTCCTCCTTGGCCTGATACAGGGCATCGTCGGCGCGGCGGATCAGGCCGCGCACGTCGTCGCGTGCCGTCGCCCGGGTCAGGCCCAGACTGATGGTGAGGCGGATGTTCTGCTCATCGCACTGCACCAGCTCCTGCTCGACGCCGCGGCGCAGGCGTTCGGCCACCTTGCGCGCAACCTCCAGCGGGGTGTCATCCAGCACGATGATGAACTCCTCACCGCCGAAGCGGCCGACGATGTCGAACTCGCGCAGCAGCTGTTGCAGCTTGGCGGCGACGCATTGCAACACCTTGTCGCCGGTGAGGTGGCCGTAGGTGTCGTTGATCTGCTTGAAGTGATCCACATCGGACATGATCAGGCACAGCTGGGTGTTGCGTTTCCCTACCGTGGCCAGCGCGGCTTCCAGTTCGTTCAGCGCCGATTCGCGGTTGGCCAGCCCGGTGAGGGTATCGCGGCCAACCTTTTCGTGCAGACGCCAGTGTTCGCTTTGCAGGTTGTCCACCGTCTCGCGCAGGTCCGCCATCCGCACCGAATGATAGGTCTCGATGGCCAGGGTCATGTCGAGGGCGGTGATCTTGCTGATGAAGCCGCAC
The DNA here is from genome assembly GCF_004001245.1 of Sulfurivermis fontis. Taxonomy (NCBI): domain Bacteria; kingdom Pseudomonadati; phylum Pseudomonadota; class Gammaproteobacteria; order Thiohalomonadales; family Thiohalomonadaceae; genus Sulfurivermis; species Sulfurivermis fontis. Next base: position 48,291 of record NZ_AP018724.1, read on the forward strand.
AGTGCCAGGTGCTCGGCGCTGCCCGGCGGGATGGCGGCGGGAATGGCCTCGACCAGCAGTTGTTGCAGGTGGCGGTAGGAGGCCTGGTACAGGCTGAGGGGGATGTTGCGCTGGGCATGGATCTCGCCGATGCGCAGGCGCTCGCCGAAATAGTCCTCGCCGGAGAAGTCGTGTCCCAGGCTGAGCAGGTAGCGGCGCTGGGTGTTTTTGAGGTGCGCGAGATTGTCGCGGTTACCGATGGCGCGCATGATCTCGGGGAAGCGCTGCTGGAAGTCGTAGAAGCGTTCCACCAGCGCGTCCACCTGCGGCGCAATCACCTCCTGTTGCAGGCGCTGCGCCCAGTGCTGGTCGGCATCGCCGAGTTCCAGCAGTTCGAGTCGATGGCGGCGCGCCGCGGCATCGAAACCATAGCGTGCGCAGACCCTTCCCGCCCCCTCCGCGGTGTGTACGGTCTCTTGTTTCATGGCGTATTGTGGTGTGCTGAACTTACGGCCCGTTTATAGTGTCTTTGGCGGCGGATGCCGCTGCCTGTGTCTGGCCGGACCGAATAACCCCGCGGGATGATAAACTAATCCCGCGATAAATCAATAAATAACCCGAGCATCATGGATACGGATACCCTCATCGACGTACAACACCTGACCCGCTATTACGGCACCCACCGCGCCGTGCACGACCTCAGCTTCCAGGTCCGCCGCGGCGAGGTGCTCGGTTTCCTCGGTCCCAACGGGGCCGGCAAATCCACCACCATGCAGATGATCACCGGCAACCTCGCCCCCAGCGAAGGCCGCGTGCTGATCAACGGCGTCGACCTGCTCGACGAGCCGCTGCGCGCCAAGGCGGCGCTGGGCTACCTGCCGGAGCAGCCGCCGGTGTACCGCGAGCTGACGGTGGACGAATACCTCACCTACTGCGCGCGCCTCAACCGCATCCCGGGTGCGCGGGTGCGCGCCGCGGTGGCGACGGCGCGCGAGCGTTGCGGCCTGGCCGACGTCGGCCGCCGCCTCATCGGCAACCTGTCCAAGGGCTACCAGCAGCGCGTCGGCATCGCCCAGGCGATCATCCACGCCCCGGCGGTGGTGATCCTGGACGAGCCCACCGTCGGCCTCGACCCGATCCAGATCCGCGAGATCCGCAGCCTCATCCGCGAGCTGTCGGCGGAGCACAGCGTGATCCTCTCCACCCACATCCTGCCCGAGGTGCAGGCCACCTGCGACCGCGTGCAGATCATCAACAAGGGCGAGCTGGTGCTCACCGACAGCATCGATGGCCTCACCCGGCGCATGCAACATGCGGCACTGCGCGTGGTGCTGCGCTTCCCGCCCGAGGCGGCGCGGCTGCACGCCATCGACGGCGTGCAGGAGGTCGAGCTGCTGGAGGAGGGGCGCTTCCGCCTGCATCACGCGCCGGAGGTGAACCCGGCCGAGGCGGTGGCGGCGGCGGCGGTGCAGCACGGCTGGGGCCTGCTGGAGCTGACCCCGGAACATGCCTCGCTGGAGGACATCTTCGTGCAGCTCACGCGCAATGACGTGGCGGAGGAGGCGGCATGATGATCGGCCATATCGCCATGCGCGAATTGCGCACCCTGTTCCTCTCGCCGCTGGCCTGGAGCATCCTGGCCGTGGTGCAGTTCATCCTCGCCTGGCTGTTCCTGTCGCAACTGGATCAGTACATCCGCCTGCAGCCGCAGATTGCGCTGATGCAGTCGCCGCCGGGCCTGGCCGAGGTGATCGTCGCGCCGCTGTTCGGCAGCGCCGGCATCGTCATGCTGCTGGTGGTCCCGCTGATCACCATGCGCCTGGTGAGCGACGAGCGCCGCGCGCGCACCCTGCCGCTGCTGTTCTCGGCGCCGGTGTCGATGAGCGAGATCATCCTCGGCAAGTATCTCGGCGTGATGGCGTTTCTCTCGATCATGCTCGGCCTCATCGCGCTGATGCCGCTGTCGCTGCTCGTCGCCGGCAGTCTCGACCTCGGCCAGTTCGCCAGCGGCCTGCTCGGCCTGTTCCTGATGCTGGCCGCCTTCGCCGCGCTGGGTCTGTACATCTCGACGCTGACCGCGCAGCCGACGGTGGCGGCGGTGGCCAGCTTCGGCGCGCTGCTGCTGCTGTGGGTGATCAATCTGGCCGGCAATGCGGTGGACGATTCCGGCTCGCGCGGCATCTTCGCCTGGCTGTCGCTGCAGCAGCACTACGAAGCCCTGCTGCGCGGCATCTTCGACAGCAGCGACCTGGTGTACTACCTGCTGTTCATCGCCGTGTTCCTGGTCTTCGCGGTGCGCCGTCTCGACGCCGACCGCCTGCAACATTGACAGCAACCACTTTCCGCGAATGAACGCAAATGCACGTGAATGTTGGCCGTATGGCCATGGGCAGTGGTGTCACCCGAGTCGCAGTCCAGTGAACAGTTCCAAGGATTCGCGTCTATTTGCGTTTATTTGCGGACACAACGGTCTTTAACAACACCATGGAAGCGAACAAGAAAAACCGCCGTCTCCTGCGCCTGCAAGGCGCCTCGTTTGCCGTGCTGTTCCTCGCCGCCGTCGGCCTCGTCGCCTGGCTCAGCACGCGCTACCACTTCCAGGCCGACTGGACCGCCGCCGGCCGCCATACCCTGGCGCCGGCCAGTGTGGCACTGCTCGCCGAGCTGCAGGACCCGATCCGCATCACCGCCTTTGCGCGCCAGAGCGAACTGGTGGCGACGCGGCGCCAGATCAGCGACCTGGTCGGGCGCTATCAGCGCCACAAGCCGGACCTGACGCTGAATTTCGTCGACCCGGACATGGCGCCCGATCGCGTGCGCGACGAAGGGATCAGCATGGATGGCGAGATGGTGGTGGAGTATCAGGGCCGCAAGCTGCACGTGCAGCAGCTGACCGAGCAGGCGCTGACCAACACCCTGCACAAGCTGGCGCGCAGCGCCGAGCGCAAGGTGCTGTTCCTGGAGGGGCACGGCGAGCGCAACCCGGAAGGCGGCGCCAATCACGACTACGGCGCCTTCGGCGAGCAGTTGCGCAACAAGGGTTTTCATCTCGCCCGTCTCAATCTCACCGCCACGCCGGAGATCCCCGCCGACGCCTCGCTGCTGGTGATCGCCAGTCCGCAGGTGGATCTGTTCCCCGGCGAGGTGCGCCTGATACAGGACTATGTCGAACGCGGCGGCAACCTGCTGTGGCTGGCCGAACCGGAGGGACGCCACCAGCTCGATCCGCTGGCGGCGCAACTGGGGCTCGCCTTCCATCCCGGCACCGTGGTCGACCCGACCACGCAACTGCTCGGTATCGACAACGCCGCGTTCTCGGTGGTGGTGGAATATCCGCAGCACGCCATCGTGCGCGACCTCGCCAGCGTGACCCTGTTCCCCTTCGCCGCCGCCATCGATGCCGGCAAGGCGGGCGAGACGTGGCAGGCGACGCCGTTCCTGCGCACCGTGCCGCGCGCCTGGGCGGAGACCGGCGTGATGCAGGGGGCGATCAGCTACGACGCCGGCAGCGACGTCGCCGGCCCGCTCACGCTGGCCGTTGCGCTGGAGCGGACGCGTCCGGCGGCGGAAATGGACACGCAAGACAACAAGGAACCCGCGGCGGATGATCACGACGCAGCCGGACCGCAGCAGCGTGTGGTGGTGATCGGCGACGGCGATTTCCTCGCCAACGCCTATCTCGGCAACGGCGCCAATCTGGAGCTGGGCGAGCGTCTGATCAACTGGCTGAGCCATGACGATGCGCTGATGCACATCCCGCCCAAGGCCGCCGTCGACACGCGCCTGGAGCTGTCGCCGTTGCTGTCCGGCATCATCGGCGTCAGCTTCCTGTTCCTCATCCCCGGCGGTCTGGTGATCGCCGGTGTGGTGATCTGGCTGAAGCGTCGCAAGCGTTAATCGGCGGGGCAGCATGAACAAGCGCAATCTGCTCAATCTGGTGTTGTTGCTGGTGGTGGCGGGGCTCGGCCTGCTGGCCTGGCTGGAGCCGGGGCGCAGTCCCGAGCCGCAGGCGGTGAAGATCACCGGGCTCGACCCCGCGGCCATCGAGCATATCCGCATCGAACGTCCGGCCGGGTTGCTGGAAATGGTGCGCCGCGATGGCCGCTGGCAGCTGACCGCGCCGCAGGCGGCACCGGCCAATACCGTCCGTACCGATGCCATCGTCAGCGTCGCCGCCATCGACAGCCTCAACCAGCAGCCCATCACCGGTCTCGACCTCGCCACCTACGGCCTGGACGAACCGAAGGCGCGGTTGCAGCTCAACGATGTCACCATCGACTTCGGCGCCGCCGCACCGCTGGACAACCGCCGCTATGTCCGTGTCGGCGATACCCTGCATCTGATCCCCGATCTGCGCTACTACCAGCTCATCGGCCACTGGAGCGGCTACGTCAGCCTGCGCCTGCTGGAGGACGGCACGCAGCTGGAGCGCATCGAGCTGCCGCAGCGCGTGCTGGTCAACGACAACGGCAGCTGGGTGCCGGAGCCGAAACCGGAACAGTGGTCGGCCGACGCCGCCACCGCACTGGCGCAGCGCTGGCAGACCGTGCAGGCGATGGAGGTGCGCGAATACAAGGGCGCCGCAACGGGTGCTGAGGTGCGGCTGCACCTGCGCGGACAGGAGCGGCCGCTGCGCCTCGTGATCGCGGCGCGCGAGCCGGAGCTGGTGCTGGTGCGGCCCGATCTCGGTCTGGCCTATCATCTGGTCGCCAGCCAGGCGCAGGAGCTGCTGGAGCTGTCCGCCCCGCAACAGGATCAAGAACCGTAGGAGCGTTGTTCAGCCCGGTTTGAATTTATCCATGCCCGAACTCCCGGAAGTCGAAACCACCCGCCGCGGTATCGCGCCCCACCTCACCGGGCATGCCGTGGTCGATGTCATCGTGCGTCATCCGCAACTGCGCTGGCCGGTGCCGCGCGGGCTTGCCGGCAAGCTGCGCGGCTGCGTGGTGCAGGCGGTGGAGCGGCGCGCCAAGTATCTCCTGCTGCGCTTTGCACACGGCACGCTGATCCTGCACCTGGGCATGTCCGGCAGCCTGCGCCTGGTCGATGCCAACGCCCCCGCCGGCAAGCACGAGCATTTCGATCTGGTGCTCGACTCCGGCCGCGCCCTGCGCCTGACCGATCCGCGCCGCTTCGGCGCCGTGCTGTGGACGAAGGATGAACCGACGCAGCATGAACTGCTGCGCGACCTCGGTCCCGAGCCGCTGGGCGATGAGTTCGATGCCGCGTATCTGTATCGCGCCACGCGCAAGCGCAAGGCCGCGATCAAGCAGTTCATCATGGACAGCAAGATCGTCGTTGGCGTCGGCAACATCTACGCCAGCGAGGCGCTGTTCCGCGCCGGCATCCATCCCTCGCGCGCGGCCGGTACGCTGTCGCAGGAGCGCTGTGCACGCCTCGTTGTCGCCATCAAGGAGGTGCTGCGCGAGGCCATCCGGCAGGGCGGCACCACGCTGCGCGATTTTACCGGCGGTGACGGCAAGCCCGGTTATTTCGCCCAGCAACTGCGCGTGTATGGCCGCGCCGGTGAGCCGTGCCCGGCATGTGGTGCTACGATCAAGCAGATGCGCCACGGCCAGCGCTCCACCTATTACTGTCCGCGCTGCCAGCGCTGAGGCACAGTTCGCCCACGGAGTGGGCTCCTACATGGTGGTCGTCGTGTAGGAGCCGAGTCCCCCCGGCAAACAGTTGTTTACTGGTGCGCACCGCGCACCACACCGCATGATTTCTCACAACCAGAACGACAGCCCCATGACCGATACACGCGGCGACGACACCGCAGTCTGGCACGCGCTGAGCAGCGCGCAGGCCCTCGCGCAACTGGGCAGTGATGCCGCGCGCGGCCTGAGTGCGGATGAGGCGGCGGCACGTTTGGCGCAGTACGGTCCCAACCGCTTGGCGGAACAGCCAAGGCCGGGGCCGCTGGCCCTGTTCCTCGCGCAATTCAAAAACCTGCTCGCGGCGGTGCTGTTCGGTGCCGCTGTGCTGGCGGCGACGGTGGGCGACGTGGTCGATGCGGTGGTGATCCTCATCGTGCTGCTGCTCAACGGCCTGCTCGGCTTCTATCAGGAATACCGCGCCGAACAGACGCTGGACGCGCTGCGTCGGATGTTGTCGCGCCGGGCGGTGGTGCGCCGCGCTGGGCAGACCACAGAGATCGACGCCGAACACCTGGTGCCCGGCGATGTGGTGCTGCTGGAGGCCGGCGATCAGGTGCCGGCGGACGGCCGCGTGCTGCGGGCGCACAGCGCCGAGGTGGGCGAGGCGGCACTGACCGGCGAATCGCTGCCGGTGGGTAAGTCCGCGGCGGCACTGGCGCAAGCAGAGGTGCCGCTGGCCGAGCGCAGCAACATGGCCTACATGAACACGGTGGTGACGCGTGGCCGCATCGAACTGCTGGTGACCGCCACCGGAATGCAGACCGAGATGGGCCGCCTCACCGGCCTGCTGGAAACGGCGCAGGAGCATCCGACGCCGTTGCAGATGCAGCTCGACCAGGTGGGCAAGAAGCTGGCGCTCATCGCCGGTGTGGTGGTGACGCTGATCTTCATCCTCGGCCTGCTGCGCGATCAGCCGTTGGTGGAAAGCATCCTCACCGCCATCGCGCTGGCAGTGGCGGCGATCCCGGAAGGATTGCCGGCGGTGGTGACGGTCACGCTGGCGGTGGGCATGCACCGCATGGCGAAGAAGCGCGCCATCGTCAAACGCCTTGCCGCGGTGGAGACGCTGGGCTGCACCACGGTGATCTGCTCCGACAAGACCGGCACGCTCACGCTCAACCAGATGCGCGCCCGCGCGCTGTATTTCCGCGGTCGCCGCATCACGCTGAACGAACAGGACCCCAGCCACGGCCTCGATGCGTTGCTGGTGCCGGCGGTGCTGTGCAACGACGCGCGGCTGGAACACGGCCGCGTCATCGGCGACCCCACCGAGGGCGCGCTGATCCGTCTCGCCAGCGAACAGGGCATCGATATCGATGGGCTGGCGCGGCGCTTTCCGCGCGTGGCGGAAATACCGTTCGATTCCGCGCACAAGTTCATGGCTACCTTCCACCTGGAAGGCGATCAGGTGAGCATCTGGATCAAGGGCGCGCCGGACGTGCTACTGGAGCTGTGCAGCAGTGTGCTGGGCGATGACGGTACCTATGCGATCAATTCCGAGCGGCGCGCGGCGCTGGCGCAGGAAAACGAGGCCCTGGCCGATGCCGCGATGCGCGTCCTCGCGGTGGCCGCGGGCCGCGTGCCGGCGGCACGCTTCGATGCCGGCGGCGATCTCAGGGAATACATCCGCGACCTCACCTTCATCGGCCTCATCGGCATCATCGATCCGCCGCGCCCGGAGGCGCGCGAGGCGATCGCGCTGTGCGCCTCCGCCGGTATCGAGGTGAAGATGATCACCGGCGACCACCGCATCACCGCCCGCGCCGTGGCGCGCGAACTGGGGCTGCACGGCGAGGTGATCACCGGCGCCGAGCTGGACCGGCTGGAGGGCGCGGCGCTGAACGAAGCGATATGCCGCGCCGCGGTGTTCGCCCGCGTGGCGCCGGAACACAAGGTGCGGATCGTGCGCGTGCTGAAGGGCGAGGGCCATGTGGTGGCGATGACCGGCGACGGCGTCAACGACGCGCCGGCGATCAAGAACGCCGACATCGGCGTGGCCATGGGCCAGAGCGGCACCGAGGTCACCAGGGAGGCCGCCGACATGGTGCTCACCGACGACAACTTCGCCACCCTGGTCGGCGCGGTGCAGGAAGGGCGCACCATCTACGACAACATCGTCAAGTTCGTGCGCTTCCAGCTCTCCACCAACATCGGCGCCATCCTCACCGTGTTCAGCGCGCCGCTGGCCGGCCTGCCGGTGCCGTTCACGCCGATCCAGATCCTGTTCATCAACATCATCATGGACGGCCCGCCGGCGATGACCCTCGGCCTGGAACCGGCGCGTCCCGGCCTGATGCAGGAAACGCCGCGCCCGCGCGACGAACGCATCCTGAGCGCCGGCCGCATCGGCCGCCTACTGGTCTACGGCCTCACCATGACCGTCGGCACCCTCGGCGTGTTGTACTGGGCGTTGCAACACCACGCGCTGCCCTACGCCCTCACCCTGGGCTTTACCACCTTCGTGTTCTTCCAGTTGTTCAACGTATTCAATGCCCGCGCCGAATACGGCAGCGCCTTCAACGGCAACTTCTTCCGTAACGGCAAACTGTGGCTGGCCCTGCTCGGCGTGGCCCTGATGCAGGTGCTGGTGGTGCACTGGGCGCCGCTGCAGCGCGTGTTCCATACCACCGACCTGACAGCGCCGCACTGGCTGCTCGCCATCGCCGTCGCCTCCTCCATCCTGCTGCTCGACGAGGCGCGCAAGCTGCTGCAACGGCTGCTGTTCCCTGCGCCGAAATCGAACCATGCGTAGGGGCCGCAGCGGCCGCCATGGCAAGTCCCGGGGCGGCCACCAGGCAGCGTCAGGATCGCGCCGTCATTCGGGATGCGTGGATACAGCACGTTATCCAGCATCCGGAAATGGAAGAGACACAGGATGATGGGCGAATCCGCCGTTGGGCAAGGATAGCTGCGATGGATAATCGCTATCTGAGAGTCATTCTGCCGCCGGATGGCGAAACCGTGCACAATGCATTCTTCGACAGAGGAGTCAGGCCATGAAAGTACAGTACTTTGCAGATACAGATACGCTGTACATCGAATTCAAGGCCGGTGATATCGCCGAGTCAAAAGACCTCGACGAAAATACCGTCATGGATGTTGATACTCAGGGAAACATTTGCGCCATCACCTTTGAACATGCCAGCCGCCAGACGGATGTGCGGCATCTGACGGTTGAAGGTATAGCGGCATGGCACTGTTCATCTCCGTTGCAGGCCCGCGGCATCTCTTCGGTGCGCAGTGCGCACCCTGCATCGTGGGAGCGGCTCTGCCGCGATAAGCCCCCCACTCGTAGGAGCGAATCGTATTCGCTGATTTTGGCGACATCACGAATCCATCGCGAATACGATTCGCTCCCACCAGGCGGTAGCCGGCCTTGTGCCTGATTGGCATCGGCTATCGGGTCAATCCAATCAAACCATTGGCCGGCACGACACCGCCCTGCTGCAATTACCTCTAACGAACCCGGCCCACCGCGGGCCGGCAAGACCCGGAGGTGCAGCATGAACACCGACATCCGCCGCTGCTGGAAGGCCGCCGTGACCCACGCCCTCGCCCTGTTTGGCATCGGCCTCGCTGGCGTCTCGGTGGGCGGCGACTACGACGACTACGAGGACTGGCTGGGCATCGGCTGATCCCGGCGGTGTTGTGGGGTTACCAGCAGGACTTCTGAAAAAGTGGTTTGGCGTGGCACGGCAAGCCCGGTAAAATCGCGCGCTTTTGCCGCACCGCATTCAGGAGATTCCCATGTACGACACTTTCAAACCCGAGCAGCCCGTCGGCCTGATGGACTTCGTCCGCGCCGCCAAGTCCTGCATAAAGGAGATCACCCCGCAGGAACTGAAGAACAAAATCGACGCCAACGAAGACATGCTGCTCATCGACGTGCGCGAGCACTCCGAGAACGAGCAGGGCCACATCAAGGGTGCCGTCGTCGTGCCGCGCGGCATCCTCGAAGCCGCCGCCGATCCCGCCTACCCCAAGCACTTCCCGGAACTGTGCAACGCCCGCGAACGCCAGGTCGTCGTCTATTGCGCCACCGGCGGCCGCTCCGCCATGGCCGCCGCCGTGCTGCAGATGATGGGCTTCAAGAACGTCCTCAGCCTCGACGGCGGCTTCACCCGCTGGGAAACCGACGGCATGCCGCTGGTGCGCGAGGCGCGCTTCGTTTAATTCCCCGCGCAAGCCCCCTCTCCCCCAGGGAGACGACTACAGGGATGTAGTCGGTTAGAAACGCAGGGAGCACGTTTCTCAGGGCCAGGGTGGGGTGAACCAAGGCGCTCGTTGTGCAAGGACCGTAAAAGGACTATATTCAGTCCGTTGCATGTACAGAGGAATTTGCGATGCGCTACTCCGCCCAAGTCAAACCCATCAGTTATCTCAAGGCAAATGCCGCCGAGGTCTTGACCCAATTGGCCGAGAGGCGGGAGCCGCTGGTGATCACCCAGAACGGGGAAGCCAAGGCCGTCATCCAGGATGTGGCCTCCTACGAAGAAACACAGGAAACATTGGCACTGCTGAAAATCCTCGCGCTGGGTAACGCCGAGATCGAAGCGGGCAAGGTGAGGCCCGCGGGAGAGGTTGTCGCAAGGTTACGGGCCAAACAGGCCGCCAGGTAATGCCAGGTCAAAAATACGAGGTACTGCTCACCCTGGGTGCCGAGCAGGACCTGGAGTCGATCTACGACTACGTCGCCGCATTCGACAGCAAAGCAAACGCCGACTACGTCCTCGATCGTTTGCTGGAGATCGTCGAAAACCTGGGCACCTTCCCCGAGCGTGGCACCTATCCCAAGGAACTGGTTGCCCTCGGCATCAGGGACTATCGGCAGACCACCTTCAAGCCCTATCGAGTGATCTACCGCGTCATCAGCCAGAAGGTCTACATCTACGTCATCGCCGATGGCCGGCGCGACATGCAATCCCTCCTGGCGCGCCGCCTGCTCGGAGTTTGATTGGGAAACGGGGAGTGAGGGATCAACAATTTCCGCTCCACCCCAAAACAAAAGGGCCCATCAGGGCCCTTCTGTTTTCCACAAGACAAATCTCAATCCATAAGCAGAACAACCACAACCCGTCCCGCCCCTGATCAGCCGTTCCCCACCAGAGTCTTGATCTCCCCCGCGTTTTGATCCCTAATCGAACCTCGCCATGCCGCCAGCGCCCGCATTAGCCGGCCCGGCATGTTTGCGTAACACCCCGATGCCTGACAACAAAATCACGGGGCAGCAATGGACCAAATGCTAGAGGGAACTGACCGATGACTCTCCTTTGCCCCACCTCACACGTTTGGAGTAGAGGTTCGTCCTTCGGAGGAGTTTTTACTCTGACCCCGAACTAGGAGTTTTTACTCTGACCCCGAACTACTTCGGAGGAGTTTTTACTCTGACCCCGAACTACCGCTGACCCCGAACTACCGTGACCCCGAACTACCGAACTACCCCCCGTCAGCCGCGCCGAGCATCGCAGCCCGAATCGGATCAAGCCCGCAGGGGGCAGGCCAGGGATGGCCTGCCCTCGCCTTCGCGTCAGGAAGACGCGTAGGCGAGCGCCGATTCGGGTGAGACGCGCAGGGGACCGCGATAGCGGCGCGGCAGTCGGGCGGCCTTTTCTTTGATTACTTTCTTTTCGGCCGAGCAAAAGAAAGTAATCCGGCGTAGGGGGACGGAATCCCCCGTCAAAAATCAGCGCGCGCAGCGCACATTCAAACTCCCCTCATCCTGTCCTTGAGAAACGTGCTCACTGCGTTTCTAACCGACTACGTCCCTGTAGTCGTCTCCCTGGGAGAGAAGGGACCACGACCGCGAGTACGGCGGTATACCAGGCCCCCCCTCCCGGCCTCCCCCATGTCCATGGGGGAGGGGCAACAGCCCCGGCGCACATTGAATGGCCGTACCGATTGCCAAAAGCTATCAACCTCTTCGAAACAACCCATTAGATAAACGGGCACGGGAGGGCTATTCCTACAGCACACGACCACGACACGTCTTGACCCCACAGGAGGCAGCATCATGTCGGAAGGAAAATGCCCGTTTCATCACACCGCCGGCGGTGGCATGTCGAACCGCGACTGGTGGCCGAATCAACTGAATCTCGACATCCTGCGCCAGCATTCCGCCAAGTCCAATCCGATGGGCGAGGACTTCGATTACGCCGCCGAGTTCAAGACGCTGGACCTGGCGGCGGTGAAGCAGGATCTGCGCGCGCTGATGACGCAGTCGCAGGACTGGTGGCCGGCGGATTTCGGCCACTATGGCCCGCTGTTCGTGCGCATGGCCTGGCACAGCGCCGGCACCTATCGCACCGGTGACGGCCGCGGCGGCGCCGGCACCGGCAACCAGCGCTTCGCCCCGGTCAACAGCTGGCCCGACAACGTCAACCTCGACAAGGCGCGCCGGCTGATCTGGCCTATCAAGCAGAAATACGGCCGCAAGATTTCCTGGGCGGACCTCATCATTCTCGCCGGCAATGTCGCGCTGGAATCCATGGGCTTCAAGACCTTCGGTTTCGGCGGCGGCCGCGTCGATATCTGGGAGCCGGAAAAGGACATCTACTGGGGCCGGGAAGACAAATGGCTGGAGGACAAGCGTTACTCCGGCGCGCACGAGAACCTGGAGAACCCCCTGGCCGCCGTGCAGATGGGTCTCATCTACGTCAACCCGGAAGGTCCCAACGGCAACCCGGACCCCATCGCCGCGGCGAAGGATATCCGCGAGACCTTTGCGCGCATGGCGATGAACGACGAGGAGACCGTGGCGCTCATCGCCGGCGGCCACACCTTCGGCAAGACGCACGGCGCCGGTCCGGCGAGCCACGTCGGTCCCGAACCCGAGGCGGCCGACATCACCGAGCAGGGCCTGGGCTGGAAGAGCAGCTTCGGCAGCGGCAAGGGCGGCGACACCATCTCCAGCGGCCTGGAGGTCACCTGGACCACCACGCCGACCCAGTGGAGCAACAATTTCTTCTCGAATCTGTTCGGCTACGAGTGGGAGCTGTCCAAGAGCCCGGCCGGCGCACATCAGTGGGTGGCCAAGGGCGCGGGGGCGACCATACCCGATGCCCATGACCCGGCCAAGCGTCATGTGCCCACCATGCTGACCACCGACCTGTCGCTGCGCTTCGACCCGGCCTACGAGAAGATCTCGCGCCGCTTCATGGAGCACCCGGACGCGTTCGCCGATGCCTTTGCCCGCGCCTGGTTCAAGCTGACCCACCGCGACATGGGGCCGAAGGCGCGCTATCTCGGTCCCGAGGTGCCCGCCGAGGACCTCATCTGGCAGGACCCGATCCCGGCGGTCGATCACCCGCTCATCGATGAACAGGACATCGCCGCCCTCAAGGCCAAGGTGCTGGCCTCCGGGCTGTCGGTGAGCGAGCTGGTGTCCACCGCCTGGGCCTCGGCCTCCACCTTCCGCGGCTCCGACCTGCGCGGCGGCGCCAACGGCGCGCGTATCCGCCTGGCGCCGCAGAAGGACTGGCCGGTGAACCAGCCGGAGCAGCTGGCCCGGGTGCTGAAGACCCTGGAGGGCATCCAGGCCGAGTTCAACCAGTCGGCCGCGGGCGGCAAGAAGGTGTCGCTGGCCGATCTCATCGTGCTGGCCGGTGGCGCCGCCGTCGAGCAGGCGGCGAAGGCGGCCGGCCATGCCATCAGCGTGCCGTTCGCGCCGGGGCGCATGGATGCCGCGCAGGAGCAGACCGATGTCGAGGCCTTTGCGGTGCTGGAGCCCATCGCCGATGGCTTCCGCAACTACCAGAAGGCGCGCTACAGCGTGAAGGCCGAGGAGCTGCTGGTGGACAAGGCGCAGCTGCTGACCCTGACCCCGCCGGAGATGACGGTGCTGGTGGGCGGATTGCGCGTGCTGGGCGCCAATGTCGGAAAGACGAGGCACGGCGTGTTCACCGCGCGGCCGGAGACCTTGAGCAACGACTTCTTCGTCAACCTGCTCGACATGGCCACGGTGTGGAGTGCGACATCCAAGGACGAGGAGGAGTTCGAGGGCCGCGATCGCCAGAGCGGCAAGGTGAAGTGGACGGCCACCCGCGTCGATCTCATCTTCGGCTCCAACTCCGAGCTGCGCGCCCTGGCGGAGGTCTATGCCGCGGCCGATGCGCAGGAGAAGTTCGTCCGGGACTTCGTGGCGGCCTGGAGCAAGGTGATGAACCTGGACCGCTTCGACCTCGCCGGCTGACGGCAATAACACGGGGGCGGCGTTTCCGCGCGATGGAAACGCCGCCCTTGTCGTTTCCCGGCGCCAGCGGTGCGCCATCCCACCGGGCGGGCTGAATCCCGCCCGGCAAGACAGCACACGACATACCTGCGACCGACAGTAAATTTTGCGCGGCGGATGGATGTCTCCTCGTGGCGGGCGTGGCAACATAGGGCCTGAATGGATCGAGCCGGAGGAAAAAAATGGCCAACAAGCAGGTAGTAAACGGGATACTGGGCAGCTTCGGAGCCGGTGTGTTGGCACTGTTGCTGACATTTGCACAGGCGGTACAGGCCGCGCCGGCGGAAAAGGTGATCTCCACCAGGACGGCCACGCCGAAAGCCGAAGTCATCACCAGCCTGACCAAGGCGCAACTGCACGACCTGATGAAAGCCGAGGGGTATGCGGTGAGTTTTGATGAAGACGGCGATCTGCTGTGGAAGATCGACGGTCTGCGCACCTTCCTGTTTGCCGTGGGCGAAGGGGATTCCCTGCAGTTCCATGTGGCCTTCTCCGACGGCAATGCCACGCTGGAGAAGGTGAATGCCTGGAACCGGGACATGCGCTATTCGCGCAATTACCTCGATGAATCCGGCGACCCGCATCTGGAGCTGGACCTCGACCTCGCCGGCGGCGTGACCCAGGCCCGCGTGCTCGATTTCATCAAGACCTGCCAGATCTCCCTGCAGCAGTGGATCGATGCGGTGGTACGCTGAACAGCATTCAGCGCCCCGGAGAGGGTGATGGCAGAAACCCGCTAGAGTCTGTGTCTGCCACGCCGGCCTCATCCTGAACACCAGTCTATCGACGACAGAGGAAGCCATGTCTGTATTGCGCACAAAGATTGAGTCGTGGATCCCCGAGGGTGTCGCGGCGGTGGCGGGTCTGCTGGTTCTGCTGCTGCTGTTGGCGCTCATGGTCACCACCTTCGTGGTCAGCAACGAGCCGAAGGCCTTTGCCGTGCAGGCGGCGCGGCGCGGTGACCAGGCCGTCGTCGGCAGTGCCACGGTCGACACGGCGATCACCCTGGGCGAGACGTTACTGGACAAGACTGGCGGCTATATCTCCAACGACGTGTTGCCGCCCTTCGTGTTTCTCGACGACATGCCCAACTGGGAATTCGGCGCCCTGGTGGCGCTGCGCGATGTGTCGGCGGTGATGCGCAATCACTATGCCCGCTCGCAGTCGCAGTCGGTGGAGGACGAGGACCTCGCCCGCGCCGAGCCGCAGTTCAATTTCCAGAACGATTCCTGGATCCTGCCGGCCACCGAATCGGAATATCGCGACGGCCTGGCCTATCTGCACAACTTCCGTCGCCGGCTACTCGATGACAATGACGCCGATGCGCAGTTCTTCGCCCGCGCCGACAATCTGGCCGCCTGGCTGCAGGTGGTGGAGAAGCGCCTCGGCAGTCTGTCGCAGCGTCTCTCCGCCAGCGTCGGCCAGGTGCGCAGCAACACCAACCTGGCCAACGACCCGGCGGCGCAGCAGAGCACGCCGACGCCGAGCGTGGTGTACGAGAGCACGCCATGGCTGGAAGTGGACGACGTGTTCTACGAGGCACGCGGTCATGTCTGGGCGCTGCTGCACCTGTTCCGCGCCGTGGAGATCGATTTCCGCAACAGTCTGGAGCGCAAGAATGCCGTCGCCTCCCTGCACCAGATCATCCGCGAGCTGGAAGAGGCGCAGCGGCCGGTGTCCAGCCCGCTGGTGCTGAACGGCAACGGCTTCGGCTGGGTGGCCAATTATTCGCTGACCATGGCCAATTACATTTCCCGCGCCAATGCAGCGGTCATCGACCTGCGTGCCCTGCTGGAGCGGGGTTAGGGAAGCTCTGAATAAGTTCAGAGCTTCCGCGGCACAGGGATGTGCCGCCATTTTTCAACGACGATAAGTCGTTGAAAAATGAAGCCAAGCGAAAATCACACTTTTCGCTTGGCGTGGTCTGAAAAGTCCAGGATGGACTTATTCAGACCTTCCTTAGTCCGGGAGCCTGCCTGATCCGGTATGATGGCCCGCCATGAATGCGGCGCCCTTTCATTCCACCGCGCAGTTGCGCGAGGCCTTCATCGGCGGGCTGCGGCCATTGCTGGCGCAGCAGTCGCTGGGCGCCTTCATCCTCGTCGCCGCCAACGCCACCTTTGACGCGCCGGTATTGACGGCCCTCGGGCCGGCGCTGCGCGCGCAGTACGCAGTGTTGCGGGAACGTTTTCGCGCCGCCCTGGCGGCGGGACTGCCGCTGAACGAGGTGGAAGAGGATCTGCTGGTGTTCCTCAAGATCGCCGCCATCGGCTTCGATGCCCTGCAGCCGACCGAACAGCGCCGCGAGGGACCCTGGGCACTGCAGTTCAATCATCTGCGTTCCTTCCGTCCCAAGCGCATCAGCCAGCAGCCGCCGCAGGGGATCAGCGCGCCGTTCGAGGAGCGCGCGTTCCATTTCAACAAGCCGTTCATGCAGAAAGATGTGTTCTGGCGCGGCGAACTGGGCGGGCGCAGCGTCGACCTGTACTACAACAAATATCCCTTCGCCGAGCTGCATACCCTGCTGGTGCCGGAGCGCGAACAGTGTCTGCCGCAGTATCTGCAACGCGCGTATCACGACTATGCCTGGGACGTGCTGGCGCAGCTCGGCACCACGCTGCCCGGCGCCGGCATCGGCTACAACAGCTACGGCGCCTTTGCCTCGGTCAACCATCTGCACTTTCAGCTCTATGTCGGCAGTGCGCCGCTGCCGGTGGAGGATGCGCGCTGGCGGCACAATGGCGGTGCGGAAATCTATCCGGCGCCGTGCATGGCATACGCTGACCGGGAGGCGGCGTGGCAGGCGATTGCCGATCTGCACCGCGGCGCCACGCCCTACAGCCTGCTCTATCGTCCCGGCCGGCCTGGCTGTGCCCGCGCCGACCGCAGGGGCAACTGGCACCGCCGCCGTGGAGTTCCGGCTTCACCTGGTCGGAGATGGCCGGGGCCATCGTCACCTTCAATCGCGAGGCCTATGCGGGGCTGACGGCGGAGTCGATTGCGGCGTGTCTGGCCGAGGCGGGGACATAAGGGAACCCGAGCGGGGCCGGCATGTTCATAGCCGATGTTTGTTCTTTTGTAGGAGCGGCTCATCGCGGCAGGGCCGCTCCTGCGGTCAGGGGAAATTTACGATGTGGCGTATCCATACTTTCATCTTCGTATCGCTGCTTGGTCTTGCCATGGCGCAGGCGCAGCCGCTGTCCCTCGGCCCGCACGAGCATGGCGTCGGCCAGTTCAATATCGTGCTGGACGGCAATGAGCTGCTGCTGGAGCTGCTCGCGCCGGCCGGTGATATCGCCGGCTTCGAACACATGCCGGTGACGGTGAAGGAGCGCATGACGGTGTGGCGCGTGGCGGCGCAGCTGGCCAAGGCCGAGCGCCAGTTTGCCTTGCCGGAAGCGGCCGGTTGCGCGCTGGTCAAGGCGGAGGTGGACGGCGAGCAGATGGAGGCCATCGGTCACAAGCACGAGGATGGCCACGACCACGGTCATGCCGCGCCGGCGCAGGGTATGCACGCCCATGCCGAATACCATGCCGTCTATCGCTACACCTGCGCCAGGCCGCAGGCGCTGGGACAGATCGATGTGAAGCTGTTCGGGCAGTACAAGGCGCTCGGCAAGTTGCGCTGGCAGGCGGTGCTGTCCGACGGTGCGCGGGCAGGTGAAGTGACCGGCAACGCGCCGCGCGTGGTGTTGCGCTAGTCATGTCCGACGCGGCGATTGCGCTGGCCGATGTGCGGTTCCGCTGGCGCCCGCAGGGGCCGCGGGTGCTGGACATCCCCGCGCTGGCGGTGGCGCGCGGCGAGCGACTGTTTCTGCGCGGGCCGTCCGGTTCCGGCAAGAGTACGCTGCTGGGGCTGCTCGGCGGCGTTATGGTGCCGCAGCAGGGCGAGGTGGCGGTGCTGGGGCGGCCGTTGCATGCGATGGGCGGCGCGGCGCGCGATCGCTTCCGCGCCGATCACATCGGCTACATCTTCCAGATGTTCAATCTGGTTCCCTATCTGTCGGTGGTGGACAATGTGTTGCTGCCGTGCCGATTCTCCAGGCTGCACGCGCAGCGCGTGGCGGCGCGTGGTGATGCGCACGCGCAGGCGCGTCGCCTGCTGGCGCATCTCGGCCTCGACGGCGATCTGTTGTCGCGTGCGGTGACGGAGTTGAGCGTCGGCCAGCAGCAGCGCGTGGCGGCGGCGCGGGCGCTGCTCGGCGCGCCGGAGCTGATCATCGCCGACGAGCCGACCTCGGCGCTGGATGCCGATCACCGCGCCGCCTTCGTCGAACTGTTGCTCGACGAATGCGCGGCTCTTGGCAGCACACTGGTGTTCGTCAGCCACGACCGTGCGCTGGAGCCGTTGTTTCACCGTGCGCTGTGCCTGGAGGAGATCAACCGCGCGGGAGGGCGGTCATGATGGCGATCCTCGGCCTTGCCCTGCGCAGCCTGCTCAATCGTCGCGCCACGGCGTTGCTTACGCTGTTTGCCATCGCCCTCAGCACGGCCCTGCTGCTCGGCGTCGAGCGTCTGCGCGTGGAAGCGCGGCACAGCTTCGCCTACACCATTTCGGGCACCGATCTGGTGGTGGGGGCGCGCAGCAGCCCGGTGCAGTTGCTGCTCTACGCGGTGTTCCACATCGGCAATCCCACCAACACCCTGCGCTGGGACAGCTACCGCGATATCGCGCGCCACCCCGCCGTGGCGTGGAGCGTGCCGCTGGCGCTGGGCGACAGTCACCGCGGCTTTCGCGTGCTCGGCACCACGCCGGAATATTTCACGCATTACCGTTACGGCCGCGGCCGCGCGCTGGAGTTTGCCGCCGGTGTGCCCTTCGCCGATGTGTTCGATGCCGTGCTCGGCGCGGACGTGGCGCAGC
The DNA here is from genome assembly GCF_004001245.1 of Sulfurivermis fontis. Taxonomy (NCBI): domain Bacteria; kingdom Pseudomonadati; phylum Pseudomonadota; class Gammaproteobacteria; order Thiohalomonadales; family Thiohalomonadaceae; genus Sulfurivermis; species Sulfurivermis fontis. Next base: position 67,021 of record NZ_AP018724.1, read on the forward strand.
AGCTGGGCTATGCGCTCGGCCAGCCGCTCGTGATCAGTCACGGCGCCGGCGCGGTGAGTTTCGTGCAGCACGATGCGCTGCCGTTCCGCGTGGTGGGCATCCTGCGCAAGACCGGCACGCCGGTGGATCGCACGGTGCACGTCGGTCTCGCCGGCATCGAGGCGGTACACCTCGGCTGGGAGGGCGGCGCCGCGCCGCGCAACGCACCGTCCGCCGAGGCGGTGCGCGCGATGGCGCTGACGCCGAAGACGATCAGTGCCGTGCTGGTGGGGCTGCACTCGCGTCTGGCACTGTTCCGGGTGCAGCGCGAGATCAGTGAGTACGCACGCGAACCGCTCACGGCGGCGATCCCCGGCGTGGCGTTGCAGGAATTGTGGGACATGATGGCGGTGGCGGAACGTGCCCTGCTGGCGGTGTCCGCCTGTGTGGTGGGCGTCGGTCTGCTGGGCATGCTCACCGCCATCCTTTCCGGTCTCAACGAACGGCGGCGCGAGATCGCGATCCTGCGCGCCGTGGGAGCGCGGCCGTGGCAGGTGTCGGCGCTGCTGATGGGCGAGGCGTTGCTGCTGGCGCTGCTCGGCGCCGGCGCCGGCGTGGTGCTGTTGTATGCGGCGCTGTGGCTGGGGCGGCCGGTCATTGAAGGCCAGTGGGGTCTGTCTCTGGCCATCGGGGGTTGGCGCTGCGCGAGTGGGCGCTGCTGGCCATCATCGTGGCGGCGGGAGGGCTGGTGGGTGCCCTGCCCGCGTGGCGTGCCTATCGCCATTCCCTGGCCGACGGGTTGACGGTGCGTTTGTGAGGACTGGCGCGAGGGGCGCAATGCAAGTCCGGATGTTGCATGGATTCGGACCAGGAACGGGAATGATGAAACGAGTACTTGGTTGTGTCGTGCTGTTGATGGGCCTTGTGGCCTGCAGTGAACGCGAGGAGGCCACGGTAGCGCCTGTCCCTGCCCCGCCGGCGGCGGCGACGCCCGCGCCGGCGGTCGATCTCGGCCAGGCGCTCAAGCTGGAGTGGTATGAACTGGTGCCGCAGGACTGGCAGCCCGATGCGGCCTTTGCCGGTCTCGGGCTGGAGGAGATGGAGGACGATGACCCGCGTGTGCAGGAAATGATGGCGCGGGTGCGTCAGGAGTGGGACAAGGCGCCGGTGATCGAGGCGCTGGATGGCCTGCTGGTGAAGCTGCCCGGTTTCGTGGTGCCGCTGGAGGGCGACGGCAGGAAGGTGGAGTCGTTCATCCTGGTGCCCTACTACGGCGCCTGCGTGCATGTGCCGCCGCCGCCGGCCAATCAGACGGTGTATGTCACCAGCACCGCGGGCGGTGAGGTGCGCGGGCTGTTCGATACGGTGTGGGTGACGGGCAAGCTGCGGGCGGTGGCGCAAAGCACGCCGATGGCCCAGGCGGGCTACACCATCGAGGCGCTCAAGGTGGAGCCGTTCGAATGACTCCACGCAGGATGGGCAAAGCATCGCGCGTCCATCACGGGCATTCGCCGGACGGCATTGATGGGCACGCTGCCGCTTTGCCCATCCTACATTTAGTGCGTCAGCATCCAGCGGATGATGGTGCGGATGTTGTCCGGTTCGGCCGGACTCGGCGGCATCATGGTCTGGCCCCAGTTCAGCGGCTCGCCCGGCTGGCTGCCGGCCTTCACCTTGGCGGTCAGCTTCTCCACCGCAGCGGGATCGCTGCGGTAACGTTCCGCGATCTGTTTGAAATCCGGCCCCACCAGTTTGCCTTCCGGCTTGTGACAGCCCAGGCAGCCGTTTTGCATGGCCAGTGCCTGATCGGCGAATGCCGGGGTGGCGAGCAGCAGGGCGGGGGCGAGGCCGGCGACACACAGCATTTTTCTCATCGTTGTTCTCCTCTCTGGGCTCAAACAGGGATCAGCCGCGCACCAGTCCGGCCTCCACTTCGTCGCGCCTGGCGCGACCGGCGAGGACCTCGATGAGGTGCAGGGCGAAGTCCATGGCGGTGCCGGGGCCGCGCGAGGTGATCACCTTGCCGTCCTGCACCACCGCATCGGTGAGATAGGTGACGCCGGGCAGGTGCATCTTGTCGACGAAGCCCGGGTAGGAGGTGGCGCGCTTGCCGGCGAGCAGGCCGATGCGGCCGAACACCTTGGGCGCGGCACAGATGGCGGCGGTGTACTTGCCGGCGGCGGCCATCTGCTTCAGTACCGCCTCGATGCGCGGGTCGTGATCGAGCCGATCGGAGCCGGGACCGCCGCCGGGCAGTACCACCATGTCGTAGTCATGCTGGAGGGCTTCGTCCAGCGTGGTGTCGGCCAGCAGCACCACGCCGCGTGAAGCCTTGATCGGGCCGGCCTCGAGGCCGGCGCTGACCACGTCGATACCGGCGCGGCGCAGCAGGTCGATGATGGTGACGGCTTCTAGTTCTTCGCAGCCGGGGGCGAGGGGGACAAGGACGCGCGCCATAGTTGAGGACTCCTCTCCTGTCGGGTGGCAATCAGTTGCGATACCGGGACCAGGCGCACGCCGTACATGTCCAGTTGCGGCAGCATTTCGGCCAGTACCTGCAGGGTCCCGGGATAGGGATGGCCGATGGCCAGCGCGGTGCCATGCTGGTGGGCCACGGCCAGCAGGCGGGCGAACTGGCGGCGGATGCTGTCAGGGTCGGTGGCGGAGTCGAGGAAGACATCGCGCCGCGTGCTCGGCAGGCCGTGCTCCAGGGCCACGTGCGCGGCCACCGTGCGCACGGTGGTCACGCTGTCCACAAAGAATAGCCCGCCCTGGGCGCGCATCTCGCTCATCAGCCAGTCCATGTGGCCGGGGTGGCGGGTGAGCAGGCTGCCCATGTGGTTGTTGATGCCGCGCGCGTAGGGCACGGCGGCGAGGTTCGCCCGCACCGTGTCGCGGAAGGCCTGTTCGGTCATGTCCAGGGTGACGCCGCCGGGGCCGAGGCGGTTGCCCGCCTCCGCCTGCATCGGCAGGTGCAGCATCACCTCACGGCCGCGCTGGTGGGCGAGGCGGGCGAAGTGGGCCGCATAGGGGGTGTGCGGCAGGATGGAATAGGTGAGCGCGCCGGGGAGTTCCAGGGCGCGGCGGCCGTAGTCGTAGCGGTCGCCGATGTCGTCGATGATGATGCTGATTAGCGGCTGGGCCTGTGCCGTCAGTGCGGCACAGGCCAGCAGCAGCGCGGTGAGCGCGCGACGCATGGGTTTACTGGCCGCGTGCTTGCAGGATGTGCAGGCCCTTGAGCAGGTTGAGCGCCTCGTGCAGGGCGTAATCCTTGCTCACGATTTCGGCGGCCTTGCCGTCCTTCTTGGCGTCCTTGCCGTCCTTGGTCTTCTTGCCGTTGCCATTGGCCAGGTGGCCGGACAGATCGGCCTCCTTCAGGCGGCCGTCCTCGCCGTCCTCGGTCTCCACCAGCTTGACCGCCTTGAGGGCGATGTCCGGCTCGATGCCGTCGGCCTGGATGGAGCGGCCGCCCGGCGTGTAGTAGCGCGCGGTGGTGAGCTTGATGGCGCTGTTGTTGCTCATCGGGAAGATGGTCTGCACCGAGCCCTTGCCGAAGGTGCGAGCGCCCATGATGATGGCGCGCTTGTGGTCCTGCAGGGCGCCGGCGACGATCTCCGAGGCGGAGGCGGAACCGCCGTTGACCAGCACCACCATGGGGGCGCCGTTGAGGGCGTCGCCGGGGGTGGCGGTGTAGCGCAGTTCGGCATCCTTGGCGCGTCCCTCGGTGTAGACGATCATGCCCTTGTCGAGGAAGGCGTCGGAGACCGACACGGCGGCGCCGAGCACGCCGCCGGGGTTGTTGCGCAGGTCGAGCACCAGGCCCTTCAGCTGGCCGTGTTCCTTCTTCATGTCGGAGATGGCCTTCAGCACCTGTTCGCCGGTCTGGTTCTGGAAGCTGGTGATGCGCAGGTAGCCGTAGCCCGGTTCCAGCGACTGGAACTTGACGCTCTTCACGCGGATGATGTCGCGGGTAATGGTGAGCTTGAGCGGTTTCTGTTCGCCCTCGCGCATGATGGTGAGGGTGATCTGGGTGCCGGGTTTGCCGCGCATCATCTTCACCGCGTCGTTCAGGCTCATGCCCTTCACCGGCGTCTCGTCGAGACGGATGATGAGGTCGCCGGCCTTGACGCCCGCCGCCTGCGCCGGGGTGTCGTCGATGGGCGACACCACCTTCACGAAGCCGTCCTCCATGCCGACCTCGATGCCGAGACCGCCGAATTCACCGCTGGTACCCACCTGCAGCTCCTTGAATTCCTCCTGATCGAGATAGGCGGAGTGCGGGTCGAGACCGGAGAGCATGCCGCGGATGGCGCTCTCCAGCAGGGCCTTGTCGTCGGCCTCCTCCACGTAGTCGGCCTTGATCTTGCCGAACACCTCGGAGAAGTTGCGCAGCTCATCCAGCGGCAGGGGCGTCGCCTGGTTGTTGGTCCGATCGGCCAGCACGCTGCCGCCGAGCGTGAGCGACACGCCCAGTATCAGGCCGGTGGAAAGGACCAGTAGGGAACGGGTGGCTTGTTTCATTGCATGACTCCGGGTTGCCCCTGTGTTGCTCGCACCGTGTCTGGCGCGCGGGTTGCCGACGATATTACCTCAGAATGCCGCCCCCATGTGCTAGCGGCGGCACCAGCGGGTCGGATCCTGTGGCTTGCCGTCGTGACGGATCTCGAAATACAGACCGCTGCGCTCGTTGCCGCCGCTGGAACCGATGCTGGCGATGGTCTCGCCGGCGCTGACCCAGTCGCCGACATCCTTGTGCAGGCTCTGATTGTTGCCGTACAGGCTCATGAAGCCGTCGCCGTGATCGAGGATCAGCAGGTAGCCGTAGCCGCGCAGCCAGTCGGCGAAGGCGACGCGGCCGTGGGATACGGCGCGAACCGGCAGCCCTTCCTTTGCGCTCAGCACCACCCCCTGCCAGCGCAGGCTGCCGAAACGTTCGCTGCCGAAAGATTCGACGATGCGGCCGCGCACCGGCCAGGGCAGCTTGCCGCGCAGCTGGGCGAAGGGCTTGTGGTTGCCCGGTTCGGCGGGAATGTCCTCCAGCGCCTGGGCCAGGGCCAGGATCAGCTGTTCCAGTTCCTTTTCGTCCGCCAGCAAGCCCTTGAGACGGCGGTCCTTGCTGTTCAGTTCCTGTTCCAGCTCGGCCAGCAGCCCGCTGCGTGCCGCCTGGTTCTTTTCCAGCTCCACCTTGCGCAGGCGCTGCTGTTCGCGCAGTTGGCCGAGACGCTGGCTCTCGGCCTCGATCTCGCGGCGCACCCCTTCCAGCTGCTGCACGGTTTCCAAGAGGGCGGTGATACGCTCGGAGCGGGCGCGGTTGAGGTAGTCGTAGTAGGTCAGGGCGCGGTTGAGGGTGGCCGGGTCTTCCTGATTGAGGAGGATCTTGAGGTATTCCTGCCGCCCCATGGCGTAGGCGGCGCGGATCTGCTGTTCCAGGTAGCGGCGCTGCTGGGCGATGGAGCCTTCGAGATCGGCGCGGTGCTTTTGCAGGGCGCTGAGGCGGCGCGCTTGTGCCGCCAGGCGATCATCCAGGTTACGCAGCTCCTGGCTGATGCGGGCCACCGCCTCTTCCACACCGCGCAACTCCTCGCGCAGGGCATCGTAACGGGTACGCACCTTGTTGAGCTCGCCGCGCAGGGAGGCGATGCGCTCGCGCAACTGCAGGAGTTCCGCCTCCTTGGTCTGGCGGGTGGCGGCGCGTGCGGCGGGGTCGCTGTCGCGCTGGATGGTGCCGGACGCCAGGGTCAGCGCCGGCACCAGCAGCAGGAGCAGGGCCCGGGCCCTCACGGCTGAGCTTCTTCCTCAGCAGGGTCGGCGGCGAGGTTGTGGCCGGTCATCTCGCTCGGGATATCCAGCTCCATCAGGCTCAGCATGGTGGGCGCGATATCCGACAGAATGCCAGGGGTGAGATTGAGTCGGCGCGGGCCGAAGTACACCAGCGGCACCGGATTGGAGGTGTGGGCAGTGTGCGGCTGGCCGGTGTCTTCGCCCACCATCTGCTCGGCATTGCCGTGGTCGGCGGTGATCAGCATCTCGCCGCCGGCCTTTTCTACCGCCGCCACCAGGCGACCGAGGCAGGTGTCGAGGGCCTCGATGGCCTGCACGGTAGCCGCGAAGTTGCCGGTGTGGCCCACCATGTCCGGGTTGGCGTAGTTGCAGATGATGACGTCGTATTTGCCGCTCTGCACCGCCTCCACCAGGTGGTCGGTGACCAGCGGCGCACTCATCTCCGGCTTCTGGTCGTAGGTGGAGACCTGGGGTGACGGGATCAGGATGCGGTCTTCGAACTCGAACGGCTCCTCGCGTCCGCCGTTGAAGAAGAAGGTCACGTGGGCGTACTTCTCGGTCTCGGCGATGCGCAGCTGGTGCAGGCCGAGGCGGGAGACATATTCGCCGAACACGTTGCGCAGGCGCTCCGGGGGGAAGGCCACCGGGATGTCGAAGTCGGCACTGTATTCGGTGAGGCTGACGAACATGCCCAGCTTGGGTTTGCAGCGGCGCTCGAAGCAATCGAAATTCGGCTCGATGAACGGGCGGGTGATCTGGCGCGCGCGGTCGGAACGGTAGTTCATGGAGATGAGCACGTCGCCGTCCGCGAAGCTCACCGGCTTCTCGCCGGCGGGGACGATCCACGTGCCCTTGACGAATTCGTCGGTCTCGCCGCGTTCGTAAGCCATGTTCAGGGCGGTGATGGCGTCCGGCGCCTGGAACTCGGCGGCGCAGCCGGTGATCAGGTCGTAGGCGGCCTGGATGCGCGGCCAGCGGTGGTCACGGTCCATGGCGTAGAAACGGCCGATGATGGAGACGATGCGGCCACCGCCCAGCTGATCGATCTTTTCCTGCATCAGGCGCAGCGAGCTCTCGGCACTCTTCGGCGGGGTGTCGCGGCCGTCGAGGAAGGCGTGGACGTAAAGTTTTTTTGCCCCGCGCTGTACCGCCAGCTCGACCATGGCATGGATGTGTTCCTCGTGACTGTGCACGCCGCCGGGGGACAGCAGGCCGAGGATGTGCACCGCCTTGTCGTTGTTCACCGCCAGGTCCACTGCATCGGTGAGGGTCTGGTTGGTGAAGAACGAACCGGTCTTGATGGCGCGGCTGACGCGGGTGAACTCCTGGTATACCACGCGGCCGGCGCCCAGATTCAGGTGGCCCACCTCGGAATTACCCATCTGACCGGCCGGCAGGCCGACTTCGGCGCCGGAGGTACGGACAAATGTATGCGGGCACTCACTCCACAGCTTGTCCCATACCGGGGTGCGGGCACTGAGCACGGCGTTGTAATGGGGACTCTCGGAATAGCCCCAGCCGTCGAGCACGATAAGAAGGAGCGGACGGGGTCTGTGGTTCGCGGACATGTTCGGGTGTCGGATCGTCGTGGAATATGGGGTTAGACTAAGTCTAATGTGCAATATGCGGTCTCGCCCTGCCCGCCACAAGCTCCCCCGGAACCCTGTCTGCGGGGCCGCAGGTGCGAGGTAACTGTATCAATGTATTAGAATAAAACTCTTCTCAAATGGGGCTTTATTGTATATTGTTTTGCTGTGCAAAAGCAGCATCAGCGGCGGAGAAAAACAGGAAAATCATGACGCAACACAAGGTGTGCGCGATGCCAGGTGGGGGAGCGATGGCAGCAGCTGAATCGGAAAACAACGGTCTCATCACCCGTGACGAGGATATCGACCGCGCCTCCCGTTCCCTCAAGGCCATGTCCCACCCGCTGCGCTTGAAGATCCTCTGCGTCCTGGGCGACCAGGAGGTCAGCGTGCAAGACATCGTGGATCGGGTCGGCACCTCCCAGAGCAATATCTCCCAGCACCTTGCCATCCTGCGCGACAAGGGTATCCTGTCGGCGCGCAAGGATGCCAACCGGGTCTATTACCGTGTGGAGGACAACCGCACCCTCGCGCTGATCCGCATGATGCGCGATGTGTTCTGCACCATGGGGTGAGTATTGCTTGTGTGGCGCCGCGGCCGTCCCCATTAGAGCGATTTCCCGTATCTTCAGAGGTTATCCAGATGACTGTCGAACGTATCGTACGTATCGTGGCCGGTTTCTTTGTCCTGCTCAGCCTGGGCCTGGGCGTTGAAGCCAGCCCCCTCTTCCACAACGCCAACTGGCTGTGGTTCACCGCCTTCGTCGGCCTGAACCTGTTCCAGAGCGGCTTCACCAAGTTCTGTCCGCTGGACACCATCCTGAAGAAGCTGGGCGTACCCAGCGGCGGCACGGCCTGTTCCTGATCGTCATACCCCTGCCGGCGGCGCCCGCCGCCGGCTGCCTACCCTATCTCCGGCAAACCCGCGACTGACCCATGCAGCAATTCGGCCAATTCTTTTTCAATCACTGGGACCTGTTTCTGGCCCTGTTCGTAACGCTTGCCATGCTGGTCTATACCAGCTTCAGCGCCCGGCTGCGTGGCTATCAGGAAGTGCAGCCGCTGGAGGCGGTGCAGCTGATGAATCACCAGGAGGCGGTGATGCTGGACGTGCGCGAGGACAGCGAATACGCCGCCGGCCACGTACAGGACTCCATCCATATCCCGCTCGGCAAGCTGCGCGAGCGCCTGGGTGAGCTGGAGGCCTACAAAGGGCGTGCCGTGGTCGTCGGCTGTCGCAGCGGTCACCGTTCCGCCAGCGCCTGTGCCATGCTGCGTAAGCAGGGTTTCGAGAGGGTCTACAACCTGCGCGGTGGTATTCTGGCGTGGGAAAATGCCAGCCTGCCGGTCAGCCGCGGCGGTAAGCGAAAAAAGAAGTGAACGGAACGCGAGAGCGCGATCTCGCACAACAGAGAGAGGCTCACCATGGCCAAGGTTGAAATCTATTCCACCGGCAGTTGCCCTTACTGCGTTCGTGCCCGCAGCCTGCTGGAACGCAAGGGCGTGCCATACACCGAGTACCGCATCGATCTCAAGCCGGAACTGCGGCCGGAGATGGAGCGCCGCGCCAACGGTGGCTCGTCGGTGCCGCAGATATTCATCGATGACCGCCACGTCGGCGGTTGCGACGATTTGCATGCACTCGACGCCGCGGGGCAGCTGGACCCGCTGCTGAAAGGTTAGGTGCCATACCATGAATGACGGTCTGCACGTCGTCTGTCCTCATTGCGATAGCGTAAACCGTGTCCCGCGCGACAAGCTGGGCGCCGGGGGCCATTGCGGCCGCTGCAGGCAGCCCTTGTTCACCGGCCACCCGCTCGCCCTGCGCGAAGCGAACTTTGCACAGCATCTGAGTCGCAGCGATATCCCACTGCTGGTGGATTTCTGGGCCAGTTGGTGCGGACCCTGCAAGATGATGGCGCCGGTGTTCGAGCGTGCCGCTGCCGAGCTGGAGCCCCATGTGCGCCTGGCCAAGGTCAACACCGAGGAGCAGCAGGCGCTGGCGGCGCGCTACGGTATCCGCAGCATTCCCACCCTGATCCTGTTCAAGGGCGGCCGCGAGGCGGCGCGCATCTCCGGTGCCCTGGATCTGCAAAACCTGCTGGCGTGGACGCGGCAGCATCTGTGACCGATATCAACCCCTAGCGAAGGCTCGACCATGTCCGACAACGACAACAGCACAGCCCAGAACAGCGAGACCCAGCCGCAGTTCGCCATCCAGCGCGTCTATCTGAAGGATGTGTCCTTCGAGACCCCGAACTCGCCGGCGGTTTTCGCCACCCAGTGGCAGCCCGAGGTCAACGTCGAACTCAATTCCGGCGGCACCCGCCTGGCCGATGATGTCTTCGAGGTGGTGCTCACCCTCACCGTCACCTGCAAGGCGGGCGACAAGACCGCCTATCTGGTCGAGGTGCAGCAGGCCGGCATCTTCACCATCGCCGGTTTCGACGAGCCGACCCTGGCCGGCATGCTGGGCAGCTATTGCCCGAACATCCTGTTCCCCTATGCCCGCGAGACCATCACCAGCCTGGTGAGCAAGGGTAGTTTCCCGCAGCTGCTGCTGGCACCGATCAATTTCGACGCCCTGTATGCCCAGCATCTGGCGCGGCAGCAGAGCGACGCCGGCAAGGAAGCGCCGGTTCACTGAATGGGCCAGCCGACCATCGCCGTCCTCGGCGCCGGGTCGTGGGGTACGGCGCTGGCCATCCTGCTGGCGCGCAACGGCCTCCCCACCCTGCTGTGGGCGCGCGATGCCGCCCAGGCGGCGGCCATGCAGGCGGAGCGGCGCAATGCGCGCTACCTGCCGAACCACCCCTTCCCCGCCGGCCTGCGCGCCACGGCCGACCTGGAGGAGGCACTGGCGGCGGCGGACGACCTGCTGCTGGCGGTGCCGAGCCACAGTGCCCGCGCCACCCTGCAGGCCATCGCCCCCCAGGTCACGGCCACCACCCGCCTGGCCTGGGCCACCAAGGGCCTGGAACAGGGCAGCCGCAAGCTGCTGCACCAGGTGACGGCCGAGGAGCTGGGTAGCGACATCGCGCCGGCGGTGATCTCCGGGCCCACCTTCGCCCGCGAGGTGGCCGCCGGCCTGCCCACCGCCGTGACCGTCGCCTGCCGCGATGCAGGGGTGGGGCGTTATTTCGCCGCCTGCCTGCACGACACCACCTTCCGCGCCTACACCAGCGACGACGTCGTCGGCGTCGAGCTGGGCGGTGCCATCAAGAATGTGCTGGCCATCGCCGCCGGCATCGCCGACGGCATGGGCCTGGGCGCCAACACCCGCGCCGCTCTGATCACCCGCGGTCTGGCCGAGATGATGCGTCTGGGCGTGGCCCTGGGCGGACGGCAGGAAACCTTCATGGGCCTGGCCGGGCTGGGCGACCTGGTGCTCACCTGCACCGATGACCAGTCGCGCAACCGCCGCCTGGGTCTGGCGCTGGGCCGCGGCAGCGACCAGCAACAGGCGCGGCAGGAGATCCGCCAGGTGGTGGAGGGGGTGCAGACCGCCGCCGAGGTGTGGGCGCTGGCCGGTGCGATGGGGGTCGAGATGCCCATCACCGAGCAGGTGTGGCGCGTACTGCACCAGGGGCAGCCGGTGCAGGCGGCGGTGCAGGCGCTGCTGGCCCGGGAGCAAAAAGACGAGCGGGCGTAGCCCGCTTTTTTGTATCGACTGCCCGCACTGGCGGTGGGCGTCAGCGGAAACCCTGCTGCCGCCAGGCCTCGTACAGGATCACCGCCACCGCATTGGACAGGTTGAGGCTGCGGTTGCACGGGCGCATGGGGATGCGCAGACGGTGTTCGGGCGGCAGGCTGTCGATGATCTCCTGTGGCAGGCCGCGGCTTTCCGCCCCGAACAGCAGCACGTCGCCCTCCCGATAGGCCACCGCGCTGTAGTCCTGCCGGCCGCGGGTGGTGCAGGCAAACACCCGTGCCGGCTTCAGCTCCCGTAGGAAATCCTCATAGCTGTCGTGCACCTTCAGGGTGGCGTACTCGTGGTAGTCCAGCCCGGCCCGGCGCAGGCGCCTATCGTCCAGCTCGAAACCCAGCGGGCGGATCAGGTGCAGCTGCGCCCCGGTGTTGGCGCACAGGCGGATGACGTTGCCGGTGTTGGGCGGGATCTCGGGCTGGAACAGGACGACGTGAAACATGGATGGAAGTGGCAAGTGGCAAGTAACAAGTTGCAAGATACTAGAAAACGCCTCTGTTCCTCTGCTTTTTTCCCGAGTATCTTGTCACTTGTAACTTGCCATTTGTAACTGACCCTAATGCATACCGAAGACAAACCACTCCTCGCCGTGGACTTCTGCGGCATGAACTTCGCCTCCCCCATCGTGCTGCTGTCCGGCTGCGTCGGCTTCGGCGAGGAATACACCCGGGTACAGGGGTTTTCCAACCGCGAGGTGGGTGCCGTGTGCCTCAAGGGCACCACCCTGGAACCGCGCCTGGGCAATGCGCCGCACCGCGTCTATGAAACCCCGCAGGGCATGCTCAACGCCATCGGCCTGCAGAATCCGGGGGCGCGTTATGTGGTGGACAAGATCCTGCCGACGCTGGACTTCGGGGAAACCCGCTTCATCGCCAACATCTCCGGCTCCACGGTGGAGGAATACGCCGAAGTGGCGCGCATCTTCGACGACTCGCCCATCGATGCCATCGAGATCAACATCTCCTGCCCCAACGTCAAGGCCGGCGGCGTGGCCTTCGGCAACGACCCGGCCATGTCCGCCAAGGTGGTGGAGGTAGTGCGCAAGGCCACCAACAAGCCGCTCATCACCAAGTTGTCGCCCAACCAGACCGACATCGCCGGCAACGCCCGCGGCTGCATCGAGGCCGGCACCGACGCCTTCGCCGTGATCAACACCCTGATGGGCATGGCCATCGATATCGAGAGCCGCACGCCGATCCTGGGCAACAACCAGGGTGGCCTGTCCGGCCCGGCCATCAAGCCGGTGGCCCTGCTGCGCACCCACCAGGTCTACCAGGTGTGCCGCGACCACGGCATCCCCATCATCGGCCAGGGCGGCATCACCACCGCCGAGGATGCGTTGGAGTTCATCATCGCCGGCGCCACGGCGGTGGGTATCGGTACCGCGCTGTTCTACGACCCGCTGGTGTGCGGCAAGATCAACGCCGGCATCGCCGCCTACCTCAAGCGCCACGGCCTGAGCGAGGTGGCCCAGCTCACCGGTACCCTGAGCCTCAACACATCGGCACCACGCAATAACTGCTGCGGGGTGAAATAAGGGATAAACTCACACGGTTTTTCAGGAGCTTAGGACTATTAGTTATTGTTGATTCTAGGCAAAAGTCTGTATTAATCTTAGCGCCAATGTGAACCGGGTCACATTTTCACCCCGGACGCGCGCAACCAAGGAGACAGGGCCCTGTTTTCGCTACTAAAACGAAAGAAAAGCGTCAGCGGACTGATAGGGATCAGCATCCACAGCGAAGGAATCGGTATCGCCCGCATCACCCGCAGCGGCGCCGATGCACGTCCCCGCGTCGCGCTGTGCGAATTTCACCCGGCAACCGCCGCCGAACGGTCCGCCGTACTGTCCTCCCTCGCAAGCAAGTACCAGCTCGATGCGGCCGACTGCACCAGCCTGATGGATGCCAGCCAGTGCAGCCTGCTGCTGGTGGAGGCGCCGGAGGTGGACCCCACCGAGCTGAAGGCGGCCGTGCGTTGGCGCATCAAGGACCTGATCGATTTCCATGTCGACGATGCCGTGCTCGACGTCTTCGACATCGAAGGTCAGCGCGGCCGTACCAAGATGATGTATGTGGTGGTGGCGCGCATCACCATCGTCCAGGAGCACATCGATCTGCTGGAAGGTGCCGACGTGAATCTGCGCATCATCGACATCGCCGAACTGGCGCAGCGCAATATCGCCGCCCTGCTGCCGGAAGATCAGAGCGGTGTCGCCCTGCTCCATCTCACGCCACGGGGCGGCCTGCTCACGCTCACCCGCCAGGGCAGCCTGTTCCTGGCACGCAATCTGGAGTTCGGCACCGATCAATTGCTGTCGGCATTGCCTGCATCCACGGAAAGCGAATTCACTCTCGATGACGACGCCGGCCCGGCGCCGGCCCTGCGCCGCCTGATGGATACCATCGTGCTGGAGATCCAGCGGTCGGTGGACTATTTCGAAAGCCACTTCGGCTTGCCGCCCATCAGCGGCCTGGTCATCGCGCCGCTGGCACAACCGGTACCCGGCCTCGCCGGCTACCTGGGCGGCAATCTCGGCCTGCCGGTGCGCATGCTGGATCTCAACACCGTGCTGGACTGCGAGCAGACGCTGAGTGACGAGTTGCAGGCGCAATGCCTGCCGGCCATCGGCGCCGCCTTGCGCGTGGAAGAGAGGGCGCTGTAATGCAGCAGATCAATCTCTACCAGCCCCTCTTCCGCAAGCAGGAAAAGATCTTCTCCGCCAAGACCATGCTGCAGGGCGCGGCATTGGTGCTGGTGGGCATGTTGCTTTTTTTCGTCTATGCCGCCTGGCAGACCTACAGCCTGGAAAACCAGGTGGCACAATTCGTGCGCCAGCGCGATGACGCAGCCAAACGGGTGGCCGATCTGGCGCGCGCCATACCCGAGCGCAGCAAGAACATGGCACTGGAACAGGAAGTCGTGCGCCTGCGCGCCGATTTGCGTGACAAGCAGCGGGTGGTGGCGCAACTGGCCGATCGTCGCAGCGGCAATACCACCGGCTATGCCGCCCATCTCGAAGGCCTCGCGCGGCAGCGCCTGCCGCAGCTATGGCTGACCCAGATTGGACTGCGCGGCGGCGGCAGCGTGGTCGAACTGCGCGGCAGCGCCTTCAATCCGGAGCAGGTGCCGCAATATCTGCAGCGCCTGTCTGCCGAGGCCGCCTTCAACGGTGTCGAGTTCCGCCAGTTCACCCTGAGCCGCGCCGAGAAAACGCCGCAGCAAGTGGACTTCGTGCTGCTGACCGAGAGGGTGGAAACACGATGAAGGAACGCCTCGAACAACTGCGCGTGCGCATCGATGCCCTCTCCCTGCGCGAGCGCGGCCTGCTGTTCCTCAGCTTGATCGCCGTGCTCTACATGCTGGCCCAGCTGATCCTGTTCAGCCCGCTGGAGGCGCAGCAGAAGCGCGCGCTGGAGCGCATCGGCACGCTGCAGAAGGAAATCACGGCCTTCGACGAGCAGATGCAGAACATTCTGCGTCGCCAGAGCCAGGACCCCGATGCCGACAATCAGCGCCAGAAGGAGCAGCTCACGGCACAGATCGAGGCGCTGGACAAGGAGATTGGCGGTGCCGTGCAGGGCCTCATCGCCCCGCAGCAGATGGCGCGTGTGCTGGAGGAGGTGATCCGGCGTCAGGCGGGCCTACGGCTGCAGCGCATCGAAAGCCTGCCGGCACGCCCCCTGGTCGAGCCGGTCGAGGGCGAGGCCGCGGTGAATGTCGGCATCTGGCGTCACGGTGTGCGCCTGGAGTTCACCGGCGACTACAAGAGCACGCTCGCCTACGTGCGCGAACTGCAGACGCTGCCCTGGACGCTGTATTGGGACGAACTGGAGATCGCCATGGATAAATACCCGCAGGCGCACATCACCATCGTAGTGCATACCCTGAGCCTGAACGAGGGCTGGATCGGTGTCTAGGACGCGCACGCTTCTCCTGTGCCTGTCGTTGCTCCTGCTGGCAGGCAGCGTTGTGGCGCTGGATGACCCCATGCGTCCGCCCGGTCGCGCGGCGGTCAGCACCGCCATGGCCTCCGGTGCGGCGCAATTCGTGCTCAGCTCCACCCTGATCGCGCGCGAGCGCCGCAGTGCCGTGATCAATGGCCGCAGCGTCGGCGTGGGCGACCATGTCAATGGCGCGCGCGTCATCGAGATCCAGCCCTCGCAGGTGCGCCTGCAGCATCAGGGCCGCCAGCTCACGCTGTCGCTGCTGCCGGTGGCCGTGAAGAAACCCGTATCCGCCGAGTGATACCCATGACTACAGAATCGAAAGCCATGTTCCGTATGCCACTCTACCTGCTGGTGCTGTTGCTTGCCGGCTGCGCCAGCCAGGGCACGCCGCCGCGCGGCACGCTGGATGAAATCCATGCCGCATTCAGCGATGACGACACAATGAGCCGCAGCCCGCAAAGGGCCGCACCGCCCGCTGCGGTGAGTGATGCGCTGTTGCCCGCCATCCAGCTCAATATTCCCGGCGCCGACCTGACGGCAACGGAGCCGCGTTTCGACGTCAAGGTGCGCAATGCCGGTGCGCGGGATTTCTTCCTCAGTCTGGTGGAAGGCACGGCCTACAACATGATGGTGCATCCCGATGTCAGCGGCCGCATCAGCCTGGACGTGAAGAATGTCACCGTGCCGGAAGTGATGGAAATGGTGCGCGACACCTACGGCTATGACTTCGACCGCCGCGGCAACTATTTCCAGGTGCTGCCCAATGTGCTGCGGACGCGCATCTTTCAGGTGAATTACCTGGACATCAAGCGCAGCGGCAGCAGCAAGATCAGCGCCGGTGCCACGCAGATATCCCGCAGCGGCGGCACCAGCAGTGACGGCACCACCACCAGCACCACCAGCACCTCCGAAACCAGCAAGATCACCACCGAATCGCAGTCCAGTTTCTGGCCGGCGCTGGAGGCCACGCTGCGCGTGATCGTCGGCAGCGAAAAAGGACGCTCCGTGTCGGTGAACCCGCAGGCCGGCCTGGTCGTGGTGCGCGCCATGCCCGGCGAATTGCGCGCAGTGAAGGATTATCTGGACTCGGCCCAACTGGCCACCCAGCGCCAGGTGATCCTGGAGGCGCGCATACTGGAGGTGGAGCTGTCCGACGGCTTCCAGTCCGGTATCAACTGGTCGTCCCTGACCCGCCACAACGGTGATGTCATGGTGCTCGGCCAGCTCGGCGGCGGCACCGTGTTTGGTGGTACTGGCGTTTCTAATACCGCAGGTTCAACGGTGAACATGACCCTGCCGGCGACGCCGATCACCGGCAGCACCATTCCCACCACCGCCTTCGGTGGCGTGTTCACCGCAGCCTTTGCCGGCAACAATTTCACCGCCTTCATCGAGCTGCTGAAGAGCCAGGGCAATGTGCAGGTGCTGTCCAGCCCGCGCATCTCCACCCTCAACAACCAGAAGGCGGTGATCAAGGTCGGTGCCGATGAATTCTTCGTCACCGACGTCAACACCAGCACCACCACCACGACGACTACCGCCACCCCCAACGTCAGTGTCGAGCTGACGCCGTTCTTCTCCGGCGTCACGCTGGACGTGACCCCGCAGATCAGCGAGGAAGGCGACATCATCCTGCACGTGCGTCCGTCGGTGACCGAGGTGCGCGAGCAGATCAAGGACGTGACGGTGACCACCACCAGTCTGCGCATGCCGCTGGCCTCGAGCACGGTACGCGAATCGGACAGCATGATTCGGGCCAAGAACGGCCAGATCGTGGTCATCGGCGGCCTGATGCAGAACAAGACCCGTGACGAGCAGTACTCGGTGCCGCTGCTCGGTGATCTGCCGCTGGTCGGCGGCCTGTTCCGCCACAACCGTCAGGCCACCAGCAAGAGCGAGCTGGTGATCCTGTTGCGTCCCACGGTGGTGGAGGGCGACGAGCAGTGGTCGCGTGAGGTGCGCCGCGCGTCTGCCGGCTTCCGCCAGTTTGATCCGCAGCCGTGATGTGGTGTCGCCTGGAACATAGCTTCTCCGGTCCAGGTGGTGTATCCGCGCCTGCCGACCGCAATGTGTGAGTGGGCACGATGTATCTGGAGCACTACGGCCTGCGCGAGTTCCCCTTCAGCCTGACGCCGGATACGCAGTATTTTTTCGGTTATGGCCACTACCGCGACGCCCTCGACACCCTCATGGTGGCCCTGGCGGGCGGCGAGGGTTTCATCAAGGTCACCGGCGAAGTCGGTACCGGTAAGACGTTGCTGTGCCGCAAGCTGCTCAATACGCTGGATCGCGGGGCCTTCTATTCCGCCTATATCCCCAATCCGTATCTGACGCCGCCGGCTTTGGGCCTGGCGCTGGCGGAGGAGCTGGGACTGGAGTTGGCGCGCAACGTCGGTCAGCATCGCGCCATGAAGGAAGTGACGCGTCGATTGATCCAGCTGCATGCCGAAGGCAAACAGGTGGTGTTGCTCATCGACGAGGCGCAGGCCATGCCGGGTGAAACCCTGGAGGCGCTGCGTCTGCTGACCAATTTGGAAACCGAGAAACGCAAACTGCTGCAGGTGGTACTGTTCGGCCAGCCCGAACTGGATGAGCGCCTCGATGAGCGGGTCAACCGCCAGCTGCGCCAGCGCATCACCTTTTCCTATCGTCTGGCACCCATCGACCGGCAGGGCATGGAGGCCTACGTGAATCATCGCCTACTGGTTGCCGGCGCGAAGGGCAATCTGCGCTTTGAGGCCGAAGCCCTCGATGCCCTGCACCAGTTCAGCCGGGGCATTCCGCGGCTGGTGAACATCCTCTCGCACAAGGCGCTGCTGGCCGGCTATGGCCAGGGGGTGCGGGATATTTCCAAACGGCATGTGGAAATGGCGGCGCAGGACACCGAGGATGTACACAAGCATAAGGCTGCGGGCGGCCAGCGCTGGCTGGTGGTGCTGGCGGTGATAGCCATTATCGTGCTTGCCGCCCTTGCCTGGTGGCTGGGCCAACCCTGGTATGCGGAGTCGCAACAGCCATGAGTCTGATTAACGACATGCTGCGTGACCTGGAGGCCCGCCGTGCCAAGCAGTCGAACATCCCGGCCGGTCTGCTGCAGGGCATGGGCACCCCTCCGACGCGCGGTGGCCGTCGCCCCGTACTTGTGGCCCTGGGCGCAATAGCGGTTGTGCTGGCCGCGACAGTCATCTGGCTGGCCTGGCAACGCTATGGCGCACCGGCCCGCGTTGCCGCGCCGGTGCCGGCCGTCGTACCGGCTGTGACCGAGCAGGCCGTCGCTGCGCCGGGCGAGCCGCCGGTGCCTGCCACCGCCGCGGTGCCGTCACCTGTAACAACATCCGCAACACAATCCGTGCCGGCACCGTCGGTCGCTCCGGTCACGACCCCGGTACCGGCCGTGCCGGCACCGCGCGCCGCTGCGCCGGCTGCGGCGGCACCGGTGAGGGTGGAAAAGACGGCGCGTGCGCCCACGCCGTCGCAACAGGCGGAGATCGATTTTCAGCGTGGCGTGAACGCCTTGCGCAGTGGTAATCATGCGCAGGCCGAGTCGGCCTTCCGCACGGCCTTGTGGCACGATGCCGGCCATCTGCTGGCGCGCGAAATGCTGGCAGCCATGCTGTTGGGTGCCGGTCGTCTGATCGAGGCGGATGATGTGCTGGAGCAGGGGCGCCGTTTCTTTGCACGCAACCCGACTCTCGCCCTGCTGTTGGCGCGCCTGCGCGTGGAACAGGGGCAGACCGGCGCGGCGGTGACCATCCTGGAGCAGAGCCTGCATGCCGCCATGACACGCCCCGATTACCTGGCTTTCCTGGCCGCGCTGTATCAGCGCGAACTGCGCTATGAGGAAAGTGTGGAGAGCTACGGCCGGGCGCTGGCGCTGCAACCGCAGCAGGCGACTTGGTGGGTGGGCATGGGCATTTCACTGGAAAACGCCGGGCGCCGCGCGGATGCCGTCAAGGCCTACGAGCAGGCTGCCGAGGGCAGCCTGCCGCCGCAGTTGCAGGAGCATGTGCGCAATCGATTGAAGGCCTTGCAACAGTAGGAGCCGGGCTCCTCGCGGCGAACAGGCGCCAGCGCCACGTTGCCCACGGAGCAGATGCCTACGGACTAAGGAAGCTCTGAATAAGTTCAGAGCTTCCGCGGCACAGGGATGTGCCGCCATTTTTCAACGACGATAAGTCGTTGAAAAATGAAGTCAAGCGAAAATCACACTTTTCGCTTGGCGTGGTCTGAGAAGTCCAGGATGGACATATTCAGACCTTCCCTAAGATATGTGAGACAGAGATGATGATCCCGAAAAAGAAAATCCGCATCGGCGACCTGCTGGTCGAGCACAAGATCATCTCGGAAGCACAGTTGCAGAGTGCGCTGGTGGAGCAGAAGAAGAGCGGCCTCAAGCTGGGGCGCACGCTCATTGCCCTGGGTTATCTGAGCGAAGACCAACTGCTGGAATTCCTGTCGCGCCAGCTGCAGATCCCGCTCATCGATCTCAAGCACTACAAGTACAAGCCCGATACGGTACGCCTGATCCCGGAAACCCTGGCACGGCGCTACCGTGTCATCGTGCTGGACAATACCCAGGAGACGGTGCTGGTCGGTATGGCCGATCCCACCGATATCTTCGCCTACGACGAATTGGCGCGCATCCTCAAGAAGCCGCTGCGCGAAGCGGTGGTGCGCGAGGCCGACCTGCTGCGCACCATCGATCAGGTCTACCGCCGTACCGAGGAGATCAGCTCGCTGGCGGTGGAGTTGTCGGAAGAACTCTCGGAAACCGACTTCGACCTGGCGACCCTGGCGCAGACCACCGACGTCACCGATGCCCCGGTGGTCAAGCTGTTGCAATCCATTTTTGAAGATGCCGTGCAGGTGGGGGCCTCCGACATCCACATCGAACCGGATGAAAGCGTGCTGCGTATCCGCCAGCGCATCGACGGTGTGCTGCATGAGCAGGTGATGAAGGAGAAGCGCATCGCCGTGGCGCTGGTGTCACGCCTCAAGCTGATGTCCGGCCTGGATATCTCGGAGAAGCGCCTGCCGCAGGACGGTCGGTTCAATATCCGTGTCAAGGATCACAATATCGATGTGCGTGTTGCCACCATGCCTATCCAGTACGGCGAGTCGGTGGTCATGCGTCTGCTCGATCAGTCCGGCGGCATCCTCGATCTCGATCAGGTCGGCATGCCGGCGGACCTCCTGCAACGCTTCCGCCGCAACATACATCGTCCCCATGGTCTGGTGCTGGTGACCGGCCCTACCGGCAGCGGCAAGACCACCACCCTGTATGCCGCGCTGTCCGAGATCAACTCGGCGGAGAAGAAGATCATCACCGTCGAGGACCCGGTGGAATACCGCCTGCCGCGCGTCAATCAGGTACAGGTGCATACCAAAATCGGCCTCGGCTTCGCCAGCGTGCTGCGTACTGCCCTGCGTCAAGACCCGGACATCATCCTGGTAGGCGAAATGCGCGATCAGGAGACGGCCGAGATCGGACTGCGCGCCTCCATCACTGGCCATCTGGTGTTGTCCACCCTGCACACCAACGATGCGCTCAGCACCGCCATCCGCCTCATCGACATGGGCATCCCCGGTTATATGGTGGCCACCGCTCTGCAGGCGATCATCGCCCAGCGCTTGGTGCGCCGCATCTGCGACGGTTGCACTACAGCCTATACGCCGACACCGCAGGAGATGGCATGGCTGCGTAATCTACTCGGCAGTCAGGTCGATGATCTGCAATTCCGCCATGGCACCGGGTGTCCGCATTGCAACAACACTGGGTATCACCGCCGTGTCGGTGTCTTCGAGCTGCTGGAACTGGATGAGGCTATGGCCGACGCGCTGCGGCAGAATGATTCCGTCGCCTTCTCCCATGCGGTGAAGGCGAATCCCGGCTTCCGTTCCCTCACCCTCAATGCCCTGGATTATGCGGTGGCCGGCATTACCACGCTGGAAGAGGTGCTGCGCATCTCCGGTGAGGATCAGTTGCTCGAGCAGCGCGAAACCAGGGAGGCAAACGGCTGATGCCGCGTTTCCAGTACAAGGCGCGCAACGGTCGCGGTGATCTGGTCACCGGCGAGGTGGAGGCGACCTCGGCCGATGCCGTGGCCACGCAATTGTTCAACAGCGGCATCACGCCGGTGGATATCCGTGAGGTCAAGGCGGAGCGCGATGTGTGGGATGAATTCAAGCGCCGTCTCGGTGCCAGCAATCCCACCCTGGATGATCTGATCCTGTACTGTCGCCAGATGTATACCCTGACCAAGGCCGGTGTGCCCATCATCCGCGGCATCACCGGTCTGGCCGAAACTTCACGTAACCTGGTATTGGCCGAGGCACTGCGCCATATCCGCATCGAGCTGGAAAGCGGTCGCGAGCTGTCCATCGCCATGAGCCGTTTTCCCAATCTGTTTTCGCCGCTGATGATCAGCATGGTGCGCGTCGGTGAGAATACCGGCCAGCTCGATGCCGCCTTCCTGCAGTTGTCGCAGTATCTGGAGCTGGAGCGAGACACGCGCAACCGCGTCAAGATGGCATTGCGCTATCCCACTTTCGTGCTGGTGGCGATCGGCATCGCCATCGGCATCATCAACGTGTTCGTCATACCCGCCTTTGCCCAGGTGTTCCGCGGCATGCACATGGAACTGCCCTGGCAGACCCGCCTGCTCATCGGCACCTCGGAGTTTTTCGTGAACTGGTGGCAGTTCATGCTGGCGGGTGTGGTGCTGCTCGTCTTCGCCCTGCGCTACTACGTACGCACCGAGGACGGTAAGTACCGCTGGGACAAGCTCAAGCTGCGCCTGCCCATCGTCGGCGACATCATCCTGCGCGCCACCTTGTCGCGTTTCGCGCGCTCGTTCGCCATGTCCACCCGCGCCGGCGTGCCGCTGATTCAGGCGCTCAGCGTGGTGGCGCAGGCAGTGGACAACGACTACATCGGCGAGCGCATCCGCAACATGCGCAACGGCATCGAACGCGGCGACAGCCTGACCCGCACCGCCGCCGCCAGCGCCATGTTCACTCCGCTGGTGCTGCAGATGATGGCGGTGGGCGAGGAGACCGGCGCCGTGGATGCGATGATGGAGGAGGTGGCCGGTTTCTACGAGCGCGAGGTGGACTACGACCTGAAGAACATCAGCTCCGCCATCGAGCCGATCCTGATCATCGCCGTCGGCGTCATGGTGCTGATCCTGGCCCTGGGCGTGTTCCTGCCGATGTGGGATCTCACGCAGCTGGCGCGGCGCTGAGCATTGCAAGGCCATGCCGTTGCAACCGCTTGATCCGGATCGCCCGCCGCGCGGCCTCGGGCAATTGGTACTCGTTACCCTGTTGATCCTGATCTTCATCGTCATCGCCACCCGCCGCATCTGGGAGCTGCGCATCGTGGCAGAGCAGACCCACGTCATCCATACCGTGGGGGCATTGCAAAGCGCCATCGGTATCGAGGTGATGAAACGTGTGCTGCGTGGCGGTATCGCTGCAGTGGCAGACATGGACCTCGCCGATCCCATGGACTATCTCGATCCAGACCGCCGCCCACGCAACTACCAGCGCCTCGGCGGCCCGTTGCCGCCGGAACAGATGGTGCCGCGCCGCTGGTACTACGAGCCGCAGCAGGGCATCCTCATCTATCGCGTCGACCACGGCGAGTACCTGGAAACGGAACTGCCCGGCCCGCCGCGCATCCGCTTCCAGCTGCAACTGCGCTACGAGGACCGTAACGGCAACGGCCGCTACGATGCCGACAGCGATGCTCTCGGCGGTGTGAGCCTGGTGACGCTGGAGCCCTACCGCTGGCTGGCGCCGTAACGCCCCCTCCCGGCCTCCCCCACGCGTGGGGGAGGAGAGTTCTCCCGCCCCGCTCGACGGGGAGGGGCGCTGGGCAAAGGAACGCGGTTGTCGTATAAAAAGGCGGGGCTTGTTTCCTGCGGATTGCACAGAGGGTGGTCATGGACATCATCATCACGGCACTGTACTGGAGCGCCACGGCGCTGGTGGTTCTGGCCCTGCTTACCGGCATCGGGCTGCTGGTGGCACCGGGGCCGTTGCGGGATCTGGCCCGCCCCCTCGACCGCTGGCATTCCCTGCGTCCCGCCCTGGGGCCGCTGGACAAGCCGCACTACACCGAGCGCCGCATCTATCATCACCACCGCCTGGTGGGCGCCCTGTTCGTATTCGGCGCGGGATACACCCTGCTGCGCCTGCCCGGGGTCGACCCCCAGGCGGCCCTTGGACTGATGCCGGAGAACTGGGACGGCAACCTGCGCGGCCTGCTGGCGGCGAACGTCTACTGGTTGCTGCTGGTCGCCAATTTCGCCGCCCTGATCCTCGGCCTGGTGGTCTATTTCCGCCCCAGCCTGCTCAAGCGACTGGAGGCCCGATCCAATCGCTGGCTCTCCACCCGCCAGGCAATGAAACCGCTGGACGTCTACCACAGCGAGTGGAATACCCTGTTGTGGCGCCGGCCGCGCCTGACGGGGCTGTTTATTACCGCAGGCAGCCTGTATATTTGGATCATCCTGCTCGCCTACCGCCACGGCGTCCTTTAGCCCGGCCATATCTGCAGAGGAACCCACTCCGTGGCCGAAAGCAGCGTCTATCGCGGACGCTGTTCGCCGCGAGGACTCGGCTCCTGCACCGGGCTGGTGGCATGCGGCCAGTCACAGGGCGCGCAAGAGCGTGTAGGGCCGACTTCAGTCGGCCCTAACGGGTGGGTGGATCATTTTTGTGGGTGCCCTGCACGCCCTGCAAGGGGATGTGCGGCCGGGAGCCGATACGGAAAATCCCGATGAATTAGGTTAAATATCAACTTTGGATTGAAAGCCTTACGCGCGTGTGTTAAGAAATAGGACGAAATTCACGGAAATATCTGCCGCCCCATGGATGACCCTGTCGGCTGCGGCCGGCACGAGGCGGAAACAACCGGGAGGCTGCGGCCTCGCTACAAAGCAGGAGTCTTGAAATGAACAAGCAACAGGCAGGCTTCACCCTGATCGAGCTGGTCATGGTGATCGTGATTCTGGGTATTCTGGCGGCGACGGCGATTCCGAAGTACGTCGATCTGCAAACGCAAGCACTGGCATCTGCCAAGAAGGGTATGAGTGGTGCCGCCAAGGGTGCGCATGCGATTCAGATCGCGAAGAATGCCGCAACTAATGTCACCCCGATCTACCCCACCGTTGCTGGCGTAGCTGCCGCTTTGAATCCGGCGGGAACCGCAGTAGCCGATGGTGTTCAGGTTGATATCAACGGTACTACCTATACCATTCCTACCTATACCGATGACACCTGTGCGACACTGACCACTGCCATCACTGATAATGTGCAGTGCGTTGGAGATATTCCTTAATCGGGAACTTGCCTCGTAGAGTCGTTACGCGGGCACGAGAAAGGGCGGGAACCTTGAGTCTCCCGCCCTTTTTCTTGGCACCTACCTTCATACATATGATGCTAACTACCCTAGTTATTGGTTGGCGGCACCGGGCACGGGATAGGGGTCAGGTCTTGACATGGCGCTTTTCCATGCCGAATCATTTTGACCATGGCCAGACCCCTACGCATTGAATATGCCGGCGCTTTATATCACGTCACGAGCCGCGGCAATGCCTGTGAACCCATCTTTCACGATGATGATGATCAACAAACCTTTCTCGTGGGATAGGGGTCAGGTCTTGACATGGCGCTTTTCCATGCCGAATCATTTTGACCATGGCCAGACCCCTACGCATTGAATATGCCGGCGCTTTATATCACGTCACGAGCCGCGGCAATGCCCGTGAACCCATCTTTCACGATGATGATGATCGACAAACCTTTCTCGCCCTGCTGGGGGAGGTGATAACCCGCTTTGGTTGGATGTGTCACGCCTATTGCCTGATGGGCAATCACTATCACCTCCTGCTGGAAACTCCCGACCCCAATCTCTCCCTTGGTATGCGGCACCTCAATGGTGTGTATACTCAGCGCTTCAATCGCCGCCATAGCCGCGTTGGGCACGTATTTCAGGGGCGATTCAAGGCGATACTGGTGGAAAAGGACAGTTATCTGTTAGAGCTGGCACGCTATATTGTGCTCAACCCTGTTCGCGCCGGCATGGTCAAGGATGCCGCGCTGTATCCCTGGAGCAGCTACCGGGCGACTGCGGGAGGTAAGTGCGCTCCGGCATGGCTCACCACGGCTTCGATATTGGGGCTTTTTGCCAAGACTGACGCAGTAGCGCGGCGCCGATACTGCGAGTTCGTCGCACAGGGAATGACCGCTGGTTCGCCATGGCCGATGCTGAAGGGGCAGATTCTTCTCGGAGGCGAAGCGTTCGCTGCGCAGATGCAGCCGCTGCTCGAAGGTGCGGCAGACTCAAAGGAGGTGCCCCGTACACAACGATGGGCGCACAGGCCGACCTTGAGGACGATGTTCATCAAGCCAGTACGGGCCGATAAATTGAAGCGCGATGAGGCAATTCGTTGTGCTTATAACGATTATGGATATACGATGGCTGCGATTGCTCGTGAATTAGGGCTGCATTATTCGACCGTGAGCAAGGTCATTAAGGGTGAACGGTGAGAAACAGTGATGTCAAGACCTGACCCCATTGGGGGCTTCATTGGGGGCTTTGAGCAAGGTCATTAAGGGTGAACGGTGAGAAACAGTGATGTCAAGACCTGACCCCATTGGGGGCTTCACCCTCACTGAGCTGGTGATGGTAATCGTCATCCTCGGTGTGCTGTCGGTGACGGCACTGCCGATGTGGTTCAATCGTACGGATTTCGAGCAGCGCGGCTGGTTCGATGAGTTGTTGCAGGCCACGCGTTATGCGCAGAAGCTGGCCGTCGCCTCCAACTGCGATGTGCGCATCACCATCAACGCCGACAGCTTTTCCCTGCAACAACCCACTACCAACTGCAACACGGCCAACTGGCAGATCATCTCACTGCCGGGCAAGCAGCCCCCCTACAACGCGCCGAGCGACGTCAGCGTCACGGCGGGGACCGGTACCCTGACCTTCCTCGCCTCCGGCCTTGCCTCTGCCGACAGGACCGTGACCGTGACCGGGACCAGCCCGTTGAGCTTCCGGGTTTATGCCGCCACCGGCTATGTGGAGCGGCAATGATGATGCGGCAGCGCGGCCTCACCCTCATCGAACTGGTGGTCAGCATGGTGATCATCGGCATCGCCGTGGTGGGCATCCTCAAGGTGATGGAGATCACCACGCGCCACAGCGCCGACCCGATGATCCAGCATCAGGCGGTCGCCATCGCCGAGGCCTATCTGGAAGAGATCCTCACCAAGAGTTATGACGCCGGGCCGGGTACCGGTACGCGGGATCAGTTTGACGATGTGGATGATTATCGCAACCTGCCGGATACGGTGGTGCGTGACCAGTTTGGCAATGCCATCGCCGGCCTGGGTGACTATGCCGTGACGGTAGCCATTGCCGATACGGCGCTGGATGGTGTCAATGTCAAACGGGTGGATGTGACGGTGACCCACAGCACCCTCGTGAACATGACCATAACCGGCTACCGCGCCGATTATTGATGACCATGCAGATGAACTCACACCTGCACCGCGGCTTCACCCTGGTCGAGCTGATCATGGTCATCGTGATCACCGGCATCATCGCGGCCATCGTCGGCGTGTTCATCCGCCAGCCCGTGGAAGGCTATGTGGACCTGTCGCGCCGCGCCGAGCTGGTGGATGCGGCCGAGTCGGCCCTGCGTCTGATGGCGCGCGATATCAGGCGCGCCCTGCCCAACAGCATACGCATCACCGGCGGCACACAGATCGAGATGATCAATACCGTGCAGGGGGCGCGCTACCGCGCCACGCCGCCCGGTGCACCGGCCAAGGTGCTGAATTTCAGCGCGCCCGACAACAGTTTCAATGTGTTCGGTCAGCACCTACAGGAGGGGACGCTCTCCGGCCATCATCTGGTTGTCTACAACCTCGGCATTGCCGGGGCGGATGCCTACAGCTGGGACAACGTGATCACTCCGGCCAGTGACATCACCATTGCCAACGACGACGCCGCACCGACGGCGGGCGAGCAGACTATCACCCTTGACGACATCAGCCACCAGTTCGCCTACGAATCGCCGCGTCAGCGCATATTTCTGGTGGACGGCGCCATCAGCTACCGCTGCGAGGGCACCGCTCTCAATCGTTACGGCGTATATGCCATCGGTGGCGGCGTGGGAACCGGCACGCCCGTTACGCGCCACGTCAACGGCTGCACCTTCACCTATAACCCCGGCACGGCGACCCGCGCCGGGCTGGTTACCCTGGAACTGACACTGACTGACGGTGGAGAATCGGTGCGGCTCCTGCACCAGGTGCATGTGGATAACGTGCCATGAACGGGGGTAGACTGGACGCGCACGGCTCATGGCCGGTATCGCTGTAAGGAGGCAACCGTGACCACTGCGGACAAACTCATCGATGAAATTCAGCAGCTTCCCGAGCCCTTGCAGCAGGAGGTTTTCGACTTCACCCAGTTCCTCAAAGAGCGGTTGGCTCGTGCGGAAGCCAATAACCTGATGCAGGCGCAACAACGCAGCATGGAAGGGGTGTGGGACAACACGGAAGATGAGGTATGGAACAATGTTCCAACCCGGTGATGTCGTGTTGGTCCCCTTTCTGTTCTCCAACTTGCACGCGGCAAAACGCCGGCTTGTTCTGATCCTGACGCCGCCGGATGCATTGGGTGACGTGGTGTGCCTCGCCATTACCTCCAGCGCTCATCATGAAGCTGCGTTTCAGTTGGATGAGGCCTCCTTTCTTGAGGGTGTGCTTCCCAAGATCAGTTGGGTCCGGGTAAGTAAAGTCTATACACCCCGCGAGTCCGTTATCTCGGGCACCTTCGGTCGGCTACACCCTGAAGTCATGGACTCTTACTGCTCGCACCTCGGTTGCCAATAGTACGGGCATGAATCGCTCCCC
This sequence comes from Sulfurivermis fontis, assembly GCF_004001245.1. Classification (NCBI taxonomy): domain Bacteria; kingdom Pseudomonadati; phylum Pseudomonadota; class Gammaproteobacteria; order Thiohalomonadales; family Thiohalomonadaceae; genus Sulfurivermis; species Sulfurivermis fontis. The sequence continues at coordinate 94,956 of NZ_AP018724.1, forward strand.
GCGACATATACACGGTTTTTCCCTGGTCAGCGCCCTGTTCCTGCTGGTGGTGCTGGGCGCGCTGGGCGCCTACATGGTCAGCATCAGCGGTACGCAGCATTTCACCACGCTCCACGCCTTGCAGGGCGCCAAGGCCTATCACGCGGCGCGCAGCGGCACCGAGTGGGGCATAGCCACCGCACTGGGCATCGCCGCCTGTCCCGCCACGCCGACGACCCTCAGCGGCGGCCTGAGCGGCGGCGACCTGGACGGATTTGCCGTTTCCGTCACCCTGGACTCCTGCACCAGCCACCAGGAGGCCGGCGAGAATTACAACGTGTATGAAATCACCGCCTTTGCCCAGACCAATTCCCCGGGCTTCGGCCAGCCCGGTTATGCGGCGCGACGGATCACTGTTACCGTCACCAACGCCGCCCCGTAGCCGGTGGTGGATGTGGAAGATCGCATCAGGCGCGACTGCACACATGGCGCCCCTTGGCACGCAGACCCTATATAGCGCAGCGGTATCGCCCAAACCCTGGTGTAGTTGCTATTTCCCATAACCTCCAACATACTATTGTTGAAATTTTCAACAACAGGAGATTGGCATGGCGACCGTCAATTTCAGTGTGCCGGATGATGTCAAGGACGCCTTCAACGCGACGTTTCAGGGGCAGAACAAAAGCGCCGTCATCGCCGAATTAATGCGCGAGGCGGTAGAACGGGCGCAGCGCAAGCAACGCAGCCACGAGGCCATCGGCAGAATTCTGGCCCGCCGGGATCACGCCCCCGTCGTTTCACAAGACGATCTGCAAAAGGCCCGTGAGGCCGAGCGCCCGTGATCGTGGTGGTGGATGCCAGCGTCGCGCTCAAATGGTTCTTTCGCTTGCGTGACGACGAGGCGGACGTTGATCGGGCCTTGTTGCTGCTCAGTGACATCGACGCCGGCCATATCCGGATGATGCAGCCCCCACATTTTCTCGCCGAAATGGGCGCCGTGCTGGCCCGTGAAAAACCTGCGGAGGCGCAGGCCGACTTGGCTGACCTGCTGGCCATCGACTCGGATCTTCTCGACGACAGGAATGTTTACGCCACTGCCGTCGACCTCGCCCGCCAGCTGCGCCATCACCTGTTCGATACGCTCTACCATGCCACGGCCCTGCATATTCCTCGCGCCACCCTCGTCACCGCAGATCGACGCTACTACGACAAGGCTCGCGACATCGGGCAGATAGCCTTGCTGGCGGATTTTCGCTCGCCGACGGCATGAGGCAGACTGAGGTCATGCCGGATGCCGACGATCTCATCCGCCGCTATTGCTCGAAACAGGATCAGGCTGCCTTCCGCCGCTTCTATCAGCAGGAGGCGCCGCGCCTGTGGAAATTCTTTCTCGCCCGCGGCTGCGACGCCGACACCGCCTACGACCTGCTGAGCGAAACCTTCCTGCGCTTCATCCAAACGGTGTGCAAGAACCCGGCGGCGCCCCTGCCGCTGCTCTACCGCATTGCGCTGAACCTGCGCATCGACCTGCATCGGCGTGCGCAGCATTGGCCCGTCACTCTCGAATCGGAGCAACTGGCGGCCATCCCGGCGCCGGGCGGCGACCCCTACGCCAACGAGGCCGTGCTCAGGGCCATGAACACCCTGCACGGCGATGAACAAAATCTGCTGCTCATGCGTTACTGGATAGGGCTGACCCACGCCGAGGTGGCCGAGGCCATCGGCCTGCCGGAAGGCACGGTACGGCGCCAGGCGGCCGCGGCGCTGCACAAGCTGCGCGGCATACTGGAGGCGTGATGGCGGGCGTGGCCCGCCCTATGCCATACGCACCGCGGCCCGTTAGAGGGTGCCCTGTGGGCGCCATGAAATTACCTACCAGTAGGGCCGTGGTGCCCGGCCTGCGGGGTAACGAGGATTCGGAGTAGCATGCGGCTATGACCCTGTTGCAAATGATCGAAATGTTGAGCGATGCGAAGGTCGACTATGTCGTCGTGGGCGGCCTGGCCGTTGCGCTGCATGGCTATCAACGCGTGACCATGGATGTGGATGTCGTACTGGCGATGACACCTGATAACTTGAGGGCATTTATCAATAGCTGCAAGGCCTACGGTCTCCAACCGGTTATACCCGTGGATATCGATTCCCTGGCGGATCCCCGTTTGCTGGAGCAATGGTTTCAGGAAAAGGGCATGCTGGCTTTTGGCCTGCGTGGACCTGAGACAACTTCCACTGTCATAGACGTACTTATCAAACCCCGGGTTTCCTTCACCGATCTTAAACGTGACGCCACTATCATTGGCGTTGGCAACTTGAATATTCCCATTGCCTCCATAGACCATTTGATCGCCATGAAAACGGATACCGGCCGCAGCAAGGACGCCCTCGACATTGAGGAACTGAAAAAGCTTCAAGAAGGCCCGTCGACATGACCGCCGAAGAAAACTATCGCCTCATCCAAGAAATCGACGCCAACCGTTGTTTTCTGTTGGCGGCCTACCGCTCCAATCCTCACTTGCTCGCAAGAGCAGACCCCCGGATGCGTGTGCTGCTTGGATTGCCCGCATCAGACACGGCTTCATGGCCGCAGGGTGAATCCAGGCCCGCCGACGGCGAACCCCGGTGAATGGTGCGGCACTCCGTTCTCCAACGTGAACAAATTGTGCCATTCATGCGTTATAGGAACAGGCGCACAGCCCGACCTCTGAGGCAAAGGGCGCCCATGGGCACCATCCGATAACCGGATTATGAAAATCGATCGACTGGAACAGGCCATCCAACATGCTGTCACGGCTATCGCCGCGCCGGACGATGCGCGCCTGGCAGAGATCCTGGCCAAGGTGGAATTGGCGGCTGTCATGCGACCGCAGCCGCGCCGCAGTTCCTGGCCGTGGTTGTTGTTGGTGGCGGCGGGGGCCGCTGCGGCAGGCGGCGGATATTGGTATGCACAGCGCCACGACACACCGTCGGCACCAGCAAACAGAGCCGCAGAGCGATCGGTTCCAGAGACCGTGCAGCCACAGCCGGACCTGCCGCCTGTCTCTCCGTCTTCAAGCCGGGAGGGCGAAAATGGTGTTGGCAGGAACCCGACTCTTATCTACCGACGTTAAGGAAGCTCTGAATAAGTTCAGAGCTTCCGCGGCACAGGGATGTGCCGCCATTTTTCAACGACGATAAGTCGTTGAAAAATGAAGCCGAGCGAAAATCACACTTTTCGCTTGGCGTGGTCTGAGAAGTCCAGGATGGACTTATTCAGACCTTCCTTAAATTATCCTGCATTAGGACGGTTATATGATCGTGGAAAATCAGAAGAAGTCTAAGGGCGATGATAGCCGAAATTTCCGTATGACCGCGAAGTTGGTCGTGATTGTCCTGTATACCCTCCTTTCATCACTGCTGTTGAGTAGCGAGGCATTCGCTCTTACGCAAGTCGCTAGCCCTGGCTCTTGCTCAAGTACGGGTTCAGGCGATGATAACTGGAGCAATCCAGATAGAGCCCGCGTTAGTGACAACAATCGTGCTGACACGCGCCTGGATGACTGGCAAGACTCCGAGTTGCTGGAGTGTACAGATTTTGGATTTTCGATCCCGGTGGCGGCCACCATTGACGGAATTTCCGTCCGGATAGAGCGCCGTGCCCAAGTGGATAACCGTATGCGTGACAGAGACCTCCAGTTGATCAAGGGAGGCACAACAGTTGGTTCTAACTATGCAGACACCACTACCTGGTTTCCTACTAGTGATACCTATGCAAGTTATGGCGGCGCCGCCGATCTGTGGGGAACCACCTGGACGCCGGCAGAGATAAATGCCGGCAATTTCGGTGTTGGTTTGCGTGTAAGAAAAGATACGAACTCAGGAGGCAATACGCGTGCTTATGTCGATCACGTCGAAATAACGATTCACTATACTGACTCTGCGGTGTCCGCTGCATTATTGGCAGCATACCAATTCGATGAATTCTCCTGGGATGGTAGTCCAGGTGAAGTAGTAGACAGTAGCGGCAACGGTAATGATGGTACATCGATTGGGGGAGCAACCACCATCGAGCCTGGCAGGCTATGTCGCGCCGGCATATTTGATGGTTCAAATTATGTTCAGGTGAGCAATCTCTCCAGCTTGTTGGGAAACACCGCAACACTCAGTGGCTCTTCCCCGTATCGAGTGGGTAGCTTACCCTGTTGAGTCATGAGAGACATAGACCTATACGCCCAGATTCTTGGCTTACGGTCGCCGTGGAAGGTGGCCGATGTGCAGTTGCTGCGTGATGCCGAGGAGGTTCGGATTCACGTGGTCCCGGAGCCGGGAGTGACGTGGAGCTGTCCGCACTGTGGACGCCCCAGCCCCGGCTACGACAGCAGGCGTCGGCAATGGCGCCATCTGGACACCTGCCAGTACAAGACGGTGCTGGAAGCGGACGTGCCGCGGGTGCAATGTGCAGAGCACGGGGTGGTCACGGTGGCGGTCCCGTGGGCAGAACCGGGTTCGGGTTTCACGGCGCTGTTCGAGGCGCTGCTCATTGACTGGCTGAAGGAGGCGAGCACGCAGGCGGTGGCGCGACAATTGAAGCTGAGTTGGGGCGCCATCGACAGAGTGATGCAGCGCGCGGTGAAGCGCGGGCTGTCCCGCCGTGAGAGCCAAGCGCCGGAATACTTGAGCGTGGACGAGACCGCCTTCGCCCGGCGCCACGAGTACGTGACCGTGGTGACTGACCAGGAACGTGGCGTCGTGCTGCACGTGGCGGACGACCGCAAGACGGAGAGCCTGTCGGCCTACTATGCCGGGCTGAGTGATGAGCAGAAGGCCAACATCAAGGCGGTGGCGATGGACATGTGGCCGGCCTATATCAGCGCCACGGAGGCGCACATCCCACAGGCGCGGGAGAAAATCGCCTTCGACAAGTTTCATGTCGCCAAGTACCTGAATGATGCGGTGGACAAGGTACGGCGACAGGAGCATCGCTCCCTGTTGGCCGTGGGCGAGGACTGCCTCAAGGGCAGCAAATATGACTGGCTCACCAACCCGGCCAACATGACGCGTGCGCAGCAGAACCGCTTTCGTGCACTGCGCGATGGCAGCCTGAAAACGGCGCGGGCCTGGGCCATCAAGGAATTCGCCATGGGCCTGTGGCACTACGACAGCCGCACCTGGGCGGCCAAGGGCTGGACGCGCTGGCTGTCTTGGGCTGTACGCAGCCGACTGGAGCCGGTGAAGAAAACCGCCGCAACGATCAAGAAGCACCTGTGGGGCATCATCAATGCCGTGGTGTTGAAGGTACACAATGGCCATGCCGAAAGCATCAACAGCCGCATCCAGCACATGAAGAACCGGGCGCGGGGGTTCCGCAATCGGGAGCGTTTCCGTACTGCCATCTACTTCCATCTCGGCGGCCTTGACCTATACCCCGCTCAGATGAGAAATCGGTGATTCAACCCACTCGATTAGGTGATGACCCCACTCAGTTTCTGGATAAAAACCACCCAGGTCGGCAACGACACGAACTGGCAGGCACCGGGTGTCGCTGGTGTAGAGCAGTCGGGTGGAACCAATGACATATTCTGGGGCTGGCTGGATGCAGCGGGACACATCGGGATTTCGAAAGGTAACGACAATACGGCGAAATCAACGGTGGCCATCAATGACGGCACATGGCATCACGTGGTGTTGAGCCGCAACGCAGGTGACGGTGCTTACAAGATATATCTCGATGGCGCCTTGAACAAGAGTGGTACAACAAATAGCGGCATAGTAAGCACCAGTTTTTCCAGTATCGGGCGGATTGAAGATACGGCGGGCAGCCATGAGTATTTTGTTGGCGAGCTCGACGAGGTGTTCATATTTGATGGCGTCCTGACGGATGCTGATGTAGCCAGTATCTACGCTCTGCAGTCGGCAGGAAAGAATCTCGACGGCTCCGAGCGAGACTGTCCTACGCCTAGCACCTGTTACGTGGATGATTTTAATCGTGCAGCACTGGGTACGGATTGGTCGGTATCCAACAGCAGCGGCAGTTTTGGCGATCCAAGGATCGTTAACAATCGACTACGTCTCACGGATGCGAGTGGCAATGTGGCAACCGCAGCCACATTGCAGAAATTGTTCCCCGGTGCAGGGAACCTGATCGTCCTTGAGTTTGATTACTTTGCGTATAATGGTAACGGAGCTGATGGTATCGCAGTTACCTTCTCCGACTCTTCCATAACACCGTCCCCCGGCGGGTATGGTGGTTCACTTGGTTATGCACAACGGTGTGGTGTCAATGGATTTGCCGGAGGTTGGTTGGGTGTTGGTATCGATGAGTATGGAAATTTCAATAACGACGATGAATGCCGCGGCGATGGGCCGCCACCCAGTGGCCGTGTCATTGACTCATTGTCGGTTCGTGGCTCTGGCAGCGGCACTGTCGGTTACCGCCGGCTGAGCGGAACGGGAACACTGAGGCCTGGTATAGATCAGTCGGGTGCAACACCCGCGCCGGGGCACCGCTACCGGGTTACCATCGATCATTTGACAACTCCTGGTCAGGCCATCTACACGGTCGAGCGGCAAACAACGCCTGGCGGACCATGGGTTACACACCTTACAGGCGATGCATTGGCGAGCGTGGGGCAGGCACCTGTTCCCGAAAACTGGATACTTTCATTCACTGGATCAACTGGTGGTTCGACGAATATCCATGAGATTGACAATATCTCAGTGTGTGCGACGAAGATGTTGCCGGTTTCAACGACGGTAAACCATTTCCGTTTCTATCACGACGGAAGCGGCCTTACCTGTGCCCCGGAAAATATCCAGGTCCGCGCCTGTCTTGATTCCGCTTGTTCGGTGGAAGCAAGCGGCGATATTACGGCGACATTGGCGCCTTCGGGTTGGATTGACGGCAGTCCCGTTACATTCGCAAGCTCGGATACATTGCAGTTGCAACACACCACAGCCGAAACTGTGGCTCTGGGCGTGATTTCCAGCACACCTTCTGCATTGAATCCGCCCCGTTGTTATATCGGTGGTGTGGAACAGGCCAACTGCAATATCACATTCCACGATTCCGGCTTTGTCTTTGATATTCCAAATCACGATGCCTCTACTACACAGAATATCACCATCAAAGCGATACGGAAGGATAACGAGACACAGCAATGTGTACCCGGATTCACGGATGTGACCAAGACCGTCAACTTCTGGTCCACGTATGTCGACCCCGGCACAGGCACGTTGGCGGTCAACGTGAATGACACCGATGTTGCTGGTGCAAGTCCGGGAACGGAGCTTGATCTTGATTTCGACTCCACCGGTGTAGCCTCGTTGCAAGTGGTTTATCCTGATGCAGGGCAGATGCAACTGGATGCGCGTTATGAGGGAAGCGGTGACGATGCGGGATTGGTGATGACGGGACAGGATATGTTTGTCGCCCGGCCGGATCACTTCACGCTGACGGGGATCGTGTGTGCCGATGGCACGGCGAATCCGGGTGCTGCTGACGCCGGTGGTGCAGCATTCTGTGCTGCAGGCGAAGATTTCAGGGTTACGGTTGCGGCGCGTAATGCTGTTGGCGACATCACGCCCAATTTCGGCAGGGAGTCTGCGCCTGAATCGGTGGCACTGGCCACTACTCTTGTGGCGCCTGTCGGAGGCAGCAACCCGGTGCTGGCTGGAAGCTTTGGAAGTTTCGGCGAGGACTGCGCAGGTGATCCGGCGACCGCTGGCACAGCCTGCGGTACGTTCACATGGCCGGAGGTGGGTATCGTAACGCTTACGCCCAGTATCGCCAGTGGTAATTATCTTGGGGCCGGCAACGTTACCGGCTCGGTGAGCGGCAATGTTGGGCGGTTTCACCCTGCGAGTTTCGGTGTTACCCACACACCGGATGTGGGTTGTGGCACGACATTCACCTATGCCGGCCTCAGCGGCAGCAAGGTGGGCCAGCCGTTCAGTGTCACCGGGACGATCACCGCGCGTAATGTTGCCGGTGCCACGACGGCGAACTATGCCGGCGCGTTTGCGAAGCTCGGCACCGGCGATGTGACGGCCATGCCGATGCAGGGCGCTGCCGCTGCCGCCGGCGTACTGACCTGGAATGTGGACAGCCTGACCTTTGCCGCCGGTGTGGGCGCCATGACGGCCACGGCGCGGTATGCCTTTACCGCCGAGGGCGGGCCGCAGGCCATGCATCTGCGCGTGATGGCCGATGACGGCGAAGCCAGCGGTGAGGAGAACGACAGCGGCAAGGCGGTGGAATACCGCCTCGGCCGCCTGCGTCTGCAGAATGCCTATGGCGCGGAGCTGGCCGATATTGCCGTGCCGATGCAGGCCGAGTACTACGATGCGGGTGGCTACTATCGCCGGAATGATGCCGACAATTGCACTGCGCTGACGCTGGCCGACCATCTGGAGCTGCGCAACCCGCAGACCGACAGCGGCGACTGGCAGAGCGGTGACACGACGATGACGGTGGGCGGCGGCAGCACGGCGGCACTGCCCATCAACTCGCCGCTGGTCAGCGGCGATGCCGGGCTGGTGTTCACCGCGCCCGGCGCCGGCCATACCGGCTATGTCGATATCCGTACCTCATTGACAACGGATCATCCCTGGCTGGGGCATGCATGGAACTGCGATGCCGCGGCACCGAGCGAGGCCTGCGGCCGTGTGAGCTTCGGCCTCTATCAGGGCAGCCGACACCACATCTATCTGCGCGAGCGGTATTGACGATGTTTCAGAAACTGCAGGAGCCGAGTCCTCTCGGCGAGCAGCGCCGCGTTTGTTGCATTCGCCGCGAGGACTCGGCTCCTACGGGAGGGAGACTGTGCAACTGTTCCGCGCCATTGACCGGAACAGCATTGCAGCCGGTAGGCTGAAACAGATGTTCAGGCGGGGAACACAGCCCTGGCGTCGAACACCGGACCGTCGACACAGACGCGCTTCATGGCCGGGCCCTTGTCGGTCTGGACCTCGATGGTGCAGCCGGCACAGCCGCCGACGCCGCAGGCCATGAACTCTTCCATCGACACCTGGCAGGGCAAGTGGTATTCCCGCGCCAGCCTCGCCACCGCCTCCAGCATCGGGTGCGGGCCGCAGGCGAATACCTCCACCTCCTTGCGCTGCTCCGGCGTCAGGGCCTCCAGATAGTGGCGCGCCACGTCGGTGACGAAACCGTCGTGGCAGCCGGCATAGCCCTGGCGGCTGGCGAGGCGCGAGGGGATGCCCCAGTCCTCCAGCAGCGGCATGGCGGCGATCACCTCCGCACTCATGCCGGGCACCATGATCTTCGACGGCTGCGCCTTGAACGGGAACGGCACCTCCGAACCCATGATCACGAACGGTTGATAGGCGCCCTTCACCGCCAGCGTCTCCGCGGCGACGAACACCATCGGCGGAATGCCGACGCCGCCGCCGATGAGCAGCGGCCGCGGCCTTTCCATGTGCAGGGTGAACGGCGTGCCGATGGGGCCGAGGATGCTCAGTTTCTCGCCCACGGCGCGCTTGGCCAGCAGGGTGGTGCCCTCGCCGAACACCTTGTAGAGGAAGTCCACCTCGCCGCTGTGCCTGTTCACGCGCATGATGGAGATGGGACGGCGCAGCGGGCGCTGCGGGTCCACCGTGATGTGGGCGAAGCTGCCGGCGCGGGCGTGGCTGGCGATCTGCGGCGCCTTCACGCGCAGCATGTGCTGTTCGCCGGCCAGATGCTCGTGGCTCAGGATCTCGGCGTCTTCGACAAAGACGGTGTTGCGATGCGGCTTGGTCATGGGGAGTCGCAAGTTACAAGTGACAAGTTGCAAGTGATTCTATCTTGCCACTTGTCACTTGTAACTTGTCACTGGTGATTTTCGTACACCAGCCTGCCGTCGAGCAGGGTGTGGGTGACCTTGCCCTTCAGTTCCCAGCCGAGGAACGGGGTGTTCTTGCCGCGGCTCACCAGGGCTTTCTCGCTTACCGTCCAGTAACACTCCGGATCGACGATGCACAGGTCGGCGCGGGCGCCCAGGCTGAGTGTGCCCGCGCTCTGGCCGAGGATGTTGGCCGGCTGCCAGGTGATGCGGCCGATGGCCTCGTGCAGCGGCAGCACGCCCTCGTCCACCAGGCGCAGGGTGAGCGGCAGCAGGGTCTCCAGCGCCGAGATGCCCGGCTCGGTGGCCGGGAACGGCGCCAGCTTGGCGTCGGTGTCGTGCGGCTGGTGGTCGGAACAGATGGCGCCGATCACGCCGTCGGCGAGCGCGGCGCGCAGGCCATCACGGTCGCGCTGGCTGCGCAGCGGCGGACGCACGTGGCAGAGGCTGTTGAACTGGCCGACGTCCAGTTCGGTGAGATAGAGCTGGTGGGCGCTGACGTCGGCCGTGACCGGCACGCCGCGTTTCTGTGCCGCCGCCACCAGTTCCACGGCGCGGGCGGAGGAGAGCTGGCAGAAGTGGGCGCGCACGCCGGTCTGCTCCACCAGCATCAGGTCGCGGCCCACGGCGATCACCTCGGCGCAGGCCGGGATGCCGGGCAGGCCGAGGCGGGTGGAGACCACGCCTTCATGGATGCAGCCGCTGGCGCCGAGCCAGGGGTCTTCGGAATACAGCAGCACCGGGATATCGAGGCCGGCGGCGTACTCCAGCGCCCGGCGCAACACCAGGGTGTTGGCCATCGGAATCTTGCCGTTGCTCACCGCCACGCAGCCGGCCTGTTGCAGCCCGTACATTTCACTGATCTGCTCGCCGGCGAGGCCCTGGGTGAGGGCCGCCAGCGGCAGGACATGGGCCATGCCGGCATCACTGGCCTTGCGGCGGATCAGCTCGACTACCGCCGCGCTGTCGATCACCGGATTGGTATCCGGCGCACAGCACAGGGTGGTGATGCCGCCGGCGGCGGCGGCGCGGGTCTCGTTGGCGATGCCGCCCTTGTGCTTCTGGCCCGGCTCGCGCAGGTGGGCGCGCAGATCGACCAGGCCAGGGAGCACCCACTTGCCGCGCGCGTCGATTTCCTTCTGTACGGAGAAGCCGGCCGGGGCGGTGCCGATGGCGGCGATGCGCCCGGCGGCGATGTAGATATCGGCGGTTTCGTCGCGGCGGTTGGCCGGGTCGATGACGCGGCCGTTGCGGATTACCGTATGCATGTTTACGCCCCCTCCCCTGCCGCGCGGCCCAGGCACATGGACATCACCGCCATGCGCACGGCGATGCCGTTGCTCACCTGCTCCAGGATCACCGACTGTTCACCGTCGGCCACCGCCGAATCGATCTCGATGCCGCGGTTGATGGGGCCGGGGTGCATGACGATGGCATCGGGCTTGGCCTGGGCCAGCATGTCGGCATTGAGGCCGTAGAGCTGGAAGAATTCGCCGCCGCTCGGGATCAGCGCACCCTGCATGCGTTCGCGTTGCAGGCGCAGCATGATCACCACGTCCACGTCCTTCAGGCCGCGCGCCATGTCGTGGAACACGTGCACGCCGAGTGCACTGGCTTCGGGCGGCACCAGGGTCTTGGGGGCAATGACACGCAGCTCGCCGACGCCCAGGGTGTTGAGGGCGTGGATCTGCGAGCGCGCCACGCGCGAGTGCATGATGTCGCCGACGATGGCGACGCGCAGCGCGCCGAAGTCCGGCCCCTTGTGGCGGCGGATGGTGAACATGTCCAGCATACCCTGGGTGGGGTGGGCGTGGCGGCCGTCGCCGGCGTTGACCACCGATACGTGCGGCGCGACGTGGCGGGCGATGAAGTGGGCGGCGCCGGAATCGGCGTGGCGCACCACGAACATGTCGCAGTGCATCGCCTCCAGGTTGTGCAGCATGTCGAGCAGGCTCTCGCCCTTGGAGGTGGCCGAGGTCTGGATATTGATGTTGAGCACGTCGGCGGACAGGCGCTTGGCCGCCAGCTCGAAGGTGGTGCGCGTGCGCGTGCTCGATTCGAAGAACAGGTTGGCGATGGTCTTGCCGCGCAGCAGCGGCACCTTCTTCACGCTCTGCGCGTCCACCGTGATGAAGGACTCGGCGAGGTCGAGGATCTCGGTGAGCACGCTGCGGCTCAGTCCCTCGAGGGTGAGGAAGTGGCGCAGGTTGCCGTTGGCGTCCTGCTGCAATTTATCGATCGGCATGGCTTTGCACCGTCAGGGCGAGATCGTCCGGACCGCTCAGCTTGACCTGCTGATCGGCCTCCAAGTCCATTTGCAGTCCGGCCACGTCGGCCTGGATCGGCAGCTCGCGGCCGCTGCGCTCCACCAGCACGGCGAGCGTCACCGAGGCGGGGCGGCCGTAGTCGAACAATTCGTTGAGGGCGGCGCGGATGGTACGGCCGGTGTAGAGCACGTCATCCACCAGGATGATGTGACGTCCCTCGATATCGAAGGGCAGGTTGGAGGGCTTGACCTGCGGGTGCATGCCGATGCGCGAGAAGTCGTCGCGGTAGAAGCTGATGTCCAGTGCACCGAGCGGTTCGCGCAGATCGAGCAGTTCGTGCAGGCGCCGCGCCACCCAGACGCCGCCGGTGTGGATGCCGACCATGCAGGGGTCGCCGATGCCGCGGGCGGCGAGTAAGGCGCGCAGGCGATCGGCCATGGCGCGCAGGGTGGGTTCGATAGCGGGTTGCGTAGTCATGGGCGACTCTCTTCGGCGTGGGTGTCCAGCCAGCTTTGCAGGATCAGTTGCGCGGCGACGGCATCCAGCGCCGCGCCCCCCTTGCCCTGCGCGCGTAGCTCCAGTTCCGCCTCGTAGGAGGTGAGGCGTTCGTCGACGCGATGGACCGGCAGATTGTACCTGCCCGCCAGCTGATTCCCAAAGCGCTGCGCGCGCGCCGTGCGTTCATGTTCCGTGCCGTCCATGTGCACCGGCAGTCCGACCACCAGGGCTACCGGCCGCCACTCGGCGATGAGTCGGGAGATGGCGTCCCAGTCGGGCTTGCCGTCGCGGGCCTTGACGATGGTGAGGGGACGGGCGCTGCCGGTGAGCGTCTGGCCGACGGCGATGCCGATGCGCTTGGTGCCGTAGTCGAAGCCGAGCAGGACGCCATTGGTCATGGCGAGGTATGAGGTGCAAGGGGCGAGGGGCGAACAACCCCGGCCTCGCTAGACGGGGTGCGTAGGGTGTGCACCGCGCACCGGGGCGTCGCGGGGCACCGCGTGGTGCACGGTGCGTGCGCTACATGGGGGTTGATGTTCGTAGCCCGCATCTCGCCCCTCGTGCCTGTGTTCTTAGGCGTGGCCGGCTTCGCTGGACAGCAGGGTCAGATCGACGCCGATGAGGGCGGCGGCGGCGCCCCAGCGCTCCTCCACCGGCAGCTCGAACAGGATCGCCGGGTCGGCCGGACCGGACAGCCACGCGTTTTGCGCGATTTCCTGCTCCAGTTGGCCGGCGCCCCAGCCGGCATAGCCCAGGGCGAGCAGGAACTGCTGCGGTCCCGTGCCTTGGCCGATGGCGGCCATGATGTCGCGCGAGGTGGTCAGGGCGATGTCGGCGGTGACCGGCAGGCTGGAGGTCCAGGCCCCCACCGGGCGGTGCAGCACGAAGCCGCGTTCCGGCTGCACCGGGCCGCCGCTGAATACCGGTGCGGCGGTGTCTACCCGTGCGTCGGGCGCGATCTGCATGTGTTGCAACACGTCGCCCAGGGTGATCTCCAGGGGGCGGTTGATGACGATGCCCAGCGATCCTTCCGCGTTGTGTTCGCAGATGTAGGTCACCGTGTGGCTGAAGTTGGGGTCAGCCAGTTGCGGCATGGCGATGAGAAAATGATTGCGCAGGGAAGCGGTTTCGGTCATGGCGTTAGTATCGGGAAGGTGTGTGCGGCCCGCAAGGGTGGCGGTGGTGCAGGAGCGAATCGCCTTGGCGATCGGACTCCGCTTTGCTGCCGCGGTGCGCAGGTGCTTCGCTCCTAGGGAAGGTCTGAATAAGTCCATCCTGGACTTTTCAGGTCGCTCCCGCCCCTCCCTGGGCTGCGCGACATAAGTCCATCCGTGGACAAAACCACGCCAAGCGAAAAGTGTGATTTTCGCTTGGCTTCATTTTTCAACGACTTATCGTCGTTGAAAAATGGCGGCACATCCCTGTGCCGCGGAAGCTCTGAACTTATTCAGAGCTTCCCTAGCGCATCTCCAGTTGGTTGCCGCTCTCGAACAGCCAGGTGCGGATGATGTGCAGCACGTCGGTATCCTTGCGCAGGGCCTGCGGCAGCGGTGCATAGGGCGCGGCCATTTTCACGATGCGGATGGCGCCCTCGTCCAGCACGCGGTGGCCGGAGGAGCGCACCACCCGCACGTCCTTCAGGCTGCCGTCGGCGTTGATGGCCACGTCCAGCAGCAGGGCGCCGGAGAGATTGGCGCGGCGCGCCTCGTCGGGGTAGTTGAGATTGCCGATGCGCTCCACCTTCATGCGCCAGGCGTGCTCATAACTGGCTTCAAGGTATTCCTTGGTGCTGGCGGTGATGTATTTCTCGCGCGGCTTGGCCGCGTATATCTGCATGCGCTGGGTGATCTCCGCCGCCAGGGCGGCCATCTCCTGGCTGGTGGGCATCAGCTCGGCGGCGGTGAGGTCCTCCGGGATATCGGGGCGCCGTTCGCCCGGCGTGACCTGGGTGCGCAGGCGCGACTGCTCCACCGTCATGACGTTCTGCGGCTCCGGCGTGGGTTGCGGCCTGGGCACGGTCAGCGGGCGCGTTTGGGCGGCATTGCCCTGCTCGCTGCGCGAGGCGCTGTTGGCGAAGGGGCTGCCGGGGCGGACCTTTTCCTCGACGTCGCCGCCGCCCCGCTGGGTGACCTGTGCCAGGTAATCGGCCTGGTCCGGCTTCTCGTCGCTCTTGCTGTGCACCAGGATCACCTCCAGGGTGCGCGGCGTGTCGGCGGCATTCTTGTCGTTGGGCACGAAGCTGATGCCGAGGATCACGATGGCGTGGAAGGCGACGGCGAGAAACAGCGTCAGGCCGAGGCGATCGGCGGGACCGATGCGCGGGACGGGCGGTGTCGGGGCGAGGGTGCTCATGTGCGGCGGATTATAGCGGATCGACCACGGCTTGCAGCGTGCCGTCGGCCAGCGCGAGGCGCGGCGCCAGCGGGGCTGTGACGCGCACCCCGTCTTCCGCATCCACCAGCAGGGCGTGACGGATACCGAGGGCGCGGGCGGTTTCTGTCCAGCGTGCCGGGCCGGCCACGAACAGGGCATGGGCCGCGGCGGCGGCCTCGGCCAGGCGGGTGTGGAACACGGTGACGGCGAAGACGCTGCGCGCGGGTTCGCCTGTGGCGGGGTCGAGCAGCGGGTGGAACAGGCGGTCGTCGTGCAGATAGGCGCCGCGCAGCGGGGTCACGGTGTAGGCCACCTCGTCGGGCTGCAGGGCGACGCGCGCCAGCGGGGTGCGGCCGTCGCGGCCGGTCAGAACCAGTACCAGCTCGTCACCCTGGCCCAGGCGTGCCGCCGCTCCCGGTGTGGTCAGCTGGCCGGTGGTGACGCCGGCCTCGCGTAGCCGGGCCAGCGCGGTATCCAGGGCGTAGCCGCGGCCGAAGTCGCCCAGGTCGAGGCGCACGGCCGCGTTGTTGCTGCGCATGGCGATGCCGTCGATGACGATGTCGCTCATCGACGGTTGCTGTGCCACCAGCGCGGCAATGGCTTCCGGCGTCGGCGGTGGTCCCTTGGGCTCGCGGTAGAACCCCCACAGCTCCAGCAGACCGCCCAGGGCCGGATTGAACAGCCCGCCGCTGCGCGCCGACAGCACCTGCGCCTGCTGGATCTGCGGCAGCAGCGAGGGCACGGCGGAGAAGCCGGCCGTCGTCGCCAGCAGCTGGTTGGTGCGCGCCATCGGCCCCGGCCGTGCCGGGTCGTTGCCCTCTTCGATGTACAACAGATCCGTTGCCGCCTCCTCCAGCGCGCGCTGCGCCGGTTCCGCCGCCAGGCCCTGCACGGCGAGGGTCACCGGGCTGCCGTAGGCGGTGAAGGTCTTGCGCTGGACGGGCGGTTCGCCCTGGCAGGCGGCGAGGAGGAGGGCGAGGGGCAGCAGGCAAGCGAACTTAGGCATGAATATCGATCACATCAAATACCGGGGTAGGGCGGACCCTGCGGGGTTGGGCTTAATGCCGCGCCACCAGTTTGACCGCAATGGCCTCCATGAGTTGCCCGGCGATGTCCAGGCCGAACTGCGCGTCCAGTTCGCGGATGCAGGTGGGGCTGGTGACATTGATCTCGGTGAGGTAGTCGCCGATGACATCGAGGCCGACGAACAGCAGGCCCTGCTCGCGCAGGCGCGGCGCCACCTGGGCGCAGATCCAGCGGTCACGCTGCGACAGTGGCACCCCCACCCCGCTGCCGCCGGCGGCGAGGTTGCCGCGCAGTTCACCCGCGGCCGGGATGCGCGCCAGCGCATAGGGCACCGGTTCGCCATCGATGAGCAGGATGCGCTTGTCGCCTGCGCTTATCTCCGGCAGATAGCGCTGCGCCATGGTGTAGCGCTGGCCATGGTCGGTGAGGGTCTCGATGATCACCGAGGCATTGGGGTCGCCCTGGCGGGTGACGAAGATCGAGGCGCCGCCCATGCCGCCCAGCGGTTTCAGCACCGCCTCGCCCTGCTCCGCGACGAAGGCGCGCAGCCGCTGCATGTCGCGCGTCACCAGGG
Organism: Sulfurivermis fontis; assembly: GCF_004001245.1. NCBI lineage: Bacteria > Pseudomonadati > Pseudomonadota > Gammaproteobacteria > Thiohalomonadales > Thiohalomonadaceae > Sulfurivermis > Sulfurivermis fontis. The sequence continues at coordinate 111,491 of NZ_AP018724.1, forward strand.
TCGGCGGCGTGCACTGCGGAAACCAGGCGGCGAACAGCTTCTCGTTGGCGTCGCGCAGGCTCTGCGCCCGGTTCACCACCAGCGCCCCGGCCGCTTCCGCCTGCTCCAGCAGGTAAGTGGCGTAGATGTACTCCATGTCGAAGGGCGGATCCTTGCGCATCAGGATCACGTCCAGCTCACCCAGCGGCATGTCCTCCGCCTCCCCCAGTTCGAACCAGCCCTGCGGGTCGGCGTATACCCGCAGCGGCCGGCTGCGGCCGTAGGCCGTGCCGTCGCGCAGGTAGAGATCGGCCAGTTCGAAATAGCGCAACTGCCAGCCACGCGACTGCGCCGCCAGCAGCATCGCCAGGGTGGAGTCCTTCTTGTAATGGATGGCCCCTATGGGGTCCATCACCACGCCGAGTGTGGTCATGGGCGGAGCTTTTCCGTGTGGAGTCGGGGCGATTATACGTAAATCGGCGGCGGCATAAGCGTGGACGAGGGTTTGTCAGCAGCGCGCATGCCAGCAGTGCCACACCGTGTTTCATGGCCGCCTCTGCGTGTTGGCGACAGTGCGGCAGCGCCCCGGCTCATTGCAGCAGTTGGCGCTCCAGTGTTTCGAGGTCGACCTTCGCTGCGGTGGGTGCCGGTTTGCCGCTGCGGCACAGCTGCTGGGCCTCTTCCGTGCTCTTGTCGAAGGCCTGCTGCCAGGTGAGGACGCAGACCTGTTGTGGGCGGTCACGCCAGCTGTCGCGGCAGGTGTCGCGGGTGAGGGTGGCATTGGCGTCGGGATTGTTGCCCATGGCCGCCTGCCAGCAGGCGGCGACGAGGTCCTGATACATCACCTGTTCGGCGGCGTCGTAACCCTGTTCCTTGACGTACCAGATGAAGCTGGGGTGGTTGGCGGCGATGACCGCCGCCTGAGCGTGACCGAGATCGAGCTGCGCTGTATCGAGCACCTTGAGGGTGACGCCGTATTGCTGCTGCAGCCACTGCCGTACCGGATAGCCGTAGGCCACCACCGGGCGGGCGGCGCCGCTGTCGCGTTGCAGCAGGAATTCCAACAGGCGCCGCGCGTAGGGGGCGTAGTAGGGATAGGTGGCCTCCAGCGTGCTGCCGGCACTGGCCGGTGCGGCAATGGGGGCGATGTCGACGATGGCCTCGTACAGGGTGACTTCCGCTGCCGCCACGCCGTTTTCCTGCAACAGAGACTCCCAGCGCTGGCTGGTCTTCGAACCGAGGTAGTCCTGTGCGGGCAGGGAATAATCGGGCGGGAAGTGCAGCAGTTGCACCGAGCGCTGTTCGGTGAGGGCCAGTCCCAGCGGCAGAAAGAAGCGCCATTCCTTGTCGTTCCACAGGCCGGCGGTTTTCAGTCGTGTCGTGGCGTCCACGCCGAGCTGGCCGATGGCGAGAAAGCGCGGCAGGCGCCGGCCGTAGTCGAGTACGCGCCAGTCGGAGCTGCGAATGGTGGCGCTGTAGTTGCCGAGGTCATTCCACACGGTGACGGCGAGATCGGGCAGGCCGTCGCGTGTGCCGCTCTGCCAGGTGTAGTGGTGGATGGTGTCGGTGAGCGACTGCGGGCTTTCCGCGCTGTTGGGCCAGGAGTAGAGCTGCCGCAGGGTTTGTTCAGTGCCCAGTGCCGCGCTGGCCTCGTACAGACTGGTGGTGGGTGCGGGGGTGGCGGCGCAGCCGGTCAGCAACAGGACGGCGAGCAGCCAGTGGCCCCAGCGGTACAGCACGTTCATCAGGCAGTATCCTCCGGTCAGGTTCAATTTCGCACGGCGGGGAGGGTGAAGTGTACTTCGGTGCCGGTATGCGGCCAGCTTTCCACCCACAGGTGGCCACCCTGCCGCTCCACCAGTTCCTTGCACAGCAGCAGGCCCAGGCCGCTGCCCGGTTCGCCGTTGGTGCCGGGTCGGCTGGAGAGTCGGGCGATGTCGAACAGCTGCGACAGCTTGTCGGCTTCGATGCCGATACCGGTATCGCGCACGGTGACGTGGATATCAAGGTGTTCACGTGCCGCCGTGACGGTGACATAGCCTTTGCGCGGCGTGAACTTGATGGCGTTGGACAGCAGGTTGTGCAGGATGGTCTGCAGCATGTGCGGGTCGGCCAAAACCAGCGTATCCGGGGTCACGCGCCGCTCCACGGTGATTTCCTTGAGTGAGGCATGCAGTGCACTGGGACCGGCGGCGCTGTCCACGGCACGGGCGAGATCCACTACCTGAGGCTGGCATTGATCCTGATCCAGTTGCAGCCGCGACCATTGCAGCAGGTTCTCCAGGAAGCGCGTCAGTTGCTGCATCGCCTCACGCAGGTTGGCGAAACGCTCGATCAGTTCGCGTTGGCCCTGCTCGCGGACCTGGCTGTCGAGGATGTTCAGCAGCGAGCCGATGGCGCTCACCGGGCCGCGCAGGTCGTGGGCGACGATGGAGAACAGACGATCCTTGCTGGCATTGGCGGTGGCGAGGCGATCGGCGGTCTGCCGCAACTCCTGCTCGGCCTCTTCGCGCTGGTCCATCTCGCGGCGCAGACGCACATTGGTGCTGGAGAGTTCGCGTGCCGATTGCTGCAACGAACGGGTCCAGTGCACGAACAGTTGGGTGCCGAAAAAGGCGATGAACAGGATCAGGATCACCACGGCCCAGTACAGCATGGTGGTGGCTTCGGCGTTGGCCAGCGCGGCCGCGCGCCAGGCGGCGGTGTCGTCGCCGGCCAGGGCGCTCTCGAGACGGTGGTGGCTGAGGGCAATGGTGAAATGCAGGTAGAGCAGTACGCCGGCGATGATGGTGCCGCCGGCCAGCAGGGTTCCGCGCGTCTCCCTTGCGCGCACCGTGATGACGCCGAGATGGCGCTCGCGCCAGCGGCTGATCATGGGGCTGAACAGGTACAGCAGTGGCGCCACCAGCAGCAGGTTCTGCAGCAGGTTGCCCAGCCACCAGCCCTGCCAGATGGGCAATAGATCATGCACGCCGAGGGCGTTGGTGTGGGTCCAGATGAAGGAGCCGGTGGCGCCGAAGATGCTGCCGACGAAGGAGATGAGGACAAAGAAGGCCAGGGCATTGCTGCTGCGCAGGTCATAGCGGATCGGGATGGCGCGGTAGGCAATGGCCAGTACCGCCAGCGACAGTGGATCGGCGAAGGCGAACAGCAGCGCCCACGCCAGCGGCATGCCCGAATACAGCGCCAGCACCAGGGTGGCGAGATAGGCCGGCACGAAGCCCCACCAGAAGCCGAACCACAGTACCCACAGGGTGGAGAAGATGAGCGGCGGGTAGATCGTGATGTAGAGGTCGACGCCGCCGAGGTGCAGGGGCAGGCCGGACCAGTCGTAGGCGATGGAGGCCAGGCCCAGGCCGATGCCGAGGGCCAGGGTGGCCAGCCAGGCCACCAGGAGGGCGGCGCCGTCGAAGTGGCGACCCAGGGGCTGCAACGCACGCAGGCTGACGGGACGGTAAAACGCGGTTGAGACCGGCCCCTCCAATCTCGTCTCCAGATCCATGGTGAATGCTTCCTGCTTGTTATTGTGCAGGCAGTGTAACGCCTGGAGCGCGTGACGCAAAACCGGGCAACAGCTTGTTATTGGGATACTTATCGTTTTCGCCGCTGCATCGAAAACGCTGATGATACCCGAGTAGAACGCTCGGGCGCATCTGCTACAGTTTGCATCAGATACCCATCCCCGGGCGTCATCCCGCAATTCCTTACTGGAGGTGATGACCATGCGACGCCCCTATCTCGAGCACTACGTTTCCCCCATGGCCATGCCGGAAATCCGCCGTGTCGACATGACGCGGCCGTGGTTCTGGCTGGCGGAAGGCTGGCGCGACTTCGTCGCCGCGCCCGGCCTGAGCCTGGCCTACGGCCTGGCGGCGACCCTGGCCTTCGCCTTGGTGTCCCTGCTGCTGGGTTCGGCCGGGTCCTGGCATTGGGCCATCGCCCTGATGCCGGGCTTTCTGTTTCTTGGCCCGGTGCTGGCGGTGGGGTTGTATGAGGTGGCCCGCCGCCGCGAAGGCGAACTGGACAGCACCCTGGACGACACCAGGCACGGCTGGCGGCGCAACACCATGACCACCTACAGCCTGGGCATCATCATGGTGCTGCTGATGCTGGCCTGGTTCGTCACCTCGATGCAGCTGACCGCGCTGTTCGTGGCCAACGCGATGGTGATGGCCCAGGTGTTCGGCGGCGCGCCGGACCTGGCCACCTTCCTTACTTCGATCACCTGGCCGATGCTCGCGGCGGTGAGCATCAGCGGCGCGCTGGCGCTGACCATCGCCTTCATGCTGACGGCGGTATCGGTGCCGCTGGCGGTGGATCACGAGGACATCGACGTGATCACCGCCATGATGGTCAGCGTGAAGGCCGTGGTGAAGAACGGGCCTGTCATGCTGCTGTGGGCGGGTTTGATCGCGGTGTTTGCCGGTATCGGCATCCTGCCGCTGTACCTCGGCCTGATCGTCACCTTCCCGCTGCTGGGTTATGCCACCTGGCATGCGTATCGAGACATCGTCGGCCAGTAGGCCGACGATGTCTCGAGGTACGGGATACGAGGGACAAGGGACGAGGGAGGTGCACGCTATGCGCGCAGTCCGTTCTTCGTATCTTGTCCTTCGTACCTGGGGCGTCAGCCCCCGAGCATGCCCTTGAGATTCGCCAACTGCGCCTTGCCGCGTTCCTGGCGCACCTCGGCCGGCAGTTCGACGCCGGTCCCTTCCCACTCCAGATCATCCTGCGGCAGTTCCGCGAGAAAACGACTGGGTTCGCAGCGTACCAGTTCACCGCCACGGCGGCGGCGGGTAGCCACGGTCATGGTGAGGGTCTTCTGCGCCCGCGTGATGCCGACATAGGCGAGGCGGCGCTCCTCTTCGATGGTGTCCAGTTCGATGCTGTTGCGGTGCGGCAGCAGTTCCTCTTCCATGCCGACCAGGAAGACATGGGGAAACTCCAGGCCCTTGGCGGCGTGCAGCGTCATCAGCCGCACATTGTCGCCGGCGGATTCCTCGTCGTTGCGATCGAGCATGTCCAGCAGGCAGATCTTGTTCACCAGCAGGGTGATGTCCGGCTCGCTGCCTTCTTCCTGTTCGGCCAGACGTTTGATCCAGTCGAGCAGTTCGTAGACGTTGCCCATGCGCCGCTCGGCGGCCTTGATATCGTTGGAGGTATCGCGCAGATAGGTCTCGTAATCGATCTCGCGCACCAGGTCGCGGATGGCCGCGATCGGATCGCCGCGTCGCGCCCGATCGCCGATGTCCACCAGCCAATGGGCGAACTGTTCCACGCGTTCATAGGCGCGTTCGGAAAGCTGCTGCTTCAACCCCAGCTCGAAGCAGGCGGTGAACAGGGAAACGCCGCGGCTGCCGGCATAGGCGACGAGTTTTTCCAGCGTGGACGGGCCGATCTCGCGCCGCGGCGTGTTCACCGCGCGCAGGAAGGCCGTGTCGTCGTCGGGGTTGACCAGCAGCTTGAGATAGGCCAGCACGTCCTTCACTTCCGTATAGGCGAAGAACGAGGCGCCGCCGGACAGGGTGTAGGGGATACGCTGTTCGCGCAGGGCCTTTTCGAACAGGCGCGACTGGTGGTTGCCGCGATACAGGATCGCATAGTCGCGGTATTCGGTGCGGTGCTTGAACTTGTGGCTGATGATCAGGCCCACCACCTTGGCCGCCTCGTCCTCCTCGTCGGCGCAGGAGACGATGCGGATCGGATCGCCGTAGCCCAGCTCGCTCCACAGCTTTTTGTCGAACACATGCGGGTTGTTGGCGATGAGTTGGTTGGCGGCCTTGAGTATGCGTCCGGTGGAGCGGTAGTTCTGCTCCAGCTTGATTACCTTCAGGCGCGGGAAGTCCTGGCTGAGCAGGGCCAGGTTCTCCGGCTGCGCGCCGCGCCAGGCATAGATGGACTGATCGTCGTCACCCACCACGGTGAGCGCGGCGCGAGCCCCCACCAGCAGTTTCACCAGCTGGTACTGGGTGGCATTGGTGTCCTGGTATTCGTCCACCAGCAGATAGCGGATGCGGTTCTGCCAACGCTCCAGCACCTCGGGGTGCTGCATGAACAGTCGCACCGGCAGCATGATCAGGTCGTCGAAGTCGAGGGCGTTGTAGGCCTTGAGGTGGCGGTTGTACTCGCCGTAGATGCGCGCGGCGCGCATCTCGCCGTCGCTGCTCGCCAGGGTGACGGCCTGCTCCGGCGTGGTGAAGGCATTCTTCCAGCGCGAGATCTGCTGCTGCAGTTCCTTGAGCAGGTCCTCGTTGACGTTCTCCTTGCGCAGCAGTTCCTTGATCAGGTTGCCGCTGTCGGTGGCGTCGAAGATGGAAAAGGATGGCTTGTAGCCCAGATGCTTGCCCTCGCGGCGGATGATGTCGAGGCCGAGGGTGTGGAAGGTGGAGACGCGCAGCCCGCGGCTCTCCTTGCCGGCAAGCAGCTTGCCGGCGCGTTCCTTCATCTCGCGTGCCGCCTTGTTGGTGAAGGTGACGGCGGCGATGTGTTGCGGGGAAATGCCACAGGATTGGATCAGCCAGGCGATCTTCTGCGTGATGACGCGTGTCTTGCCGCTACCGGCCCCGGCCAGGACCAGGAGGGGACCGTCGATGTAGCGCACGGCTTCATGCTGGCGCGGATTGAGATTGGACACGGGCGGTTTCGGCAGCGGCGGTTGGCAAGCGGGCGCGTATTGTAGCAGCGCAGGCCTTTACCTGAACGCCGACCTGGTTCATTCTGATGGTCCTCATGCAAACAGGGATATCGGTCGATGCGGGACGATCTCGACAAGGCGGAGCGCCAGTGGCGCGAGCGCAGCCTGTTCCGGCGCCGCCGGGGCGGCGGGCGCTGGTGGCGCTGGCTGCTGCTCATCGCCGTGGCATGCGCGCTGCTGGTGTGGCAGGAGGAAACCCTGGCCTGGCTGGCAGGGGTACTGGGATAGAAACCCCGCCGGCCGCTGAGGTGCACCGATCGCCATGGAACGGGTCCATGCGGTTGGCCGCCATTTTTCAACGACGATAAGTCGTTGAAAAATGAAGCCAAGCGAAAATCACGCTTTTCGCTTGGCGTGGTCTGAGAAGTCCAGGATGGACTTATTCAGACCTTCCCTAACTGCGCTCCAGTCGCCGGTAGGCCAGCGCCTCGGTGAGATGCGGTAGTTCCACCGTTTTGCTCCCGGCGAGGTCGGCCACCGTGCGCGCCACACGGATGATGCGAAAATAGGCGCGTGCCGACAGGCCCAGCCGATCCACGGCACGGTCCAGCAGGTCCAGTTCCCGATCACCCAGCTTGCACAGCCTGCCGCATTCGCGGTTGCTCAGCTCGCTGTTGTTCTTGCCCTGACGTTCCAGCTGGCGCTCGCGTGCCGCCGTCACCCGGCTGCGCACCGTGGCGCTGTCTTCGGCGCTGTTTTCGCTGTTGCGCAGCGCCTCCTGCGGCAGGCTGGGCACCTCGATCTGCAGGTCGATGCGATCCAGCAGCGGACCGGAGATGCGTGCCCGATAGCGCTGGATCTGTTCGCGCGTGCAGTGGCAGCGGCCGCTGGGATGGCCGAGGTAGCCGCAGGGGCAGGGATTCATCGCCGCCACCAGCTGGAAGCGGGCGGGAAACTCCGCCTGGCGCGCGGCGCGCGAGATGGTGATGCGGCCCGACTCCAGCGGCTCGCGCAGCACTTCCAGCACCTTGCGATCGAACTCCGGCAGCTCGTCGAGAAACAGCACACCGTGGTGGGCCAGGGAGATCTCGCCCGGCCGCGGGTGGCTGCCGCCACCCACCAGTGCCACCCCGGAGGCGGTGTGGTGCGGGGCGCGAAACGTGCGCCGCCCCCAGTGGGCGGCGTTGAAGCCGTGGTCGCTGATGGAGGCGATGGCGGCGGCCTCCAGCGCCTCCTCTTCGCTCAGCGGCGGCAGGATGCCGGGCAGGCGGCTGGCCAGCATGGTCTTGCCGGTGCCGGGCGGGCCGAGCATGAGCAGGCTGTGCCCGCCGGCGGCGGCCACTTCGAGGGCGCGGCGCGCCTGGTGCTGGCCGCGCACGTCGGCCAGGTCGGGGAGATCGGGGGGGCTGTGTGGCGGCAATTGCAGGACGTGCGGAGTGATCAGGGTGTGTCCGCGCAGATGGGCGCACACCTCCAGCAGGTGGCTGGCCGGCAGCACGGTGACGTCACTCACCAGCGCGGCCTCGTCGGCATTGGCGGCGGGCACCACCAGGGCGCGCCCGCGTTCGCGCGCCTTGAGCGCCGCCGGCAGCACGCCGCGCACCGGGCGCAGTTCGCCGGACAGCGCCAGTTCACCGAGAAACTCGTAGCGCGGCAGCCCCTCCTGCGGCAGCTGCCCGGAGGCGGCCAGCAGGCCAATCGCGATGGGCAGATCGAAACGTCCGCCTTCCTTGGGCAGGTCGGCGGGGGCGAGATTGATGGTGATGCGGCGGGCGGGAAACTCGAAACGGGAGGTGAGCAGGGCGCCGCGCACGCGGTCCTTGCTCTCCTTCACCGCCGCCTCGGGCAGGCCGACGATGGACAGGGCGGGCAGCCCGTTGGCGAGGTGGATTTCCACCGCCACCGGCGGGGCATCGATGCCCACGGCGGCGCGGCTGTGCACGATGGCAAGTGACATGGCTTCCGTTCCGTTGTTGCGCGCGGGTATCGGTGCCCGCGGATGACTGACCTCGAGGCCGGCCCGTTGTTGCCGGGCGGTGCCTACGCCAGGCGCTGCTCCAGCTCGGCAATCTTTCTTTCCAGCTCTTCCAGTTTGGCGCGGCTGCGTGCCAGCACGCGCGCCTGCGCGTCGAATTCGTCGCGCGTCACCAGGTCGAGCTTTTCCAGCCGCGCGCGCAGCACGGCATTGAAATTGTGTTCCAGATCCTGCCGCAGCGCGTGCAGTCCAGGCGGCAGCGCGGCCGCGAGACGTTGCGCCAGATCGTCGATGAAATGGGTATCCATGAGGGCCTCCGTTGTATCGCAAGTGTACGCGATCACGCCGTCGTTGCGTGCGCCAAAACGGTGCGCGGCGCAAACGGCAGCGGTCCATCCTGGTGCGGCCGTTTTTTACGGCCGCCGGCAGGCCTGCGCAACACCATGAAATAAAAAGAAATTCATGGTTGGCACAGGCGATGCAATTGTTCTCTTGCGCAGGCATTGACCCGCAATCCATCCAACCTGAGGAGAGAAACAATGAGCAGCATGTTCCGCAAGTCCGTACTCGGTTCCGCCATCGCCCTGGGTCTGCTGGCCAGCGGCCAGGCCGCCGCCGAGCTGAGCGCCAACGTCGGTTTCGCGTCCGAATACATCTTCCGTGGCATCTACCAGGCCGAGTCCAGTGCCTCCGCCGGCGTCGACTATGGTCATGAGAGCGGCCTCTACGTGGGCACCTGGGCCGCCGACGTGAACAACGGCATCGAATACGACATCTACGGTGGCTACAACGGCGCCGTCGGTGACCTGAGCTACGGTGTCGGCTTCACCGGCTACTACTACAGCGATGACTTCGACGGCAGCTACGAGGAGCTCAACCTGAGCGCCGGTTACGGTCCCTTCACCGTCACCCACAACATCGGAACCTACAACGGCAGCGACATCGGCGGCACCGACGCCGACTACACCTTCACCACCGTGAAGGCCGAGTACAAGGGCCTGTATGCCCTGTACGGCACCTACGGTGACGAGGCCGACGGCAGCTATGTGCAGGTGGGCTACGACACCGACGTGTCCGGTTTCACTGTCGGCGGCTATCTGCTGAAGAACGACGAAGACCTCGACAACAACAGCGCCGACGGCGATGGCGAAACCCGCCTGGTGTTCACCGTCAACAAGGCCTTCGATCTCTGATCCATGACAGGTCATGCCGGGCCGCAGCCGCGGCCCGGCCCCTAAAGGAGGACAACGATGAAACTGGTAACTGCAATCATCAAGCCGTTCAAGCTCGATGACGTGCGTGAGGCCTTGTCGGAGATCGGCGTGCAGGGCATCACCGTCACCGAGGTGAAGGGTTTCGGGCGGCAGAAGGGCCACACCGAGCTGTATCGCGGCGCGGAGTACGTGGTCGATTTTCTGCCCAAGGTGAAGGTTGAAGCCGCGGTGAAGGCCGACATGGTGGATCAGGTGATCGAGGCGGTACGCAAGGCCGCCAACACCGGCAAGATCGGCGACGGCAAGATCTTCGTATTCGATCTGGAACAGACGGTGCGTATCCGCACCGGCGAAACCGGCCCGGACGCCCTGTAACGGAGGATGCGACGATGGAAGCTGTGACAGAAATGAAATATGCGCTGGATACCTTCTACTTCCTGGTATCCGGTGCATTGGTAATGTGGATGGCGGCTGGCTTCGCCATGCTCGAGGCGGGCCTGGTGCGCGCCAAGAACACCGCTGAAATTCTGACCAAGAACATCGTGCTGTATGCGGTGGCCTGCATCATGTACATGATCGTCGGCTACAACATCATGTACGGTGACGGCGTCAACTCGGTGATTCCCAGCCTGAGCTTCCTGCTCGGCGGCGACAACACCGTGGAAGAAGTGCTGGCCGGCGGTGAGGATGCACCCTACTACTCCAACATGTCGGACTTCTTCTTCCAGGTGGTGTTCGTGGCCACCGCCATGTCCATCGTGTCCGGTGCCGTGGCCGAGCGCATGAAGCTGTGGGCCTTCCTGGCCTTCGCCGTGGTGATGACAGGCTTCATCTATCCGGTGCAGGGTTTCTGGAAGTGGGGCGGCGGTTTCCTCGACGGCCTGGGTTTCCTGGACTTCGCCGGTTCCGGCGTGGTGCATCTGGCCGGTGCCACCGCGGCACTGGCCGGCGTGCTGCTGCTCGGTGCGCGCAAGGGCAAGTACGGCCCCAATGGTGAGGTGAACGCCATCCCCGGCGCCAACCTGCCGCTGGCCACCCTGGGTACCTTCATCCTGTGGCTGGGCTGGTTCGGCTTCAACGGCGGTTCCGAGCTGAAGGTGTCCGACGTGGGCGAGGCCAATGCCGTGGCGCTGGTGTTCGTCAACACCAATATGGCCGCCGCCGGCGGTGTGGTGGCGGCGCTGATCACCGCGCGTCTGCTGTTCGGCAAGGCTGACCTGACCATGGCGCTGAACGGTGCCCTGGCCGGTCTGGTGGCGATTACCGCCGAGCCGCTGGCTCCGACCCCGTTGCTCGCCACCGTGGTGGGTGCGGTCGGTGGCGTGCTGGTGGTGTTCTCCATCATCACCCTGGACAAGCTGAAGATCGACGACCCGGTCGGCGCCATCTCCGTGCACGGCGTGGTCGGCATCTGGGGCCTGCTGGCGGTGACGCTGAGCAACGAAGAGTCCTCGCTGCTGTCCCAGCTCATCGGTATCGGCGTGATCTTCGCCTGGGTGTTCGGCACGGCCTTCGTCACCTGGCTGATCATCAAGGCCGTCATGGGCCTGCGTGTCAGCGAGGAAGAGGAATACAACGGTGTCGACCTCACCGAGTGTGGCCTGGAGGCCTATCCGGAATTCACTTCCAGCAAGTAAGCGCTCTCCTCCTAGGCGCATTGGCGGGCATCGCAAGATGCCCGCTGTTTTTTTGCCTTCGGTAAAGTAGTGGCTGGGGAGGCGTGTGTTTGCGGTTTGAGATTAGGTACGAGGGACTAGGGACGAGATACGAGGAAGGAACGCGCTACGCTCGTGTCGATTCGTACCGACGATCGTGGGTACAGCGCTCATCTCCCTCGCATCTTGCGCCACGTATCTCGTACCTGGCGGTTTACAGCCCCTTGTGCGTGCCGTCGCAGTGCGGCGCCTTGCCGCTGCGGCGGCAGCCGCACAGCCATACCTTGCCCTTTTCACTCAGGGTGAATTTCTGCGGGCTGAGACCGGTACCCTGGTGGGAACCGTCGCAGAAGGGCTGGTTCTTCGAGCGGCCGCAGGCGCACCACCAGTAATCGCCAGCCTCCAGTTCCAGTACATAGGGTTTTTTCTGGGTGATCTCGGGTTCGCTCATGCTGGCCTCGTTCTGTTTTGTGTGGTTGATCCCGTAGAATGAAACCACGCCGCAACGCGTGGCGTCTTCCCCAAGTATGGGGGAGGAATGACCAATTCCAAGCGGGAGACGATCCTGAGCCTGTTACGACTTGAAGGCGTGGCCAGCCACGCCATGAGCATCCCGGCGCTGGAGGTGGCGGCGGGGGAATGCGTCTGCATTTCGGGACCCTCCGGCGCCGGCAAGAGCCTGTTGCTGCGCGCCATCGCCGACCTCGACCCCCATGACGGCCGGGTCTGGCTGGACGGGCGTGAGGCGCGCGAATACAGGCCGTGGGACTGGCGCCGTCTGGTCGGGCTGCTGCCGGCGGAGAGCCAGTGGTGGCGCGAGCGGGTAGGCGAGCATTTTGCGGAGGTGGACGAGGCGCAGTGGCGGGCCCTGGGCTTGGGCCGCGAAACCCTGGACTGGCAGGTGGCGCGCTGTTCCACCGGCGAGCGCCAGCGTCTGGCTTTGCTGCGCCTGCTGGCCAACCAGCCGCGCGTGTTGCTGCTGGACGAGCCGACGGCGGCCCTCGATCCGGCCTCGGTACAGCGGGTCGAGGCGCTGGTGGCCGCCTACCGCGAGCAGCGACAGGCGGCGGTACTGTGGGTGAGCCATGATCCGGCGCAGATGCAGCGCGTGGCCAGCCGCCAGATCCGCATCGTGGCCGGCAGGCTGGAGGAGGCGGCATGAGTGTCATCGCGCTGTCTCCCTTTGACCTCGGCCTGGCGGCACTGCTGGTGTTGCTGCTGGCCGGCTTGTCCTGGCGCCTGCAACTGGCCATGGAGCGCAAGTTGCTCGTGGCTGCCCTGCGCACCACCATCCAGCTTCTGCTCATCGGTCTGGTGCTCAAGGCGCTGTTCGACAACGCGCAGTGGTGGTGGGTGAGCCTGATGGCTCTCATCATGCTGGCGGTGGCGGGGCGCGAGGTGATGGCGCGGCAGCAGCGCCGCTTCAGCGGCTGGCGCGGTTACGGCGTCGGCACCAGCGCCATGTTTGTATCGTCATTTACCGTCACGGTGATGGCCCTGATCGTGATCATCGGCAATGACCCCTGGTACAAACCGCAATATGCCATTCCGCTGCTTGGTATGGTCTTGGGAAATACCATGAATGGCATTGCACTCGGCATGGACCGCCTCACCAACGGTGCCTGGCAGCAGCGCGCGGTGATCGAGGCACGGCTGATGCTCGGCCAGAATGCCATGGAGGCGGTGAGCGACCTGCGCCGCGAGGCGATGCGCGTCGGCATGATCCCGATGATCAATTCCATGGCCGCCGCCGGCGTGGTCAGCCTGCCCGGCATGATGACCGGCCAGATCCTCGCCGGCACACCGCCGCTGGAGGCGGTGAAATACCAGATCCTGGTGATGTTCCTCATCACCGCCGGCACCGGTTTCGGCACCATGGTGGCGGTATGGCGCGGCGCGCGCGGCCTGTTCGACGAGCGTGACCGGCTGCGGCTGGAGCGGTTGTCCGGTCCGTAGCCCGTGACGTGGCGTCGTTGAAGATCAAGGAGGTGTCCATGCATTTACGTTTGACGCTGTTGCTGATGTCAGTGTGCCTGGCGCCGGCCTTTGCCGCCGGTGTCTACAAGTGGGTAGATGAGCAGGGCCAGGTGCACTTCGGTGAACGACCGCCGGCACGGGCACAGGCGCAGGAACTGCAGCTGAAGGTGCTGCCAGCGGCGCCTGCCGCGACCCCGACCGAGGCGGAACGGCGCGACAACGAACAGCGCCTGCTGCGGGCCTTCGAAGAGGAGCGCGAGCTGAAGAAGGCGCAGGAGGAGCAGAGCCGGAAAGAGCAGGCGCAGCGCGAACGCAACTGTATCCTGGCGCGCGACCGCCTGCGCCGTTATCGCAGCGCCGGCAGCCTGTACAACCTGGATCAGCAGGGTAACCGCGTCACCCTCGGCGAGAATGAGCGCGCGGCGGCGGAGCAGCGCGCCGAGCAGGATGTGGCGCGCTGGTGCGACTGAGCCCCGAGTGGTTACGCCGCGCAGCACCCAGCCCGAAGTCAGGCGGGGCAGGCTGAAGCCCGCCCTGTGATCAGCCGGCGATTTTTGCGAATGCCTCTTTCATGAACGGCGGCAGGGCCAGCGCGCCCTGGTGCACCTCGGCGCTGTAGTAGCGGGTGGGGAAGGGTTTGGCCACGGCGTCGGCAATGCGGAATCCCTTGAAGGCGTGTTTGGCGGCCATGGTGCAGGTCCACCAGCCGGAGGGGTACACCGGCTGCGGGAAGTGCAGGGTCTGCACGTCGGCATAGCCGGCGCCGCGCATGGCCTTGTGCATGTCGGTGAGGATCTGCATGTTGAGCAGGGGCGACTCGCTCTGTTGCACGATGATGCCATCGTCCCCCAGCGCGCGGTGGCAATCGCGGAAGAACGGCTCGGAGAACAGGCCGATGGCCGGGCCCACCGGGTCGGTGCTGTCGACGATGATCACGTCATAGCTGCCGGGCGTCGCCTCCTGCACCCACTGGATGCCGTCGGCGAAGTGCAGTTCGGCGCGCGGGTCGTTGTTGGATTCGCACAGTTCGGGGAAGAACCTTTCCGCGGCGCGGGTGACGCCGGCATCGATATCCACCTGCTGCACCTGCGCCACCTCCGGATGGCGCAGCACCTCGCGCAGGGTGCCGCAATCGCCGCCGCCGATGATCAGTACGCGCTTCGGATTCGGATGGGTGAACAGCACCGGGTGGGCCAGCATCTCGTGGTAGAGATAGTTGTCGCGTGCGGTGAGCATGATGTAGCCGTCGATCACCATCAGGTTGCCGAAACCTTCGGTGCCGTAGACCTCGATCTTCTGGAACGGCGTCTGTTCCTCGTGCAGCTTGCCGGTGATCTTGAGGGAAAAGGTGGAACCGTCGGCGGTGGGGTTTTCGGTGAACCAGAGAGTATCATCCAGGGCCATGGCTGCTCCGCGCTATTCAGTATGTGAGTATTCGCCTATATTGTCTCCCGGTAGTCATTCATCTTCAACTTCGGCGGCGACATGGGCGATTGGGATCAGGACAAGGCGCGCGAAACCTATGGTATACCGCACTGGAGCGGCGGCTACTTCGATGTCAATGCCGCGGGCCATCTCGTCGCGCGACCGGATCGCAACCAGGCCAGTCCCGGTATCGACTGCTTCGCCCTGGTCGATGACCTGCGCCAGGCCGGGCTCACCCTGCCGGTGCTGGTGCGTTTTACCGACATTCTGCGTGATCGTGTCGATGTGCTGTGCCAGTCATTCCAGCGCGCCATGGTGGAAGATGATTACCGTGGCGGTTACACCGCCGTGTATCCCATCAAGGTCAACCAGCAGCGCAGCGTGGTGGAGGAAATCCTCCGTCATGGTGGCCGCCGCGTCGGCCTGGAGGCGGGTTCCAAGCCGGAGCTGATGGCGGTGCTGGCCCTGTCCGATGCCGAGGGCGGCACTGTGGTGTGCAACGGCTACAAGGATCGCGAGTACATCCGTCTGGCCCTTATCGGCCTGCGCCTCGGTCTGCGCATTTTCATCGTGGTGGAAAAGCTCTCCGAGCTGGAGCTGGTGATCGAGGAATCGCAGGCCCTCGGTATCGCGCCCCTGCTCGGTGTACGGGTGCGCCTCGCCTCCATCGGCGCCGGCAAGTGGCAGAACACCGGTGGCGAAAAGGCCAAGTTCGGCCTGTCGGCGGCGCAGATCCTGCGTGTGGTGCAGCGCCTGCAGGAGGTGGACATGCTCGGCGCCCTGCAGATGATCCACTTCCACATGGGCTCGCAGGTGGCCAATATCCGCGACATCCAGCGCAGCATGCGCGAGTGCGCGCGCCACTATGCCGAGCTGCGCGCCATGGATGTGGATATCCGTTATGTCGACGTGGGCGGTGGCCTGGGCATCGATTACGAAGGCAGCCGCTCGCGCAGCGATTGCTCCATGAACTACGGCGTGCAGGAATATGCCAACGACGTGGTGCATGCGCTGTGGGAGATATGCGAGGAACAAAACCTGCCGCATCCGCACATCATCACCGAGTCGGGCCGCGCCATGACGGCGCATCACGCCGCCTTGTTCACCCAGGTCATCGATCAGGAGCAGGCACCGGCGCCGCGCGAGGTCATGCCGGCGGCGCCGGATGAGCCGGTGATCATCGCCAACCTTTGGCAGGGGCTGTGCAATGTGCGCGACGGCGGCAGTGCCCGCTCGCTGGTCGAGGCGTACCACGACGCCGTGTACTGGCTGGCCGAGGCGCAAGGCATGTATCAGCACGGCGTCATCACCCTGGAGCAGCGGGCGCGCGTGGAGGAACTGTACTTCGCCATCTGCCAGCAGGTGCGCAGCCGCCTGCAACCGGGAGTGCGCGCGCACCGCGAGGTGCTGGACGAGCTGAACGAAAAACTGGCCGACAAGTATTTCTGCAATTTTTCCCTGTTCCAGTCCCTGCCCGATGCCTGGGGTATCGATCAGGTGTTCCCGGTGCTGCCGTTGCACCGCCTGAACGAGCGCCCGCCGCGCCGCGCCGTATTGCAGGATATCACCTGCGACTCGGACGGTCGCATCGATCACTACATCGATCACGACAGTCTGGAAACCACCCTGCCGGTGCATGGCCTGCGTCCGGGCGAGTCCTATGTGATGGGTATGTTCCTGCTTGGCGCCTATCAGGAAATCCTCGGCGACCTGCACAACCTGTTCGGTGACACCGATTCGGTGAATGTGGAGCTGCTGCCCGATGGCAGCTACCGTCTCACCGCCGCGCAGCTGGGCGATACCGTGGATCGGGTGCTGCGCTACGTGAATTACGATACCGCGCTGTTGCAGGCGGCCTATCAGGCCAAGCTGGCGGCAGCCGATCTGAGCGCGGACGAACGGGCACGCTTTGCCGATGCGCTGGATGCCGGCCTGGCCGGCTACACCTACCTGGAAGAGTGAGCATGGCCGAAGCCGTACGCAAATTCATGGCCGGCGACGCGGTCGCTTATGTGGATACCTACCGGCGCCTGATCATGAACACGCCGGGCGACATCTCCGCCGCCAAGGAGCGGCTGGAGGCGCGCATGCGCGAGATGAATCTGGTGCCATCACGCCTGTATGCCGAATTGCGCGCCCATGAGCATGCCCTCAATTTCGTGTTGAAGAAGCAGGAGCCGGGCATGGTGGTGCTGGGCGAGGCGCGCGACGACAGCGAGAGTGCCGCCGGGGTGGCTGCCCACGATGAGGAAAAACGCCGCCTGGAGGATGAGGTATCCGAACTGCGGCGCAACCTGAAGCGCGCCGCCCAGCAGCAGCATGAGCTGGAGGCCGAGCTGATCGTGCAGAGCCAGGAGGTGGCGCGGCTGAAGAACAAACTGGCGCAGACCTACAACTCCGTGGCCGTGGGCGGCGTTGCGGTGGTGGTGGTGCTGGCGGTGTTGTTCGGCATCATCGCCTTCCGCGGCTGATGGTGCCCCAGTGAAGAGTGAAAAGCCTGCAACGCAGAGGCGCAAAGGACGCCAAGGCCGCAAAGAGTTTCAACGGCGGCGCGGCTCTGCCCGTACGCCGCCGCGCGGCGGAGCGGTTCCTGCGAACACCAGTGAAACGTTGCATCCGGACGTTTGATGGCTTTTTCCGTCATACCCGGAACACGGCCACCATACCGTTCAGCTCCTCCGCCAGACGGGCCAGTTCGGTGCTGGAGGAGGCCGTCTGGGTGGAGGCGGCGGCGTTCTGATCCGACACCTGGGCGATTTGCGTCACGTTGCGGTTGATCTCCTCGGCCACGGTGGCCTGCTCCTCGGCGGCGGCGGCGATCTGCGCGCTCATGTCGGCGATGGTGGCCACCGAGCGGGTGATGGAGTCCAGCGCCTCGCCAGCACGGGCCGCCATGGCCACGCCTTCCTCGGTCTTGCTCTCGCTGGCCACCATGGCCTGCACGGCCTGGCGTGCACCCGATTGCAGGCGTTCGATCATTGCCTGGATCTCCTGCGTCGATTGCTGGGTACGTCCCGCCAGGGTGCGCACCTCATCGGCCACCACGGCAAAGCCGCGGCCCTGCTCGCCGGCGCGCGCGGCCTCGATGGCGGCGTTGAGGGCGAGCAGGTTGGTCTGTTCGGCGATGGTGCGGATTACGTCCAGCACCTTGCCGATCTCCTCACTGTCCTCGCCCAGCTTGCGCACGACACCGGCAGCGCTGCGGATTTCCTCGGCCAGGGCATTGATGGTTTTCACCGTATCGCGCACCACGCCGTGGCCGGTGTGCGATTCCTGCTGGGCGTTGCGTGTCGCATCGGAGGTGGAGGCGGCGCTGCGCGCCACCTCCTGCACGGTGGCGCTCATCTGGTTCACTGCCGTGGCCACCTGATCGGTCTGCGCCAGTTGTTCGTTGATGCCCTGGTTGGTCTGCTCGCTGACCGCCGACAGCTCTTCCGCCGCCGTGGCCACCTGGTGGGTGGAGCGCAATACGTTGCCCACCAGTTCGCGGAAGCGGCTGGCCATGGCATTCACCTGATCGGCGATGTGGCGGATTTCATCGCGCGTCTGCAGGGTCAGGTTCACGGTAAGGTCGCCGTCGGCCATGCGGTGGATGGCGTCCTTGAGATCGGCGATGGAACGCAGCACGGCCATATAGAAGGCCGAGAAGATGTATACCATCGCCAACAGCACGCTCAGCATCACGGCCAGGGTCACGGCCTTGATGTTGTTGTAGTCGGCGATGCGCTGGGTCAGCAGCCCATCCAGGGTGGGCACGATGAGATCGAACAGGCCGAAGACGGCGTCGATGGCGCGGGTGCTCTGATCGAAGATCTCGGCGGCGCTGACGCTGACTTGATCCTGCTCCAGCATGCCGTTGATGAGGGTGGTATAGCTGGCGACGGTGCTCGCTGCCTGTGCGCCCGCCTGTTGCAGCCTGCCGGCCAGGGCCGGGTTTTCGCGCATGGCCGTGGTCAGGTTGTAGTTCAGAGCCTTTTCCGCCTCGCGGATGCGATCGATGCGGATCGCCAGCTGCGCCCAGCTCTGCGGTGTGAAGGCGTGCCGCGCCGCGACGCCGGAACCGATGGCGCGCGACTGCCCCATGCCCTCGGTGAGCGCCGGCAGGCGCGCCACCATCAGGTCCATCAGGTAGTAGCTGTCCAGTTCCGGGTCGAGGATCAGGTTGGAGGTGTCGGCGAGGTAGGTGATGAAGTCACGCAGGCCCTCGATGAGGGCGGTGTGGCGCTCGAAGCTCTGCGGCGGGGTGTAGGTGGTGACTTCGCCTTTCAGCGTATTCCATTGCCGCTCCAGCGTGGCGAGCTTGTCGCCGCTCTTGAGGGCGCTGCCCAGACGTTGATCGACGCTGCGCAGGGTGGCGAAATGGGCGTCGATGGCGGCCTGACGCTGTGCCATGCGCTCACGGAAGCTGGCGTCGCCGTTGAGGAAGGCGGCGCTCATGCCGCGGTGCTGCTGGATGTCCTGGATCGGCTTGCGCAGCTGGGCGATGTACTCGACGCCGAGCCGCTCCTGTTCCATGAAGCGGATGCGCTGGTTGACCTCGTTGACGAGGAAATAGCCCATCACCACCAGGGGCGCCAGGAAGATCACACCGATGAACAGGAACTTGTGCGGATAGCGCAAACGGTTGAGCAGCCCGATGCCGGGCCTGAAGACTATGTCCATATTCCCCCCTTTCCTTGCAAAGCGCCAACGGCGCCAGGTCGTGTTACCCGCGTGTGGTACGTCTATTGTTGGACGGCCGGGTAAGCGAATTCTTTATAACGCTAATGGGGTATAGGGGCAAGGGGACAAAATTGATAAATGTCAATAAATCATGGGGTTAGGGAAGGTTGTGGCGGGATTTGCACCATCGGGGTGCTGGGAGGCGGCTCCGGCCACCGGTCCCATGCACCCCATTCGGGCAGGGTGTGTCAGCTCTTTTCCCGCAGCAGCATGAAGGGGATATCGTTCTGCCGCAGGGTGTTGCGCACCTGATCCAGGCGGGCGAGATCCTTGATCGGACCGATGCGCACGCGGTGCAGGGTGTTGTTGTCGATGGTGATGACCTGGATGGAGGAGACGATGCCGAGCAGGGCCAGCTCCGCCTTGCGCGCGTCGGCGTCCTTCATTGTGCGGAACGCGCCCACCTGGACCACATAGCTACCGGGAGCTACCGGCGTGGGCGGCAGGCCACGCGCCGTGGGCTCGTTGTCGGGCACCGGCACTTCCATCTCCGGCAGCAGGGTGTAGAAGTCGTAGGCCAGTTTGCGTTCGTCCTTGGCCTGGCTATCCGGTGCCTTGGGTGGTGTCTCCTTCATCACGCTGCGTGCATCTTTCTGCTCGGCCTTGGCCGGGGCCGGTTTCTCCACCGCCGTCCGGGCCGGTGCCGGCTTGGGCAGAGGCAGCTTGTCCAGCCAGATCAGGAAGGCCACCAGCAGGCCGACGGCGAGGCCGGCCAGCAGCCACAGCCAGCCGGGGGCGCCGCCGCCCTTCCTGGCCGGGGAGCGTTTGGCCTGGGGACGCTTCTTGTAATCGCGGGTAGCCATGAATCACATGGTTTCCGGCGCGGACACGCCGAGCAGCGACAGGCCGTTGTGCAGCACTTGGCGCACGGCACTGATCAGGGCCAGGCGCGCATCGCGCAGACCGCTGTCGTCGACCAGGAACTGGTGGGCGTTGTAGTAGGTATGGAAGCCGTTGGCCAGTTCGCGCAGGTAATGGGCCAGTTGGTGCGGTTCGTGGGCCAGCGCCGCCGATTCCACCACTTCGGGATAACGGGTCAGCGCCTGGATCAGTTCCTGCTCGTGGGATTCGGTGAGCAGGTGCAGGTGCTTGAGTCCCGCCGCCTGGTCGTAGGACAGGCCCTTCTCGGAGAGCTGGCGCATCACGGAGCAGACGCGGGCGTGGGCATACTGGATGTAGTACACCGGATTGTCGGCACTCTGCGACTTGGCGAGATCCAGATCGAAGTCCATGTGCTGCTCGCACTTGCGCAGCACATAGAAGAAGCGCGCCGCGTCGTTGCCCACCTCGTCGCGCAGTTCGCGCAGGGTGACGAAGGAGCCGGAGCGGGTGGACATCTGCACGCGTTCGCCGCCGCGGTAGAGGATGGCGAACTGTACCAAGAGCACGTCCAGCTTCGACGGGTCATCGCCCATCGCCTGCAGCGCGGCCTTCACCCGCGGCACGTAGCCGTGATGGTCCGCGCCCCACACGTCGATGATACGCTCGAAGCCGCGTTCGAGCTTTTCCATGTGGTAGGCGATGTCGGAGGCGAAGTAGGTCTTCACGCCGTTGTCGCGCACCACCACGCGGTCCTTTTCGTCGCCGAAGGCGGTGGAGCGGAACCACAGCGCGCCGTCCTTTTCGTAGACATGCCCGGCCGCTTGCAGGCGGCGGATCGCCTCGTCCACCTTGCCGCTCTCCACCAGCTTGCGCTCGGAATACCACTCCTCGTAGGCGACGCCGAACTCCTCCAGGTCCTGTTTGATGTCGGCCAGGATCACGTTGAGGCCGAGGTCGAACACCGTGCGGTAATTCGCCGCGCCGAGCAGCTGCTTGGCGCGGGCGATGAGCTCGTCGATATGCACCTCCTTGTCGCCGCCGGCGGGCTCGTCGGGGGAGATGTCCTGAAACACGGCACTGGCGGGATGGCGGAAGGCATCGCCGTGCTCGCGGTGCAGGGTGGCGGCGATGTCCCACACGTAGTCGCCCTTGTAGCCGTTGACCGGGAACGGAATCTCCTCGCCGCACAGGTCGAGGTAGCGCAGCCACACCGAGGTGCCGAGGATGTCCATCTGGCGCCCGGCATCGTTGACGTAGTACTCGCGGTGCACGTTGAAGCCGACGGCGGCGAGCAGGTCGGCGACGGTGGCGCCGTAGGCGGCACCACGACCGTGGCCCACGTGCAGCGGCCCGGTGGGATTGGCGGAGACGAATTCCACCTGCACGCGCTTGCCGTTGCCCAGGGTCGAGCGGCCGAAGGCCTCGCCGCGCTCCAGCACCTCGCCCACCACGGCGGTGAAGGCGTCGCTGCTCATGAAAAAGTTGATGAAGCCGGGACCGGCGATCTCCACCTTGCTCACCTTCGTGGAGGCCGGCAGCGCGCCAGTGATCAGCTCCGCCAGTTCGCGCGGCTTGCGTCGCGCTATCTTGGCCAGCGGCATCGCCACGTTGCAGGCGAAGTCGCCGTGGCTCTTGTCACGGGTGTGCTCGATGACGATGGAGTCGGGCAGCGCACAGTCCAGCACGCCGTTGGTGCGCAGGGCGTCGAGGGCGGCGGTGATGAGCTGTTGCAGGTGGTGTTTCATGGAATCAGATACAGGGGTAAAGGGGCAAGGAGAAAAGGGAACACTGGGAATGGCGGGGAAGTATACCGATTTGGCTCGTGTCTTGTCCCTTTCCCGTTGTCGCGCCCGTCAGCCATGGTGGTTGACGTTTAACGCTAGACGTTATACGCTTGGCGCATGATCAAGTCGTTCCGCTGCAAGGATACGCAGGCGCTGTACGAGGGAGGGAGCCCGCGGCGCTTTCGCGCCTGGCAGGCGCAGGCCGAACGCAAGCTGCAAATGCTGGATAGTGCCGCCGTCCTCGACGACCTGAAGAGTCCACCCGGCAACCGGCTGGAAAAGCTGTCTGGCGGCCGTGCCGGGCAATACAGCATCCGCATCAACGACCAGTGGCGGGTGTGTTTCCGCTGGCAGGACGGCGATGTTTGCGACGTGGAAATCGTCGATTACCATTGAGGAAACCGCGATGAGCAACAAGATGCGTCCCATCCATCCCGGCGAGGTTCTGCGCGAAGAGTATCTCACCCCCCTTGGCCTTTCGGCCCACGCCCTGGCCCAGGCCCTGCGCGTGCCGGCGACGCGCATCGGCGAGATAGTCAACGAGCGCCGCGCCATCACGCCGGATACCGCTCTGCGTCTGGCACGTTATTTCCACACCAGCGCCGAGTTCTGGATGAATCTGCAAACTGCCTACGACCTCAAGGTTGCCAGCGCCGAGTTGGCCGAGCGTATCGGGCGCGAGGTGGAGCCACGCGCGGCGTAGTTGTAATGTTGCATACCGGGCTGGTGCGGCTCTGTAGGCGGCATGGTGTTTGTCTACTGCCACGACGATGACGAGCAGTCGGTTATGGATGCCACATCATCGTCGGGTGTGTCTTCTTCCCTCCCCGGAAGGGTGTTCCAGTCGTGCGGCCAGATTTTTCTTGACTTGGGTACGTACGGAGTTGTCGAGCGCGCGCCATTCGGCGAATGCGTCCGCATGGAAGGCCTGCTCATGGCTCATCCAGCGTCACCTTCACCGGCTCCTTGCCATCCTTCAGGCGCGTATCGGCCAGGGCATTGAGTTCCAGGTCTTCCAGCCGGTCCATGAGCGCTTCATAGGCGGCCGCCGGTACGCAGTAGAAGGCAGGTTCGTTGCGGTTGAGGATGGCGACCGGAAAGCCCTCGCCGGCGGCCACCGTGCCCATGGGGTTTTTCTTCAGCTCGGAAATACTTGCCGTGGTCTCGGCCAGGATTGTATGTGCCCTCTGTCTTCTCCAGCCACTTTAATGGCATCAATATTCGTGCTCTTATCTGGTCTCCAAAATCCGGGGCGTGATGTCAGGTCTTCAAAACATCTCCCCCGGGTCGACATCCAGTGACCAGCGCACCTTGCGCCCGGTTTTTGATTCTTCCAACAACGGCAGCCAGCGATCGAGCAGGCGGTGCAGCGCGGGGCGGCTGGCGGTCTGCAACAGCAACTGGGCGCGGTAGCGGCCGGCGCGGCGTTCCATCGGCGCCGGCACCGGGCCGAGCAGCATGATGCCTTCGGGCCGCAATCCTTCCGCGAGTTGCCGCGCCTGTTCCAGAAAGGCCAGCGGGGCGGCGGCGGCCGGTGCCTCGGCGCGCAGCAGGGCGAGGAAGGCATAAGGCGGCAGCTCGGCCTGGCGGCGTTCCTCCAGGGCGGCGGCGGCGAAGGCGCCGTAGCCCTGGTCGATGAGCAGGCGCAGCAGTGGGTGATCGGGGTGGTGGGTCTGGATCAGCACCTCGCCGGGGCGTTCGGCGCGGCCGGCCCGTCCCGCCACCTGCAAGATGAGCTGGGCCATGCGCTCGCCGGCGCGGAAGTCGGCGGAGAACAGGCCCTGGTCGGCGTCGAGGATGCCCACCAGGGTGACGTCGGGAAAGTGATGGCCCTTGGCCAGCATCTGGGTGCCGATGAGGAGGCGCGCCGCGCCGCTGTGCACCCGCGCGAGCTTTTCCTCCAGGCTGCCCTTGCGGCGGGTGGCGTCGCGGTCGATGCGCTCGATGCCGATGTCCGGAAAACGCGCGCGCAGCGCCTCCTCCACCCGTTCGGTGCCGTGGCCGATGGGGCGCAGGTCGTGACTGCCGCAGCTTGCGCATTGCTGCGGCACCGGCCGCTCGGTGCCGCAGTGGTGGCAGCGGATGCGCCTCTGGCCGGCGTGGTAGGTGAGGTGGGCGTCGCAGCGGCGGCAGGTGGCGACCCAGCCGCAGTCGTGGCACAGCAGCACCGGGGCGTAGCCGCGGCGGTTGAGAAACAGCAGCACCTGGCCGCCGCGCTCCAGATGGCGGCCCATGACGCCGTAGAGCGGTTCGCTGATGCCGCCGTCGAGGCGCTGGTGGCGGATGTCGAGCAGGTGCAGGTGCGGGTGGATGGCGCTGCCGGCGCGTTCCGGCAGTTCCAGCCGCGTATAGCGGCCGGCGGCGGCATTGGCCAGGCTCTCCAGCGCCGGGGTGGCGGAGCCGAGCACGATGGGCACGCCGGCCTTCTGCGCCCGCACCACCGCCACGTCGCGCGCCGAATAGCGGAAGCCGTCCTGCTGCTTGAACGAGGGGTCGTGCTCCTCGTCCACCACGATCAGGCCCAGCTGCGGCAGCGGGGTGAACACCGCCGAGCGGGTGCCGATGACGATGGGGGCGAGGCCGGCGCGGGCGGCGAGCCAGGCGTTGAGCCGTTCGCCGTCGGCGAGGCCCGAGTGCAGCACGGCGATGGGTGCCGGGAAACGGCGGCGGAAACGCTCCAGCAGCTGCGGGGTGAGGCCGATCTCCGGTACCAGCACCAGGGTCTGGCGACCGGCGGCGAGATTCTGGGCGATGAGGCGCAGGTACACCTCGGTCTTGCCGCTGCCGGTGACGCCGTCGAGCAGGAAGCCGCCGAAACGGCCGAAGGCGGCGCTGACGCTATCCACCGCCGCCTGCTGTGCCGCCGCCAGCGGCGGTGAGGTGTCGGAAGCCGTTCCGGCCGCGGGCAGGGCCGGCGCCTCCTGCACCTCCACCCAGCCTTTTTCCACCAGCCGTGCCATGGCCCCCTGCCAGCCCTCGACCTCGTCCAGCTCAGCGGCCCCGGCCGGGGCATCCAGCCGTTGCAGATGGGCCAACAGAGCGGCCTGGCGCGGCGCGCGTTTCAGTTCATCCGGCCGCGCGGCACGGCCGGCGGCGGTGAGGGCATGGCGGCGCAGGGTGCGCGGCTGCGCCGGCTCGCCCTGCCGCAGGGCTACCGGCAGGGCGGCGGCGCACACCTCACCGATGGGATGGTGATAGTAAGTGCTTGCCCAGGTGAGCAGTTCCAGGATCTCCGGCGGCAGTAACGGTTCGGCGTCGAGCACCGTCTCCACCGGGCGCAACTTGTCCGGCGGCACTTCGCTGTGGGCCGAACTGCCCAGCACCACACCCACCAACGCCCGGCGGCCGAAGCCGATGCGCACCCGGCAACCCGGCGCCACCGCTTCGGCCGGCGCCAGGTAGTCGAAGCGGCGCCGCAGCGGCGAGGGGATGGCAATGTGGAGCACGGTGCGGGACATGGGCGGAGTTTACCGAAGGCGGGGCGGGGAAGCAGAAGGATTGTGCCGGAACGGCTGCCGCAGTTAGCGGCGCCGCTTGAGGCGAAATCTGCGAAAATCGGCTAACTCATTGTGCGGCCGGCAGAAGCGGGATTATCCACAAAACCTGTGGATAACTTTGTGGATGAATTGGGGTAAAGCGGCCCGGGCCCGCGTCATTGCTACATTCCTGTTAAACTGGCGAGAAATTGACCTATGTATAAATCCTTTTGATTTCAATGTGTTGCAAAATATCAACGAGTGCTGATTAGGATTGTTCCAACAAATATAGGGGAATCGTGACGCCAGGATGTTGACTGTGTATAAGAATTCTGCATCGGGCAGAAAAGATCTTGCCGGATGGTCCGAACCTGTGTTAGTGGCGCCGCTGTGACAGGTGGCCGAGACCGAGGCCGGCCTGTTGCACGAAGTGCTTGAAGCTCTCGAAACTCTCTTCGTCCAGGGGGCGTTCGCTGAGGGCGCGGTCGCAGAAAAACAGGCCGATCGCCTTGCCGTTGACCAGGATGGGGGCCGCAAAGAAGGGGGCCCGCCCCACCGCCTCGGTCAGCTGGGCCGTTTGCCAGCGGCGCTGTTCGGGCCGTTTGGCGGGGTCGAACCAGAGCGGGGCCGGGTCGTCCAGCAGGTGGAAGAAGAGGTTTTCCTCTTGGGGATGGCGGGTGAAGTGGAAGAGGCCGGTGAGGGTATCGCGTCCGCCGCCGAGGGCGAACTTGGCGCGCAGGCCGCGGCGGTCCGGGGTGAGCAGGGCGAACAGGGTGCGGTCCATGCCGGCGCCGCGGTAGATGCCTTCCAGTACCAGTTCCAGCACCAGATTGAAGTCCGACTTGGGGTCGTCCAGCAGCAGCGCCAGCTCGCGCAGGATGCGCAGCTGCAGCATGCCATCCGGCTCCGGGTATTCCTGCACCTTGAGTTCGTCCTCCCCCACCACCGTTTCGCCGCGCGGCAGGGGGATCACGGCGGCGGCCGCCGCCGCGCCGTAGTAGCCGGCGATACGGGCGGCGTCGCGCGCGTTCTGGTGCAGACGGCTGCTGACCGCCTTGTCGCTCTGGCCGGTCATCCTGGCCAGTTCCTGGGTGAGCTGCTGTACCCTGGGGCTCTCCCAGCCCTTTTCCGCCGCCCGTGCCAGCTGATGGCACAGGGTGATGTTGCGGCTGCGTGGGTCGGGGCTGTCGGGGTTTTTCAGCGTGGCGCTGAGCAGGTCGTTGATGCGCCACTCCTTCACCAGGCTGGCGGAGAGTTGCCGCAGGGGGAAGCCCAGCACCTCCATCTCGGCCTGTTCCGGGGTGATGCCGGGCTGGCGCAGCAGGGTGTCGAGCCGGTCGCCGGCTTCGCCGCTGAAGCACCAGAAGGCCAGGTCGCCCAGGTGGTAGAGCAGGGCGGCGATGAACACCTCTTCCGGTGAATCGTCGCCCCGTTGCAGGGCCACGGTACGGGCCTGCACCGCGGCATGGATGGCGCGGGCCAGTTCCCGTGTCAGGCGGTCGCGCGGGGCGCCCTGGACGAAGGAATCCACCAGGGCGATGGACAGGCACATGCTGCGCACGGTGGTGAAGCCGAGTACCACCACGGCGCGGCTGATGGTGCTGATCTGCTGTTCGCGTGGGTTGTAATAGACGCTGTTGGCCAGCTTGAGCACGCGCGCCGTCATGGAGGCGTCCTGCAGGATGACGCGGGCCAGGGCGGCGGTGGGCGCGTTCTCGTCCTCGGCCACGCTCACCACCTGCTGCACGGTGTGGCCGAAGATGGGCATCTCCTCTTCGCTGATGCGGCGGACCCATTCGTCCAGGGAGCTGCGCTTGGGGCTGTTCAAAACGGCGGATATCCAGAAAGGTGGGGTTTGTCACGCAGTATACAGCGCGGCGGCCTTCCTCACGCGTCGGAACCCAGTCCCGGTGCTGGCAGGCCGTCGATGCTGACCGCGTTCTTCTGGCGCCGGTATTCCGCCATGCCCGCCTCCCCCTTGTGGCGCGCCCAGGCCAGCAACTCCTCGCGTTGGCCGCGGTAGTCCAGCAGCGGTACGCCGGCGCCACAGGAGGTCTGCACCCGCTCCACGGCCATGCGCACGATCTGGCGTACGCCGGGAAACTCGGGAAAGCGCGGCCGCAGCGCCGCCCAGGCGGCATCGCCCGGCAACACCACCGTGCCGCGGCCGTACAGGCGCAGGATGCGCGGCGGGCCACTGAAGGCGCAGAACATCACCGTCAGGCGGCCGTTTTCCACCAGGTGCGGCGCGCTTTCGTTGCCGCTGCCGGTGAGGTCGAGCCAGGCCACCTCGTGCGGGCCGAGGACGCGGAAGGTATCCAGTCCGCGCGGCGACAGGTTGATGTGGCCGTCGGCGGCCAGCGGCGCGGTGGCGTTGAAGAACAGCGGCTGGGCCGCCATCCAGGCGGCCAGTTCGGCGTCGATCTCGGGCAGTACCTTGGCCATGGCTTTAGACGATATTCATGCAGACAAGAGTGGCTGTCCTAGGCGCGCATTGCAGAGCAAAAATTACTTCAGTCCTTCCTGATAATGTCGATCTTTTCTTGTTCCCTGGTCCACTTCCCCTGTGGCTTATCTACATACTGGAAATATTCGTTGGTAAAGGAACCTTGGTTACAGGTATAGCGATAATAGGTGGTGTTGACAGTATTGATGTCCAAAACTTTATTGAATACACCAGGACCTGTTAACTCATAAACATTCGTGAGGCGACACTCTCGAATGTTTCTCAGCACCAAATCAATCATTTGAGCAAGGTGAGGGTTTTCTGGTTTGCTGGCGATGAAATAGTTGCTGATCTCTCCACGCTTCGTCCTGATATAGAGTTCATCGAACTCCGGCCGCACAATATATCCCAATGGCCAGACGACGTGAGCATCTATATCAAGATAGACGCCACCGTATTTTTGCAGTACCAGTAATCGCCAGAAGTCAGCCTGCGCGGCGCCAATCTGGATTCTGGAGTAGTTGGCAAAGATTTCATCAGAAAAATTGGCCTTAATAAACTCCGCGCGTGCTTCCGTAACCATAAACCGATACGCAAAACCAGGGGCCATCAGGCGATTGAATAGATAATTCAGAT
Source organism: Sulfurivermis fontis (assembly GCF_004001245.1). Lineage (NCBI taxonomy): Bacteria > Pseudomonadati > Pseudomonadota > Gammaproteobacteria > Thiohalomonadales > Thiohalomonadaceae > Sulfurivermis > Sulfurivermis fontis. Next base: position 140,239 of record NZ_AP018724.1, read on the forward strand.
AGACGGGTAAGGTGACCCGATTGGTGTAATTGGTTTGCCAGATGATACGAGGGATGGTAGAGGGTTTCTTATTGGAAATGAGAGGCGCGGCTTCAGCTGGCAAGACAAATCGTTTTTTGGGGAACAAAAAATGAAAGCCGTAACAAAGCAGTTTAGTTATGTTCGCAAAGAGCCGGATAACTCGGCTGGACAATAATATGAAGAACGGCTTCACGGCAGATTGACCTAATGTGGAAGTTGCACGCGGGCGGAAGGCCGGTGACCTGGGCAAGTGTCAAGTGATTGTGCTGTAGTTGCACTATAAAATGGGGCAAGCATACATCATTCGGGTTCATGAACGCACATTCCGATAGGCCTGATGTAGTAGAATATCCGAGCGTCTATAACGCTCCACCCTTATTGCCGGCCTACCTGGATAGTCAATTCCTGTGTCATGGGATCATCGATCTGGAACAGCCTCGCTGAGGCGATCTGCCGCGCCAGCGGCATCCCCTTTGTGCTGCGTGGCCGGCACGGCGTGGGCGGCGGCTGCATCAATTCCACCCATGTGCTGGAGGACGGCGCGCGGCGCTGGTTCGTCAAGCTCAATGACGCCACGCGGCTGGACATGTTCGCCGCCGAGGCCGCCGGCCTGAGCGAGCTGGCCGCATCGCACACGGTGCGCGTGCCGCGTCCGTTGTGCCACGGCGTGGCGGCAGGACAGGCCTTTCTGGTGCTGGAATGGCTGGACCTGTCCGGTTCCGGCGCGCAGGAACTGCTCGGCCGGCAGCTGGCGGCGATGCATGGCGTGACGCGTGAGGAGTACGGCTGGTGGCGTGACAACACCATCGGCTCGACGCCGCAGCCCAACGAGCAGAGCATGGACTGGATGGAGTTCATGTGTGAGCGTCGCCTGGGCCACCAGCTCGATCTGGCGGTGCAGGCCGGCAACCGGCGCTTGCACCGGCGCGGCGAGGAGCTGCTCGATCGCATGCCCGATCTGTTCACCGACTACACGCCGGCCGCCTCGCTGCTGCACGGCGATCTGTGGTCGGGCAATTACGCCGTGACGGCGGCGGGCGAGCCGGTGCTCTTCGATCCGGCGGTGTACTATGGCGACCGCGAGGCCGACCTCGCCATGACCGAACTGTTCGGCGGCTTCGGACCACGCTTCTATGCCGCCTACAACGAGGCCTGGCCGCTGGACCCCGGCTACAAGGTGCGCAAGACGCTGTACAACCTATACCACATCCTCAATCACTACCACATGTTCGGTGGCGGCTACGGCCAGCAGGCGGAGCGCATGATCGATCAACTGCTCAGTGAGTTACGTTGAATGAACCCAGACGGACACCGCCCCTACCCACCGGAGTTCCCGCGTCGCTTCCTGGCGCCGCGTTACTGGGGGATCTGGCTGGGCCTTGGCCTGCATGCGCTGTCCGGCCTGTTGCCGACCGTATTGCGACGCGGCCTTGGCGCCTGGCTGGGCATGCAGGCCTACCGCCGCAATGCCAAACGCAGCGGGATTGCTCGGCTCAACCTGGCCTGGTGCTTCAACCACTGGGATGAGGCACGGCGCGAGGCCGTGTTGCGTGACAGCTTTCGCTCCCTGGGCGCCGCGCTGGCCGATTTCGGCCTGTTCTGGTGGGCTGGCCGACGGCGCTTCTTCTCGCGCATCGCCATCGAGGGCGAGCAACACCTGGCAAAGGTGCTCGGCGAAGGTGGCCGGGCGATCCTGGTGACGGTGCACTCTCACGGCATGGATTTCGGTGGCATCGCCCTGTCGGGCCGCTGGCCACTGGTCACCTACGCCAACCGTATGCGCAACCCCCTCATCGAATGGTTGATGTCCCATCGCCGCACGCGTTTCGGCTGCCTGCTGTATACCCGAGAGGAGGGCCTGCGTCCGGTGATCCGTGAGGTGAAGGCGGGACGGGTGTTCTTCTATCCGGTGGATGAGGACGGACACGGTGGCGAGGCGGTGTTCGCCCCCTTCTTCGGCGTGCCTAAAGCGACGCTTACGGCGCCGTTCCGTCTGGCGCGCCTGTGCCAGGCGCGGCTGATTCCCTGCACCACCTGGTATCGCGCCAGCGACAAACGCTATGTGGTGCAGATCCTGCCGCCGCTGGAAGGCGTGCCGAGCGGCGATTACACGGCCGATGCGGAGCGGCTCAATGCCGCCTTCGAGGAGCTGGTGATGCTGGCGCCGGAGCAGTACATGTGGGGCCAGCGCATCTTCCAGACGCGGCCCGACGGCAGGCGACCCTATTAGGGAAGGTCTGAATAAGTCCATCCTGGACTTTTCAGGTCGCTCCCGCCCCTCCCTGGGCTGCGCGACATAAGTCCATCCGTGGACAAAACCACGCCAAGCGAAAAGTGTGATTTTCGCTTGGCTTCATTTTTCAACGACTTATCGTCGTTGAAAAATGGCGGCACATCCCTGTGCCGCGGAAGCTCTGAACTTATTCAGAGCTTCCTTAGCCGGCGCTACATGCCGTCGCTGTCGCCGTCGTCGCTGTCGTCGCGGCCGTCGACGCGCTCGCCCATCAGCGGGCGCATGGTGTGCAGCAGATTGCGGAACAGGTGCTTGTAGCGCGCCTCTTCGTCGAGCAGCAACTGCTTCATGTGCTCCCGTTCGGTGGGCATGTCGAAACAGGCCGGGCAATTCTCCGGGATGATGGGCAGTGCCGCCGCCGCGGCGAAGGCGGCGGTCTGCCGTTCGCGCACGTAGACCAGCGGGCGGATCACGCGCAGGTCGCCGGCATCGATGGTGTAGTGGGCCTTCATGGTGCGCAGCTGGCCGCGGTGCATGGCGGACATGAGGAAGCTCTGCGCCAGGTCATCCAGATGCTGGCCCAGGGCGATGACGTTATAGCCCTCGCGCCGCGCCGTGCTGTAGATGATGCCGCGCTTCATGCGCGCGCAGAAGGCGCAGAAGGAGAAGCTGGGCTCGGTCGCGTGTTTCGTCGCGTCGTCCATGATCGGCTGTTCCTGGTAGAAATAGGGCACGCCGAGGCCGGCGAGATAGGCCTTGAGCGGTGACGGATCGAAGGCCGGGATCTGCGGGTCGACGGTGATGGCGCCGACCTCGAAGTGCACCGGGGCGGCGCGCTGCAGGTGGCGCAGCACATGCAGCAGCGACAGCGAGTCCTTGCCGCCGGACAGGCCGAGCAGCACGCGGTCGCCCTCCTTGATCATGCCGTAGTGGGCGATGGCCTGGCCGACCAGGCGCAGCAGGGATTTCGGCGGGCGGACGGTGGTGTTCATGGCGGCGGATAAAAATCTCAGCGCTGGTATTGGGCCTGGAAGGCGGCGATGAAGGTGTCGAGTTCGGCTGCCGGCAGGTGGTTGATGCCCGCCGCCGACTTGCGGCCGCCGCCGCCGGGAAAGCGGTGGCACAGCTCGTCGGCGCCGCTCTTCACGGTGAGCGGCGCGCGCACGCTGACGCGGTAACCGCCGTCGGGCAGCAGGGTCAGCAGGGCATGGGCGCGCGCCGGATGCCGCTCGGCCAGGGCATTGCCGTAGACGCCGCTGACGCGCCGGCTCCAGTCGGTGTCCGGGAAGACATACAGCGCGGTATGTTCGTTTGCTGCGCTGGGTGCAATGGCCGCGGCCTGCGCCATGTCGTGGCGGTAACCCTCGGAAAGCTGGCGGAACAGCGGCTCCTCGGCGGCGAAGACGAATGGGTCGGCATAGGCTTGCAGCGTGCGGAACAGCGCATCGGGGGCGACGAACAGATCGGCCAGCCCGTTGCCGTAGCCGTTGTAGTTGATGCAGGTGCCGATGTCGCGCAGTACCTCGATCTGCGGTGCGGACAGGCCGAGGGCAGTCGCCATGCGCTGCGCCGTGTCGAGAATGTTGTCGCCGAAGGCGGCGGCGATGGCCCAGGTACTGTAGCGGCCTTTCAGGTAGCCGTCGACCAGGAGGCTGGTGCAGACGTCGGCGGAGGTGTTGATGGTGGTGTGCAGGTTGGCGTGCTCGGGGATGTCGCCGGGGAAATGGTGATCGAAGTAGCGCACGCTGGCACCGGCGGCGAGCAGGCGCTTGAGATCATCGACATTCTTCTCCAGTGCGATGTCCAGCACGGTGACGTGGTCGCCGGCCCCGGCCTGGACGCGTTTCAGCAGGGCGATGTCACGCTTGACGCCGGTCACCAGGATGGACTCGTGCGGTTCGGCCAGGCGTAGCTGGTGCAGTGCCAGGATGCCGTCGGCATCGCCGTTGAATACGTCGAAAAAGGCCATATGTCATGCTCGCTGTCGGGGGGACGGATATGGTAGCAGAAGCGGCCCGCTATTCCTTCCGTCATCACGGTGTTACGCTAGCCTCGCCCATCCGCTACAACGACAAAGGAGTTCCCATGGAAGGTTTTGCCACATTCGTGCTGTTCCTCCTCGTGCTGGCCGTGGTGCTGGTGTTTCTCGGCGTCAAGTCGGTGCCCCAGGGCATGGAATACACGGTGGAGCGCTTCGGCCGCTACACCCGCACCCTGGAGCCGGGGCTGCACTTCATCGTGCCGGTGATCGATCGCCTCGGCGCGAAGATGAACATGATGGAGACGGTGCTCGACGTGCCGTCGCAAGAGGTCATCACCAAGGACAACGCCATGGTACGTGTCGATGGCGTGGTGTTCTTCCAGGTGCTGGATGCCGCCAAGGCCGCCTACGAGGTGAACCAGTTGCAGCTCGCCATCCTCAACCTCACCATGACCAACATCCGTACCGTGATGGGCTCCATGGACCTGGACGAGTTGCTGTCGCAGCGCGACAAGATCAATGCCCAGCTGCTCACCGTGGTGGATGACGCCACCACGCCCTGGGGCGTGAAGGTGACGCGCATCGAGATCAAGGACATTTCGCCGCCGCGCGACCTGGTGGACGCCATGGCGCGGCAGATGAAGGCGGAGCGTGAGAAGCGCGCCTCGATCCTGGAGGCCGAGGGCGAACGCGCCGCGGCCATCCTGCGCGCCGAGGGTGAGAAACAGGCGGCGATCCTGGAGGCCGAGGGCAAGCGCGAGGCGGCCTGGCGCGAGGCGGAGGCGCGCGAGCGTCTGGCCGAGGCCGAGGCCAAGGCGACGCACATGGTGTCGCAGGCCATCGCCCAGGGCGACATCAACGCCATCAATTACTTCGTCGCCACCAAGTACGTGGATGCCTTGCAGAAGATTGCCAGCGCCGACAACCAGAAGGTGGTGTTCATGCCGCTGGAGGCCTCCGGGGTGATCGGCGCCATCGGCGGCATCGCCGAGCTGGCGAAGAATTCGCTGGCGCAGCAGGCCAAACAGGGCTGAGGCCATGGCGGACCTGATCGGGCAGTGGAATCACTGGCACTGGTGGATCCTCGCCGTGCTGTTCGTGGTGCTGGAGGTGTTCACCCCCGGCACCTTCTTCCTGTTCATGGGCATCTCCGCCGCGGTGATCGGCGGGGTGGTGCTCATCGTGCCGGGCATGGGCTGGGAATATCAGGTGCTCGGCTTTGCCGTGCTGGCGGTGGTGGCCACGGTGCTGGGGCGCAGTTACCTGAAAAGGCGTCCGATCCACACCGATCGCCCCACCCTCAACCGCCGCGGTGCACAGTACATCGGCCGCACCTTCAGTCTCGATGAGCCCATCGTCAACGGCCAGGGCAAGATCCGCGTCGATGACTCCACCTGGAAGATCAGCGGCAGCGACTGCGCCGCCGGCAGCCGGGTCAAGGTCACCGGGGTGGACGGCACCGTCCTGCAGGTGGAAGTGATTCGGTGAACGGCTGGCACTATCTGCTGCTGGCAGGGTTCTTCGAACTGGGTTTCACCACCAGCCTGAAGTTGTCGGAGCAGTTCAGCCGCGCCGTCCCGACGCTGCTGACCCTGCTCTTCGGCGGCATCAGCTTCTGGCTGCTGTCGAAGGCGATGCAGACGGTGTCGCTGGGGACCGCCTATGCGGTGTGGACCGGCATCGGCGCCTTCGGTACCGCCATCATCGGCATCCTGTTCTTCAAGGACCCGCTCACCTTCTGGCGGGCCTTCTTTCTTTGCACCCTCATCGGCTCCATCGCCGGGCTGAAGTTCATCGCCCGCGAGTGAGCCGTCTCAATGGGGCGCGTGGTTGCCGTTGTGCTCCAGGCGATAGCCCCTGGCCTGGAACAGGCGCAGGCAGGCATCGACCAGCTGGGTGTCGAATTTCACGCCGCGATGCCGCACCAGTTCCTCCAGCGCCGCCGCCACACCGAGGGCAGGCCGGTAGGGGCGATGTGCGGACATGGCCTCGATCATGCTGGCGATGCCGATGACCTGCGCCTCCGGCAGGATGGCGCCGTCCTTGAGTCCTGAGGGGTAGCCGGAGCCGTCGAGCAGCTCGTGGTGCTGCAATACCATCTCGGCGATGGGCCAGGGGAAGTCGATGGTGCTGAGGATCTTGTGGCCGATCTGCGGGTGGTTCTTCACCAGTTCGAACTCCACGGCGGACAGGCGGCCCGGTTTGCTCAATATCTCCGCCGGCACGTAGATGTTGCCGACGTCGTGCAACAACGCGGCGATGCCTAGCGCCTCGATGCGCTCCTCTTCCCAACTCAGGTCGCGTGCGATCGCCATGGCGAGATCGCGCACCTTCTGCTGATGGCCGGCGGTATAGGGATCACGCGCCTCTACCGCGGCGGCCAGCGCGAGTACCGTCTTGCCGAGCAGGCTCTTCAGCTGTTCCAGTGTGGCGATGTGTTGCTGCTCGATGCGCCGGTGTGCCTCGCGGGCGCGCAGCGCATTGATGCCAAAGGCGAGATCACTGGCGAGCTCATGCAGCACGTCGAGTTCCGGTGCGGTGAAGGCATGGGATGTCGCGGCAGCGATGAACAATACGCCGAGTGTTTCGTTGCCGGTACGCAGGGGAAAGGCGGCGGCGGAGGCATAGTCATGTTCCCGCGCCAGCTGTGCGCTGAGCGGATAGCGTTCGTCATGCTGCAGGTCCTGCGCTATCTGTGCGTTGCCGCTGTATACCGCATGGGCGCTGAGCAGTTGTCCGGCGGCCTGTTCGCTCCACTGCTGCGGCCACTGCGCCAGCGTTTCGATGCTGATGCCGGCCGCACCGATCGGACGCAGGGTGTGTGCCGCGTCGTCTTCCTTATAGGCGGCCCAGGCCTGGCGGTAGCCGCCCTCCTCCACGGCGATGCGGCAGACCTCCTGCAGCAGACCTTCTTCACTGGTAGCGTGGATCAAGGCCTGGTTGCTGGCACTGATGGTGCGCCGCGCACGCATTTCGTGCTGCAATGCGCTGCTGATGCGCTCCAGATCGGAGACATCCTGCAGAACGTGAATGGAGAAGCGGAAGCCGCCATTGTGGTCGCGGATGGGGAAGGAGCGCGAGATGTACACGCTGCCGTCCTCCAGGCGCACCTCCTCCTCGCTGTGATCACTGCCGTGGTGCATGGCCTGCGCGCAGCCGGGCAGCGGGCCGCCATTGCGCGGGAACACCTCCCAGTAGGGCCGCCCCAGCAGATCATGAAAGCTCATCCCGGCTCGTTCGGCATAGGTGCGGTTGGCGCGGATGACGCGGTAGCGCTCGTCATGCAGGAAGATGGGCTGTTCGATGGCATCGAAGGATTCCCCCCACTCGTTGTGGGCTGCCTCCAACTGGTCCAGCGTCTGCTGCAATTCACGCTCCGATTCGCTCAGCACACGCTCGGCCTGGCAGGTGATGTGGCGCAGGAATACCAGCAGCAGGGCAAGGATGGCAAAGGTGACCAGGGCGATGGCGGCGGCACTCAGCAGCAGGGTGGCGCGCACATCGCTGACGTCGCGCAGCGTCACCAGCCAGCCGAGCGCATTGCCCGTGCCGTCGAGCAGCGGGATGGCGCCGGCGAAATACCATTTCTCGGCCCGCTCCAGCGCCACCCCCTGCTCCACTTCCTGGATGCGGTCGCGCTGCAGCAGGCGCATCAGCACGCCGGGCGGATCCGCCAGCGAGGCCGGGAGCAGGGTGAGCGCCGTGGCCTCCGGCCGTGGCGGCGGCAGGGCGACGAGATGATGCATGGTGAACAGATGATCGAGCTCCCCGGCGAGCTCATCCAGGGAAAAACCCAGCAGCAGATAGCCCAGGCGCCGGCCGTCCTGCTGCCACGGCACGGCGCCGAGCAGACGCAGCGTGTTCCACTGATCGATTTCCAGCCCGGTGTGTGCGCTGCCGCTGGCCATGGCGCGTTCAAGTACGCTGGAGTGCAGGCGTTCGCCATCGATACCGGGGTGATGCAGGCCGAGCACTGCCCTGCCGTCGGGTGCAACCAGCGTCAGGCTGGTGAGGCCGTAGTCCTGTTGCAGGCGGGCAAACAGCGGAGTCGCCGCTGCAATGAGACGGGTATTGTCTCCGGCACGCCAGGCCGCACCCAGGGCCGGGTCGGCGGCGATCACCTCGCCCAGGCTGCGCAGCCGGGAGGCGTGATGCTCCAGCTGCATCTGCCAATGGGCGCGCACCACGGTGAAGTCGCGGCCGAATTCTTCCTTGGCACTTTGCGACAGCATCGTCAGCAACAGCACCAGCAGGACGATGCTGGAAACCACCATCGCCGCTGCGACCGGCATCAACACGCCTTTTTTCAGCCAGTGCGCCTGTAATTTCATGGTGAGACTCCTTCCCCTGCAACATATCCTTGGTTTGTTGGGGGTTTATCCCCGTAAGCCATTTTCTTACTTCTTTTATGGCAAGTGTGGCTTTGCGGGGGAGGGATATCTACCAAGCAGGCTGGTTATGTATTGGTGCAAGGCGGGACAGGCGGCCTGTGCAAATCACAGCGGCGGGAGTGCCAGCTCGTATTCTCCTGCAATCGGCGCCGGGTCCATCCAGAACACCGTCCAGTTAGGCGCGTCCGGTTCCTCGAAGGCACGGCCGAACATGGAACCGTCGTCCTCCGCCATGTGCGGTTCACGGGTGCCGGCGATGACCTTGTGGGTAAAACGGCGAAAGCCGGGTTCCGCGTGCAGCATGGCGAGAATGGTGTCGGTGGGCTTCAATGCCGATGGCGGTGAAAAAGGCCATGGCATGGGGCAGATGAGACACCGGCACTGTGCCGGTACGTGAGATGCAGCCCTTGCGGCCGCAGCAACGGCCGCAAGGGCAAGGCTTACAGGTCGATGAGCTGGGCGTGCAGCCCGCGTTCGCCGACGATGGCCACCAGGTCATGGGGGCACATCTCTTCGGGGTTGTAGGCGACGAACAGCAGGTGCTCCTTGTCCGATTGCATGCGCGGCTGGAGGCCTTCCGCGCGGTTGCCGAGCCAGGCCAGCAGATCGCGGCGCTGGGCGGGGTTCAGGGATTCATCGATGTGCAGCAGGGTCTCGCTGATCATGGTCGTGCCCTCCGCGAGTGGTTACACGGATAACTCTAATGCAAACGGCGGCGACCGCAAGGATGGCGATGCCGGAAACAGGCCGCCCCGCAGGGGATCAAAGGGTGGCGGTCGCGGTGGCGGCTGCGTGGCGCGGCTGGCAGTTCAGCAGGTCGTCCGCCTGCCGGGCGAGCAGGCGGAAGTAGAGTTCGCTGCCGCTGCGCAGGTGCTGCCCGAGCACGTCGCTGCCGCGGATCATGCAGCCGTGTGCCGCCCCCGTCAGATCGGCCTGCTGCAGCGCGGGTGCCGCCTCCAGGCCGAAGCGGTGGTAGAAATACGGCGCGCCGTCGGCCTTGAGGTATACCGTTGTGCCAGCCAGGGCGGCGAGGCGTTCGCGCAGTTCCTCTTCGGTCTGGCGCAGGCGGGCGAGCAGGCGGATTTCGTTGTCCAGGTAGCGTTCGGTGTTGTCGGGGTCGAGGCGCACCAGATGCGGGGTGAGGTGGTGCACGGCGATGGCGGCCAGGCGCGGGTCCAGCCAGAAGCGGGGATCGCGGGCGATGCCGTCGGCGTGATGGTGCGTGCCATGGATGGCCAGCGGGCTGCCGGGCAGGGCGGCGAGCAGCGGCAGGTGGTGGGCCATCATCATGGCCTGCCGGGCGGCGGCCGGGGTCTGTTCCAGGGCGGCCGCCAGGGCCGTTTCGTATTCCGGACCGCTCCACAGCAGCAAATCGGCCTGCAGCACCAGGCGCATCTGCGCGTGCGTCAGCTGGTCGGCGCGTGCCTCGCTCTCGCTGCGCAACAGCAGCTCCGGGGTGGCGACCCCCTCCATCAGGGCGGTGACCAGGGAGTGCAGCGGCGGCACGCTGACCACCACGCGTGGCGCGGCCTGTAGGGGTAGGGCGGCGAGCAGCAGCAGGACAAACAGCAGGCGCTTGGGCATGGGTATTTCCTCGGCAGACGTGGACAGTGACCCATGATCAGGAGCAGATGTTGTGCCAGAAATTGATCTTTGTCGGATCAGGTAGTTGGCAGAAGAGCTGTCGCGGGTGCTGCGGGAGAAGCCGCAGTGGCTGCGGTAGGGGACACACGGGGCCGGACGGACGCCCGGCCCGGACTCAGGCGGTTGATGCCTTGAGGGCGAAGGCCTTTTCCACTTGCAGGGCGATGGCGCAAAGACGGCCGACCACCAGCCGCTGTAGCAGCGCCAGGTTCTGGAAGGTATCGATGCCGCGGTCGAGGGCGGCCGTGGCGTCGCCCGCGGGCAGGGCGTTGCGCAGCACCCAGTCCATCACGTTGCGGTACTTGTGCGGCGAGGGGAAGGGGAAGGGCACGCTGCGCAGGATTACCTCGATGTTTTGCAGGCTGCGGTTGACGTCGTCGGTCTTCTCGACGATGAGGTCGCGCAGTTTGCGCTTGGCGCGCGGCGAGTCGTGGCTGAGCAGCGACTCCAACAGCAAGGTGTGCAGGCGTAGTTCGCGCAGATGCGGATAGACGTGCTCGATGCGCGCGCCGGCCTTGACCACCAGCGCCTCCGCCTCGGCGTGCAGTTGCGCGCCGTTGACGATGCGCGCCTGGCCTTCGGGGATGGTGAGCAGGGCCAGAGTGGCGGCGAGGCGGCCGATGTACGGCGTCACGGCCTTGCTGGCGTCCTCCAGCGCGGCCTCGTATTTCGCCTCGTATTCGCGGCAGGTTGCGAAGATCTCCTCCTGCTGTTTTTTCAGCAGCGGCAGTTCCCCCAGGTAGCTGCCGTAGCCGGCGCGATGCATCACCTCGCGGTTGCTGACGGTGACGAGATCGTCGTCGCACTGATGCAACGCGGTCATCACGGCCCGCGCCTTGCTGCGCTCCTTTTCCATCAGCGCCATGGACAGCATCCAGTGCTGGATGGCGGTGTCGGTATCGAGGGGCATCTGGCTGAAGCGGGTTTCGAAACCGAGCGGCGTGAAATCGGCATAGAGGGCGCCGAAGTAGCAGTCGATGATGTGGTTGGCCTCGTATTCCTGGCTGCCCTTGGGCGGGGTGCGAATCAGATCCTTGGTGGTGACCGGCAGGCGCAGGTGCTGGTGGTAATAGCGCATGGTGATGCTGTGCATCAGCTTGCCGAAGCGGCGGAACAGCAGCGCGCTGTCGCTGGTGCAGCGGTAGCGGCCCTCTTCCTGCTGGATGTCGAGCCAGGCCAGGCGCTGGCCGTCGCCGGCCTGCAGGGCGCGGGTCTGGGCGATGTGCCGGGCCTGGCGTTGGCGCAGGTGTTCGTGCACGTCGGCGGGCAGGTAGGAGGCCTGTGCCACCACCGCCATGGCGATGTTGTCCGGCAGCTCGCCGCGATCGCGCCACATGCGTGTCAGGGTGGGGATGGTCTTTTGTGCGGCATAGGCCAGCACGCGGCTCTGCTCCAGCATGTGGCGGAAGTCGGCGTTGCCGGCCAGATGGCGTGCCGCGGCATCGGCGCGGGTGATGCGGCGCTGGAACAGGCGGCGGGCCAGCAGGTGAGTGAGCCACAGGTTCAGACGCAGGGGCAGGCGTGACCAGGCGATGAGACGTTGCAGGCTGTCATACAGCGGTGCCGCGTGTCTGGCCTTGGCGCGCAGGCGTTCCAGGCGGCGGTCGATGGCGTCGGGCTGGTGCAGGGCGCGGTGCATCCAGTCGTTGAGGCGCTCGATGAGGCGCACGGTGCGCGGCGCCTCGCACGGTGCCCAGCCGTGCATGGCCTGGGCGATGGCGGCGGCCAACTGGCGCACATTGAGGCTGACGAGCAAGGGCATGCCCAGCGTCAGCACGGTCTGTCCCTTGAGCAGCCCGTCGCCCAGATCTTCCCGGAACCGCATCTCCAGCGCGGCGTCATGGCTGAGCTGGATTTCGGCCGGCGGCGGCACCGATATCTGGTCGCAGACGTCCTCCACGAAGGCGAACAGGTCCGGTTCCTGTTCCGCGGCCAGCGTGACGCGGGGATGGCGGCGCACGTGCAGCACCAGCAGCGGCTTGAGTAGCAGCGCGGTGAGCAGCAGGCCGAAGCAGAGTAGAAAGGCGTAGGCGGCCGCCGCCACCGGGGCATAGGGGATGAGGGAAAACATCCAGCCGACCAGCAGGTCCGGATGGAGCAGGGTCACCAGCAGGGCGCCGGTGACGGCCAGCCAGGTCAGTACCATGCCCAGTTCGGTGGCGGCGACGAACCACAGGGCCGGCCGATAGAGCCAGGCGATCCTCCAGGGCTTGAGCGGCGGCAGGCTGGGTGCCGTCACCTTCTGCACCGCCCCGGCGCTGGCCTTGCGCCGGGCCTTGTCCTCCGGCCGTTCCACCAGGGTGACCAGGCCGGCACGGGCGAACATCCGCACGTAGCGCGTGGCGCGTTCCAACGAGTCGGTGCGCTTGAGCACCTGTTTTTCGCCGGAGAAGAAGGCCTCGATTTTCTCCGGGCTGAGGCCGAGCTGGCTGGCCAGGCCGCGCTTGACCTCGGCCGGATCGAAGCCATCGAGCAGGCGGCCGGAAAAAACGACGCGATAGGTGTGGCTGTTGTCCATGTGCGGTACCGATTCCTTCCGTCAGCAGGGGCACACATACTAGCGACAGTGAGGCCAGCATACTGCCGACACGGTCAAACTTGCACCCCGTGCCGCCGCCACCCCGTGATAGAATCGCGCATCCTTTCAGTAAGATATAGCGCGAATTCCCCATGTCCCATACCTATTCCGGCGTACGCAGCGCCCAGCTCGTCCAATCCCTCAGGGAACGCATCCTGATCCTGGATGGCGCCACCGGCACCATGATCCAGACCTACAAGCTGGGCGAGGCCGACTATCGCGGCGAGCGTTTCAAGGACTGGCCTGCCGATCTCAAGGGCAACAACGACCTGTTGGTGCTGACCCGGCCGGACATCGTGCAGGCCATCCACCGCCAGTATTTCGAGGCCGGCGCCGACATCGTCGAGACCAACACCTTCAACGCCAATGCCGTGTCCATGGAGGACTACGGCATGCAGGCCCTGGTGCACGAGCTGAATTTCGAGGGTGCGCGCCTGGCGCGCGAGATCGCCGACGAGTTCGAGCGCCGCGACGGCAAGCCGCGTTATGTGGCCGGCGTGCTCGGCCCCACCGGCAAGACCGCCTCCATCTCCCCCGACGTCAACAACCCCGGCTACCGCGCCATCGGTTTCGACGACCTGGCGGCGGCCTATCTGGAGGCCACCCATGGCCTGGTGCAGGGCGGCGCCGACATCATCCTCATCGAGACCATCTTCGACACCCTCAATGCCAAGGCGGCCGTCTTTGCTGTCGAGACCTATTTCGAGCAGCACGACATCCGCCTGCCGGTGATGATCTCCGGCACCATCACCGACGCCTCCGGCCGCACCCTCACCGGCCAGCTCACCGAGGCCTTCTACAACTCCCTGCGCCACGCCAAGCCGATCACCATCGGCCTCAACTGCGCGCTGGGCGCCAGGGAGCTGCGCCAGTACGTGGAGGAGATGGCGCGCATCGCCGAATGCGGCGTCAGCGCCCATCCCAACGCCGGCCTGCCCAATCCGCTCTCGCCCACCGGCTATGACGAGACGCCCGAACAGATCGCTTCCGAGATCAGCGAATGGGGCCGCGCCGGTTTCCTCAACATCGTCGGCGGCTGCTGCGGCACCACGCCGCCGCACATCCGGGCCATCGCCGCGGCCATGCAGGGCATGCAGCCGCGTGCCTTGCCGCAGATCGAACCGGCCTGCCGCCTGTCCGGGCTGGAGCCGCTCAACATCGGCAAGGATTCACTGTTCGTCAATGTCGGCGAGCGCGCCAACGTCGCCGGTTCGGCCAAGTTCAAGAAGCTGGTGCTGGAAGGCAAGTACAGCGAGGCGCTGGATATCTGCCGCGAGCAGGTGGAGAACGGCGCGCAGGTGATCGACATCAACATGGACGACGCCATGCTGGACGGCAAGAGCGCGATGGTCACCTTCCTCAATCTCATCGCCTCCGAGCCGGACATCGCCCGCGTGCCGGTGATGATCGACTCCTCCAAGTGGGAGATCATCGAGGCCGGCCTCAAGTGCGTGCAGGGCAAGGGTATCGTCAACTCCATCTCCCTCAAGGAGGGCGAGGCCGCCTTCATCGAGCACGCGCAGAAGCTGCGCAAGTACGGCGCCGCGGTGGTGGTGATGGCCTTCGACGAAAAGGGCCAGGCCGACACCTATCAGCGCAAGATCGATATCTGTCGGCGTTCCTACGACATCCTGGTGAACCGCGTCGGCTTCCCGGCGGAAGACATCATCTTCGATCCGAACATCTTCGCCATCGCCACCGGCATCGAGGAGCACAACAATTACGCGGTGGACTTCATCGAGGCCACGCGCTGGATTAAAGAAAATCTGCCGCATGCCATGGTATCTGGCGGCGTGTCCAACGTGTCGTTCTCCTTCCGCGGCAACAACCCGGTGCGCGAGGCGATCCACTCGGTATTCCTCTATCACGCCATCCACGCCGGCATGACCATGGGCATCGTCAATGCCGGCATGCTGGCGGTGTACCAGGACCTGCCGGAGGAACTGCGCCAGGCGGTGGAGGACGTGGTGCTGAATCGTGACCCCGGCGCCACCGATCGCCTGCTGGAGATTGCGCCCAGGTACAACACCGGCGCCGCCACCGTGGAGAAGCAGGCCGAGGAGTGGCGCAGCTGGCCGGTGGCCAAGCGTCTGGAACATGCCCTGGTGAAGGGCATCGACACCTACGTGGAGCAGGACACCGAGGAGGCACGCCGGCAGTTCGCCCGCCCCATCGAGGTCATCGAAGGGCCGCTGATGGACGGCATGAACGTGGTGGGTGACCTGTTCGGCGACGGCAAGATGTTCCTGCCCCAGGTGGTGAAGAGCGCGCGCGTGATGAAGAAGGCGGTGGCCTATCTGCTGCCCTACATCGAGGCGGAGAAGACGGCCGACAGCCGTGCCGCCGGCCGCATCTTGATGGCCACGGTGAAGGGCGACGTGCATGACATCGGCAAGAACATCGTCGGCGTAGTGTTGCAGTGCAACAACTTCGAGGTCATCGACCTGGGCGTGATGGTCCCCACGGCGACCATTCTGGAAGAGGCACAGAAACACAATGCCGACATCATCGGCCTGTCGGGGCTCATCACCCCGTCGCTGGAAGAGATGGCGCACGTGGCGAAAGAGATGCAGCGCCTGGGGCTGAAGCAGCCGCTGCTCATCGGCGGCGCCACCACCTCCAAGGCGCACACCGCGGTGAAGATCGAGCCCAATTACGACGGCGCCGTGGTATGGGTGAAGGATGCCAGCCGCGCCGTCGGCGTGGCGCAAAATCTGATTTCCGAGAGCGGCGGCCGCGCTGCCTACGTGGCGCAGCTGCGCGCCGAGTATGCCCAGGTGCGCGAGGACTATCTCGGCCGGCAGAAGGAGGCAAAGTATCTGACCCTGGTCGAGGCGCGCGCCAACAAACTGCAACTGGACTGGGAGCACTACACACCGCCCAAGCCGAACGACCTGCTGGTGCAGGTGTTCGACGACATGCCGCTGGAGTTCCTCGTCCCCTACATCGACTGGACGCCGTTCTTCCACGCCTGGGAGATGAAGGGCAGCTATCCGCGGATCCTCGATGACGCCGACAAGGGCGAGGAGGCGCGCAAGCTGTTTGCCGACGCGCAGGCCATGCTGCAGCAGATCATCGGCGAGAAGTGGCTCAAGGCCCGCGCCGTAATCGGTCTGTTCCCGGCCAACAGCGTGGGCGACGACATCGAGGTGTACACCGACAACAGCCGCAAGAAGGTGCGCACCACCCTGCACCACCTGCGCCAGCAGACGGTGAGGCCGGCGGGCAAGGCCAACCTGTGCCTGGCCGACTTCGTCGCCCCCAAGGCGAGCGGCAAGAAGGACTACATCGGCGCCTTCGTGGTCACTGCCGGCATCGGCATCGACGCCCACGTGCGGCGTTTCGAACAGGCCCATGACGACTACCACGCCATCCTGCTCAAGGCCCTGGCCGATCGCCTGGCCGAGGCCTTTGCCGAGCACATGCATGATCGCGTGCGTCATCTGAACTGGGGCTACGAGATCAGCGGCCAGATGACCACTGCGCGCAGCCGCACCAGGGGCGGTGAGGCCAGGGGGCGCTGGACGCCGCGCAACGGTCTCGACAACAAGCACTTCGACAACGACGTGCTGGTGAACGAAAAGTATCAGGGCATCCGCCCGGCACCGGGTTACCCCGCCTGCCCCGATCACACCGAGAAGGACCTGCTTTGGCAGTTGCTCGACGTCGAGAATAATACCGGCGTGCGCCTTACCGAAACCAAGGCCATGGTCCCCACCGCCTCGGTGAGCGGCTGGTACTTCAGCCACCCCGACAGCCGCTACTTCACCGTCGGCAAGATCGACAAGGATCAGGTGGAGGATTACGCGCAGCGCAAGGGCATGAGCATCGAGGAGGCCGAATACTGGCTGGCGCCGACCCTCGGCTACGAACGCTGACGCCTGCCCTCCGCCGCCGCCCGGCGGGGGGCCGATGTCAGGAAAGGCACGGCAGTGCCGGTGTCAGGGCTATACCCGATACCTGGTTAGGTTTATAAATAGGCCATGGACCGTCTGATCGAACAGCATCGCCAGGAAATTCTCAGCCTCGCCGCCCGGCGTGGGGCAAAGCTGGTGCGCGTATTTGGTTCCATGGCGAAGGATCGTGCCCGCCCCGATAGCGATGTCGATCTGCTGGTCGAGATGGAACCGGGCAAGAGCGCCTTTGCCCTGGGCGCCTTGCTGCTCGACCTGGAAGGCCTGCTCGGACGCAAGGTCGATCTGGTCACCCCGGCGGCATTGCATCCGAAGATTCGTGATCAGGTGCTCAGGGAAGCCATTGAGCTATGACGCCTGATGACAAGGACCGTCTTTACGCAGAATACATGCTGGAGTGTATTGCGCGCGTTCGTGCCTATACACAGGATGGCAAGGCCGTCTTTCTTGCTTCTACCCTGATTCAGGATGCCGTGCTGCGCAATCTGCAGATCATGGCCGAATCCAGCCAGCGCCTGTCAGACAGTCTCAAAACAGCTTTTCCGCACATCAACTGGCGCCGGCTTTCGCAACGTGGTAGTGCATGACTACCTGGGCGTTGATGCCGAGCTGATTTGGGCGGTTGTAGAACAGGAATTGCCGGCATTGTGCGTGCTTGTTTGAAGTCAATCGACATTCAAGTTCAGTATGTCCTGCAGGCGTACCGGGTTTCTACAAAAGTCATGCATACCAAGCAGCTTGTCGGGTTCAGACATAAACCATGCAAAGCTACCCCACGCCAATGATGGGACGGTCTTCTTGAGGGCTGTTGTGTCCCGATCTGCATAGGCGGTAACAAAGGCCACACGTCGGCGATCGAATCCGGCTTTGTCGGTCAACAAGTGCAGTGCGTCGCGGCGACGTTCTGTTATTGGGCCATCGGTGGCAACCACCTCTACGAATACCAGCAGCGGCTTTTCATCGGCCAAGTCTACCAAGATGATGTCGGGGAGATTTTTGTCTACCTCGATATGCAGGCCGATGGCCCGTGCCAATTCTTCATCGCGTGTTACCACCTTGTTTCCGCTCTCACTAAGCCACAGAACTGCCGGATCGGTCAGGAAGGTGTGGGCGAAAGTCTCGATTACCGCCTTTGAGATGACTGAACTTGGGCCGGCTATGAGGCGACGAGTCTCCTGGTTAGGGAAAGTAACTAGTACGCCGTCCTTGGAGGCGGCCGCACCACGGCTTCGTATGGCTATGCGCGCCAAGACTTCCCGATTCAGATTATGTTTTCTCCAATCGGCGATACGTTGGTTCAGCTCATCACCTGTCAGGTCGGGGTCAAACAGCGCGGCCAGGTCGGCCTTGAGCGTATAGCGCGGTTTGCTCGATGTGGTGGGCAGGTCGCTGCGAGAGTAGGCCGCCCCTATGGCTAGCAGGCCCTCGCGCAGGGTTTCGTCGCGGATGGGTTCGCGGGTGTTGTCGGCATACCAGCGTGTGCCTGGCGGCCGGTATCCAGGCTTCATGGCATCGGCGGCGTAGCTATATCGTGCTTCATCGTCGGACTGCCCGGCGATTTCATCGGTCATCAGATAAACGTGCTTCGGGCCGAGGTAGACGTCGCCGCCCTCGATGGCGCCGATATAGAGCATGGTGAAGATGGTGCTGGCGGCAAGATCGCGGATGCAGTAGTTACGGTTGGATGTGCCTTCCGGAAAGATTAACGGCAGCCGTTCCGCCACCAGGGCTTTGGGCGTGTAGGGGGGAAGCGGCGTTTTCGTCATGCAGTATCCAATCCATAGAGCCGGGCGCATTCGGCATCGATGGCCTCTGGCCCGGCGTTGCTGCGCACAAGCTTGTCGAGGCGCTTGAGGCTGGCTGGCGGAGGCAGGGGCAGCGATTCAAGTTCATAGGCGGAGACAGCGACGCTTCCGCTAAGACAGCGGAACACGGAATCCACGACCATACTGTCGAGTAATGCCCGCAGTGTCGCCTGTGACACTGCGGGCTTGTCGTCCAGTGGGCGCACCATGTTCAGGTGATTCTCGACCACGGCACCGCCATGCTGCTCGATGAATTCCAAGGGAAGCTCGGCGGTGATCAGGCGGCGCTTCTGCTCCTTGGAGGTGGTGCGCTGCAGCAGGATGCAGGGTGCGGTGACGATTAGCCAGTCGTCGCCCCGGCGCGGCTCAAAATAGGGCTGGTGGCCGCGTTTCTCGGCGCGGAACAGGAAACGCCCGTCGCTGGTGACGGCCTCGGCCCAGATCAGCGGCAGGCGTCCCTTGCCGGCGGTGCTGTACAACTGGTCCTTGTGGCGGTTCCACACCAGCGGGCCGGTGCTCACGCCGTAGCCGTAGTCGCGCAGGCGGTGCGTCAGTGTGTTGACGTGGGCCATGTGTACCGATTGATGGCCGCTGCGCGGAATGATCCATGGCGTCGAGCCGTCCAGCGGGAGCTGGAATTTGCCCACGCTTTCGATGCGCAGCTTATCTGCTGAGATTGGTGTCAGGGTATGGACGGTCGCCAATTTGCGCTTACCGTTCTTCCGATAGCAGGCCAGCAGGGTTTCCTGCAGAACGCTGTCGAAGACCCCTTTGCGTTCAGTCACAAAGTCGATGCTCGTAGGCGCGGTCTCGCTAGCCAGCAGGGCACGTAGGTTTTTGAAGTATCTGCCAGCTAGAAAGGAGGTAGGCGTGACATAGGCCACCACACCGTTTTTGCGCGTGTGGTGCAGCGCGAGGTCGGTGAAGAGGCCGTACAGGTTGGCATGGCCGTAGATGCTGCGCTTGTAGCGCTCGCGTTGTTGCACGTCGAGTTTTACGCGCCCGTAGGGCGGATTGCCGACGACGAGATCGAAGCCTTCCGCGGGCGGGGTTTGTTCCAGCGCATCGCAAACCTTTACTTGGACCGGCACCGGGCGACGCGCCTTCTTGCTGACCGGCAACAGAACGGCATCAAGCGCCAGTTGTGACAGCCAGGCGGAAAACGGATCGATTTCGTAGCCGTGCAGGCGAGTGGCGATGTTTTTCAGCAGGAGCGCCGGGGAACACTGCCCAGCGGCATCCTTCATGCGGCGCGCCACCGGTGCCAAGAAGGCCCCTCCACCACATGCAGGGTCCAGGG
Organism: Sulfurivermis fontis; assembly: GCF_004001245.1. NCBI lineage: Bacteria > Pseudomonadati > Pseudomonadota > Gammaproteobacteria > Thiohalomonadales > Thiohalomonadaceae > Sulfurivermis > Sulfurivermis fontis. The sequence goes on from NZ_AP018724.1 coordinate 160,106, forward strand.
CTCGGCAGGTGGACCAATCGACGCCGGCCTGCGTTGCCTGATCCAGCAGCCGTTCGGCGAGAACGGGAGGCGTGTAATAGACGCCATAGGCGGAGCGCCACTCATCGGGCAGCATCACGTTATAGGTCAATCCGAGTTCGTAAATGGCTTGCTCCGGTGGCAACTGCGCGGCCATAGTGCCCATGCGGTCAGCTAAGGGCAGAGCCTGTTCCGGCATCTTGACGGTTGGTATTGCCGAGAAGAGCGTGCGCACGGGAGATGGGCCGCCGATGGCTTGCCAATAGAACGCGGCGGCGTGGTAGCAAAACAGGCGGGCTAGAGAGAGTCGCTCGGCGGATGTTGCGGTGGCAACAGCCAAGCTGCGTGCCATGATGCGGCCGGATGACAGAGTCTCTTTAAGCATGTCGGGCTCGCCAGGAAACAGCGACGGTTGTATGAGGTCGGAAATGAGCGATCTGTTCATCCCGGAAGCCTCCCTGCGGACGGGTTGGTACTATCAACAGATGCTGATCATTAATACACTACTCGGCCCACAAACGCCACCTGCACTGAGGAAGATCGAACAGACGTTTGTTTCAAACGGGTGTCCGTCAGCCAGGATGCACGATACCGCCGTAGTTTGGCGCCAGTTTAGCGTTTTTGGGTCGATAGCGGCACCATCGTTGGTATGCTGGATATCTTGCTATCAGCAAAAGATTTCAGTGCATTGTTTTATAAGGGATCTTTCGCACAGGGTTCCTCCATGTCCTGAATGCTATGGCAGTTCAGATTGTCCAGTCGGCTGCAAGACTATTAGAGTACGGGCCTGCCCGTCCTGCGGGCATTACTGAAAGGCCAACTGATGAGGAACGGACGCCATGATCGAACTCTCCCCCAGCCGCAGCGCCAATATCCTCGCCGTCGCCGCGATCCTCGGCATCCTGGGCACCTTTGCGCTGGTCTGGCAGGCGGGCGAGGGGGTCGGCGCGACGGCGGGGCCGAGCGTGCTGGCGACGGCGGAGGACGCGGTGTATTTCATTGCCGGCGGCACGCTGTATCACGCCGACGGCAATGGCGCGCTGCAGGATGCGGCGACGCTGGCGTCGCTCGACCTGCCGGCGGCGGTGTCGCATCTGGCGGTGATGCCCGACGCGCTGCTGGTGGCGGAGGGACGGCGCGGCACCGTGCAGCGCTGCGATCTGCCGCGGCGCACCTGCGTCGAGCTGGCGCGCATCCCGCTGCCGCCCGAGGGTGCGACGCTGGCGCTGGCCCATGCGCCGCAGGAGGCGCGCTTCTACGTGGCGGACAGCGCTCGCCATGAACTGCATGCCTGGGGTCTGGACGGCAAACACCAGTACCGCCTGACCATCGCGGGCGGCCTGAAATATCCCAACGACCTCGCCTGGCTCGGCGCGGGCCAACTGCTGATCGCCGACACCAATCATCACCGCGTCCTCGTCATCGAGGACCAGGGCCGGGGACGTAGCCGCGTGGTGCAGCAGGTGGAGGCGGACAACCCGCTCGGTTCCTCCGGCAATACCTGGCCGACGGCGGCGGCGCGCGATGGCGCAGGCCGCGTCTGGGCGGTCAACAGCAACGGCCTGCTGCAGAACGGCGAGATCATCGTGTTCGATGTCGCCGGCACGGCACGGCAGCGCATCGCGCTGGCCGGCGCCGCCGATCCCATCGCGCTGGCGCCGCTGCCGCAGGCCATGCTGGTGCTCGATCATGATCATTACCGCCTGCAGGCCGTCAGCCTGGAGGATTTTTCCGTGCGCGACTTTGGCGATGACGCCGTGCAGGGTGCCCTGCGCGCCCTGCAGGCGCGCCGCGGCCACTGGCAGCAGATACGCTATTTCAGCATCGGCATGATGGTGCTGTTCGGCGTGCTCGGCGCGCTGGCCGGCTATCTCGATTGGCAGGCGCGCAGGCGCCTGGTGCCGGGCGAGCGCCGTCCCGGCGTGGTGCAGCATCCGGCGGATGTCGCGCGCCAGGTGCAGACCGCGGCCGCGTCGCTGCGCCTGCGTTCCGATGCACAGGGTGTCACCTGGCTGGCGGTGAATCCGAAATTCCTGCGCCTGATGCGCCTGTTGCTGCTGGCGATCGGCGTGTTGTTCGGGCTGATTGTGCTGCTATTCCATTCCGCCGGCAGCCGGCTGTCGTGGGAATTCATCTCGCTGCTCGGCGCGGTGTCGGCGGCGGTGATGGCCGCCGCCTTCTGGGCGCAATACCGCATGCAGCGCATGCGTATCGGCACCGACGGCACGGTGATCCACGTGGTGGACATCCTCGGGCGCCAGGGCCAAGGCACGCCGGAGGAGTTCGTGCAGACCGGCCGGCGCCTGCTGCTCGGCCGCGTGGCGGTGCCATTGCCCAATCCGGCGGCGGCGGTGTTCGACAAGGACGCCTTCGACGCGCTGTTCGGTCCGCTGCTGGAGCGCGTGCCGCGCAGCAACGAATTCGCCATTCTGTGGCGCGACCTGCGCCGCGGCGATCCGCTGACCTGGGGCAGTCTGGTGGCCGTGATCGTGTTCATCGCGCTGCGTGTGTGGTTCGAGTTTTAGGGAAGCTCTGAATAAGTTCAGAGCTTCCGCGGCACAGGGATGTGCCGCCATTTTTCAACGACGATAAGTCGTCGAAAAATGAAGCCAAGCGAAAATCACACTTTTCGCTTGGCGTGGTTTTGTCCACGGATGGACTTATGTCGCGCAGCCCAGGGAGGGGCGGGAGCGACCTGAAAAGTCCAGGATGGAGTTATTCAGACCTTCCTTAGGATGGGTCTGGCGCTGCGTGCCCGGCATGGCGCCGGCGTGTGCAATAAGCCGTAGCGGCGCGGAAACTCATGGAACTGCTCTCGCCCGAAATCCTGCTGTTGCTGACGCTGGTGGCCTTCATCGCCGGTTTCGTCGATGCCATTGCCGGCGGCGGCGGCCTGCTCACCGTGCCGGCGCTGCTGGCCGCCGGTCTGCCGCCGGCGCAGGCGCTGGCCACCAACAAGCTGCAGGGGAGTTTCGGCAGCCTCGCCGCGGCGCTGCATTTCGTGCGCGCAGGTTATGTCACCTGGCGCGAGATGCGCCTGGCCATCGTCTGCACCTTCGTCGGCGCAGCGGCCGGGGCACTGGCGGTGCAGGTGCTGGAGCGCGATGTGCTGGGACGCGTGGTGCCTGTCCTGCTGATTTTCGCCACGCTGTATTTCGTGTTCTCGCCGCGGGTGAGCGACGTGCACGGTGCGCGCCGCATCGGCGATGGTGTGTTTGCGCTGCTGATCGGTACCTGCGTCGGGTTTTACGACGGCTTCTTCGGCCCGGGCACCGGCTCGTTCTTCGTGCTCGCCTTCATCGCCCTGCTCGGCCTGTCGGCCCGTGTCGCCACGGCGCGCACCAAGATCCTCAACTTCACCAGCAATTTCGCCGCGCTGCTGCTGTTCGTCCTCGGCGGCAAGGTGCTGTGGACCGTGGGCCTGCCCATGGCGGCGGGGCAATTCATCGGCGGCCGTCTCGGCGCCGGCGTGGTGATCGGTGCCGGGGCGCGGGTAGTGAAGCCGATGCTGGTGGCGGTGTCGCTGCTGCTGACCCTGAAGGTGGCGCTGGAGAGCGGCGGCCGCCTCTGGTAGGCGCCGAGTCCGATCGGCGCATGCAGCGCCCGACCCGGCACCTGTTCGCCCACGGAGTGGACTCCTACAGGGTACGCAGCCGCTCCACCGACGGCGCGAAGAAATATCCGCCGCTCACCGCCTCGGTGAATTCCATCAAGCGGTCATGCAGGCCGTCGCCGCTCAGGCCGAACATGCGTTGCAGCATCTTGTCGTAGATGGTCAGGTCGCGGGAATAGGCGAGGAAGAACAGGCCGCTTTCGCCGCACACCGCGCCGTAGGGCAGGCTGTGGCGCACGATCTCCAGTTCCTCACCGTCCTCCTCGATCACCACGCGGGCGATGTGCGCGGTCGGCGGCTTCACCGCGTCGTCCAGCTCCACCGAGTCGGGCTTGCTGCGGCCGATGATGCCCTCCTGCTCCCGCTGCGGCATGGCGTTCCAGCGCTCCAGGTGATGCACGTAGCGCTGGGCGATGACATAACTGCCGCCGGCGAACTCGCTGTCCTCGTCACCGATCAGCGCCACCTCGCGCCGCTCCTCCTGCTCCTGCGGATTCTCCGTGCCGTCGATGAAGCCGGTGAGGTCGCGCGCATCGAGATAGCGGAAGGCGGGCGTCTCCTCGGTGCGTTCAATCCAGGGCCTGAGCGGTGTGACGAAGCGGTTGGCCAGCAGGTAGTTGAGGTCGGCGCGCGCCGAGTGCAGGTGCAGCAGCAGATCGCCGCCGGTGGCCGGGGCGCGCAGTGTGCCGCCGTCGAGGGGAGCGAAGGGCTTGAGCAGTTTCGGCCGCGTCCTGCTCAGGCGATCCCACTGCTCTGCGCCGAAGGCCAGCGTGCCGACCAGTTGTGCCGCGGGCGCGATGGAAGAAATTTCTTCCAGCAATGCCGGGAAGGTCGCCGCGGCCCGACGCACGGCCTCATCGGCGCGGGGCTTGAGGTGCAGTACCAGAAACAGGCCGGCGGGGCCGTCCAGGGCGAGGATGGCGGATTGCGGGGTGGGCATGATGGTTTCGTGCGCAGGCAAGGTTGTTTGCAGGAGTCCACGATCGAAGGGAGTGGTTAGCTTACCGGCAGCTTGCGCGATAAAAAACCACTCGCTACGCTGCGGCATCCTCCATGCGGGCTACGACCATGAATTTGCGCCAACTCAATCTTCTGCACGACGACGACCCGGCGGCGATCCGCGCCCTGGCCGGCGAATGCGGCCTCGACCCGGTGCTCGCCATCGGTGTGGCCAAGCTGCTGCTGGCCAATGACGGCAATCTCGCCAGCCTGTCGCCGCAACAGCGGCAGTGCTTCGAGCAGGTGTTGCGGCCGCTTATCGAAAACCGCGGCTGAACGACTTCGCCGCGACGAACACCAGCAGGCCGGCACTGATGCCGGGCGCCACCGCGTACACCGCCGCCGGCCCGTACAGGCTCCAGCCGTACATGGTGAGCACACCGCCGATCAGCATGGCGACGGCCAGCCGTTCACTCACGCGCTGGCCGAGGGCGTAGACCGCAAGCAGCGGCGCGAAGGCGGAGGCCAGCACACCCCAGGCGTCGAGCACCAGGTCGTATACGCTCTTGTGGCCGGACAGGGCGATGGCGAGGGCGCCGAGGGTGACGGCGACGGTGCCCAGCTTGGTGAGCCAGTAGTGATCCTGTTTCTGCCAGTGGAAGTCGCGCGTCAGCGCGGCGGCGCAGCTCAGGATCAGCGAGTCGGCGGTGGACATGGTGGCGGCGAAGATGCCGGCGAGGATCACGCCCACCAGCACCTCGGGCAGCAGTTGCAGCGCCAGCGTCGGCAAGGCCAGTTCGGCGTCGAAGCTCGCCACCTCCGGCAGCAGCAGGCGCGCGCCCATGCCGACGATGATGGCGGCGCTCCAGAACAGGGTGAACCAGCCGTAGTACCAGGCGCGGGCGGCGCGGAGATTTTCTGCATCGTCCAGCGCCATGAAGCGGATCATGATGTGCGGCTGGCCGGCGACGCCGAAGCCGGCGAACAGCCAGCCCGCCACGAACAGCAGCGGGCCGAGCCAGGGACCGTAACCCTCTACCACGGGGAACAATTGCATGTAACCGGGTTCGACCGCATGCAGCCCCGCCACGAAGGCGCTCCAGCCGCCCAGGCTGTCGAGGGCTGCCGCCATGAGCAGGAACATGGCGCCGATCATCACGATGGACTGCGCCGCATCGGTCCAGATGGAGGCGCGGATGCCGCCGGCGAAGGAATACAGCAGCACCATCACCGCCCCCATCACCGCGCCGGCCCAGTGCTCCCACGCGAACAGCACCTGCAGGGCCTTGCTGCCGGCGGAGAGCTGCGCCGCGGCGTAGGTGCCGAGGAACAGCAGGATCATCAGTCCGCTCAGAAAACGCAGCACGCGGTAATTGCCGCCCTGCCAGCGTGACAGCAGGCCGCTGAAGGTATGCACGTCGTGGCGTTCGGTGGCGAGGCGCACCTGGCGGTGGATGAAGCTGGAGGCGATGAAGTCGCCGATGATCCAGCCCAGCATCATCCAGATCGCCGCGAGGCCGGTGAGGTAGGTGTAGCCGATGAGGCCGATGAACATGTAGCCGCTGTTGTTGGTGGCCACCGCCGACAGCGCGGTGAGCCAGGGCGCCACGCTGCGGCCGGCGAGCAGGTAGTCGATGCTGTTGTGCCGGCTGCGGCGCATCGACCACAGGCCGATGGCGACGAAGAACAGCAGAAAGGCGAGAAAGCTGGTGACGATCATGCAGAATCCGCGACACGGTGTGCGCTTCACCCTACACGACACAGGGGCATGGTTCAAACCGACTGCCCGCGCCATGCGCTGCATGGCATGAAACACCTGTAAATTTCAGGGGTTACACATTGTGTTCGTTTCGCTAGGGAAGCTCTGAATAAGTTCAGAGCTTCCGCGGCACAGGGATGTGCCGCCAATTTTCAACGCCGATAACTCGTTGAAAATTGAAGCCAAGCGAAAATCACACGTTTCGCTTGGCGTGGTTTTGTCCACGGATGGACTTATGTCGCGCAGCCCAGGGAGGGGCGGGAGCGACCTGAGAAGTCCAGGATGGACTTATTCAGACCTTCCCTAGATTGCGCGGCCGCCCACGTGGCGACCACCACACACCTCCCTTATCATTGACTGAGAGATTACATTATGGATGCCACCGCCATCGGGGCCGTTCTTTCCGTCGTCGGCTCGATCATCGTGTTCGTGTTTCTCGGCGTGCGGATCACGCGGCTGATGAAGACCTGCAACTCGCAGGACTGAACAGGATGAAGGGGACGCAAGTCCCCTTCTTGTTGTGGGGCGAAGGAACCGATGCCGGCCGGCGCAGTCTCTGGGTTCAACCGCATTGCCGAGGAACATGTCATGAAGCGTTACATCATTGCAGGATGGCTGCTGGCGCTGTGGTTGCCGCTGCAGTCCCTTGCCGCCGGTGCGGTGCTCTCCGCCCCCGAGGCGTTGGCCGCCATGGAGGCCGGCAGGCTGACCCTGGTCGATATCCGCACGCCGCCGGAGTGGCGCCAGACCGGTGTTGCCAGGGGCGCCAGCCGGCTCGACATGCGGCACCCGCAGGGTGGGCAGGGATTCGTCAATGACCTGCTGAAGATGGTCGGTGGCGACAAGAACGCGCCCATCGGCCTCATCTGCCGCACCGGCAACCGCACCACCCAGGTGCAGAAATTCCTGGAGGCGCAGGGTTTCACCAATATCTACAACGTGAAGGAAGGCATGGCCGGCAGCGGTGCCGGTCCGGGCTGGCTGCGCCGCGGCCTGCCGGTGGAGCAGTGCACGCGCTGCTGAATCTTCCTCACGACCTCGCCCGCGAGGAAGAAAGGCGCCGCGCCTCTTTGCCGGCATCACCCGGCGGGCTGAAGCCCGCCCTGCATCAACCTACTGTCGGGAATCCTTGTCCATGCTGGTGACCTTTCACAGCCGCGCCTATGCCGATATCACTCTGTTCGGCGATGTCGCGAAAACCCTGCTCAAGATGATGGGCCATAGCGGCACCGTGCCCGGCGCCCTGCTGGCGGAGGACATCCCGGCGGCGCTGACGCGGCTGCGGGCGGCGTTGGCGGCGAAACAGCAGGCGCACGATGAGGACAAGGGAGACGAAGAAGAGGACGAGGAGAAGGAGGCGAAGCCCCCACTCGACGTGCGAGCGTTGCCCCTGGTCGAACTGCTGGAGGCCTCGGCGCGCCGGGGTTGCGACGTGATGTGGGATTGACCCGCCGCAGGGGCGGATTCGCTTACGATCAGCAACTGCCTGCGGTGCAGTTGCGCGTACTGCGATCAGCGACTATGTATTAGGGAAGGTCTGAATAAGTCCATCCTGGACTTTTCAGGTCGCTCCCGCCCCTCCCTGGGCTGCGCGACATAAGTCCATCCGTGGACAAAACCACGCCACGCGAAAAGTGTGATTTTCGCTTGGCTTCATTTTCAACGACTTATCGTCGTTGAAAAATGGCGGCACATCCCTGTGCCGCGGAAGCTCTGAACTTATTCAGAGCTTCCTTAGCAGTACATGGCCATGCAGCGCAGGAATCTTCCAGGCATGAAATCCAGTCTTCCTGATCTGCCGATCCTCAAGTCGTTGCCGCTGCGCATGGAGGCGGTGCATTACAACAATGTCTATCTCGCCCTGCACCGTCTCGGTGATCCGCTGCGCCTGATGTTGTCCGGCGTGCGTGGATTCGAGGTACGGCTCAGTCACGATGCATGGGTCTGTTTCGATCGCACCAGCGACAATCATCCCCTGCTGGCCTGGACCGGTTTTCGCGGCAATGCGCGCAGCGGTCTGTATGAGCCGGTACCCTGCCGCCTGCTGATGTATCACCCCTACGCCTCGCTGCTGATGCGCAGTCTACCGCGAGAAATCAGCCGTCTGCTGATTCGTCGCCTGAACCAGCGCCGCGTTTCCACGCTGGCGCAGCTCCATCCTCTCTGAGTTTCATCCTGCCAGCGCTGATGGACAGCCATAGTTCATCAGTCGACCATTATGCCTCCATAAGTCAATAAATATTGTCTTATCATTTCGGCAATTATTATTGAATTTACTTTATAGGACGGCTGCCTACACTTGAGTCCAACAAGGGATACGCCTTGGTGAACGACATCCGGCCTGAACCCCGCCACGCGGGATGCTCGACGGGGTGTCAATGGACCATCTGAAATCGCTAACCGATCGTGGAGGGCAAGCGAAATGGCAGGAAAGACTTATAACGCGGGCGTTAAAGAGTACCGCGAAACTTACTGGGATCCCAACTATACGCCGAAGGACAGCGACATCCTGGCCTGTTTCAAGGTCGTGCCGCAGGCCGGCGTACCGCGTGAAGAGGCCGCCGCTGCCGTATGTGCCGAGTCCTCCACCGCCACCTGGACCACGGTGTGGACCGACCTGCTGACCGACCTGGACTACTACAAGGGCCGTGCCTACGCCATCGAGGACGTGCCGGGTGACGACGAGGCGTTCTATGCGTTCATCGCCTACCCCATGGGATTGTTCGAAGAAGGTTCCGTAGTCAACGTCTTTACCTCCCTGGTCGGTAACGTATTCGGTTTCAAGGCGGTGCGTTCGCTGCGTCTGGAAGACGTGCGCTTTCCGCTGTGGTTCGTGACCACCTGCGATGGTCCCCCGCACGGTATTCAGGTCGAGCGCGACAAACTGGACAAGTATGGCCGTCCGCTGCTGGGCTGCACCATCAAGCCGAAGTTGGGTCTGTCCGCCAAGAACTATGGCCGCGCCGTATACGAGTGCCTGCGCGGCGGTCTGGACTTCACCAAGGACGACGAAAACGTCAACTCCCAGCCGTTCATGCGTTGGCGCGATCGTTTCGAGTTCTGCCAGGAAGCCATCGAGAAAGCCGAGCGCGAGACCGGCGAGCGCAAGGGACACTACCTGAACGTGACCGGACCCAACATGGAAGAGATTTACAAGCGCGCGGAGTTCGCCAAGGAGATCGGTACTCCGATCATCATGTCCGACTACCTGACCATCGGCTGGGCCGCCCAGGCCAGTCTGGCGCGCTGGTGCCGTGATAACGGGATGCTGCTGCATGTCCACCGTGCGATGCATGGTGTCATCGATCGCAATCCGAAGCACGGCATCAACTTCCGTGTGCTGGCCAAGATGGCACGTCTGCTCGGTGCCGACCACCTGCACTCTGGTACCGTCGTCGGCAAACTGGAGGGCGATCGCGATGCGACGCTCGGCTGGATCGATCAAATGCGTGAGCGTTATGTGAAGGAGGATCGTTCGCGCGGTATCTTCTTCGATCAGAACTGGGGCCACATGCCCGCCGTGATGCCTGTTGCTTCCGGTGGCATCCATGTCTGGCATATGCCCGCACTGGTTTCCATCTTCGGTGACGACTCCGTGCTGCAGTTCGGTGGTGGCACCATCGGCCATCCGTGGGGCAACGCCGCTGGCGCCGCTGCCAACCGCGTCGCACTGGAGGCCTGCGTGCAGGCCCGCAACGAAGGTCGTGTAATCGAGAAGGAAGGCAAGGATATTCTGACCAATGCCGCCAAATCCAGTCCTGAGCTGAAGATGGCGATGGAGACCTGGAAAGAGATCAAGTTCGAGTTCGACACCGTCGACAAGCTGGACGTGGCGCATAAGTAAGTCGCAAGTTGCAAGTGACAAGTTGCAAGTGGTGTCTCTTGCCACTTGTAACTTGAAACTTGTGACTCGATTCCAGAACGCACACGAAGTTACGACTGAATTTGGAGTGAAGACCATGAGCGAAATGCAAGACTACAATTCCCGCCTGTCGGATCCGAACAGCCGCAAGCTGGGCACCTTCTCCTACCTGCCGCAGATGGATGCCGACCAGATCCGCAAGCAGATCCAGTACATCGTCGACAAGGGTTGGAACCCGGCAATCGAGCATACCGAGCCGGAAGAGGCCGGCAGCCACTACTGGTACATGTGGAAACTGCCGATGTTCGGTGAAACCGACGTCAGTCGCATTCTCGACGAGATCGAGGCGTGCAAAAAGGCCAATCCTGGTCACCACGTCCGTCTCATCGGTTACGACAACATCAAGCAGTCCCAGGGTGCGAACATGATCGTACATCGTGCCCCGATCAAGTCCTGAGGAGTGAAACCGGAAGTACGGGCCGCCATTGAAGGGCGGCCCGCTTCAAAGCGAATTCTTGTTTGCCCGAAACGAGGAGCATGGTGCCATGAGCGAAGTCAATCGCGATCAGTACTTGGTGAAGAGCGAACCCTACTACCATCCCGTGGCTGATGAAGTGGCACTCTATGAGGCCGCTTACAGCGTGCGCATGCCGGTCATGCTCAAGGGTCCGACGGGTTGCGGCAAATCCCGCTTCGTGGAATACATGGCATGGAAACTCGGCAAGCCACTGATCACTGTGGCGTGTAACGAGGATATGACCGCATCCGATCTGGTGGGTCGTTTTCTGCTCGATATCAATGGGACCAAATGGCAGGATGGTCCATTGGCCATCGCTGCCCGCATCGGCGCCATCTGTTACCTCGATGAGGTGGTCGAAGCCCGCCAGGACACTACCGTGGTGATCCATCCGCTGACTGACCATCGCCGACAACTACCGCTGGAGAAGAAGGGCGAGCTGATCAATGCCCATCCGGATTTCCAGATCGTCATCTCCTACAACCCAGGCTACCAAAGCCTGATGAAGGATCTGAAACAGTCGACCAAGCAGCGTTTCGGCGCCATGGATTTCGACTATCCGGCGGCCGAGATTGAGACCAAGATCGTGGCCCATGAGTCCGGTGTCGATGAAAAGACCGCCGCGAAGCTGGTACAGGTGGCACAGCGTTCGCGCAATCTAAAGGGACACGGCCTTGACGAGGGCATCTCGACACGTCTGTTGGTCTATGCCGGGCAACTCATCGCCAAAGGCATCGACGCCAAGGCGGCCTGCCGCATGGCGCTGGCCCGTCCTCTCACCGACGATCCGGATATGCGTGATACCCTCGACGCCGCCGTGGATACCTTCTTCGGCTAAGAGCGGCAGCAAAAGCGATGAGTTGCGTGGCCAACCGCCGACTCCCCGCTGTCCGGCAAACGTCACATCTGTGCAGACGAGGGCAGGGCCATGAGCGTTTCTCTTGATGATTACCGCGAGGAATTAATCCAAGCCGCACCGGCTTTGGCCGATACTCTGGATGGCATCTTCCACGAGGCGGCGCGCACCATGTCGCCCACCGGTCTGAAGGACTACATGGATGGGGCGCGCGGAATTATGAACCTGGGCAAGGGCTCGGCCTTGCTCACCACCTATCTGGAAGAAATGCCGTTGGTGGCCAGGGAGTGTGGCGACGATGTGATCCGCGATGCGGTTCACTCGGTAATGAAACTCGCCTCGATGGTTTCGGGAGAAGTGCTTACCCTGGTTTTTGCCACCCTCCCCACCGCCGCGCGCCGCCTCGGCGACCCCGAACTGCTACGTGCCTATCTGCAACTGCTGCATCGGTTGGTCGCCAAGGCACCGCGCGGCCTGCGTCCCATGCTGGGCGTATTGGATGAACTGCTTGGTAAGTTGACACTTTCCGGTCTGCGCCGCTGGGTAGATTTCGGTGCCGAGGCCTACCGGCGCGACTTACCCAAGCAGGCCGCCTATTTCGGTTTGCAGAGCGAAGACAGCAAGGCGGTATTGCAGCGCGAGCGGCGCGGCACTCTCTTTATCGACAATCAGCGCAAGCTCAATTTCTACCTGCGCGCCTTCTGGGGGCGGGATTTCTTCATGCGCCCGAGTGCTGCCGATTATCTCGGTTTCCGACCCTTTATCGAGGCGCGTGCTATGCACCTGCCCGATGCAGCCGATGACCTCGGCGATTTGACCGGACTCGATCTCTATCGCGCCATGGTGGCACATATGGCCGCCCATCTGGTCTATACCACGCAACCCCAGTCGGCCGAGGCGCTCGCACCGGCACAGATGTTCTTTGTCGGATTTTTCGAAGATGCGCGGGTCGAGTATTGCGCCATCCGTGACTTTCCGGGCATGCGCCGGCTGTGGCGGTCTTTCATGGAGTTGCCCAAAGAGGGCAAGGCAGAACACGAATCGGTGCCCTTGCTGGAGCGTACGGCGCTGGCCTTGCTGGTCCCGGAGATCACTACCGGGGATGATGAAATCGACGCCATTGTGGCGCGATTCCATACCAACATCGCGGCCAACGCCGAACACGGCATGTTTTCATGGCACCTGGGGCTCGATCTTTTCAATCTGTTATCACAGCGCAAGGCGGTGCCGAGCCTGCGTATCCTGGAAAACCTGCGCCTTCCCTACCGTGATGACAACCGCTTCGTCTGGTCGCTGGATCAACATGACTGGAACGAATCGACCGCCTATCTGCCGGCGAGCCAGCGTCAGGTGCGCCGCAAGGTCGGCTTGATGGAGTTCGTCAACGAGATCGACGTGGAAACCGCCGGCGATGACGCTCAGGAAATCTGGACGCTGGAGACCGAACTCTTTCCCTATGAAGACGAAGGGGTGTCGTTCAACCAGATGGAGGGCAAGGAACCGGTTTCCGAGCCGTTTCATTACCAGGAGTGGGATTACCAGGTACAGTTGTACCGTCCCAATTGGGCAACTATCTACGAACGGCGCCAGAGTCGTGGTGATCCGGAAATCATCGATGAGGTGCTCACCGCCCACAAAGGCGTATCGCACCGTATCAAGCAGATCATCGATCGCCTGCGTCCGCAGGGCGTGTCGCGCATGCGCAAGCTGGAGGACGGTGACGAACTGGATATCAACGCTGCCGTGGAGGCGATGGTGGCGGCGCGCATGGGGCGCAATCCTGATCCACGCATCACGATGCGCTACGTAATCAATCGCCGCGACCTCGCGGTAGTGATCCTGCTCGATCTTTCCGAATCGACAAACGAGAAGGTGCGTGGCACTGACAAGACGGTAATTGATCTGACACGCGAAGCCTGTGCATTGGTGGCCACAGCCATCAACGGCATTGGCGACCCCTTTGCCATTCATGGTTTTGCCTCAGACGGACGCCATGATGTGCAGTATTACCATTTCAAGGATTTCGAGCAGCGTTTTGATGACGATGTCAAGAGCCGTCTTGCCGGCATGAGAGGTGGGCTGTCCACCCGCATGGGGGCCGCGATGCGCCACGCTGCCAGGCACCTGATGCAACGGAGCGAAAAACATAAGCTGCTGCTCATTGTTACCGATGGCGAGCCAGCCGATATCGATGAGCGTGATCCGCAATATTTGCGTCTGGATGCGAAAAAGGCAGCTGAGGAATTGCGCACCAAAGGTATCCTGAGCTACTGCCTTACCCTCGATCCCGAGGCAGACCGTTACGTGGAGCGGATCTTCGGCGCCAACAACTACACCATAATCGATAACGTGCAGCGTCTGCCGGAAAAACTGCCGACGCTGTTTGCCAGCCTGACGCGCTGATGGCTGCGCGCCTCGATGATGTGCCGGTCTATGCCAGTCGGCCTGACGAGATTGGGGCGCGCCATTACAATCTGTGGCGCCGAGCACGGCAACGGTTCGGCCATCCGCTGCGTCTGGAATTGCCAGGCGTATCGGGGATGGAGCTGATTCTCGATGACGATGCCTGGGTGGTGGTGGATGTGCGCCAATTCGAACTGCCGATTCTGGCCTGGGTGGAGCTGCAGGGCGAACGTCGCAGCGCACTGCATCAACCGGTGCGATGCCAATTGAATTATTACCATTTTGCCGCGACGCGGCTTCGCGCCAAGGTGCTGGACATTCTGGAGCGTGCCCTGGAAGATAGATTGCGTTCGCCTCATCACGGAATATCCAAATAAGAGAGCCAAGCCGATGAACAGCAGACCGCATGCGCCTCCGGGCCAGGTGACCTATGTCGGCATTCATGACGATGATGATGGCGGCATGACCGCTCTTGGCTTGGTGGTGCGCGATGCGTGGGTGTTCGGCATCATCCCGGAGAACGAAAGCTGCAAAGGGTGGACTGCGCAACAGATGCAAGCGTTGTATGAGAAGGTGCACGCCGCCTGGGAGCCCTATGCCCACCTGCCCAGCCGCCTGCCGGAAGACTTGCGTACCCGCCATGCCCGCATCCACGATGCCGCGCTGGAGCGGGCCCGTGCCCAGGGTTGGGATGCCAGCCTGGACGATGAAGATGATTGAGTCGGCGCGACACACCATAACGCGCGTTCCGTTTTCGTACAGCCGAGAGAGCAAAGCATGATCCGCAAGAATCCCAGCGGCGACCTGCCGATAATCCACGAGAGCGCCTTCGTCGATCCGACGGCGATCATCTGCGGCAAGGTGATCGTGCACGAGAACGTGTTCATCGGTCCCTATGCGGTGATCCGTGCCGATGAGGTGACTGCCGACGGCGGCATGGAGCCGATCGTCATCGGCGCCAACTCCAATATCCAGGACGGCGTGGTGATCCACTCCAAGTCCGGTGCCGCGGTGACCATCGGCGAACACAGCTCCATCGCCCACCGCTCCATCGTCCACGGCCCCTGCACGGTGGGTGACCGGGTGTTCATCGGTTTCAATTCGGTGCTGTTCAACTGTGTGATCGGCGCCGGCTCGGTGGTGCGCCACAACTCGGTGGTGGAAGGCTGCCACGTGCCGGAAGGGTTCCATATTCCGTCCACCACCAACATTCACAACGATGCCGATCTGGCCCGCATCCAGCCCGTCCCCGTGGACATGACCGCCTTTTCCGAGGACGTGGCCCGTACCAACGTCGACCTGGTGCGCGGCTACAAGCGTCTGGCGAACGAATTCTGAGCGCCGGGCGCGCGATGCGGTAGGCAGGAGATAGCACGATGCCGTTGGTGGACATGGGGGACATGCTGCGTCACGCCTATACCCATCGCTATGCCGTGGGGGCGTTCGATCTGGTGAGTCTGGATTTTCTCCAGGCCATCATCGAGGGTGCCGAGGCCTGCGACGCGCCGGTGATTCTCAGTCTGGCCGAATCCCACTTTGCGTATTTCGATCTGGAGCTGCTGATGCCGGCGGTGGAGGCGGCGGCACGGCGCAGTCGTGTGCCGGTGGCCATCCACCTGGACCATGGTGCCAGTCTGGAATCGGCCAGACGGGCGATTGCGCTTGGCTGCAACGGGGTGATGGTCGATACCTCGAGCCAGCCGTTTGCGGCGAATGTGGCGCGCAGCGCGGAGATCGTGCGTATGGCACACGCTTGCGGCGTCACCGTGGAGGGCGAGCTGGGCTATGTACCCGGTGTCGAGGGGGAGGATGCCGAGCGTCACCCCGGGGCGCTGGTCTACACCACGGTGGAAGAGGCGCGCGACTATGTGGCGCAGACCGGCGTCGATTGTCTGGCGGTGTCCATCGGTACGGTGCACGGCCACATGCGCGGTACGCCGGAACTGGATTTCGAGCGCCTCGCCGCCATCAACGCGGCGCTGCGCCTGCCGCTGGTGATCCATGGCGGCACCGGTCTGGGCGAGACACAGTTCCGCCGCCTCATCGAGCACGGTGTGGCCAAGATCAATTACTACACCGCCCTGTCCGAGGCCGCTGCCGCGGCGATCCGCCGCCGTGCCCTGCAAACTGACGCCGGTGGTTATACCGGCCTGGTGCGTGATGTACAGGCGGCGATTCGGGCAGAGGTGGAACGCTGCATCCGTCTGTGGGGCGGCGCCGGCCGTGCGGCGGACGTGCTGGCGCAGTGTCGCCCCTGGCACAACGTCGAGCACGTCATTCTGTACAACACGGCGGGTATGGCGGACGCGGACGCACATGCCATGATGGCGGAGGGACAGCGCGTGTTGGCGGCGATCCCCGGCGTGCGCCAGGTGGCGGTGGGGGAGGCGGTCGATGAGGCCGCGCGCTATCGCTACTGTTGGCTGATCCGTTTTTCCGCTCAACCGGTCATTTCCGCCTATAAACATCACCCCGACCATGTGGATTTTGCCGACCGGTTGTTCCGGCCGGTGGCCGCAGACCGCGTCACGGTGGATTTTGCACTGCGGAGTCACAACCAGGAGCTGTCCTGAGAGGGAAAGAGCCGAAGAAACAGCAAGTTACCAATCAGAATACATTAAAGGATAAGCAATAACTTATCCATTCTATCAGTATTTCAGATTTTCTTTATGAAAATCGATCGAGTATCTTTTGCCCCGCGTTTTATACAGATACGGCTTCTGTGTATATGATGGCCGGCGAGAACAACCGTCAGCCGTTTTTTACTCAAACAATGTCAGGGGTAATTGATAGATGGATCAGTCCGCACGTTATGCTGACCTCTCGCTGAAAGAAGAGGATCTGATCGCCGGTGGCAAGCACATTCTGTGCGCCTACAAGATGAAGCCGGCCAAGGGTCATGGCTTCCTGGAAGTGGCTGCCCACTTCGCCGCCGAGTCTTCCACCGGTACCAACGTCGAAGTCTGCACCACCGACGAATTCACCAAGGGCGTCGACGCCCTGGTCTACCACATCGACGAAGCCACCGAAGAGATGCGCATTGCGTATCCGCTGGAGCTGTTCGACCGCAACGTCATCGACGGCCGCATGATGCTGGTCTCCTTCCTGACCCTGACCATCGGCAACAACCAGGGCATGGGCGACTGCGAATACGCCAAGATGTACGACTTCTACATGCCGCGCCGCGCCATCGAGCTGTTCGATGGTCCGTCCAAGGGCATCTCCGATCTGTGGCGCGTGCTGGGCCGTCCGGTGGTCGATGGCGGCTACATCTCCGGCACCATCATCAAGCCGAAGCTGGGCCTGCGTCCGGAGCCGTTCGCCAAGGCGGCCTATCAGTTCTGGCTGGGCGGCGACTTCATCAAGAACGACGAGCCGCAGGGTAACCAGGTGTTCGCTCCCATGAAGAAGGTCATGCCGCTGGTGTATGACGCCATGAAGCGCGCCATGGACGAGACCGGCGAGGCCAAGATCTTCTCCGCCAACATCACCGCCGACGACCACCGCGAAATGATCGCCCGTGGCGAGTTCATCCTGGAGACCTTCGGTCCCGATGCTGACAAGGTGGCCTTCCTGGTCGACGGTTACGTCGGCGGCCCGGGCATGGTGACCACCGCCCGCCGTTACTTCGCCAACCAGTATCTGCACTACCATCGTGCCGGTCACGGCGCCGTGACCTCCCCCAGCTCCAAGCGCGGTTACACTGCCTACGTGCTGGCCAAGATGAGCCGTCTGCAGGGTGCCTCCGGTATCCACGTCGGCACCATGGGCTACGGTAAGATGGAAGGCTCCAAGGATGACCGCAACATCGCCTACATCTGCGAGCGCGACGAGTTCCAAGGCCCGGTCTACTACCAGAAGTGGTATGGCATGAAGCCCACCACCCCGATCATCTCCGGTGGCATGAACGCCCTGCGTCTGCCGGGTTTCTTCGAGAACCTGGGCCACGGCAATGTGATCAACACCGCCGGTGGCGGTTCCTACGGCCACATCGACTCCCCGGCCGCCGGTGCCAAGTCCCTGCGCCAGGCCTACGAGTGCTGGAAGGCCAAGGCCGATCCGATCGAGTGGGCCAAGGAGCACAAGGAGTTCGCCCGTGCGTTCGAGTCGTTCCCGCACGACGCCGACAGGCTCTATCCGGGCTGGCGCGAAAAGCTGGGCGTGCATAAGTAAGCAGCACGTGCAGTTGTAGGTAATACAGAGAAACGCCCCCTTTTTTCGGGGGCGTTTTTCTTCCTGTAGTACAAACCCGCGCGTAATATGGGAATTGCAGGACGCAGGCCAGCGCGCATCGGAAGCGGTGCGCGGCGGCATGCGGATTTGCACAGGAGAATTGAATGGACGCCTCCCACCCCGTGAGCGCTGAACACGAGTTATCCGGCGCGCTGGCCGTCTTCGGTATGGAGGGACCTGCGGCGCCCGGCGCCGTGGATAGCTTTGCGGTGTGGGTGGGATGAAGGTGGACCCTCACGGGCCGACGGCATCGAAGTGCCCAAGGTGGAAGATACTGAAGGTCTTCACAGGCAAACCGGAGGGTCCGAAATGAATGGTAGCAAAACGGTCGTTGGCGTGGATATCGCCAAGCGGGTATTTCAGTTGCACTGGATCGACATGGAGACCGGAGAGATCGTGAGCCTGCAGCTCAAGCGCGAGAAGTTCCTCGAACACTTCGCTAACCGGCAACCATGCCTCATTGGGATGGAAGCCTGCGGCGGTGCGCAGCACTGGGCGAGGAAACTCACGGCGCTGGGCCACCAGGTCAAGCTCCTGCCAGGCAAGGCGGTGAAGCCGTTCGTCACCGGCAACAAGAACGACCGGCAGGACGCGCGGGCGATCTGGACAGCGGTGCAGCAGCCGCACGTCAAGGCGGTGGCGATCAAGACGGAAGAACAGCAGGCCATCCTGGCGCTGCACCGCATGAGGAGCCAGTTGGTCAAGTTCCGCACCGCGCAGATTAACGGCCTGCGGGGGTTGCTCGCCGAATACGGTGAAGTGATGCCGCAGGGCAAAGCGGGGGTCAGGAAGGGAATTGCTGCGGCTTTGGCCAGACTGGAAGACCGGCTGCCGGCAATGGTGATCGATACGTTGCGCGAGCAATGGGCGCGCATCGAGAAGCTGGATGGGGAAATCGCCGCCATCGAGCAGCGCATCCAGCTGTGGCTCAAGCAAGACGAAGCTTGCAAGCGAATCGCTGAAATTCCTGGTGTCGGGCCGCTGACCGCCACGGCGGCGGTCGCCATCATGGGCGACGCCAAAGCCTTCAAGTCGGGGCGAGAGTTCGCCGCCTTCGCCGGCCTGGTGCCGCGACAGGTGGGCACTGGTGGGCGCATCAAACTGCTCGGCATCAGCAAGCGCAGTGACACCTACCTGCGCACCTTGCTGATTCACGGTGCGCGATCCGTGCTGACCCACGCCAAAGACCCCGGCCCGTGGGTCACGAAATTACGCCAGCGCCGGCCGCTGAATGTCGCGGTCGTGGCCCTGGCCAACAAGATGGCGCGAACGATCTGGGCGATGCTCGCCCATGAACGGACGTACCAAAAGGGATTCGTCAGTCAGCCGGCATAGGTGCCTGACGAGTGTATCAACCACTTTGAAGAAAGGAGTGGCCGCCGTAAAGGTTGCGCAAGGTCGATAAAGTGTGATGGCAAACAGGTCAGACCGTGACCCGCCAAACCTGTATGGCGGTAAGGACTTCGAGTCCTTCAGGAGAATGAGGCGCGGGTCAGCGGATTCCATCAGGGCCAGCAGGTCTATTCCTGCACAACAGGCCGGATATAGAACTGCAGCCTATCTGTCCCAACACACCAAAATCGCCCTTGGCAAACGGGAGGCGTCCATATAGAACGCCATGAGCGACAAAGAACAGTACAAGGTCCACAAGGAACCCTTCTATCAGCCGCAGGGCAATGAAGTCGCCCTGTATGAAGCGGCCTATCGCAACCGCCTGCCGGTGATGGTCAAGGGCCCGACCGGCTGCGGCAAGTCGCGCTTCATCGAATACATGGCCTGGAAGCTGGGCAAGCCGCTGATCACCGTGGCCTGCAACGAGGACATGACCGCCTCCGACCTGGTGGGCCGCTACCTGCTCGAGTCCGGCGGCACGCGCTGGCTGGACGGCCCGCTCACCACCGCCGCGCGCATCGGCGCCATCTGCTATCTGGATGAAGTGGTGGAGGCACGCCAGGACACCACCGTGGTGATCCACCCGCTCACCGATCATCGTCGCACCCTGCCGTTGGACAAGAAGGGCGAGCTGATCGAAGCCCATCCCGACTTCCAGCTGGTGATCTCCTACAACCCCGGCTATCAGTCGCTGATGAAGGATCTCAAGCAGTCCACCAAGCAGCGCTTCACCGCCTTCGAATTCGATTACCCGGAAGCCGAGTTGGAAACGACGATCCTGGCCAAGGAAACCGGCCTCGATGCCGCGGTTGCCGGCAAGCTGGTGAAGATCGGCCAGACGGCGCGCAATCTCAAGGGCCATGGCCTGGACGAAGGCATCTCCACCCGTCTGCTGGTGTACGCCGCCACCCTGATCAAGGACGGCGTGGCCCCGGCCGATGCCTGCCGCATGGCCCTGGTGCGTCCCATCACCGACGACGCCGACATCCGCGAGACCCTGGATCACGCCATCGACGCGACCTTCGCGTGAAGCCAACGCCAAAAGATTTCAACGCAAAGGCGCGAAGAACGCAAAGAGTGCAAAGGAGAGCGATGTGAAATTCACCTGTAGGGGCGTCTCTGGCGTGATGCGGCGCACCAGGCCAGCCGCGCGCCAGGTTTGGCAGGAACCGCTCTTACCCCGATTTCTTTGCGGCCTTCTGCGCCCTTTGCGTCTTTGCGTTTAATTCTTGCATCCGTGCCATGACCGAAACTGCATACGAACATCCCTTGATGAAGGCCTACTGGAAGCAGCTCAACAGCGGCTTCCCGCAGGTGCGCGAGGTGTTCGAGGACTGCATGGTGGAGGCCCTCGCGGTGCTGTCGCGCGAGGGGCTGTCCGCCTATCTCGATGCCGCCGGCTTCATCGGTCGTCTTGGCCGCGGCGTCGAGCCGATCCTGGTATTTCTGGAAGAGTGGCCGTCAGTGGCCCAGGCGCTGGGGGAGGAGGCGTTGCCGCCGGTGATGGAGGCGATCAAGGCGATGCAAAAGTCGCCCAACGGCAAGGCCATCGCCCCCTTTTTGCAGACCCTGGCCCCGGTGGCGCGCCGGCAGCACTCGCTGGAACAGCTGCGCCATTATCTCGACATCGCACTCGACCTGATGCAGCGCACCACCGGTTCGATCCACGGCCATCACACCACCTTCCCCAGCCCCGGCCTGCCGGAGTTTTTCCAGCAGGCGCCGTTCCTGTTCGCGCAGTTGTCCATGGAAGGCGTGCGCAATTGGGTGGAATATGGTATCCGCAACTACAGCCGCCATCCCGAGCGGCAGATCGAATACTTCGCACTGAAGTCCGCCGACAGCCGCGCCGTGCTGCAACGCGAGCGCCACGGCGTGTTGTTCGCCGATGTGGAGCGCAAGCTGGACCTGTATCTGCGCGGCCTGTGGCAGGACAGCGAGACGTTGGTGCCCTATTCCACCGCCTTCGACGAGCTGCGCAAACCGATCCCCTATTACGACAAGCTGGGCATGCGCGTGCCCGATGTCTTCGACAGCCGCAACGAGGTCAAGGGCATCGACCGTTACCGCGCGGTGCTGGCCCATATGGTGGGTCATCGCCGCTGGACCAGCCAGGTCATCGCCGACAACTACAGCCCGCTGCAGCGCATGGGCGTGGAGTTCTTCGAGGACTGCCGCATCGAGACGCTGCTGATACGCGAATACCCGGGCCTGAAAAAGATCTTTCTCGCCCTGCATCCCCATCCCGGTGAGGACGACTGCGATCAGGAGACCATGTCCTGCCTGCGCCACCGCCTGACCATGCTGTCGCGTGCCCTGCTGGACGAAAACCACGGTTACAAGAATCCGGCCATCCTCGAATTCGTCGATCGCTTCCATACCCTGCTGGCGCGGGGTGAGTCCAGCACGCGCGAGATCGCCGACCTGGCCCTGGCCTTCAGCGCGCGCACGCGCCGGCAGAGCGATCAGTACGCCAATGTCTACTTCGACAACACGGTGATCGACTACCGCGACGACAACCGTCATATGTGGCAGTTCATCGAGGATAGCGACGACGAGGATTACTTCGACGACCCGGACAAGAAGCAGAAGAAAGAGGCGGAGGTGCAGACCCTGCCGCCGCGCCACTATCCGGAGTGGGACTACAACAGCCAGACCTACCGCCCCGACTGGGTCAGCCTGTACGAGGCGCTGCATCCCAAGGGCAATGCGGCGGATATCGACCGCCTGCTGCAGAAGCATGCCGCGCTGGCCAAGCGGCTGAAAAGGATGCTGGACCTGCTCAAGCCGCAGGACAAGGTGCGCATCCGCTATCAGGAGGAGGGCAGCGAGCTGGACCTCGACGTGGCGATCCGCTCGCTCATCGACTTCATGGGCGGCGCCACTCCCGACCCGCGCATCAACATGAGCCACCGCACCTCGGGCCGCAACATCGCCGTGTCGCTGCTGCTCGACCTGTCGGAGTCTCTCAACGAAAAGGTGGCCGGCTCCGAGCAGACCGTGCTGGAACTGTCGCAGGAGGCGGTGTCACTGCTGGCCTGGTCCATCGAACGGCTGGGCGACCCCTTCGCCATCGGTGGTTTCCATTCCAATACGCGCCACGACGTGCGCTACATGCACATCAAGGGCTACCGCGAACACTGGAACGACGAGGTGAAGGCGCGTCTTGCCGCCATGCAGGCCGGCTGGTCCACGCGCATGGGCGCCGCCATGCGCCATGCCGCGCATTATCTGGAAGGGCAGAGGGCGGACAAGAAGCTGCTGCTGATCCTCACCGACGGCGAGCCCGCCGACGTCGATGTGCAGGACGGCAAGCTGCTCATCGAGGATGCGCGTCGTGCCGTGAAGGAACTGGATCAGAAGGGCATCTTCACCTTCTGCATCAATCTCGATCCCAAGGCCGACGAATACGTCAGCGACATCTTCGGCCACCGCTACGCGGTGGTGGACAACATCCAGCGCCTGCCGGAAAAGCTGCCGCAGTTGTTCATGGCGCTGACAAAGTAGTTAGTTGCAGGGTGCGCGCTGCGCGCACCCTGCAGGCCGGTGTCACGGCTTGATATAGACGTAGCCGCGCAATTGCAGCTCACCCACGGTGGCGACGCCGGACGGCACGATCACCGCATTCATGTTGACCGCGTTTTCGTCCAGCATGCGCCCGTTCAGCGTATTGCGGCAGACGTTGAATTTGACGCCCTGGTTGGCGAGATCCTGCACCATGTCGCCGTGGCTCTTGCCGGCGCTGTCCTTCCAGTCCTCCAGCAAAAAATCGATGCCCTTGCCGTGGGTGACCACGACGATCTCGGCATTGCCCGCGCCGACGGCATTGATATGATTCTGCACGTTGCGCAGGGCGACGCCGGCAACGGCGCTGTCATTGATGTGATAGACCACCTTCTGCTTGTGGTAACCGTTTTCCGCGGACTCCTGCTTGCTGCCGGTGCCGGCGCATCCGATTATCAGCAGGCTGGCGCCAAGCAGCAGTGCTGTCGCTGTGGTGTGCAGATTCATGATGACTCCTCCATAGTTTTTATGTGGTATTTTCCAGCCTGAACCCCTGGGCCGGTGATCTCTAGATTCAGCATGCCCCGGCGTTATTCCGTTACCTGCGGGAACATGAAGTCATTTGTAGCGTCTACACTACATGGCAGGCACCACGACATACACCATGCGCACATTTCTATTGATACTGGCGGGCATTTCCCTCGTCGCTTGCAGTGAATCGGCACCGCCCGGCGGACCAGGGCGCAATGCCGATCCGGCGCGCATCACGCGGGGCGCCGAATTGTTCCGCCAACATTGCGCGGTGTGTCACGGTGCCGTGGCACAAGGTGGTGCCGCGTGGCGGACGCGCAACCCCGACGGCACCTTCCCGCCACCACCGCTGAACGGCACCGGCCACGCCTGGCATCACCCCTGGACGGCCCTGAAGCGCACCATTCGGGAGGGTACGGCGGCGCTCGGCGGCAACATGCCGGCCTGGCAGGGGACGCTGAGCGAGGAACAGATCGAGGATGTGATTCTGTGGTTCCAATCGTTATGGAGCGACGAGGTGTACGCGGCGTGGTGGGAGATAGACCAGCGCCAGCGGCGCGGCGATCGCTGAAAGTTGCCGCTGCCGGGCTAACGTCAATAGCAAAGAAGGAGATCGATGTATGTACGGATTTACCGTAAACACGGCAGGTGATTTCAATACGGCCCTGGCGCGCGTGACCGAGGCCCTGAAGGCCGAGGGGTTCGGTGTGCTCACGGAGATCGATGTGGCCGCGACGCTGAAGGCCAAGCTGGGGGTCGACAAGCGTCCCTACCGTATCCTCGGTGCCTGCAACCCCAAACTGGCGAATCAGGCGCTGGAGGCGGAACCGGATATCGGACTGCTGCTGCCGTGTAATGTGGTGGTGCGCGAGGACGAGGATGGCAAGGTCGTGGTCGGCTTCATGGACCCGGTGCCGGTGCTGGGTCTGGTGCAGCGCAAGGAGCTGGAGCCGTTGGGCAGTGAAGTGCGCGCCAAATTGCAGCGTGTGGCCGAGGCCTTGCGCAGCTGATGGGGGCTGTGCCCCGCCCCCTTGTCGTTGGCGCTTGAATTTCGGAAGCCGCGCCTGTTGCACGGCATGGATGAGCAGGAGGTGATGACGATGCAAAGGTTAACTGAATGGCGTTGGAGCATGCCGCTGTTTCTTACGGCGGTATTGGTCATGGGCGTGGCGCAGGCCGCAGATCCCCGTCCGGCCTATGGTCCCGGCATGATGGGTGGTTACGGCATGGGGCCGGGGATGATGGGTGGCTACGGCATGGGGCCCGGTATGATGGGCGGCTATGGCCCGGGCCTGATGTATGACGGTGGCGATGGTTACGGTCCCGGTATGATGGGGGGCTGGGGCATGGGGCCCGGGATGATGGGCGGTTACGGCTTGGGGCCCGGGATGGGGATGGGTCCCATCTGGGCACTGGATCTGAATGAAAACCAGCGCCGTGCCATCGACAACATCATGGCCGAGCAGCACAAGCAGCATTGGGCCGCGATGTCCGCCATGATCGCTGCCCAGGGCCGTCTGCGCGAGCTGCAAATGGCCGAGCAGTGGGATGAGAAGGCCATTAGCGGCGTGTATGACGATATCTACAAGCAGCAACGGGCCATGATCGAAGCCATGGTTCGTGCCCGCAACCGCATCTACGATCAGCTCAGCGCCGAACAGAAGGCACAGCTGCGACGCTGGTCCTGGGGCGGCCGCTGGGGTCGCTAGTACGTCAGGGGGCGGGCCGCATGCCCGCCCCTGTTTCCTGATCCAGGTCAATGTCGCGTGTGCTTCGGCCCCTGTTAAACTACAGTCCGTTTTTCATCTCCGAGGCCAGGCATGAGTTCTGAGGTTCCCCCCGGGTCGCCCTTCGATTTGCACAACGAGGCGGCCTACCGCCGCTGGCGCGATGCCAAACTGACCGATTATCCGCAACGGGCCGAGCAGCTCATCGTCGAGGTACGCGACCCGCGCGCCTTGAGCGACGGCGAAGTTGCCGCACTGCAGCAGCGCCTGCGAAAGGCCAATATGGTCATTTATGCCGCAGCCACCGGTGACGATCCGGACAAGGCCATCCCGCGCGAGTTGGGTCGCCGCTTCGGCCTGGTGCACCTGGACAGCAACTATCTGGCCGATGACGACGGCATCACCTCGCTCACGGTCAATCCGGAAGGCGAGCACCCCAACTACATCCCCTACACCAACAAGCCCATCAAGTGGCACACCGACGGTTACTACAACACGGCGGCAAAACAGATCCGCGGCCTGATCCTGCACTGCGTGCATGCGGCCGGTGCCGGTGGCGACAACGGCCTCATCGATCCGGAGATCGCCTACATCCTGCTGCGCGATGAAAATCCGGACTTCATCCGCGTGCTGATGCGTGGCGACGTGATGACCATTCCGCCCGGCAAGGACGGCGAGGGCGGCGAGCGTGATGCGGCCAGTGGACCGGTATTTTCCTATGATGCGGCGAGCGACAGCCTGCACATGCGTTATACGGCGCGCAAACGCAACATCGAATGGAGCCAGGACTCGATGACCCAGGACACGGTGGCCTTCCTCGAACAACTGCTCGACAGCGCCAACATGCCCTACCGTTTCCGCGCCCGTCTCGAACCGGGCATGGGCCTGCTGTGCAACAATGTGTTGCATGACCGCAGCGGATTTACCGACCCGGCAGAGGGTGAGCGGCGTCTGCTCTACCGTGCGCGCTATTTCGATCGCGTTGCCGGTACCGGACTGCGGCAGGTCTATCCGCAGCTGTAACGGCTCCGCGCCGCTGCGCTGGATAAGCGATCGGCTTAGGAAGCTCTGAATAAGTTCAGGCCTTCCCTTATCCAGCGCAGCGGCCTTCCTTGCGACATATCGCTTTCTGAATCTGCACCATCTTGGGGCGGGTTCATCCCCCCGTTGCCGCCTGCGCCGGCCCCCGCTATGCTGCGCACCCGCCGGCAGCGGGTGTTTTGACCTTCATCAATGCACAGCGCTTCCCGCCGGCGAGATCATGCCTCTCCACAGTGTCGAGGACCCCTGCAATGACCACTATCACCGCCTATATGGAGAACGACCATCGCCGTTGCGACGAGTTGTTCGCCGCGGCCGAACGGCTGGTGGCTGCCGGCGAGTGGAGCGCCGCGGCCGAATCCTATGGCAAGTTTCATCAGGCCATCGAACATCATTTCAGCATGGAAGAAGACGAACTGTTCCCTGCCTTCGAGGCGGCGACCGGCAGCACCCTGGGACCGACCCAGGTGATGCGCATGGAACACGGCCAGATGCGTTCACTGTTTCAGCGCATGGACAAGGCCCTCACGGCCAAGGATATGGAAGAGTATCTCGGTGCCTCCGATACACTGCTGATCCTCATGCAGCAGCACAACATGAAGGAAGAGCAGATGCTCTATCCCATGAGCGAGCGTGCCCTGAACGGCGGTGATGCCGTGCTGCAGCGCATGCAGTCTATGGGGGGATGATGCCGCGCGGTGTCGAGCGCAACATCGATGTGAGTGCCCTCGGTCCACCCGAACCGCTGGTGCTGACCCTGGCGGCGGCAGAACGGTTGCAGCCAGGTGAATTTCTGCGTATGCACCACCGCATGAAGCCCTGCCATTTGTATGGCGAGCTGGAGTGTCGCGGTTATGGCCATGATACGCGGCGCACCGTTGACGGCATGTGCGAGGTATTCATCTGGCGTCAGGGGGATGAGGTGGCGGCCGCAGCGGCGCAAGACGCGGCACAGGCCCTGGCTGCCTGGCCGGCAAATTGATGGTCTGCCGGTTTTTCTTGTCCGAAGCATGACTCCCAGTACCGCACTCCTCAGTCTGGAACAGACACCACCCCTGGCGGTGCCGCTGCGTTTTTTTCTCACGGCGCCGCTGTTCGGCCTCGCCGCCGCCCTGCTGGCGCTGTGGATCGGGCCGGGCCACCTGGGTTCGCGCTGGCAGCCGGGCGTGCTGGCCTTTACCCATCTGCTCACCCTCGGCTATCTGGCGATGGTGATGTTCGGTGCGCTGTTCCAGTTGCTGCCGGTGCTGGTCGGTGTGCGGCTGCGCTGGCCCTTGCCTACCGCCCGGGTGATACACGGTCTGCTGGTGGCCGGGACGCTGCTGCTGGTGACGGCGTTCCTGCGCGATACCGCCGGCTGGTTCGTTGCCGCTGGGCTGGTGCTGGGACTGGCCATCGGTACGTTTGTCGCCGTCATCGGGCATGCCCTGTGGAATGCCTGTTCGGTGCACGATACCGTGTGTGCCATGAAGCTGTCGCTGACTTCGCTCGGCGTCACCCTGATCCTCGGTCTGTGGCTGGTGCTGGGGCATGTGGACAGCGAACTGGGTCCGCGTGCCGTACTGATCGATCTGCATCTGTCCTGGGGCCTGCTGGGCTGGGCCGGCCTGCTGCTGGTGGGTGTGGCCTATCAGGTGGTGCCGATGTTCCAGATTACGGCCGAATACAAGCCGCGTCTGCGCCACTGGCTGCCCTGGGCCGTCTTGCTGTTACTCATCGTCTGGTCCCTGGCCTTTCTGCATCTGCCGCGCCTTGCCTGGGTGCCGGGGCTGGGACTCGCTGCCGTGTTTGCGATGTTTGCACTGGTGACGCTGCAACTGCAGCGTCACCGCCTGCGCCGCCTGCCCGACGTGACGGTGGACTTCTGGTATCTCGGCCTGTTGTGCCTGCTGGCGGCGGCAGGATTGTGGCTGGTACATCAGGGCTGGCCGCAGGCCATGACGGCCGCGCTGTTTCAGCTCTGGTGGGGTGTGTTGGTGGTGGTGGGGGCCGTTGTCGCACTGATCAGCGGCATGCTCTACAAGATCGTGCCGTTCCTGGTCTGGCTGCATCTCAACAATCGCATGCAGGAGGCCGGGCGGTGGCAGGGCAATCTGCCCACCATGCGCCAGGTGATTGCCGAGCGGCAGGCCCGCCGTCATCTCTACCTGCACGGGGCGGCGACGGTGTTGCTGTTGCCCGGCCTGGTATGGCCGTGGCTGTTCTATCCGGCATTGCTCGTGCTGGCCGGTGCCTTTGCCGCGCAGTGGTGGAACCTGCTCGGTGCAGCGCGTACCTACCGCAGCCTGCTGCGCAGCGCGGGGTTGTAGCTCAGGCCGTCTCCACCTGCACGCCGTGGCGGATGCGAAAGCGCTCCGCCGCCTCTCTACCCATGTACTTGGCCAGCACCTTGCCATCGGTCTGGCGCAAGTCGACCATGATCAGGCCATCGAGTGCGTTGTTGAACGCCTCGTCGACATTGAAGCCGAGAATCCGTCCGCCCAGCTTGAGGTATTGGCGCAACAGTACCGGCACACCCTTCTCGTCCGCCTCGATGGCGGAAACCAGTTCCGACAGCTGCTCCAGATCGGCCGGTGTGCTGCCTTGCGGCCAGGCCGGACGCAAAGGGGCGCGGAACGGCCGGCGCGGGCGGACATAGCGCGCCAGTTGCGGCAGGGAGTTGTTGGCGCGCAGGAACTGCACCAGCAATTGCTGTGACTGGGTGGCATAGTCGCCGCTGATGCTCACCGGGCCGAACAGGGTGTGATAACGCGGGTGGCGGGCGATGAACTGGCCGATACCTTTCCACAGCAGCAGCAGCGGCGAATAGCTGCGCTGATACTCCGGGCGTACAAATGAACGGCCCAGCTCGATGGCCGGAGCGATCTGCTGCAGCAGGCGACGGTGATAGCGGAATAGCGAGTGGGTGTAGAGGCCGTGCGGGCCGAAGTGCCGCACGATCTCGTCGGCCAGGCCCAGGCGATAGGCGCCCACCACCTGCTGGTTCTGACGATCCCAGATGAACAGGTGCAGATAGTAGGCGTCGTACAGGTCGATGTCGCGGCTGCGGCCGGTGCCTTCGCCGACGGCGCGGAAGGTGAGCTCGCGCAGGCGCCCGAGTTCCTGCAACAGCCACGGGATCTGGCCGGCGCGCGCATACCATACCTGCAGCTCGCCACTGTCATCCAGCCGTTGTTCCGGCGGCAGTGCCGCCACCTCGGCGCAGAGCAGCGGGGTGGCGACGGCATCGGCGATGGGCTCCAGCGGGCGCGTACCGTTCGCCGCCGGACGCGCGTCGCGTTGTGCCGCCAGGGCATAGCAGCGCAGGCGCAGCTGTGCCGTCAGGGCGGTGTCAGCGAGGGATTTCAGCCGGGCAAACGGGATCGGCTGGCCGATGCGCGGTGCGATGGTGCGGTTGCGCTTGTTGAGCAGTTCGCGCGGCAGCAACGCGGTGCGCAGGTGTGGGTGCACCAGGCCGGCGAGATGGAACAGCAGGCTGTTGCTGCCGGGGAAATAGACTGGCAGCACCGTCGCCCCGGTGCGGCGCACCAGTCGTGCCACCGTGGTGTGCCACTGTGGATCGGTGGTGGTGCCGTCGAGGTGACGGTGCGATACCTCGCCGGCGGGGAATACCACCAGCAGGCCGCCCTGCTCCAGATGTTGCAGGGCCTGGCGGAGCGGCCGCCGGTTGCGCCGGGTGGCATCCTCGCCACCGAACGGATCAACGCTGAGGAACAGTTCGCGCAGTTCCGGAATGCGTTCCAGGAAATGATTGGCCAGAATCTTGACGTCACGGCGCACGTAACGCAACAACCGCGCGAGTATCACGCCCTCCAGGGCACCGAAGGGGTGGTTGGCCACCACCACCAGCGGGCCATGCACCGGTACGCGCTGCAGCATTTCCGTCGAGCAGTGCACGCGGATGTTGAAGGCGTCCAGGGCCTGTTGCAGAAACTCGTCGCAATCCGCCGCCGGCGGCAGGGCCTGGTACATGCGGTCCAGCCGCGCCAGGGCGCTGGCCTGTTCCAGTGTGCCTTCCAGCAGGCGGTCGAGTTCGGCGTGGCGCGTAAGACGCAGGCTGCCGTTGAGGCGGAAGGGATGGGCGCGCTCGCACGCGGTCATGATGTTTCTCCATGGCATCAACGATGGTGGCGCAACGGTAAAACGTCGGGATGACGGCGGGATGACGAAAATGCTGCGGTTTCGAGTCGGGCCATGTGTTGTGGTGGGAGCACTGCTTCTTGATTTCTTAACCTTTCCGTAGCGTAGCGGTCACAACGGGCAGGCACAGTCGGCGCAACATCAGCCACGGGGAGTGCCGCCATGAGCCGGTTGCAGCTGCGCGCCATTTTCATCTCCGACATCCATCTCGGCACGCGTGATGCGCAGGCCGAGCATCTGCTGGATTTTCTGCGTCATAGCGACAGCGAGTATCTCTATCTGCTCGGTGACATCGTCGATTTCTGGAAGGCGCGCAGCGGCTGGTACTGGCCGCGCCTGCACAGCGAGGTGGTGCAGGCGATACTGGAGAAGGCGCGCCATGGCACCCGCGTGGTGTATGTGCCGGGCAATCACGATGAATGGCTGCGCGATTACGCCGGAGCTGAATTCAACGGCATCGAGGTGCGTCAGGGACTGGTGCACGTCACCGCCACCGGCAAGCGCCTGCTTTTGCTGCATGGCGACGAATTCGACAGTGCGGTGCGTTGCAACCGCCTGCTCGGTCATGTCGGCAGTGGCTTTTATGATGTGCTGCTGTGGCTCAACCGTCTCTACAATCATGCCCGGCGCCGGCTGGGTTTTCCCTACTGGTCCCTGTCGGCTTGGATCAAAGGCAGGGTGAAGAATGCGGTGGCCTATGTGGCGCGCTTCGAGCAGGCAGCGTTGCACGAGGCCGAGCGGCATCACGTGGACGGCCTGGTCTGTGGCCACATCCACCAGCCGGCCCTGCGGCAGGAACAGCCGCTGTGCTACGCCAATGCCGGCGATTGGGTGGAGCATTGCAGCGCGTTGGTGGAGACGCCGCAGGGCGAGTTGTGTCTGATCCACTGGGCCGCCGAAAGTCTGCATTGGGTGGGTGAGCCGAGTGCGCCCGCTACAGTGAGCGCGCCGGTCGGCGCATGGGCCAAGCCACCGGCCACATAATCCTGCAAATTGCCGGTTTATTTTCGGGCCAGCGGCGCTATACTCCCGCCATTGCACGGTTGGCAGGTATGGCCTTCACGGATGAAAATCTCCCCCTTCATGTCCGGGGCGGCGGTGGCGGTGACATTGCTGGCGTTGACCCTGATTCTCGATACGCAGGAGCGGCAACGGCAGGCTGAGCTTCAGCAGGCCGCAGTGGTGCAGGAGTTGCGCCTGTTGACCGCGCGCGTCGAGAGTCTGCTCGACAAGTACCTCTACCTGGGCAGCGGTATCGCCGCCTATGTCGCCACTCATCCCGATGTTTCCGCCCGCGACTTTTCCGCCCTGATGCAGCGGCTGGCCGAGGGCGATGCCCTGCTGCTCGGCATGGTATTGCTGCGCGAGGGACAGCCCAGCCACGTGTATGCCGCCCCGCCCCGGCTCACCCCCACCGCTGCCGGTGCCGTGCTGCGCCTGGTGCGGCCGGTGACCCTGCCGGACAGTGGCGGAACCCGCCTGTGGGGAATGATGGAAATCGATCTGGATCGCAATGAATTGCTGGCCCGGGCCGGTTTGCCGCGCCCGGGTACGGCGGTGGAGATCGCCGTGCGCAATGAAAACGGCCGCCTGCTGGCCGGGACGGCGGCAGTATTTGCGGCGGCACAGGCACAAGGCGCGATTACCTTCCCCGATGGGCGCTGGGAATTGGCCGGCCGCATTACGGCAGCGGCCGTCGACTGGCCCTGGTTGTTGATGCTGGGCACGGTGATCGCGGTGCTGGCCGGCCTCCTGACCTGGTGGCTGCGGCAGGAGCAGATGGCTACCCATCGTCTGGCACTGCACGATTGCCTCACCGGCCTGCCCAACCGCCGCCTGTTGCAGGATCGTGTGCAGCAGTCCTGTGCGGCAGCGGCCCGTTCACGCCGCCAGCTGGTGCTGATGTATCTCGACCTGGATAACTTCAAGCCGGTCAACGATACCTATGGTCATCATGCCGGTGATGCGGTGCTGTGTGCGGTGGCGCAGCGCCTTAAGCACTGTGTGCGGCGCAGCGATACCGTGGCGCGGGTGAGCGGCGACGAATTCGTGCTGGTGCTGGAGGACCTGGCCGAGGCCCGCGAGGCGGAGGCGGTGGCCGACAAGGTGCTGGCCATGTTTGCCCGTCCCATCATGGTGGGCGAACACGCCTTCGTGCTCGGCTGCAGCATCGGCCTGGTGGCAATGGAGGCGGGCTGTGACGTGGACGAGGCCCTGGTGCGGGCCGACAACGCCATGTATCAGGCCAAGCGTGACGGCAAGAACAGCTACCGCTGGTATGTCAACGAGCCGGAGCCGCTCAAACTAGAAGTGGCTACCGAAACGGCGGTGTGAACGATGTCTGGATACAGGAGAAAATACAAGGAAGTGTGTGCGCTGCGCGCACGGTTGCATCGCTCAAGACAGTACTCGCGGTGCGAGTGCCTTCACGGGCACCTTTTCTCTTTCCTCTTGTAACTGCCTCAGCGCACCACGGCCGAGCCCTCGCCGCGCGGGTCGCTGGCGGCCAAGACGCGGCCGCCCTTCCTGTCCCACCACACCGCCTGCATGTTGCCCCAGGGCAGCTGTGCCTGTTGCAGGGCGTGGCCACGCAAGATCAGTTCGTCCTGTATCTCCGCAGTCAGCGCGCCGGGCTCGAACTGCACCGTGTCGGGCAGGTACTGGTGGTGATAGCGCGGCCGCGTCACCCAGGCGGCCGGCTCGCGGCCGGCGGCAAACTCCAGAACCCCGAGCAGCACCATGGTGATGATGCGGCTGCCGCCCGGCGTGCCGAGGATCGCCGTGCCGCCGGGGCCGTCGACGAAGGTCGGCGTCATGCTCGACAGCGGCCGCTTGCCCGGGGCGATGGCATTGGCCTCGGCGCCCATCAGGCCGTAGGCGTTGGGCACGCCGGGCTTGGCGGAGAAGTCATCCATTTCGTCGTTGAGCAGCACGCCGCTGCCCTCCGGCATGAAGGCGGCGCCGAAGGGGTAGTTGATGCTCAGGGTGGCGGCGACCCGATTGCCTTCGCGGTCGAGGATCGACAGGTGGGTGGTGTGAAAACCGCCCGCTGCGGCAGCGACGCCGGGCAGGTCGCGGCTGGGCGTGGCCCGCTGCGGGTCGATGCCGGCGCGCAGCTGTGCGGCGTAGGCCGGGTCGGTGAGGCGGGATACGGGGACGCTGACGAAGTCGGGGTCGCCGAGGTATTCGGCGCGGTCGCGGTAGGCGCGGCGCATGGCCTCCACGGCGAGGTGCACGCGGTCGGCCTCGTCCAGGGTATCCCAGTCGTAGCCGGCGAGAATGTTGAGCATCTGCAGCAGGGCGACGCCGCCGGAGGAGGGCGGGGCGGCGGTGGTGATGGTCAGTCCGCGGTACTGGCCGCGCAGCGGCGCCCGCTCCACTACCCGGTAGTCGTGCAGGTCCTGCGCGCTCCATAGGCCGCCGGCAGCCTGCACGCCTTGCAGCAGCGCCTGGGCGGTGGGGCCTTCGTAGAAGCCGGCGTGGCCGGAGCGGGCCAGCCGCTCCAGGGTGGTGGCGAGCTCCGGTTGGCGGAGGCGGTAACCCAGGGGCGGCACGGCATTGTCGTGCAGGAACGTCCGTGCCGCAGCGGGCGAGGCGCGCAGGGCCTCCAGGCGGAATGAGGCCATACGACGGTAGTGTTCGCTTACTTCAAAGCCTTCGCGGGCGTGGCGGATGGCGGGGGCAAGGCTCTGCCGCAGGGGCAGGCGACCGTAGTGTCGAGCGATATGCACCAGCGCCGCCGGGGTACCGGGGATGGCGGCGGCCAGGGCGCCGTCCATGGACAGGCCTGCTACCACGCCACCCTTCTCATCCAGGTACATGTCGCGGCGGGCCGCCAGCGGCGCCCGCTCACGGCCGTCGACCATCACTTGGCGACCGTCTTCGGCGCGGTGCAGCAGCCAGAAACCGCCACCGCCCAGACCCGAGCCGTAAGGCTCCACCACGGCCAGGGTGGCGCTCACCGCCACGGCGGCATCGAAGGCGTTGCCGCCGGCGGCGAGGGTTTCGTGGCCGGCGGCGGTGGCGAGGGGGTGGGCGCTGGCGATGGCCGCGGCCGGCGGAGTGACGGCGTGTGCCGGTGCCAGGGCGAGCCAGAGCAGGAACAGCAGGCGGCGCATGAGGTTCTCCCGAAAACGACAAGGCCCCGCAGGGCGGGGCCTTGGATACAGCGCGGCAGCGTGGCGGGTTTAGCCGCCCTTTTGCAGACGCTCGTACTTGGCCAGCAGCTGCTCGTAGGTTTCCACGTGGTTGGGGTCCTTGGGGATGCAGTCCACCGGGCAGACTTCCACGCACTGCGGGGTGTCGTAGTGACCGACGCATTCCGTGCACAGATTGGGGTCGATGACGTAAATGTCGTCGCCTTGCGAGATGGCGCCGTTGGGGCACTCGGGCTCGCACACATCACAATTGATGCACTCGTCGGTGATCATCAGTGCCATGGACTTCTAACCTCCTGCTGACGGGCGCCGTGGCGCCGATGGATACGATGCGCACTATATTAGCGCAATCTGTTTTGAAGTGCAGCCAGCACCTTGGGGTGGACGAAGGCGGAGACATCGCCGCCGAGGGAGGCCACCTCCTTGACCAGGCTGGACGAGATGAAGGCATAGTTTTCCGCCGGAGTGAGGAACAGGGTTTCCACTTTGGGTGCCAGCCGCCGGTTCATGCTGGCGAGCTGGAATTCGTACTCGAAATCCGACACGGCGCGCAGGCCGCGCAGGATGACCTGGGCCCCCCGCTGCTGCACATAATCCGCCAGCAGGGTGTCGAAGCCGCACACCTCGACATTGGACAGATCGGCCAGTGCCGCCTGCGCCATGGCGACGCGCTCTTCCAGCGTGAAGGCCGGCTGCTTTTTCGAGCTGGCGGCGATCGCCACCACCACCTTGTCGAACAGGCGTGCCGCGCGTTCGATGATATCGCTGTGCCCGTTGGTGATCGGGTCGAAGGTACCGGGATAGATGGCCGTGACGGGCATGGGGGCGTTCGCTGCAGTGACGGGCCACAAGCATACCATGTCGTCACTAACCGCAAGTAACCCCGCCGGTTTGACCGCGGCGGAGCGGCGTGTTAATTAGGGCGGGCGCAGGGGGCTGTGAGAACAGCATGAGGGAGAGAAATGAACAACAAATACAAGGTCGTCTACAGCGGGAAGCTCAAGGCCGGGGTCGAGGCCGAACAATTCATACAGTCCTTCATGCAGGCATTCAAGGTACCGGAGGAACATGCACGCAAGGTGGCGGCGATCACCCGGCCCACCACCATCAAGGCCGATCTCGACCAGGCGGCGGCGGAGAAATACCGCCAGGTAATGGATCGGCTCGGCATGGAGGTGCAGGTGGAGGCCATGGCGGGAGCCACGGGGCTGTCCCTGGCAGCGGTGGAGGGAGGCGCGCCGGCAGTGCCTCCCTCCGTTGCGGTGCCAGCGGCGCCGGTGGGGTCGGTGGCGGCGGGCAATGGTGAACGCTGCCCCAAATGCGGCTCGGACCGGGTGCAGGGGGATGACTGCCTGGCCTGCGGCATCATCATCTCGCGCTACCGCGAAAAGCAGGCGCGCCTGGCCGCCGAGGCCGCGGCGCAGGACAGCAATCCCTACGCCGCGCCACAATCCGACATCACCCCGCCGCGCAGCGACGATGCCGGGGCGCTGACCGGGCCGCACGGTGTACCGGCAGGGCACGGCTGGCAGTGGATTGCCGGCGGCTGGGGCCATTTCAAACAGAACCCGCTGGCCTGGATCGGCGCCGTGGTGGTGTGGGTGGTGCTGATGATGGTGCTGTCGCTGGTGCCCCTGCTGGGGTCGCTGGCAGTCAACCTGCTGACGCCGGTGCTCACCGCCGGCTTCATGCTCGGTGCCCATGAGCAGCGTCAGGGCGGCAGCTTCGAGCTGCGCCATCTGTTCGCCGGTTTTTCGCGCAACCCCGGCAGTCTGATCCTGGTCGGTGTGCTCTACCTGGTCGGCATGATCGGTATCTTCGTGGTCGTCGGTATGACGGTGGGCGGTGCGGTGTTTGCCATGGCGGGAGGCATGCAGGGCGGGGCGCGCGATGCCGAGATGGCGGCCATGATGTTGCAGGGACCGATGTTGCTCGCCGTCCTCATCGCCATGGCGCTGATACTTCCGCTGATGATGGCCTACTGGTTCGCCCCGGCCCTGGTGGCGCTGGAAGACATCAAGCCGCTGCAGGCCATGGGGTTGAGTTTCCGCGCCTGCCTGAAGAATGTGCTGCCGTTCCTGATCTACAGCCTGGCCGCCCTGGTGCTGATGATCGTGGCGATGATCCCCTTCGGCCTGGGGCTGCTGGTGCTGATGCCGGTGATGCTGGCGGCGATGTACGTCTCCTACCGCGACATTTTCTACGCGCCGGAGTGAATCCGCCTCAGGGGGCCTGCAACAGGCTGTAGCGCACCTGCCCGGCCTGTTTGCTGCGCAGCAGCTCCCAGTCCGGCAGCAGGGGCGGCTCGCCCAGTTCGGCCTCGCTTTCCACGTACACCCGCGCCCCCTCGGCGAGCCAGCCGGTGGCCAGCCGCTCCAGGCAGGTAGGCAGCAGATCCTTGCGGAACGGCGGGTCGAGAAACACCACGTCGAAGGGCTGTGGCGGACGTTGCAGAAAACTCAGCGCATCGCTGTGCACCACCCGGGCGCCGGAGGCGCCGAGCAGTTTCAGGTTCTGTTCCAGTTGTTGCACCGCGCGCCGGTCGCTGTCGACGAATACCGCCTCGGCCGCGCCGCGCGACAGCGCCTCCAGACCCAGCGCTCCGCTGCCGGCGTAGAGATCGAGACAGCGGCTGCCCGCGATGATCGGCGCCAGCCAGTTGAAAAGCGTCTCGCGCACGCGGTCGGGGCTGGGGCGCAGCCCCTCCACATCGGGAAAGCTGACGCGACGGCTGCGCCAGGTGCCGCCGATGATGCGCAGTTGGTTGTGTCCGTGCCGCGGCGGCATGGCGTTTCCTCACAAAACGATTATTGCCCGTTGCCCACGGTGACGGTGACCAGGCGCTCCGGATCGATGCGGCGCTGGAAGGCGTCGCGGATCTGCTCCGCGGTAACCGCATTCACCCGGTCGATGAAGCGGTCGAGATAGTCCAGCGACAGATCGTAAAAGGCGATCATCGCCAGATAGCCGGCAATGTCGCTATTGCTGTCGATGTTGAGCGGGAAGCCGCCGGTGATGTTTTTCTGTGCGGCCTCCAGCTCCGCAGCACTCGGGCCCTCGGCGCGGTAGCGCTCCAGCGTCGCGCGCATCACGTCCAGGGCCTCGGCGGCGGATTCGTTCCGGGTCTGCACTCCCATTTGGAACGGACCGGCCTGACGCATGGGCAGGAAGTAGCTGTAGGCGCTGTAGGCGAGGCCGCGTTTCTCGCGCACCTCTTCGGAGATGCGCGACACCAGGCCGGAGCCGCCCAGGATGTGGTTGCCCACATAGAGCGGGAAATAATCCGGGTCGCCGCGGCGCAGCACCGGCTGGCCCACCAGGATATGGGTCTGGCTCGATGGGTGTGTGATGCGTACTGTTTCGCCACTCACCTCCGCCACCGCCGGCAACGCTGCCGGTGTGCTGCCTTGCGGCAATTGCCCCACCAGCGTCTCCGCCACCTGTTCCGCCGCCGAGCGTTGCAGATCGCCGACGATGATCACGATGGCATTGCGTGCCACGTAGTAGCGGCGGTAATGGCCGAGCACATCGTCACGCCGCAGCGTGGCGACGCTCTGTGCAGTGCCGAGGGGCGGCTGGGCATAGGGATGGTTGCCGTACAGGGCGCGGTAAAAGGCACGCTCGGCAAGGGCGCCGGGATTCTGCTCCTGCGCACGCAGGCCGATCAGCACGCGCTTGCGTTCGCGTTCGAAGGCGGTGGCGGGGAATGTGGGGGCGCGCAGGATCAGGGACAGGGTATCCAGCGCCGGTTGCAGCAGGGCGGGGTCGGTCAGGCTGCGCAGCGTCACGCTGGCATAGTCGCGTCCGGCACTGCTGCCGATGCGCGCGCCGAGGGCGTCGAACTTTTCCGCGATGGCATTGGCGTCCAGTGTGCCGGCGCCCTCGGTGAGCAGGCCGGCGGCGAGATTGGCGACGCCGGGTCGTGCGTCGCGGGCGCTGCCGGCATCGAATACCACCTGCACGTCCACCATCGGCAGTTCATGCGCGGCGACGAAGTACACGCGGGCACCGTTAGCCGTTTGCCAGTGTTCGATCTGCGGCAGTGCGGCGGCGAGGGCGCTCCAGCACGACAATACCAAGACGGGCAGCAGTTTCTGTATCACAACTCTCATGTCGAAAGCCTTATTCAGCAGAGTGTGTTGGGTGCGTGCGACGTACCATCAATGACGGACGTGAACGGGGACGGGCGCCCGCGGGGGGAGGCCATCCAGCGGCTGCGGTTCGAGCACGGCGACGGTGAGGTTGTCGTCGGTGAAAAACTCGCGCGCCACCGCCATCACCTGTTCCGGTGTCACGGCGGCGATGCGCTGCGGGTATTCCTCCAGCAGGCGCCAGTCCAGGCCCACGGTTTCCATCACGCCGATCTGCATCGCCTGGTAGAACACCGAGTCCAGCTCGTAGACCTTGCCGGCGGTGACCTGGGCCTTGATCCTTGCCAGCTCCTCGCTGCTCACCGGCTCGGTCTTGAGGCGCTCGATCTGCGCCTTGATGGCCTGCTCCAGCGCCGCCACGTCATGGCCCTGCGCCGGCGTGCCGCTGAAGGCGAACAGGTCGCCGAGGCGGGCGGTGAGGGTGTAGCC
Organism: Sulfurivermis fontis; assembly: GCF_004001245.1. Taxonomy (NCBI): domain Bacteria; kingdom Pseudomonadati; phylum Pseudomonadota; class Gammaproteobacteria; order Thiohalomonadales; family Thiohalomonadaceae; genus Sulfurivermis; species Sulfurivermis fontis. The sequence continues at coordinate 199,378 of NZ_AP018724.1, forward strand.
GGCGGTGACGCCAGCGGCGATCTGGCTGCCGCGCACCAGTTCGCGTGTCAGCCGGGCGCTGTCGCCGCCGTCGAGCACGCCGCCCAGCACCTCCAGCGCGTAGGGCTTCCAGTCCGCATCGGCGGTTTTCAGCGTCGGCACCTTGTAACCCATGACCAGGTAGGGCAGCTCCGCCGGCGCCTTGACCACGATGCGGCGCGCGCCGCGCTGCGGCGGCTCCACGCGCGGCTTGGGCGGGGTGATGGTGCTGGGCTGGAGCGGGCCGTAGTGGCGCTCGGCCAGGGCGAAGACCTCGTTTGGCTCCACATCGCCCACCACCACCAGGGTGGCGTTGTTGGGTGCATACCAGGTCTGGTACCAGCGGCGCAGGTCGGCGACGGTGAGGTGTTCCAGGTCGTTCATCCAGCCGATGATGGGGTGGCGGTAGGGGCTGGTCTGCCAGGCGGCGGCGCCGAAGGCCTCCCAGGTGAGGGCCTGGGGGTTGTCGTCGGTGCGCAGGCGGCGTTCCTCCATCACCACCTTCAGCTCATTGGCGAACTCCTGCGGGTCCAGGGTGAGGTGGCGCATGCGGTCGGCCTCCAGTGCGAAGGCGATGGGCAGGCGCGTCTTCTCCAGTTGCTGGAAATAGGCGGTGTAGTCCTGGGCGGTGAAGGCATTTTCCCGTCCGCCGTGTGCGGCGATGAGGCGCGAGAATTCGCCCGGCGGATGGTTGGGCGTGCCCTTGAACATCATGTGCTCCAGCACGTGGGAGATGCCGGTCAGACCGTCGTGTTCATAGCTGCTGCCGACCTTGTACCAGACCTGGGATACCACCACCGGGGCGCGGTGATCTTCCTTGACGATGACCTTGAGGCCATTGGCCAAAGTGGTTTCATGTACCGGCCCTTCGCTTTTGACGGCACGCGGCGCCGTGGCGCAGCCGGCCAGCAGTGCGCCGGAAAGCAGGACAATTGCGAGTGATCTCATGTTCGGCCTTAGTGTTGCTTTGGTGTGGTGTGGCGAGGTGGTAGGATACCACCGCCCTGACAGGTAAACAGGACAGCAACCTTCCGCCCCAGGTTCCACAAAGAACTCCTACCCCATGTTTGGTTTCGGCAAGAACAAGTCCGGCGAAAAACCGGAACAACAGCAGGACAAGCCCGGCCTGCTGGCACGTCTGCGTCAGGGCCTGGCCAAGACCGGCCAGCTGCTCAACACCGACATCCGCGACCTGGTGTCGGTGGGGCGCAAGATCGACGATGAACTGCTGGAAGAGCTGGAGACGCGCCTGTTGATGGCCGACGTCGGCGTCGAGGCCACCACCACCATCATCCAGGACCTCACCAAGCGCATCTCGCGCAAGCAGCTCAATGACAGTGCCGCCCTGTTCGCCGCCCTGCGCGAGGACATGGCGGCCATCCTGGCGCCGAGCAGTCAGCCGCTCATCATCGACGCGGACAAGCGCCCCTTCGTGATCCTGATGGTCGGCATCAACGGCGCCGGCAAGACCACCACCATCGGCAAGCTGGCCAAGCGCCTGCAGGCCGAGGGCAAGAGCGTGATGCTCGCCGCGGGCGACACCTTCCGCGCCGCGGCGGTGGAGCAGTTGCAGGTATGGGGTGAGCGCAACGGCATCCCGGTCATCGCCCAGGGCAGCGGCGCCGACACCGCCTCGGTGATCTTCGATGCCCTGCAGGCGGCGAAGAGCCGCGGCATCGATGTGCTCATCGCCGATACCGCCGGCCGCCTGCACACCCAGTCCAACCTGATGGAAGAGCTGAAGAAGGTGAAGCGCGTGCTGGGCAAGCTCGATGCGAGCGCACCCCATGAGGTGCTGCTGGTGCTCGATGCCGGCACCGGCCAGAACGCCCTGCAGCAGGCCCAGCAGTTCCACCAGGCCATCGGCGTCACCGGCCTCGCCCTGACCAAGCTGGACGGCACCGCCAAGGGCGGCATCATCTTCGCCATCGCCAAGCGCCTCGGCCTGCCCATCCGCTTCATCGGCGTGGGCGAGGGCATCGACGACCTGCGCGTGTTCGAGGCCGGGGAGTTTGTCGAGGCCCTGCTGGGGAGCGACAAGTGACTACAAAGTTGCAAGTGACAAGTAACAAGTCTCAAGTGGGTTTTCTTGTAACTTGCAACTTGCAACTTGGAACTGTTTCTAAATGATCCGTTTCGCCAACGTCAGCAAACGCTACCCCGGCGGCTACGAGGCCCTGTCCGACGTGTCGCTGCACGTCGCGCCCGGCGAGATGGCCTTTCTCACCGGCCATTCCGGCGCCGGCAAGTCCACCCTGCTCAAGCTCATCGCCCTCATCGAACGGCCCACCAACGGCCAGGTGATTGTCAACGGCCAGAATCTCGCCAAGGTGGGGCGGCGGCGCATCCCCTACGTGCGCCGCGACATCGGCATCATCTTCCAGGACCATCGCCTGCTGTTCGATCGCACGGTGTTCGACAATGTCGCCCTGCCGCTGATCATCGCCGGCCACGGCCACCAGGAGATCGGCCGCCGCGTGCGTGCCGCGCTGGACAAGGTGGGGCTGCTCGGTAAGGAGAAGATGTATCCCATCACCCTGTCCGGCGGTGAACAGCAGCGTGTCGGCATCGCCCGCGCCGTGGTCAACAAGCCGCCGCTGCTCCTCGCCGACGAACCCACCGGCAACCTCGACCCGGACCTGTCGCGCGAGATCATGGGGCTGTTCGAGGAGTTCAACCGTGTCGGCGTCAGCGTGCTCATCGCCTCCCATGATCTGGAACTGATCCGCCGTCTCGGCCACCGCGTGCTGCGGCTGGATCACGGCCGCCTGGTGGGTGATACGGGAAGGGCGCAGTGATGGCCGAGACAACACGTACCCCCAATGCGCCGGAAGGCGCCCGCGTGGTGAAGATGGGTGCCGGCGCGCTGCTGCGTTCCTGGCTGCTGCGCCACGTGCAGACCTTCTTCTACACCCTGGGCCAGATCTGGCGCCGCCCCTTCAACGCCCTTCTCACCGCCGCGGTGATCGGCATCGCCCTGGCCCTGCCCGCCGGGCTGCACGTGCTGCTCGGCAATGCCCAGCAGGTGGCGCGCGGCTGGGACGGCGCCACCCAGGTATCGTTGTTCCTCAAGCGCAGCGTGAGCGAGCAGCGCGCCGAGGCCCTGGCGCGCGAGTTGGAAGCACTGCCGGAGATCGGTAGCGTGCGCTACATCTCGCGCGAACAGGCGCTGGAGGAGTTCAAGAGCCTGTCCGGTTTCGGCGATGTGTTGCAGGTGCTGGAAGACAATCCGCTGCCTGCGGTGCTGGTGTTGTTTCCCAAGGTGGAGCAGGCGCAGGGGCCGGAGGCGCTGGAGCAACTGCTGACCCAGTTGCGCGCGCGCCCCGAGGTGGACCTGGCGCAGCTGGACATGCAGTGGGTCAAGCGCATCTATGCCATGATGGACATCGTCAGTCGCGGCGTGTGGGTGCTCGGTTCGCTGCTGGGTCTGGCGGTGCTGCTGGTGGTAGGTAATACGATCCGCCTCGCCATCCAGAACCGGCGCGACGAAATCGTCATCATCAAGCTCATCGGCGGCACCGACGCCTTCATCCGCCGCCCTTTCCTCTATACCGGCTTCTGGTACGGCCTGTTCGGCGGCCTCATCGCCCTCGGCATGATCCAGGTGTCGCTGCTGTTCCTCGCCGGCCCGGTGGCCGGCCTGGCCGGGCTGTACGGCAGCGATTTCCGTCTGCACGGTCTCGACCTGCTGACCGCCCTGGCCCTGTTCAGCGGCGGCTGCCTGCTCGGCCTGCTGGGTTCCTGGCTGGCGGTGGGGCGGCACCTGCGCGAGATTGAGCCGACCTAGAATCGTTCCCCTGCGGAGCGGGCTCCTACAGGCTGTGGTATAAAAAGCACATAATAAGTACGTGATAAGCATACGAGGGGCGGAGGAGAACGATGAGCAACAGCATACTGGTGGTGGATGGTTCCACGCTGTCACGTGAACTCATCACCCGCCGCCTGGACGAGGCCCTGCCCGGCGCGCGTGTCACTGCCGTGGGCAGCGAGGCCGAGGCGCTGGAGCGGCTCGAACAGGAGCGTTTCTCCCTGGTCACCACCGCCCTGATGCTGCCCGACGCCGACGGCCTCGACCTGTGCCGCCGCATCCGCCACAGCAAGCGCCATCACTACACCCCGGTCATCGTCATCTCCAGCGACGCCGACCAGCGCCTGATCCGCGAGGGTTATGCCGCCGGCGTCACCGACTACTTCGACAAGTCCCTCGGCTTCCAGGCCTTCGGCCAGTTCATCAAGGCCTTTCTCGAGCGCAACGCCGCGCTGTATGGCCGTGTGCTCTACGTCGAGGACTCCCGCACCGTGGCCGCCGTCACCAAGGGCATGCTGGAACAGCACGGCCTGGTGGTGACCCACACCGTGGCGGTGGAGGATGCGTTGGATCTGCTGGGCAAGGCGCGGCAGGAGGACGAGCGCGGTTTCGACCTGGTGATCACCGACTTCTTCCTCAAGGGCGAGATGACCGGCGGCGACCTGCTCTACGTGCTGCGCGCGCGCCAGCACTATTCCCAGCAGGAACTGCCGGTGCTGGTGATCACCGGCAACGACGATGTCTCCACCCAGGTGGAGGTGTTCCGCGCCGGCGCCAACGACTTCGTCAACAAGCCGCTGGTGGAGGAGGTGTTGATGGCGCGCGTGCGTTCGCTGCTGCTCATCAAGCACCAGTTCGACGCCATCCGCCGCCAGGCCGCCGACATGGAGCGGCTGGCCACCACCGACGCCCTCACCGGCGTGCGCAATCGCCGCTACCTGGTGGACGAAGGCCAGGGTTTTCTGAGTCGCACACCCAAGGGCTGGGTCATCATCGTCGACCTCGACCACTTCAAGCGTATCAACGACGGCTACGGCCACCTCATCGGCGACAAGGTGCTGATGGCCATGGGCGACATCCTCAACCGCCTGTTCCCCGACGGCCTGTGCGCCCGTTTCGGCGGCGAGGAATTCGTCGTTCTGCTGCACGGCGACAAGGTACCGGTGCGTGCCGAGCACCTGCGCGCCGAGGTGGAAAAGCTCAAGCCCGCCGATGTGGACGTCACCCTCAGCCTGGGACTCGCCGCCGTCGCCGAACATCCCGGCAAGGATCTCAATGCCCTGCTCGGCATTGCCGATCAGGCTCTCTACAAGGCCAAGGCCGAAGGCCGCAACCGGGTCTACATGACCCGTGGCGATGGCCGTATCAGCCCCCTTGCTCCCGTGGCGGTCTGACGGGAACTCCCGCCCCCTATTGGCACTCTCATGTCGAGAGTGCTAAAACTACCCCACTGAGGAATTTCGCAGAGGGGATTGTGTTGCTAATTGTTGAGTGTTATGGTTGGTCTTAGTTGAGACTGTCACTCTGGCATGTGTACGCGAGATTTGGGGAGTAACTGATGAGCAAAGCCCTGCAATTGCAAGTGAATATCCCGCTCGGCAGCATCGAGGCCTACACCCAGGCCATCAACCGTATTCCGATGCTGACTGCCGAGGAGGAGCGCGAGCTGGCGGTCCGTCTGCGCAAGGACAATGACCTGGAATCTGCGCGCCGCCTGGTGATGGCGCATCTGCGTTTCGTGGCCCACATCGCCCGCGGTTATTCCGGCTACGGCCTGCCCCAGGCCGACCTGATTCAGGAAGGCAACATCGGCCTGATGAAGGCGGTGAAGCGCTTCGACCCGGATCAGGGGGTGCGCCTGGTGTCCTTTGCGGTGCACTGGATCCGCGCCGAGATCCACGAGTTCATCCTGCGCAACTGGCGCATCGTCAAGGTCGCCACCACCAAGGCGCAGCGCAAGCTGTTCTTCAACCTGCGTTCCTCCAAGAAGCGCCTCGGCTGGTTCTCCAAAGAGGAGGTGGACGCGGTGGCCAAGGACCTGGGCGTGCCGGCGGCGACGGTGCTGGAGATGGAGTCGCGCCTGGCGGGTCAGGACGTCACCTTCGATGCCCAGTCCGACGATGAGGATGAGGCGATGGCGCCGGCGGCCTATCTGGCCGATACGCGCTTCGAGCCGGCGGCGCAGCTGGAGGCCGCCAATTTCGAAGAAGACAACAGCCAGCGTCTGCACAGCGCCCTTGCCACCCTGGACGAGCGCAGCCGCGACATCGTTGCTGCGCGCTGGCTGTCGGATGACGGCAAGACCACGCTGCAGGATTTGGCGGACAAGTACAACGTCTCCGCCGAGCGCATCCGTCAGCTGGAAAAGAACGCCATGAACAAGCTGCGCAATATGCTTGCTGCTTGACGGTTCTGTCTTACAGTACAAACGCCAACGGCCTCCCCCGGGAGGCCGTTGGCGTTTCCGGCGCCTGAAATTCAGCGGCTCAGGGTGAGGGCGATGGTGGTGCCGGCGGAGGTGGGCATGATGCTGATGGCGATGCTGCTCTTGTCGCGGCTGAATTCCAGGGCGCGCGCATTGCCGATGGCGGCGTCGGCGGTCTGTTTCCAGCCCTGGCCGGCGAGCTTTTCCTGGTAATAGCGCGCCGCCTGCTCCACCGAACCCTTCGCATTGAGTATGGCGCTGGCACCACGGCTGTCCTCGCTGGCGGAGTCGAGCTGCGCCTGGGGGTAGGCGGGGATTTCGCGGGCGAGGGCGGCGGGATAGCCGGCGGCGGACAGCGTGCTGGCGCTGACCAGTAGCAGCAAAAACAGCAGGGTGCGTGTGGATGAGTGCAACGACATGTTTCCCCTCCGTGGAGTCATGGTCCGTAAGGAGTTTTTTTATACGAAATACGCCGGTTTGACAATCAAATCGCAGTAGGCGCACATCTTATAAGGGAAAGGTGTGTCGGCAGTGTGACGGCGGTAACGGCTTGGCGCCGTCGCGGCGATTTGGCGCCTTGCCGGTGGCGCGGGTATGCTCGAGGCCATGGATCACGCCGTTCTATTGGCCCTGGGCCTGACTGCTCTGGCCGGTCTTGCCACCGGCATCGGTGGTGCCATTGCGCTGTTTGCCCGGCGCAGCAATGTTTCCCTGCTGGCCGCCGCGCTCGGCTTCTCCGCCGGCGTCATGATCTACGTGTCCTTCGTCGAACTGTTCGCCGGCGGCCAGCAGTTGTTGCAGGGGCAGTACGGCAAGGGGCTCGGTTCCTGGCTGGCGGTCGCCGCGTTCTTCGGCGGCGTGGCGATGATCCTGACCATCGACTTTCTCGTCCCGGCCCACGACAACCCCCACCAGGTGCGGTTCATGGAGGAGAGCAGGCCGGGGCTGCACCGGCTGCACCGTGTCGGTTTGCTCTCCGCCCTGGCCATAGGCATTCACAACTTTCCCGAAGGCATGGCCACCTTCATGGCGGTGCTGGCCGATCCGGTGGTCGGCCTGTCGATCGCCGTCGCCATCGCGCTGCACAATATTCCGGAAGGTATTTCCGTTGCGGTGCCGGTGTATTACGCCAGCGGCAGCCGGCCCCGCGCCTTCTGGTTTGCCTTTCTCTCCGGCCTGGCCGAGCCGGTGGGGGCGCTGGTCGGCTATCTGTTGTTGCGGCCCTTTCTCGACAACGGTGTATTGGGGATGGTGTTCGCCGCCGTGGCGGGCATCATGGTGTTCATCTCGCTCGATCAACTGATCCCCAATGCCAAGAAATACGACAGCGGCCACCAGGCCGTGTATGGCCTGATCGCGGGGATGGGGGTGATGGCGGTAACGCTGGTGATGCTGGCGTAGGCGATCACCGGTTGATGGTGAGCTGTGCGGCGACGGTGTCCACGGACAAGGTGTCCATGTAGGGCACGACACCGAGCAGCGGTGCGTCGATGCGCTGCTGGATGGAGAGGATGTTCTGCGGCAGTTTGCTCATGTGCAGGTCGAGGGTGTTGGCGACCCAACCCGTGAGTCGGCAGCCGCGGTTGCGGATGGCCTCGGCGGTGAGCAGGGCGTGACTGATGCAGCCCAGGCGCAGACCGACTACCAGGACCACTTCCAGGTCCAGATGCAGCGCAAGGTCCGCCATGGTCTCCCGTTCATTGAGCGGCACCAGCCAGCCACCCGCGCCTTCCACCACCACCGCATCGGCCTCGGCGGCCAGCGTCTGATAGTGGCGCGCGATGCGCTCCATCTCGATAGGCCTGCCGGCCTGCGCCGCGGCGAGGTGGGGCGCCACCGGCGGGGCGAAGGCATAGGGATTGATCACGGTGTAGTCCACCCTGTGGGAGCCCTGCCGCTGCAGCAGCAGGGCATCTTCGTTGCGCAGCCCATTCGCTGTCTGCTCGCAGCCCGCCGCGACCGGCTTCATGCCGAGCACGCGCAGACCCTGCCGTTGCAGCGCGGCCATCAGGCCGGCACTGACCCAGGTCTTGCCCACGCCTGTGTCGGTGCCGGTGACGAAGATGCCGCGGCTCATGATGTCTTCACCCTACAGTAGTCGATCGACACGTCAGCGTCTCTGCCTCAGTTCGGCCAGTAACTGGGCGAAGGGTATTGCGATGCTGCCGTCGCGCGTCTGTTGCTGGCGCGGCGTCAGCGGCGCCCAGGCATGGCCGTAGACGATTTCATAGCTGGCCGGCAGGCGGCCGTCGCGGCGGAACTGTTCGTAGGCGGTCAGCATGGCGTTGAGCCTGTTCTTGCCGGTGAGGCCGCCGTGGCGGCCGCGATTGACATTGTGCGCGCCGATGGTCTTGAGGTCGCTCATCAGGGTGCGCGCGTCGCCATAGGTCAGCACGATGTCCTCGCGGTCCATGACCGGATCGGCGAAACCATTGCGCAGCAGACCATCACCCAGATCATGCATGTCGATGAACATATTCACGTGCATGGCATCGTCCACTGCACGCCAGGCGGCGCGCAACTCCTTCAGGGTGTCGGGGCCGAAGGTGGAGAACAGCAGCAGGCCGCCCGGTTTCAGCACGCGGCGGAACTCCGCGAAGGTGGCGTCGGGATCGTTGCACCACTGGAGGGTGACGTTGGAAAACAGCAGGTCCACCGAGGCCTCCATCAGCGGCAGGGACTCGGCATCGGCACAGATGAAGGCGGGGCTACGGCGCAGGCGTTGCCACCAGCCGAAGCGGGTGCGCGCGTGTCGCAGCATGCCGTGGGCGATATCGAGGGCGATGAACTCTGCCGTTGCATAGCGCGCGGCCAACTGCGTACTGCAAAAGCCGGTACCGCTGCCCACCTCCAGCACGCGCCGGGGCGCGATCTTCATCAGCTCCAGGCGCTCCAAAAGGCGCGTGCCGATCTCGCGTTGCAACACCGCCGCCTCGTCATAACGTGCAGCCGCCTTCTCGAAGGCGGCGCGCACCAGGCGTTTGTCGGGCAGCGGCAGATCACTCATGGGCAAATTCTTCCACGGTGTGCAGGAATGCGTCGGGGTGCGACAGGAACGGCGCATGGCCGGCGCTGGCGATGACCTGCAATCTTCCCTGCGGCAGATGGGCTGCGGTGTATTCCGCCGCGGCGAGCGGTGCGAGGGTGTCGCGCGCGCCGTGCAGCACCAGCGCCGGCTGCGCGATGTTGGGCAGTGCCATGCGCAGATCGGCGTCGCGCAGGATATGCAGGCCGCCGGCCAGTGCCGCGGGCTGCGGCTTGCCGTGGGCAAACAGGTCCTGGCGCAGGGTACGCAACTCTTCCCGCGCCCGTTCCGAGCCGCGGGCCTGGATGGCGAGGAAGCGTTGCAGCGTCTGTTCCCAGTCGTCGCGCACCGCGGCGGCGAACTGTTCGAACTCGGCGTCCGGCATGCCGTGCGGCCAGTCGTCGCGCCGGGTGAAACAGGGGTTGGTGCCGACCAGGATCAGGCGTGCGATGGACGCGCCCTGCGCCGCCGCGGCGAGGGCGATGCGCCCGCCCAGCGACCAGCCCAGCCAGCCGGCGTTTTCCGGCACGGCGGCAGCCACGAGACGCGCCACATTTTCCAGGGTGTAGTCCGCGTCCGGCAGCGTGCTGCGGCCGTGGCCGGGCAGATCGACGAGGTGCAGACGATGGTGCGCGGCGAGTTGTGGCACCACGCTGCGGAAGATGCCGCCATGCAGGCCCCAGCCGTGCAGCAGCACCAGGTCCGGACCCCGGCCGGTGGTTTCGACGTAGATCATGGACCCTCGCGCAGCAGCGGCAGTGCGATGTGTTGCAGGGCATCGAGCAGTGCGTCCACCTGTGCCGCGGTGTGGGCGGCGGAGAAGGTGATGCGCAGGCGTGCCGTGCCTTCGGGCACGGTGGGCGGGCGGATGGCGCTGATCAGGATGCCCTTTGCCAGCAGTGCCTCCGACAGTTGTACCGCCTTGCCGGCATAGCCCACCAGCAGCGGCTGGATCGCCGTCGGTGACTCCATCAGCGTGAGTCCGAGTTGCAGCGCACCCTGACGGAAACGCTGCACCAATGCGGCGAGATGGCCGCGGCGCTCGGCGCCTTCGTCGGATCGGATGATGCGCAGGCTGGCGCGCGTGGCCTCGGCCACCGCCGGCGGCAGGGCAGTGGTGTAGATGTAGGGCCGCGCCTGCTGGATCAGCGTTTCGATGATCACCTCACTCGCGGCAACGAAGGCGCCGAAGCTGCCGAAGCCCTTGCCGAGGGTGCCCACCAGCAGCGGCAGTTCGTGCGGCGTGAGGCCGCATACCTCCATCGAGCCGCGGCCATGCTCTCCTATCACGCCGAGGCCATGGGCATCATCCATCATCAGCCACGCGCCATTTTGCTTTGCACTCGCGGCCAGCTCACGTAGCGGCGCGATGTCGCCGTCCATGCTGAACACGCCGTCGGTGACGATCAGCTGGCGCCGGGCCTTGCTTTCCGCGAGCCGTGCGGACAGCGCCGCCACATCACCGTGCGGAAAGCGCTGCAGGCGCGCGCGCGACAGTAGGCCGGCATCGAGCAGCGAGGCGTGATTGAGGCGATCCTCGAACACCGCATCGCCGGCGCCGCACAGCGCACTCACCGCGCCGAGGTTGGCCATGTAGCCGGTGGAGAACAGCAGGGCGCGCGGATAACCGGTGAATTCGGCCAACTCCTCTTCGAGCAGGTGGTGCGGCGTCGTGTGGCCGGTCACCAGGTGCGCCGCGCCGGAGCCGACACCGTACTGTGCCGCGCCCTGCTGCATGGCGGCGATCACCGTGGGGTGATTGGCCAGGCCGAGATAGTCATTGGAACAGAACGACAGCAGCGGGCGGCCATCGACCATGATCTCCGCGCCCTGGGCCGAGTCGACGACGCGGCGGCGGCGGTACAGATGCGCCGCCTCGCGTCGTGCCAGTTCCTGTTCGAGTTCGTTCATTGAAGCAAAAGCCTTCAACGCAAAGACGCCAAGGGCGCAAAGATCGCAAAGAGATCGCTATGAAAGCTTTGCGCCTTTGGCGTCTTTGCGTTTAATGGTCTTGGTCTTTTCACGCCGCCGGCGTCAGGTCGAGACGGCGGAACAGATCGCGGTCGTGGTTGATCGTTGCGTTGTCGGTGGTGAGCAGGCGATCGCCGTAGAAGATCGAATTGGCGCCGGCGAGGAAGCACAGCGCCTGCGCCTCGTCGTGCATGTTCTGCCGCCCGGCCGACAGGCGCACGTAGGACTGCGGCATGATGATGCGCGCCACGGCGATGGTGCGGATGAATTCGAAGATGTCGAGATCGGGGCTGTCGGCCAGCGGCGTGCCCGGCACCTTCACCAGCAGGTTGATGGGCACGCTCTGCGGATGCTCCGGCAGGTTGGCCAGTTCCGCCAGCAGCGCGGCGCGATCGGTGCGCGATTCGCCCATGCCCATGATGCCGCCGGCGCAGACGTTGATGCCGGCCTTGCGCACCTCGGCCAGGGTATCGAGGCGCTCGTCGTAGGTGCGGGTGGTGACCACCTTGTCGTAGTACTCGCGCGAGGTGTCGAGATTGTGGTTGTAATAGTCGAGGCCGGCCTCTTTCAGCTTCGCCACCTGTGCGGCGGTGAGCATGCCCAGCGTCACGCAGGTCTCCAGGCCCATGGCCTTCACCTGGCGGATCATCTCCAGCACCACGTCGAGCTGTTCGTCACGCGGGTTACGCCAGGCCGCGCCCATGCAGAAACGGGTGGCACCACTGTCCTTCGCCTTCTGCGCCTCGGCCACCACCACGTCGACCTCCATCAGGGTGTCGCGCTCCAGCTTCACCTTCTTCTCGTGGTGTGCGCTCTGCGAGCAGTAGCCGCAGTTCTCGGCGCAGCCGCCGGTCTTGATGTTGAGCAGACTGGAGGCCTGGATTACCGAGGGGTCGAAGTGCCGGCGATGTACCTGCTGGGCCTGAAACAGCAGTTCCATGAACGGCGTGCTGAACAGCGCCTCGACCTCGGCGACCTTCCAGTCGTGGCGCAGGTCGGAAGCGGCTTGGCGATGGGCGGCCTGGGGCATGGGTGTTCTCCGGAAAGGCGCATACAATAAGGGCCACGCAGTATTCCCAGCCCAGGAGGGGTTGTCAAATGGAAAGGATGTCGTGGGTTGACGACTGTATGAATTTTATACAGTCGGTCGTTTTTCCTTCCACCTGCCTGCTGTGCGGCGCACCGGGCCACGACGGGCTCGATCTGTGTCCCGGTTGCCTGCATGCCTTGCCTTGGAATAGCGCAGCCTGTGCGGTCTGTGCCGCGCCGCTCCCCCTCCCGTCCTCCCCCGCACGCGGGGGAGGAGAGCCGCATGTGTGCGGCCAGTGCCTGAGCCATCCGCCATCCTTTGATACCGCCGTGGCACCGTTGCTGTACCGTCCGCCGCTGGACTGGCTGATACAGGGCTTCAAGTTCAACCAGCGCCTGCCGCCGGGGCGTTTGCTGGGGCAATTGCTGGCGCAACACCTGGCGGGACAGATCATTACCCCGCCCGAACTGATCGTGCCGGTGCCGCTGCACCCGGCACGGCTGCGCGAACGCGGCTACAACCAGGCGCTGGAACTGGCACGGCCCCTGGCCCGCCGGTTCGGCATCCCCCTGGCGCACGGGTTGGTGCGGCGCGTGCGCGCCACCGCCACCCAGTCCCTGCTCCCGGCCGGGGAACGGCGCCGCAACGTGCGCGGTGCCTTTGCCCTGCGCCGGCCCCTGGCCGCCCGGCATGTGGCGATCGTCGACGACGTCATTGCCACCGGCTCCACCGTGGCCGAACTGGCGCGAGTACTGCGCCGCGCCGGGGCGGAGCGCATCGAGGTGTGGGCGGTGGCACGGGCGGGGCGGTGAGGAGACCTATTGACACGGACAGCAATCTTAATGAGAATGGTTCGCGCTTACATCGAAAGGCGAATCTCCGCCTGAACCTGGCCCACGGAGCAACCCTGTCATGCAACTGTCCCGTCGTCTGTTTCTGTCTGCCGCCGCGCTGGCGGCCATCGTCGGCCTCAACGGTGCGGCCCTCGCCGCCGGCGAGGTGAATCTGTACTCGGCCCGCCAGGAGGCGTTGATCAAGCCCCTGCTGGACCAGTTCACCGCCGAGACCGGCATCAAGGTCAACCTGGTGTCGGCCAAGGCCGACGCCCTGTTGCAGCGCCTGAAGAGCGAGGGGCGCAACAGCCCGGCCGATGTGTTGCTCACCGTCGACGCCGGCAATCTGCACGCGGCCCGGGCGGCCGGCGTGTTGCAGCCGGTGCAATCGAAGGTGTTGGAGGCGGCGATCCCCGCCACCTTCCGCGACCCGGCGGGCCACTGGTTCGGCCTGTCCCTGCGCGCCCGTCCCATCATGTACGTGAAGGGCAGGGTGGACCCCGCCGAACTGTCCACCTATGAGGCGCTGGCCGAGCCGAAGTGGAAGGGCCGCATCTGCATCCGTTCCTCCGACAACGTCTACAACCAGTCGCTGGTGGCCTCGATGATTGCCACCCGCGGCGAGGCCGCCACCGAGGGTTGGGCCAAGGGCTTTGTCGCCAACTTCGCGCGCAAGCCGCAGGGCGGCGACCGCGATCAGCTCAAGGCCGCGGTGGCGGGGCAGTGCGACATCGCCATCGCCAACACCTACTACCTGGCGCAGATGCTGGAATCGGACAAGGCGGACGAGAAGGCCGTGGCCGAGCAGATCGGCGTGTTTTGGCCCAATCAGGATGAGCGCGGCACCCACGTCAACATCAGCGGCGCTGGTGTCACCGCCGCCGCGCCCAATCGCGCCAACGCGGTGCGGTTGCTGGAGTTCCTTGTCAGTGAGGCGGCACAGCAGTGGTATGCCGAGACCAATCAGGAATATCCGGTACGCAGCGGCATTCCCACCAGCGCCACGCTGCGTGCCTTCGGCGAGTTCCGCGCCGACGATGTCAACATGGCCAGGCTGGGCGAGTTCAATGCGGCGGCGGTCAGGCTGATGGATCGCGCGGGTTGGCGTTAAGAACACAGGTACGAGGTGCGAGAGACGAGGCACGAGGGGGGGCGCCCCCCTCGTGCCTCGTCTCTCGCGCCTGTATTCTTGACCGTCCATGACTTCTCTTACTGCCGCGCTCCCCGCCATTAAAACGCTGCCCCGCCCCGACCCGTGGCGCAGCGGCGTGGTGCTGGCCGCGCTGTTGCTGGCGCTGCCGGTGATCGTGGTGTTCAGTTTCGTCTTCGTGCCGGCCGGCGAGGTGTGGCTGCACCTGAAGGAAACGGTGTTGCAGGAGTACGTCACCAACTCGCTGGTGCTGCTGTTCGGCGTCGGTGTCGGCGTGCTGGCCATCGGCATCCCGGCGGCGTGGATGGTGAGCCTGTGCGAGTTTCCGGGGCGGCGTGTATTCGAGTGGGCGCTGCTGCTGCCGATGGCGATGCCGGCCTACATCATCGCCTACACCTACACCGGCATGCTGGATTTCGCCGGCCCGGTGCAGACGCAGCTGCGCGACTGGTTCGGCTGGAGTTACGGCGATTACTGGTTCCCCGATCTGCGCACCCTGCCCGGCGCGGTGCTGATGCTGTCGCTGGTGCTGTATCCGTATGTCTATCTGCTGTCGCGTGCGGCATTTCTGGAGCAGTCGATCTGCGTGCTGGAGGTATCGCGTACCCTGGGTGCCGGGCCGTGGACGGGCTTCGGCCGCGTTGCGCTGCCGCTGGCGCGGCCGGCGATCATCACCGGCCTGTCGCTGGCGCTGATGGAAACCCTGGCCGATTACGGCACGGTGCAGTACTTCGGCCTCGCCACCTTCACCACCGGCATCTTCCGCACCTGGTTCGGCCTCGGCGACCCGGCCGCCGCCGCGCAATTGTCGGCGGTGCTGATGAGCTTCGTGTTCGTGCTGATCCTGCTGGAGCGCTGGTCGCGCCGCCGTGCGCGCTTTCATCACACCAGCACGCGCTACTCGCATCTGCCGCGCTATCAGTTGCGCGGCTGGTGGCGTGCCGGCGCCATCGTCGGCTGCTCCATTCCGGTTGCCTTCGGTTTTCTGTTGCCGGCGGCGCAGCTCGCGGCCTGGGCGGTGGATACCAACGCAGCCTGGCTCAAGATGGATTTCCTCGTCCTGGTGGGCAACAGCCTGCTGTTGGCGGCGATCACCGCGGTGCTTGCGGTGGCGCTGGCCCTGCTGATGGCCTACGGCCGTCGCCTGCGCCCGTCGCCGACGGTGGGTCTCGCCGTGCGTGTGGCGAGCATGGGCTATGCGGTGCCGGGCACGGTCATTGCCGTCGGCGTGATCCTGCCCTTCGCCTGGCTGGACAACACCGTAGACGCCTTCATGCGCGCGCAGTTCGGTGTTTCCACCGGCCTGATACTTTCCGGCACGCTGGTGGCGCTGGTGTTCGCCTACTGCGTGCGCTTTCTCGCCGTCTCGCTCAACACCGTCGAAGCGGGTCTCGGCAAGATCAAGCCATCCATGGACGATGCCGCGCGCTGTCTCGGCCTCGCCCCTGCGCGCGTGCTGCGCGAGGTGCACATGCCGATCATGCGCGGCAGCCTGCTCACCGCACTGCTGCTGGTGTTCGTCGATGTGTTGAAAGAGCTGCCGGCGACGCTGATCCTGCGGCCGTTCAACTTCAACACCCTGGCAGTGCGCGCCTTCGAGCTGGCCTCCGACGAGCGCCTGGCCGATTCCGCCAGTGCCGCGCTGGCCATCGTGCTGGCCGGCATCGTGCCGGTGATCCTGCTGTCGCGCACCATCGGCCGCTCGCGGCCGGGACAAGACCAGACCGTGTGCTGAACCCATGACGAAGCTGCTGGATGTAGAAAACATCGATGTCGGCTACGGCCACCACACCGTGGTGTTCGACGCCGCGCTGCACCTGAAGCAGGGCGCCATCGGCTGTCTGCTGGGGCCGAGCGGTTGCGGCAAGACCACCCTGCTGCGCGCCATCGCCGGATTCGAGCCGGTGCGAAGTGGCCGCATCCTGCTGGCCGGCGACGAAGTGAGCCGCGCCGGCTGGACCCTGCCGCCGGAGAAGCGCCAGGTGGGGATGGTGTTTCAGGATTTCGCGCTGTTTCCCCATCTCACCGTCGCCGACAACGTCGCCTTCGGCATCCGCCGCTGGCCCGCCGACAAGCGCGCCGCGCGCGTGCAGGAACTGCTGCAACTGGTCGGTCTGCCGCAGTACGGCAAGAGCTATCCGCACGCCCTGTCCGGCGGCCAGCAGCAGCGTGTGGCCCTGGCGCGCGCCCTGGCGCCGAAGCCGCGCCTGCTGCTGCTCGACGAGCCCTTCTCCAGCATGGACGTGGAGCTGCGCGAATCGCTGGCGCGCGAGGTGCGCACCATCCTCAAGCACGAGGGCATCACCGGGCTGATGGTGACGCACGATCAGTTCGAGGCCTTCGCCATCGCCGATCGCATCGCCGTGATGCACGGCGGCCGCATCCTGCAATGGGACACCGCCTACAACCTCTATCATCAGCCTGCCGATCGCCAGGTGGCCGACTTCATCGGCCAGGGCGTGCTGCTCCAGGGCATGGTGGTGGGCGAGACCATGGTGGAAACGCCGCTCGGCCCCATCGCCGGCAAGGTGCCGGAAGGTTGTCGCAAGGACTGCCCGGTGGATGTGCTTATCCGCCCAGACGATCTGATGCTCGATCCGGCCAGCGCGTTGCAGGCCGAGGTGATCGACAAGGCCTTCCGCGGCGCGGTGTTTCTCTACACCCTGCGACTGCCCAGCGGTGCCACCGTGTTGTGTCAGGCGCCCAGCCATCATGACCACACCATTGGCGAGCGCGTCGGCCTGCGGCCCGACTTCGATCATCTCGCCGTGTTCCCGCGCCACCCGTAAAGCAGGGTACGAGATGCGAGGGACAAGGGACGAGGAATGAACTCGCGGCGCCCGAGTTGTCTTGAAGCAAGACCGCCATGTGCGCAGCGCGCTCCAACCTTGCATCTTGTATCTCGTCCCTCGTGCCGGCGGTCGACCCCATGCCTGTCATGAACTCAGTACTTATCCGCCTACGCACTTGGCTCGCCCCGCGCCGCCTGTTGCGCCTCGGCGGCGAGCTGTTGTTGCTGCTGATCTTTCTGCTCGCTGTCGAGGCCTATCTCACCCGTGATGCCGCGCGTGGTCCGGCGCCGGCCCTGGCGGCAACACTGAGTGACGGCCGTGCATTTGATCTGGCGCAGCTGCGCGGTGCGCCGGCGCTGGTGTATTTCTGGGGCACGTGGTGTCCGGTGTGCCGCGCGGAACAGGGGACCATCGATGCCCTGGCGCAGGATGTGCCGTTGCTCACGGTGGCGATGCAGTCGGGCACGGCGCCGGAAGTGAATCAGTACCTGACGCAGCATGGCCTGCGCTGGGCGACGGTGGCGGATGAAGATGGTGATATCGCGCGGCAGTGGGGCGTGACCGGCGTACCGGCGGTATTCGTGATCGATGGTGCGGGCGAAATCCGTTTCGTCACCCGCGGCTATACCACCGGCTGGGGGCTGCGCCTGCGTTTGTGGTGGGCGGGTTTGTAGGGACGGAGATAAAGGTAAAGATGTTGTAGGTCGGACTGAAGTCCGACCTACAACCTGGCTGACCCGCCATGGTCATCGCGAAAGGGTTTTATGTCGGACAGCGGCACAGATAGGAAAAGGCGATGCCGCAGAACAGGGCGAGGCCGAACCAGAGGTTGTTGAGCCAGGCGCGGCGGTAGCCGGTTTCGCTGGCGCCGGCCATGAGGTACTGCTGGTACAGGCCGAGGGCGAGGCCGACGGCAAGGGCGAGGTGCATGAAGACGCCCAGCTTTTCCTGGTGTACGGCGAGGCCGAGGGCGGCGAGGGCGAAGAGCTGGAGCAGGGCGATGAGCCAGCGGTCGGCGCGGCCGAACAGCATGGTGATGCTCTTGATGCCGAGGCGGGCGTGCTGTTGCAGGTGCAGCGCGGCGTACTGGATCAGGGCCGCGCCACTCCACAGCACGGCGGCGGTGTAGACCAGCCAGGCGGTCTTGCCGGGCAGGGCGCCGCTGGCGGTGAAGCCGGCCAGGGTGGCGCAGGCCAGGGCCAGGGCGAGCAGCAGTTCGCCGAGAAAGGTGCGGCGGCGCAGGACGAGAAACGCCATCCCGAGGGTTGTCGCGCACAGGGCGATCACCAGGGTGGGCCAGCCGAGCAGCAGCAACGGTACCAGCGCCAGCAGCAGTTCGCCGCCCGCCAGCCAGCGCAGCGGCAGGGGCAGTCCGCGCAGTACCTCCACGGCACTGTGGCGCGGATGGGCCAGCAGCGCGGTGGCCAGATCGTGCGCCAGCCAGCCGAGGGCACGCAGGGCGAGCAGGGCCAACAGCAGCAGGGTGAGCGCGCTCACGGCCGGCCGGCCGTCGCTGCCCAGCCACAGTCCCCACAGCCCCAGCAACCACAACAGGCCCAGGTCGGCTGGCCGGTACAGCCGCATCAGGCGCAGCCAGGGCAGCACGGGCTTGATCCGCTCCAGCGGTTTCATTCTTCGCCCACTCCCGGGAGAAACATCTCGCACACCAGTAGCGGCTTGTCGTGGAGAAAGAACAGCGAGCGCCGCCCCCACAGCTCCGCCGGCGGCGTTTCCAGCCCGGCGCAGGCGAGGCGGAACAGCGGCTGGCCGCGATGGATGCGGGCGATCTCCAGCTCACCGCGGCGCATGCTGGGGTCGCGGAACAGCAGGCCGCCCAGGGGGCGCGTGCCGAGGTGGCGGAGGCGGCGTTCACGGCCGGTGAGGGTGGCGGCGGGAATGGCGGTGCGTGCGAACACCCAGGGCTTGTCGCCGCACAGTAGGCGTACCTCGCGTATCAGGACATGGTGTCCGGCCTTGATGCCGAGCACGCGCGCCTCGCTCAGTTGCGGCAGTTCCCAGCGTTGTTGCAGCACCTGGACGCGGAAACCATCGCCGCAGGCCCGTTGCAGGCGCCGCGTCAGCGACGAGGGGTCGAGCAGCCAGGACCAGATGGCAGCCGGCACGGCGCTGCGCAGCAGGCGGCGCGGCGCATGCCAGACGGGTTCGGTGCTGTGTTTGCCGTAGTTATCCAAGAAATCAGTTCCAAGTGACAAGTGACAAGTGGCAAGTTGCAAGTGGCTGCTGACGCGGGACACGACCGCGCGATGGCGCGGAATCATTCTTGTCACTTGCAACTTGAAACTTGTAACTTCAATTGCCGCATCATACCTCGCCGTAGCGGGTCGCCGCACCGACCCAGCGGCGGATCAGCAAGGCCGCCTGCTGCGGCCAGCGCTGGAGCAGCAGATCGGCGCTGCGGGAGGCCTCGGCCAGCAGGGACTGGTCGCGCTGCAGGTCGGCGATGCGCAGTTGCAGCAGGCCGGTCTGGCGCGTGCCCAGCACCTCGCCGGGGCCGCGCAGCTCCAGGTCCTTGCGCGCAATCTCGAAGCCGTCCGCTGTCTCGCGCATCACCGCCAGCCGTTCCCGGCCCTGTAGCGACAGCGGGCCGTGGTACATCAGCACGCAATGGCTCTCGGTGCTGCCGCGGCCGACGCGGCCGCGCAGCTGGTGCAGCTGCGCCAGCCCCAGGCGCTCGGCGTTTTCGATGATCATCAGGGAGGCATTGGGCACGTCGACGCCGACCTCGATGACGGTGGTGGCGACCAGCAGATCGATGCGGCCGTCCTTGAAGTCGGCCATCACCCGCTCCTTCTCGTCCTGCCGGAGGCGGCCGTGCACCAGGCCGATGCGCAGATCGGGCAGCGCCGCGGCGAGCAGGGCGGCGGTATCCTGCGCCGCCTGCGCGGCCAGCGTTTCCGATTCCTCGATGAGGGTACACACCCAGTAGGCCTGGCGGCCGGCGCGGCAGGCGGAGTGCACGCGCGCCACCACCGCGTCGCGGCGGCTGTCCGGGATCACCACCGTCTCCACCGGCGTGCGCCCCGGCGGCAGCTCGTCGATGATGGAGCAGTCGAGATCGGCATAGGCGGTCATCGCCAGGGTGCGCGGGATCGGCGTGGCGGTCATGATGAGCTGGTGCGGATAGCGCCCGCCGCTCTTGCCCTTCTCGCGCAGGGCGAGGCGCTGATGCACGCCGAAGCGGTGCTGCTCGTCGATGATGACGAGGCCGAGGTCATGGAACTCGACCCCCTCCTGAAACAGGGCGTGGGTGCCGACGGCGATGCGCGTGCTGCCGTCGGCCAGACCTTGCAGTATGTCGCGCCGCGCCTTCGTCTTCAGCTTGCCGGCCAGCCAGGCCACTTCGATGCCGAGCGGCGCGAGCCAGCGCGCGAAGTTGTGGAAGTGCTGCTCGGCGAGCAGTTCGGTGGGCGCCATCACCGCCGCCTGATACCCCGCCTCCACGGCCTGCAAGGCCGCCAGCGCGGCCACCACCGTCTTGCCCGAGCCGACGTCGCCCTGTACCAGACGCTGCATCGGATGCGGCTGTTGCAGGTCACGGGCGATCTCGGCACCGACCCTTTGCTGTGCCCCGGTGAGCGGGAAGGGCAGGGCCGCGAGAAATCTTTCCCGCAATACACCGTCGCCGTGCAGCGGTGGCGCCTTGTGCCGTTGCGACTGCGCACGCAGACGGCGCAGGCTCAGGGTGTGGGCCAACAGTTCCTCGAAGGCGAGGCGGCGCTGCGCCGGATGGCGTACCTCGGCCAGCAGCGACAGCGGTGCGTCGGGCGGCGGGCGGTGCAGATAGGTGACGGCCTCCTGCAACGATGGAAAACCGAGTCCGCGCAACAGTTCCGGCGGCAGGTGATCGATGAGCGGCAGGCGGCCGTCGTGCAGCCATTGCAGAGCCTGGCTGGTGAGATTGCGCAGCGACGGTTGTTGCAGTCCCTCGGTGGTGGGGTAGATCGGGGTGAGGTGTTCCTCCACCGCCGTCGGTGCCGTTTCATCGACGCGGCGGAACTCCGGATGTACCATCTCCAGCCCGACCGTGCCGGGGCGTGCCTCGCCGTAGCAGCGCACGCGGCTGCCGCGGGCGAGGGACTGCTGCATGGTGGCGCTGAAGTGGAAGAAGCGCAGGGTGAGGGTGCCGCTGCCGTCGCCGATGCGCGACAGCAGCATGCGCCGCTTGCCGAACTTGATCTCGGTGAGCAGTACCTCGCCTTCGATCACGGCCTCGTCGCCGGGGCGCAGGGTGCCGATGGGCACGACGCGGGTGCGGTCCTGATAGCGCAGCGGCAGGTGGAACAGCAGGTCATCCACGGTGTGGATGCCGAGGTGTTCCAGCCGCGCGGCCAGGCGCGGTCCGACGCCCTTGAGGGCGGTGACGGGGGGGGAGTCGTTGGCGTCCATGAGTTCAGTGAGCGCCCGGTGCGCCGGGGCCTGGGCAAAATCCGTTAAGTCTCAAAATCATCAGTCCGCAAATGAACGCGAATGGACGCAAATGGGAAACGAATTTCCGAACGGGTTTTATTTGCGCCCATTCGCGTTCATTTGCGGACCCGAATCAATCATGACGGTGCAGGTAGCGCGCCGCCGCTGGTGACACGGCGGCATTGAGGCGGAAGCCGGGGTCCTCAAAGGCACCGCGCTTCTGTGCGGCGGTGACTTCGCGCAGAAAACGCTCCTTCACCGCGGGCTGGTTGGCATAGGCCTCCAGCGGGGCGAACACGGCATCGATGAGATCGAGGCGCTGCCCCGGCGCCGGATGGGTCTTGAACAGGAAGGCGAGGGCGCCATCCTTGGGGTTCATGGCGCCGAGGGTCTGCAGGGTGGCGGGCAGGCCATAAGGGTCGTAGCCGGCACGTGCGGCGAGCACCACTCCCTGGCGGTCGGCGGCGTGCTCGTCCTCCTTGTCCAGACCGCGGCTGTACAACTCCTTGAAGCCGCCGGCGATCTTGTCCAGCTTTTCACGGTCGCCGCCTTCCATCTGGGTTCCGGCGAGACCGACGGCGAGGTCGAGGCGGGCACCTTTCTGCACGGCCTTCAGGTGATGCCGTTCCACCACATGGGCGATCTCATGCGCCAGCACGCCGGCCAGTTCGGCCTCGGAACCCATGCGCAACAGCAGCCCCTTGGTGATGAACACGTAACCGCCGGGCGAGGCGAAGGCATTGATGTCCATGGAGTCGAGCACGCCGAAGCGCCAGTCCAGCTTCGGCCGTTCACTCTGCAGCGCGACCCAATAGCCGATGCGGTTGACATAGCGCTGCAGGGCCTCATCCTTCACCAACGGCACGGCGCCGAGCAGCACGGCGGCGGCCTCGCGGCCGATGGTGCGCTCCTGCTCCGGCTTCACCTCGCCGAAGGCCTCCCTGGCCGATTTGAGCAGGCCGCCCAGATCGATCTCCTTGCCGCCGCTACCACCACCCAGCAGGCCGTCGAGCGGACCGGCGCCGACGTTGCCGGCAAGTCCCAGCAGCGCGGCGATGAATACATACTTGGGCAATCTGTTCATGATGTTCATTCCCACGGGAAGGGGCTGGTGGTGTTCTGCTGCTGTTGCGCGGCCTTCTTCGGGTCTTTCAGATAGGCGATCTTCTGTGCCTGCAACTTGGCCTCCGCAGCGTAGCGGCGCGCGTCACCGGGTTTGACGGCGAACTTTTCAAGGTTGTCTACCGCCATGGGATCGGGGGTGGCGTTGCTGATGTCGGCAGCATCGAGGCCGCGCACGCCGGTGGCGACGGTGACGCCGCTGGAACCGGAGCGGCCGGTGGAGAGGAATTGCAGCGCCGAACCGACGCCGGAGTCGCCCGGTTTGGCGCTGCCGTCGCCGAGGCGCAGTGCGGTCATGCGTACCCAGCCTTCCGCATTATTCACCTTGACCCGGTACCAGCCGCCCTCGCGCGCCAGCACATCCACCAACACATTTTCCGCCAGCGGCAGCAGCGTGGCGGCATCGCTGAACGGTTTGTCCTTCAGCTCGGTGGCGCGGATGACATGGGCCGGATCGGCCTGGGCGACATAGCTCAGGCCAAACAGCAGGAGGGTAACAAGCGGTCGTTTCATAGCAGACCTCGCGTCAAATAGTTACAAGTGACAAGTCGCAAGTGACAAGTGGAGGAGTGCGCTGCGCGCACGGTCATGTGAATACGAGAACTACACGAGCGCGGCGATTTCATTTGCTTGTCACTTATCACTTGCATCTGCCTTGCGGCATGGCTCATACAGCCGCACTTCCTGGGTACGGCCCTTCACCTTATAGGAACCGTGGTCGACAAAGTCAAACGCGTCGCCGCACAGGGCGCGGGTATCGGCGGAGACCAGAACGCGCGCCACACCCTTGGTCTGGCCCTCGATGCGGCTGGCGAGATTCACGGTGTCGCCGATGGCGGTGTAGTCGAGGCGGTTGGCCGAGCCGATGAAGCCCACCACCGCCGGGCCGGTATGGATGCCGATGCCGACATCGAAGTGTTCGCCGGAGGGACCGAGATGGCGGCGGAATGTCTCCAGCGTGTCGCACATGGCCAGCGCCGCATTGACCGCGTTGACCGCCTGGTTCGGATCGTCCACCGGCGCGCCCCAGAAGGCCATGATGGCGTCGCCGATGAATTTGTCCATGGTGCCGTTGTGCTGGAAGATCACCTGCACCTGGCGCGAGAAGTAGTCGTTGAGCAGATCGACGATCTCCTCGGCGCTGTGCTGCTCGGACAGCGTGGTGAAGCCGCGGATGTCGGAGAACAGCACGGTGATCTGGCGGCTCTGGCTTTTCAGCGTCAAGGCCGATTCACCCTGCGCCACCAGATTCTGTACCACGCGCGGGTCGAGGAAACGGCTGAAGATCTGCACCGAACGTTCGCGCTCGCGCCGCTCGCGCAGCCAGGCATACAGCGCCGCGGCAAAGTAATACAGCCAGCCGAACACCAGCGGCGTGAACAGCGGCACGACCCAGCGCAATTGCAGCGCGCCGTACTGCACCGCGGCGAACAGCGGCGTGGCGACGAGCAGGCCGAGGCCGATGCGCAGCGGATTGATATGGCGGCGGAAGGCGAGGAACAGCGCACCGAGCAGCAGCGATGCCGCGAGTGGTGCAACAAAGGTCGGCACCGGACGCAGTGCATCACCGTGTTTCAGGTTGTCCAGGGCGGTGGCGATGATCTCCACCGCCGGATACAGACTGCCCATCGCCGTGCTGCGCAAATCGTGCAGGCCGGCGGCGGTGGAACCGATGATCACGATCTTGCCGGTCAGCTCATCGGCGGGGCGCTGCGGCCGGCTGCGCGCCAGATCGTCGTACAGATCGAACAACGGAATGCGCGTATAGCTCAGTGCCGGGCCGCGCCAGTTGAGCAGCAGGTCGGGCGCTGGCGGAAGTGCATAGCCCAGATCCCTTGCCACCCGCGCCGGCAGCGAGGGGATGTGCCAACCCTGCGCATCGAGGTAGAGGTGATAGCGGCGGCCGATGCCGTCGGCATCCTCGGTGTAGTTGATGGCGCCGAGCCGTCCTGTTTCCGCCAGTGCCGGCAGCGGCAGCAGCAACGCCACGCGAGCATCATCCCGCGCCTGCGGTCCGCGTTCGATGCCGAGCAGTGCGCCGTACTGGGCCAGTGGCACGCCCTGCGCATCGCCGCCCGCGAGGCGCAGCAGGGGGAAGTAGACATTGCCCTGCTGCCGCGCCACCTCCGTCAGCCAGGCATCGCCGTCCGGGTTGGCCACATCGGCGTCGGAGAACAGGATGTCGAACACAATGGCGGCCGGCCGCTGCCGCGCCATGCCCTCGATCAGTTCGGCAAAGATCGCGCGCGGCCAGGGATAGCGCCCGGCCAGCGGCGCCATCTGATCCAGGCTGCGCTCGTCGATGTCGACGATGACGATGTCCGGATCGGGCTGCTGCTGCGCCGCATGCCGGCGCAGCAGCAGATCGCCGTAGCGGTATTCCAGCGTGGACAGCAGACCGGCGCCGCCGAACTCGATGGCCAGCAGCAGCAGCGTCGCCAGGGTGAGGCGGATCAGCGGGTCGGCAGACAGCGTGCGCCAGGTGGGCATGGGTGTAGTCAACTATCCTGTTGCAAGGACGCGTGCAAGGCGGTGAGCTGATCAACAAGTGGGGGGAGGGCCGTTTGAACGGTTGCCCAGACGATATCCAGATCAATATCGAAATAACCGTGGGCAATGCGATGGCGCATGCCCTTCATGCTTTTCCAGGGGGCCGAGGGGTGCCGGACGATGAAATCAGGATACTCAGTACTGATTTTCGTTGCTGCTTCGCCGATGACCACAATATTCAGGGTGTCCGCTTGCTGGGGGCGCTTGTCGGCAAGAAAGGCCTTTTTGTCGAGGTCTGCGACATAGGAAAGGGCGAGGCGGGCCGCCTCCGATATGTGTTCGAGGTAATCCTCCAGGCGGTTGACCGTCATACCGGCTGGGCTTCGGCCAGGACCTGGCTGCGGAATTTGGCCGGCAAATCCCCGGGAGTCAAAACCTCGACCGGGATACCCATCATTTCTTCCAGCTCGATTTGCAGGCCACCCAGATCGAACAGGGTCACGCCGGGCAGTGGGTCCACCAGCAGGTCCAGATCGCTGTCGTCACTGTCCTGTCCGGTCAGCGCCGCGCCGAACACGCGGACGTTGACCGCCCGATGGCGGATGACCGCCTGCCGGATGGCGGCGCGATGGCGTTCCAGTGCAATAGATGGCCGCATATGGTGCCCCCTGTCCCAGAATCAGATATTTACTCCAACTCCATCACCCCGTCCATTTCCACCGGCACGCCCTTGGGCAGGGCGGCGACCTGCACGGCGGCGCGGGCGGGATAGGGCTGGGCGAAGTATTCGGCCATCACCTCGTTGACCAGCGGGAAGTGGGTGAGGTCGGTGAGAAACACATTGAGCTTGACCACATCGGCCAGGGAGCCGCCGGCCGCCTCGGCCACCGCCTTCAGGTTGTCGAACACGCGGCGCACCTGCGCGCGCATGTCGCCCTGCACTACCTCCATGGTCTCCGGCACCAACGGGATCTGCCCGGAGAGATATACGGTGGTGCCGACCTTCACGGCCTGGGAATAGGTGCCGATGGCCTTGGGGGCCATGTCGGTATGGATGATTTGCTTGGCCACGGGAAACTCCTGCTTGGGTTGTCGATGGGCGGATCATACCGCACGGCGGTTCGGGCTGCCGCCCGGGCCTGATGTCAATAAGGCTGACGTGGAATCGGGCGCTGCTGCATCACATCAACTTGAACTGGGCCGCCTTTTGCGCCTTAATGCATGAGCGTCCGGCGAGCCATGCGTCCACGGCAGCATGGCCAGGCATGGCGAAGACATAACTCAAACAATGGAACAGGGAGAATTCCGTATGCAGCCCGATCGGGAAAAGGAAGCCAAAGACATCGAGCGCAAGCTGCTCTGGGTCAGCGTCATCGACACCCCCGGCGCCATCCTCGTCGGCCTCGCCTTGTACGGCAAGTTCGCCGCCGACGGCAATGCCTTTCATCCCCTGCTCAACAACGACTCCGTCCTGGCGGCGATGTTCGCCGTGGGCGGCGCGATCATGGCCTGGGGCGTTTGGCAGGTGATTGCGCTTTCCAGGCGGAGAGCGAAGTTGCAGGGTCCGCGCTGAGTTGACCACGCTGCTGCCGGCAGACATGGAGGTTGCCAATGCGTAGCCGCTGCATCTACATCCCCGTATTAAGGAAGGTCTGAATAAGTCCATCCTGGACTTCTCAGGTCGCTCCCGCCCCTCCCTGGGCTGCGCGACATAAGTCCATCCGTGGACAAAACCACGCCAAGCGAAAAGTGTGATTTTCGCTCGGCTTCATTTTTCAACGACTTATCGTCGTTGAAAAATGGCGGCACATCCCTGTGCCGCGGAAGCTCTGAACTTATTCAGAGCTTCCCTAATCACAGTACTCCTGACGGGTTGCGCCAAAGAGCCGATCCCGGAGCGCCCGGTGGCATCATCGCGTGATCTGGTGGTCAAGTATGGCGAGGGTGACTCCATTCGCATTGGGGGCGCCGGAAACCATTTCAGATGCGACGACCCCGCCTACGCACATGTCGAAAAGGTCAGTACCTGGAGCATGGATTTTGCGGACGGTACGACGATAAACCTGTGCACATCGGCAGATGAAGCGAAGCGTATGGAGTGGTTGGCAAGGTGAATGAGATCATGTCTGACCTGACCCAGGTTCCCCGGCTATTGAACGCGGCGTTGTGCGAGCAGGGAGGAATAACACGCGATTAACAGTTTGTGTGTTGATGTTGACGACTGCAATCCTGTCACCTAAGGAAGCTCTGAACTTATTCAGAGCTTCCCTAGCATCAGCCCAACCCGCCCTCTGATACATCCGTTGCTGGCAGGCGCAGGAGTGGCGTAGGCGTTGCCACGGTTTCCGTTTGACCATTCCGAAGCCCGCCACTGCCCCACCCCTCGCACTTCTTTACCTTTTCTTCCCTCCCTGCCGCCCCCATTCCGGTAAAATGGCCGGCCTGCCGTACCCCTTCCCGGAGTTGTCGATGAAGTTGCCGCGTATTCCCCCCAAGTTGATGCCTGTGACCCTGCTCGCCGCGGGTGTGATGGGTTTCTTGCTGCTGGTGGTGACCCGTCCGGCGCAGATGCCGGCGGAGGTGCGCGAGCGGGCTTGGACGGTGGCGGTGGAGACGGTGATGCCGGCGCGTCATGCGCCGCTGTTGACGCTGTATGGTGTGGTGGACAGCCCGCGGGCGGCGGAGCTGACGGCGGCGGTGGCGGCCTATGTGGCCGAGGTGCCGGTACGCGAGGGGGCGGTGGTGGCGGCGGGCGAGCCGCTGGTGTTGCTCGATGAGCGCGATGCGCGGCTGGTGCTGACGCAGCGCGAGGCGCAGGTGGCCAGCGCCCGGCGCAGTCATGCCAACGATGTGCAGGCGCTGGCGCGCGAGCGCGAGCTGTTGCGTCTGGCGGAGAAGGCGGTGGAGCGGGCGCAGACGATGGTGGCGCGCAGTTTGGGGCCGCAGTCGGCGCTGGACGAGGCCAATGCGGCGCTGGAGCGGCAGCGTCTGTCGCTGGCGGCGCGGGAGCTGGCGGTGGCCGACTATCCGCAGCGGCTGGCGCAGCTGGAGGCGCAGCGGGATCAGGCGCGGCTCGATGTGGAGCGGACGCGGATCATCGCGCCGTTCACCGGGCGGGTGGCGGAGTTGCATGTGGCGCCAGGGGATCGGGTGCGGGTGGGCGATCGCATTGCCGCCATTTATGACGTGGCGGGGCTGGAGATTCGCGCCACGGTGCCGGCGCCCTGGCTGGCCGCCGTGCGTCGCGCGCTCGATGCCGGCGAGGTGCGCGCCACGACTTCCATCGACGGGGTGTCCTATGAGCTGACGCTGAACGGGCTGTCCGGACGGGCCGGTGCCGGCGGTGCCGGGGTGGATGCGCTGTTGCGTTTCGTGGCCGGTGCGCCGGAACTGCCGCTGGGGCGTTTTGCCGAGGTGTATCTGCAGTTGCCGGCGGTCGAGCAGGCGGTAGCCCTGCCCCCTGAGGCGCTGTATGGGCGCGATCGCATCTATCGCCTCAAGGATGGCCGACTGGCGGCGCTGCCGGTGGAGCGTCTGGGCGAGACCTTGCTGGATGACGGCACCACGCGCCTGCTGTTGCGCAGTCCGGAACTGCGCAGCGGCGACCGCATCGTGATCACCCGCCTGCCCAATGCGATGGACGGGCTGCGGGTGGTGGCGGCGGAGTAGCGCGCGATGAGTCACGGCCTGATCGGTCTGTTCGCGCGCCACCGCGTCGCGGCCAATATGCTCATGCTGCTGATGGTGCTCGGTGGCGTGTGGGCGTTGCAGAAGCTGAACACGCAGTTCATGCCCAGTTTCGACCTCAATTACATCACCGTGCGTGTGGTGTGGCAGGGCGCCTCGGCGGAAGACATCGAGAGCGGTATCACCGTACCGTTGGAGCAGGACCTGCGCACGGTAGACAACCTCAAGCTGCTGTCCTCCACTTCGGCCATCGGCGTCTCGGCCATCACGCTGGAGTTCTATCCCAAGACCGATATGGCGCTGGCGCTGGAGCAGGTGAAGGACCTGGTGGCGCAGCGGCGCAACCTGCCGGAGACGGCGGAAGAGCCAATCATCACCCGCGTGATCCGCTACGAGGACATCGGCCGTATGCTGGTGAGCGGACCGGCGGACCTGCGCGAGCTGCGGCCGGTGGTGCGGCGCATCGAGCAGGAACTGCTGAGCCACGGTATCGCCCGCGTGGTGTTCAACGGCCTGCCCAAGGAAGAGGTGGCGATCCAGGTGCCGACGGCGCGCCTGCTCGAACTGGGAATGAGCCTGGATGCCGTGGCCGACAGCGTCGCACGCACCAGCCGCGACCTGCCCGCCGGCATGGCGGGGCGGGACGATGTGGCGCATCAGTTGCGCAGCCTGGAGCAGCGCCGCACGCTGCAGGGCTTTGCCGGGATCCCGCTGCGTGGCGATGCGCAGCACGGCCTGGTGACGCTGGGCGATGTGGCGACCATCGAGCGGCGGCCGCGCGACGGCCAGCAACTGATCTTCCACAACGGCAAGCCGGCGGTGGAGTTGCTGTTGCAGCGCAGCGAGAGCGCCGATGCACTGGAATCGGCGCGTAGCGTCGCCGAGTGGATGGCACAGGGGCGGCCGCGCCTGCCGGCCGGGGTCGACGTGAAGCTCTACGACCAGAGCTGGGAACTGATCGCCGAGCGCATCGACCTGCTGCTCAGCAACGGTCTCGGTGGTCTGGTGCTGGTGCTCGGCATGCTCTATCTGTTCCTGAGTGGCCGCCTCGCCGGCCGCGTGGCGCTGACCATTCCCGTATCGTTCACGGCGGCTCTCGCCGTGCTCTGGTTGGTGGGCGGCTCGGTCAACATGATCAGCCTGTTCGGTCTGATCATGGCGCTGGGCATGATCGTCGACAATGCCATCGTGGTGAGCGAGCACGCCTACACCTTGCACCAGCGCGGCGCCAGCACGCTGCACGCGGCGGAAGAGGCGGCACACCGCATGTTCTCGCCGGTGATGTCGTCGTCGATCACCACCGTGGCGGCGTTCATACCGCTGATGCTCATCGGCGGCATCATCGGCCAGATCCTGTTCGACATCCCGCTGGTGGTGATTTGCGTGATCCTCGCTACCTTGGTGATCACCTTCCTGATCCTGCCGGCGCAGCTCGGCAAGACACTGCAGAACATGGATGCTTATGTGCCGGGGCCGTTCCGCATGCGTTTCGACGCTGCCTTCGACCGATTCCGCGACCACCATTTCCGCCGTGCGGTGCAGTGGTCGGTGCGCAACCGCGGTATTACGCTGAGCGGTACCTTGGCGCTGCTGATCCTGTCGTTCGGCCTGCTCGCTGGCGGCCGCCTCGGTTTTACCTTCTTCCCGTCACCGGATAGCACCATCCTCTATGCCAACGTGTCCTTCGTTGCCGGCACACCACCGCAGCGGGTGGAGCGCTTTGTCGAAGATGTGCACCGCGCCTTGTGGGAAACCGATGCGCAATTCGGCGGCGGCATCGTGCAGACGGCGGTGCCGCGCCTGCGCAGCGTGATCGCCGTCGGTCCCGGCTCCGAACGCAGCGGCGATGCCTTTGGTGCGGTGCTGGTGGAACTGACTTCACCGGATCGGCGTGAGGTGAGCAATGCCGAGTTCATTCGCGCCTGGGAGGCGCGCCTGCCACGCGTGCCCGGACTGGAGACCTTCGCGGTCGGCGCGCGCATCGGCGGGCCGCCGGGGCGCGACCTGGAGATCCGCCTCACCGGTGCCGACGCCGCCACCCTGAAGGCGGCGGCGCTGGATCTCGCCGAGGTGCTGAACGACTATCCCGGTGTGTCGGCGGTGGAAGACGACATGCCCTTCGGGCGCGAGCAGCTTATCTATCGCCTCACGCCGGAAGGGCGCGCGGCGGGACTGACGGTAGAGGCCGTCGGCCGGCAGTTGCGTGCCGCCTACGACGGCCGTATCGCGCAGATCTATCAGGACGGTCTGGACGAGATCGAGGTGCGCGTGGTGTTGCCGGACAACGAGCGCCACCGCATGAGCAGCCTGGAGCGCTTCGCCATCGTTCTGCCCGATGGGCGCAGCCTGCCGTTCGGCACTGTCGCCGCGTTGGTGGCGCGCCAGGGTTTCGAGGCGCTGCGCCACGCCGACGGCCGCCTGGCCGTGAATGTGTTCGGCGATGTCGATCGCGCGCAGAACAATGCCGGCCGCGTCATCGCCTCGTTGCAGGAAAACGTGTTGCCGCAGTTGGTGGCGCGCTACGGCATCGACTATTCATTCCAGGGCCGCGCCGCCGATCAGGCGGAGACCATCGGCGACATGCGGATGGGTCTGGTGTTCGCCCTGCTGATGATCTACGTCACCCTGGCCTGGGTGTTTGGTTCCTACGGCTGGCCCCTGGTGGTGATGGCGATCATCCCCTTCGGCCTGCTCGGCGCGGTGGTGGGGCATTGGGTGATGGGAATGGAACTGACCATCCTGTCACTGTTCGGGCTGTTCGGCCTTACCGGCATCGTGGTCAACAACTCCATCATCCTGGTGAGCTTCTACCAGACGCTGCGCGAAGAGGGGATGGATACGGACACGGCCATCGTCGAGGCCTCCTGCCAGCGCCTGCGCGCCGTGCTGCTGACCTCGCTGACCACCATCGTCGGTCTGGTGCCGCTGCTGTTCGAGCGCTCCTTGCAGGCGCAATTCCTGATCCCGATGGCGATCTCGCTGGTGTTCGGTCTGGCCTTTGCCACCGTGCTGGTGCTGGGGGTGATCCCGGCGCTGCTGTCGTGGCACGAGCGGTGGGCGGAGCGCCTGGCCGCTTGGCGCGGCAGGGCATCAGAACAAGCGTAGGAGCCGGGGCCTCCCGGCGGCCGGTCTGGGCGCAGCTTCGCTCACGGAGTGGGCTCCGACGGTGCAGCAGCCTTAGCGCACGCCCTTGTCGCGCAGGAACTGGCTGTAGCCCTGATCGGTGCCGTTGATGTGGCCGATGAGCCACTTCTTGAGGAATTGCACGGCCTCCTCGATGGTTTCGTGCGGTCTGGCCTGGTAGCGCTGCATCAGCTCGTTCACCTTGGCGATCATGGCCTCGTGCTCGCCCTTGTGTTCTGCATAGGTGGGATAGCCGTGGGTCTGCATCAGATCCTCTTCGCGCTTGAAGTGGGTCTTGGTGTAGTCCACCAGGGCATCGAAGGCCTCGCGCTCGTACTGTGGATCGGTCTGGTAGTGGGCCGCGGTCTGTAGCTGATTGATCAGGTTCAACAGTTTCTTGTGATCGTTGTCGATGGCCTCGATGCCGACGCTGTAGGCGTCGCGCCATTCGACAAAGCGGTTGGCGACGATGCGCTTGTGGATGTAGGGCACCAGGGCCAGCACCACGATCAGGGTCCAGGATACCGGATTGGTCAGGCTGACCATGAAGCCGAGCAGGATGGCGGTGATGATGACCAGCAGCAGCAGGGCCAGGCCGAACATGCTCCATTGCTTGTTCATTGATGTTTCCCCCATGGAGTAGGCAATAGATGATGCGGCCGGAATGGCCTTTCGCACTTGTGGCCATTGTGGGTAATGGCTGGACGCGGGGACTTGATCTGCATCAAGCCCCCGCGTGGAAGAGGTGTTACTGCTGCGACTGATCCCGCCGTCTGTCGCGGTCCTGCGCCTGCTCCCGCACCTGGTCGCCCAGGCCGTCCTTGTCCCGTTCCTGGCTGTGGGCCTGTTCCCGGACCTGCTCACCGATACCCTGGCTCTTGTCCTCGCCGTCAGCCTTGGCTTTCGCCTTGGCCTTCTCCTTGTCCTTCTCGACATCCTTGGCGCGGTATTTTTCCTGATCCCGGTCACGATCCATGTCCCGCTCCATGCCCTTGGCCGGCATGCTGCCGCCCGCGCCACCGCCGCCGCCGGGGCCGGCGGCGAGCAGGCTGCCGGGCAGGGCGAGGGCCAGAATCAGTGCGAAAACCTTTCCTTTGTTCATGATGCGCTCCTGTAGGTTGGCAGATAGGCCATATCACTATAGTCCTTGCCCAGGGAGGCGCGCGTGACCGCGTTTGTGAAATTGTGTGCTCCGTCAAACCGGTGTTTGGCGTGCCTGAAGGATGTGCACTGGAGGCGGCCGCCGGTGCGGCGGCGCAAAAACAGTACGCTGTTTGCCCAGGGGGGGATTTATGCCGGCGACAATCCGCCCGACGAACATCTTGTGAGATTGGCCGGGCCGGTGTGGACGATGCGGGCGTGCCGTTCGGCAGCGGAGTTCAGCGCCTGCTCCAGCGGCATGCCGGTCTCGACACCGTCCATGATCATGCGCTGCAGGATGGCGCCGAGCATGGTGATGTTGTCGCGCATGTATTCCTTGATGGGTTGCAATACATGCACATCCAGCGGCGTTTCTTCCGGCAGGGTGGCGGCGAAGGCGGCGAAGTCGCGGCCGGTGGCCAGCCAGTAGCACATGTCGTAGATCAGGTCGTAGGACTGCTGCAGGGCGGCCGGGTCGTCGGTGCCGAGATTGGCGCGCACCTCTTCCGCCAGGTCATTCCGGAACTGCTCCAGGCCGTAGCCAACCTCGCCTTTGACGACCTCTTCCGGGGTGAAGTCCCATTGCATGAAGGTTCTCCTGATGGTCTCGCTCGTTGATTTGAATGGTGCGGCAGTCGGTTTCGTCAGCCGAAGATGGCGCTGAAGCTGTCGTTGTCATCGTTGCACACGGGGCACCCCGCGCCGGGGTTCGCGGTCACGTACAGGCGCCCGCAACGCTCGCACCGCCGCCGCGGCACCATGTGCAGGTCGCGCACCGCGGCGGTGGCGGCGATGGTTTCGGCCAGGCGCAGGGCGCCGCGGTGGCAGCTCTCCACGCACACGCCGCAGCCGACGCAGCGCGGCGGGTTGAGGCGCAGCACCCAGGCGGTCACGGTTTCGCCGGCCAGCAGGGCGCCGGTGGGGCAGACACGGCCGCAGCTGTCGCAGGCGGTGCAGGCGGCGGGGTCGATCACCGGCACGCCCGCCGGCAGGGCGGGATGGGCGGGCAAGGTGGCATGCTCGCCGGCGCCGTTGACGAGCAGCGCCTGCAGCAATTCGCGCCGTGACGGCAGGAAGGGCGCGGCGGCGCGTATGGCCCGGGCCGGTGCCGGCGCCTGATCCTGCTGTGGCTGTTGCAACTGGTCGAGGCCGCGGCCGAACAGGCGGCGGAAGAACTGCCGCCGTTGCGGTTGCGCCTTGACGGCCTCGGGGGCGGCATCGGCCAGGGTCAGTTCGCCCCAGCGCGCCTCGGGGGCGGCGGCGCGCAGTTGCGCCACCGCGTCGAGCAGCTGCGCCAGGGCCGCGGCGCCAGTGGCGCCGTGGACACAGGCGGCACAGTGGTCGTGGCCGACGAGTTCCACCCGGGTGCCGCGCGCCAGCAGGGCGGCCAAGGTGACCGGGTCCAGGGCGCCCAGGCAGGGCGCGATGGCCGGGGCCGCGCGATCGGACGGCGCACAGGCGAGGGTCAATTGATGGTCCTGACGCGACAACTCCAGCCAGTCGCGCCAGGGCATGTTCTCCGCCTGCAGGGCGCCGGTGGGACAGGCGCTGGCGCACAGGCCGCAGTTCTGGCAGCGCTCGTGCTTCAGTTCGAAGCCTTCTTCGGTGAGCGTCAGCGCCTCGTGCGGGCAGGCGGCGGCGCAGTTGTCGCACGCGCTGTAGCGGTAGCGATAGCGCGTGCAGCGCGTGGCGTGGGTGCGCGGATAGGCGCTCAGGTTGGGGGCGGGCGAGTTCATTGGGCCTCGAAGACGTGGGCAGGTTCGCCGGGCTGGCAGGTATCCCGTGGAATGACGAAGCCGTAGGACGAGGTATCTTCCTCCGGTGCGTTGAGATAGGCCTCGCGTGCCGCTTCATAGGCCGCAGCGCCGCCTGCCGCGGCATAGGCGCGTACCCCGGCATCGCGCTTTTCCAGCGCGCCGGCGATGGCCAGCGCCTGCTCGTCGCTGTCGCCGATCACCAGGGCCACACCGGGGCGGGTGCGCGTGGTGGGGCGATAGATCGCCGCGCCGGCCAGCGCGGTTACCGGTGTGGCCGTGCGGGCGTCGATCAGTTGCAGGCGCAGGCCATAATCGTCCATCAGTTTGATCATGATTGTGTTGTCGGCCAGTTCGGCGGCGGGCACGCCGGTGGATAACAGGAGCAAGAAGAGGGCGGGCGCTGATTTCATCCGTTTTGTGTCGTAGTGGGGGCGGCCGGGGGAACGGCGGCCGCAAGCCGTTCCAGTTCGACCGCATTGCAGGCGTCGGCGTTCACGATGAGCTGGCGCACGCCACCGTGCGCTATCCACGGCGCAGGATCGCTGCCCCCTTCGGCGAAGGTCAGCCACAGGCGGTCGCCGAGTTCTTCACTCAGTTCGGCACAGAGGCCGAGGTCGTCCGCTGTCGCCTGGTGCAGCGAGATCACCAGTTGTTCCACGCCCTGCCGGGCCATTTCGCGGGCGAACCAGGCGGCATCGGTGCCGGTCCCCGTGCCGTCTGCCAGCAGCAGCTCCCAGCGCGGCACCGGGCAGGTGGGCATGACGAAGCTGAAGTCGGCGTTGGATTCCCGATCCAGTGACCAGCTCACCGCCATGCGCCGCGCCGGCAGCCACAGGCCGATGCGCTGGGTTCCGAAGCGGGCGATGGCGTCCTGGACCATGGTGGTGTCGAGCAGTGCCTTCTCGCCCAGCAGGACGCGGCTCGCGCCGGCCGCCAGCAGTGTCTCGATGCGCGCCAGTGCGCCGCGTTCCATGACGACATGCGCCCCGGTGCAGAGCGGTGTCGCGGTTTCGTCGTCGACCATGAACAGCGGATGGTCGGGCAGCGCAAAGCCGGGCGCCGACCAGACGCCGACGGTAAGCATGGCAGCAGTTGGCAGCGGGGCGTTCATACGGCGATCCGTTCGGTCTGGAAGGACAGGGGCGGCGCGCCCAGCCACAAGGTCTGCGACTTGCCGTCGAGGCGGTCGCGCAGCGCGCGCACGCCCTCCAGGATCGGCCCGATGCGCAGGCCGGCATAGGCCGGGGCGAACTCGGGCAGGGTGCGCAGGGCATCGTCCACGAACAGTTCGGCGCTCTCCTCGTTGCGCTCGGCGGCGAAGTGGAAGGCCAGGGCGGCAAAGGCCATGGCCTGGAGGAAGCGCGCCAGCACATCGCGTTCGCCGCTGGTGCTTTCCTGGATGATGCGCGACCAGCGTTCGTTGATCCAGTCGTGCACCGTGTACATGTCGCCGCTGTTCCAGTGGTCGGCCAGTTCGTCCCAGAGCAGGAGCATGGTGCTGTCCTCGTTGTCAGGCGCCGCAGCGCATGGGTTCGTCGGCGCCGGCCAGGGGCGGCAGCTCCAGCTTGCCCTGATCCTCGTCGACCAGGTCGAGACCCAGCTGTTCCAGTTCGAACACGGCGAAGGCGTCGAGCAGGGCGGCCATCTCGCGGTAGAAGGAATGGCTGGCCGCGCGTTCCACCAGGGTCGCATAGCCGCGTACCCAGCGGCCCAGGTGCTGGGCCCAGAAACGCTTTACGGTCTTCTCCAGGCGGCGTTGTTCCTTGTCGTCGCCCTGTGCCATGGCGGTGACGATGCGGTCCATCAGCGCCGCCACGAATTGCAGCTCCACGCCGAGCTGATCGTCGAACACCTGGAAGCGTCCTGCACCGACGACAAAGCCTTCCTTGCCGTAAAACTCGCGTACGGCAAAGCACGGTGCCTGCTGGAAGCCGCCGTGCAGGCGCACCGATTCCACCGGCGGGAAGCCGCCGGAAGAGGCGAACAACACGGTGTATTCGCAGGCCAGGGTTTCCTGCAATTGCTCCAGGGGCGGATCGAGAAAGTCGCTGTCGAACGACACGCCCAGTTCGCCCAGGGCCTGCAGTGATTCCGGGCTGCGCAATGCGGCGAGATAGTCGCGGCCAGGTTCCTCGATGAAGGCGCCGGCCAGCAGGCGGTAGTGCCGGGCGCGCGCGGTGTATTCCTCGGCGCTGGCGGCGGCGGGCGCGACCGCCTCCTGGCGCACGCTTTCCAGGGGAATGGTAAACAGATCGGACATGCTGACCCTCCGGTGTGACTATTGTAGTTATGCGGTGAAAAGAGCGCCCGTCCCGCCAGGGACGGGCGCCATGGCCATCAATGGCCGCTGACAGGCTTGTGCTTGACGCTGTCCGGTCCGGCCCAGGAGGCCATCTCCGGATGCATCTTGCGGTGCATGTCGCCGACATAGGTGTAACGCATGCCTTCTTTGTAGAACTGCACGTGCTTGTTCCAGTCGGACACCATGTCGCCGTACTTGTCGCCGGGCTTGGCCTTGCTCACCTTCACCACCGTGTCATACCAGCCCTGCGAGCCGCCGATGGGGTCGGCGACGGCCGGAATGATGTGGTTGGGGTGCACGCCCTTGTCGTCCCACCAGACGTTCTTCAGGTCCGGGTCGTCCGCCGCGCCGAACTGGCCCGCCGCCTCCTTCAGTTTGAGCTGGGCCAGGCGGCCGTAGCCCCAGTGGCCGTGGGCGGTGGAGACGGCGACCACCTTCGGGTGGATGCCCTCGGTGACCAGGGCCTTGGTGACGATATGGCCCACCGCGCTTTCGATGCGGATCAGGTCGCCGGTCTTGATGCCCAGCTTCTCCGCCGTCTCGGTGCCGAGCCAGGCGGGGTTGGCATGGGAGATTTCGGCCAGCCACTTCACCGCCGCGGTACGCGATTGCTTGTGCACGTTGAGCTTGAAGGTGGTGAGGATCATCTCATCGTCCTTCATGTTCTCATGCCAGGGCATGCGCTTGAAGGTGGGCATCGGGTTGAAGCCGTATTCGGCCCATTCCGGTACACGCACATGGATCAGACGATCACTGGTGGGGAAGCCCACGCAGTTCTTGCCCTTGCGCCGTACGCCGATGATCTTGCCGTTTTTGTGAATGAACCCTTGGGCATCGACGGTGGCGCCGGCCATGTCGGCGGCCGACAGTTCCTTCATATGCAGGCCGTATTCCGCGGCAATCTCGCGCCCGGACTTGTCGGAAATCTTGCCGGTCTTGGGATTGAGCTTGCCGTAGATGGGCCATACACCGTGCTTCTTGAGGAAGTCGAGGCCGCCGGCTTCCTTCAGGCCCGGAATGTTCTCGAACTGCTTGCGCATGTACTCTTCCGGGTCCTTGAAGTCCCAGTACTTCTTCATGCCGCGCGAGCCGTCCGGGTCCAGCTTGTGGATGATGTCACGCAGGTAGACCTTGGTCTCGCGTCCCTCGCCCAGCGGCTTGATGACCGGCTGGCGGATGGCCAGCCACGGCCACAGCGAGCTGGGCATGGACTCCGGCTCCCAGCGCTCCAGGTAGGGCACGTCCGGCAGGATGATGTCGGCCAGCTGCGCCTCCTCGCCCATGAACGGCGTCAGGCAGACGTAGAAGGGGATCAGCTCCTCGTTGCGGAACAGTTCGCCCCACACCGCGTCGGCGCCCGGATTGGTGTAGACCGGGTTGTCCTGATAGGAGAAGTAGACCTTGATCTTCTGTTTGCCCTCGGCGATCCAGAACGGCACCAGGTGGCTGACCTTGTGGCCGGCGAAGGGATATTCGTCGGGGTGGGCCAGGTAGGACGGGGTGGACGGCTTGGGCGGAACCGGCTGCGGCTGGTCGTAACCCATGCCGCGGGGCAGGCAGTAGCCGCCGCGCTTCTCGATGTTGCCGGTGAGGATCGGCAGCATCATGCAGGCCTTTTCGTTGTAGGCGCCGTACATGTGCTTGGCCGGGCCGCGGTAGGTGTACGTCGTTGCCGGCTTGGTGAGGGCGAACTCGCGCGCGATGCGCTCGAGGGTTTCCACCGGCACGCCCGACAGCTTGGAGGCCCACTCCGGCGTGTACTGCTTGTAGTGGTCCTTCAGCTCCTGCACGGTGACATTGGTCCAGGTCTCGATGAAGTCCGAGTCCTGCAGATCATCGCGCAGGATGATGTGGCCCAGGGCCAGGGCCACGGCGCCGTCGGTGCCCGGATAGACCGGGATCCATTCGTCGGAGAAACCGGCGGTGTTGGACAGGCGCACGTCGAAGGTAACGATCTTCATGTTGCTGTCGATACGGCCTTCGGTGACACGCTGCGAGAAGGGATTGTGGAAATAGGCAGCCTCCAGCACGTTCGAACCGAAGTTCAGCACGTACTTGGTGTTGGCGAAGTCCGGCATCTCGATGTCCGGACCCCAGGTATGCTCCATGCCGGCCTTCTTCGACGACTCGCACACCGAGGTGTGGTTCATGATGGTGGCCGAACCCAGGGTGTGCATGAAGCGAGTCAGCACGCCACCGGTGCGGTTGCGGCCCCACTTCAGCATGATCTCGTTGGGATGGCCGTTCTTCAGCACGTCGTCCAGGCGCGCGGCGATTTCGTTGTAGGCCTCGTCCCAGGAGATGCGCTTCCACTTGCCCTCACCGCGCTTGCCGACGCGCTTCAGGGGATAGAGGATGCGATCCGGGTCATAGGTGTACCACATGCCGGCATTGCCCTTGGCGCACAGGCGGCCGCGGGTGGACACGTGTTCCGGGTTGCCCTCCAGTTTGACGATGCGGCCGTTTTCGATATAGGCCATGGCGCCGTCCTGGATGTTGCAGACGTGGCAGTTGGTGGGGATGGCCTGGCGCTCCTTGAGCGTCACCGGTCCGATATCGCGGCCGCCCAGGTCGTTCTCCATGGCGCGCAGCATCGACGGTGCCGCCATGGCCGCGGCGGTGGTACCGGCGCTGGCCTTCAAAAAGGTACGGCGAGTGAGTTTCAACATGTTTTTGCCTCCAGATTCGTAACGCCGGGCGTCAGTAATAGGTTTGCAGGATCTGGCCGCCGTACAGGATCGAGTAGCGCAGCGCCATGCCGCCCACCAGGATCAGTACCGAAGCGGCCATCATGCCGACCTGTTGCCGTCCGAACGGCGCCAGCAACAGCGCGATGGGGAGTGCCGTGCCGGCGATGATGCCCACGCCGATGAAGATCATGCCCAGCGTGCCGGTGGTGAGGAACATGAAAGTCAGTTCCGCACCGACGCCGCCGTAGGCGGTGGTGCCGAGCAGGGAAATGAGCATTGCGCCCACCGCACCCGCGCTCCACAGCATCAACCGGCGCAGCGCGCTGGCCAGCTTCTCGTCGCCCTGGTTCAGGAGGGTGGCCACGGCGGCGCCCGACAGCAGCGACAGGCCGACGAACAGTACCGGCATCAACGGCGTGCTCCACACCGGGCGGTGCTGGTGCACGGTGAGGTCGAAGCCGGTATAGATCGGCAGTCCCAGAGCGAGCAGGCTGCCGATCACGGCCAGCCGCTTGCTGTTGACCGCGTCGCCCTTGCGCATCATGAAGAAATACAGCACCGACACCAGGCCGAACGACATCAGGTTGAGCGCGCCCCAGGCCAGCGGCGAACGGAAGTTCATGTACGCCGGGTTGATGGTGTTGAGGAAGCGGCCCGGCTGGGAAAGGTCGCCGATCAACAGCAGACCGCCGACTGCCAGCAGCACGAAGGACGCGTAAAAGGCTTTCTCGCGCAGCGGCCGATAGTAATCTTCACGGAACCAGGACAGGGCCGAGAAGAAGAACAGCGCCGACGCGATGCCGATGACGAAGAAATAGATGGCGTAGGCACTGGGCCAAGCCATCGTGTGAAACACCGTGTATTCGTTCATGGTGATCTCCCGTCAGATATGCTTGTTGCGGTTGAACACGGCACGCTCGATATCGGCCTGCTCATCCCTCTTGTAGACCGCACGGCCATAATCGGTCAGGTTGCGGTCGGCGCCGATGTAGAACACGTGCGGCTTGGTGCCCTGTTCCGGTCGCAGCACCTGGGTCGCATGCTTGGCCACCAGCTGCGACACCTCGCTGTTGGGGTCATTGAGGTCGCCGAAGATGCGCGAGCGGCCGACGCAGGTCTGCACGCAGGCGGGGACCAGCCCCTGAATCACGCGGTGGTAGCAGAAGGTGCACTTGTCCACCACCTTGGTGATATCGGTGTAGGTGCGGTGCTCCGGCAGCATGAAGCGGGCGTTGTAGGGACAGGAGGCCATGCAGGCCTTGCAGCCGATGCAGCGGTCATAGTGCTGCAGCACGAAGCCGCCATCTTCCAGTTTGTAGGTGGCGCCCACCGGACAGGCGCGTACGCACGGGGGATCGTCGCAGTGGTTACACAGGCGCGGCAGGAATTGCTTTTTCACGGTTGGGTACTTGCCGGTCACCCGATAGGGAACCCAGGTACGGAATACCCCCAGTGGAACGTCATACTCCGCTTTGCACGCCACCTGGCACGCCATGCAGCCGATGCAGCGGCGCACGTCGATCACCATGGCGTAGCGCCGGACGCCGGGTTTTCCCCGTGTCTCGGTCGACGACATGAGCAGTTCTTGAGTCATTGTTAGCTCCTCATTGGTGGGACAAGGTGGCGCGTAGGCGCCCTCCCCGGTTATAGGCGCAGCTGCCCAGACAGCCAGCGTATCCAGCGTTGCAACTCGCGGGCCAACGCCGGGAGAGGCGAAACTCCCGGTTTCTGGAGGCCGGCGTTACAGTCTGGTAATGTCCATAGCGCAGGATGTTACGCAGCGGTAACGTTTCGAGGGGGCGAGTTGTTTCCTGCCGGTAACCAAACCCCGCCCGCATGCAGTTACGTAGCCGTGACAGGGTTGGCATGGTATGAGCAGGTGGTTTGGTCGTGACGGACTGTATCTGGAGGATCGAAGGGTGGTGATGCGGAAAATCCGCCGGCTACTGGTGGCCGCCTGGCTGTTGCTTCCGGGGTGGTTGCCCACGGCCTGGGCGGCGGCCGCGGGGGAGCCGGTGCGCATCGGCCTGACGCCGGTGTTTCTCGACGAGCAGACCTCGTTCGTCGAATCGTGGCGCGGCTATCTCGAAAAGAGGCTGGGGCGGCCGGTGATGTTCACCCAGCGCAGCAGCTACCGCGACATCATGGATCTGCTGTTGCAAGGCAAGCTCGATTTCGCCTGGGTGTGCGGCTATCCCTACGTGCGCTACCAGTCCGAGTTGCAGCTTACCGCCGTGCCGCTCTATCAGGGGGAACCGCTGTACCGGGCGTATCTCATCGTGCCGGTGCGCGACACCGCGACCAGGTCGCTGTCCGATCTGCGCGACAAGCTGTTCGCCTACTCGGACATCGACTCCAATTCCGGCTATCTGGTGATCCAGCACCAATTGCTGAACACGGGGTTTGGCGCGGGGACATTTTTCCGCCGCACGTTCTTCACCGGCGCCCATCGCAAGGTGGTGGAGGCGGTGGCCGCCGGTGTGGCCGATGGGGGTAGCGTGGACGGATACGTATGGGATGTATTGTCCCGCTCCAACCCGGAGCTGACCTCACGTACCCGGGTGGTCGCGCGCACGCCGGTGTACGGTTTTCCGCCGGTGGTGGCGCGGCGTGGCATAACTGCGGAATCG
Source organism: Sulfurivermis fontis (assembly GCF_004001245.1). NCBI lineage: Bacteria > Pseudomonadati > Pseudomonadota > Gammaproteobacteria > Thiohalomonadales > Thiohalomonadaceae > Sulfurivermis > Sulfurivermis fontis. Next base: position 241,799 of record NZ_AP018724.1, read on the forward strand.
ATGCGTGCGGTACAGGCTACGCTCCTGTCCATGCATCAGGACGTCGAAGGGCGGGCGCTGCTGACGCGTCTCGGCCTGGATGGATTCACGACGGGAAGTCCGGCGCTGTACGACGACATACGCCGGATGATGCTGACGGTACGGGGGGCCGGTGGTGTTGCACAACCTTAGCCTGCGCTACAAGGTTCCCATCCGTTCCAGTCTCCTGATCCTGGTCACGGCGCTGCTGGTCACCGCAGCGCTGATGTACCGGGCCTATGACGACATGCGGCGCGATTTGTTGTTCAACGCCGAGGGCATGAGCCGCCTGTTGGTGCGTACCTTGGTACCGGCGATGCTGCATGACGATGTGTGGCAAGTATACGAGGCAATCCACGCCGCTTATCCGTATGTAGATGACGGCGCCGCACAGGAGAGCGAACTCATTCTGGTGCTGGATGTGGCCGGCAACACCTACGTATCCAATCAGCCGACCCGTTTCCCCATGCTGTCCGACCCGGCGGCGAAAGGTGCCGAGTTTGCATTGCTCCAGCGTGCTGCCTTGCAGCAGGGTGAGGTCGCTCCCGCGATCGTGGATCTCGACCTGGCGGAATATCTCTATCTGGTCATGCCGATCATCTCCGACCGTGTGCGCCTCGGCAGTCTGGTGCTGGGGTATCCGCGGGCGTTGTTCCTGCCACGTTTTCTGACCATCGCCAAGCGCGCGGCCTGGATGACGTTGCTCAGCCTGACAGTATTGCTGCCCATCACCTGGTATTGGGCACGGCGCCTGGCGCAGCCCATGGTGCAGCTGGCCAACTGCATGGAGCGCCTGAGTACTACAACGCCGGAGCAATTGCACTGCGACTTGTTCGAGTCCCAGGACGAAATCGGGCGTCTTGGCCTCAGTTTCCGCCGTATGTTGGCGGAGTTGCAGGAAAAACAGGCGCTGGAGCGGCAGATCGTGGTGGGCGACCGGCTAAGTGCCATCGGCCGTCTCACCTCGTCCATCGCCCACGAGATCAACAATCCCCTTGGCGGCATGCTCAACGCCATCGATACCTTCAAGCGGCACGGCAATTGCGACAATCCGCGCACCCATCGCACCATGTCGTTGTTGGAGCGTGGTCTGCTGCAAATTCGCGATACGGTGGGCGCACTGCTGGTGGAAGCCAAGGCCGGTAGCCACTCCCTGACACCGCAGGATATCGAGGATATTCATACGCTGGTGGCACCGGAGGCGGGCAAGAAATCGGTATGCATCGACTGGCATAACAATTTACGTGTACCCATCGGCTTGCCGGCGACACCGGTGCGGCAGACCCTGCTCAACCTGCTGCTCAATGCAGTGCATGCCGCCAACGATGGCGGTATGGTGCGTTGCCTGGTGTGGAAGGATGATCATCGCCTGCACATGCAAATAGCCAATGACGGCCAATACATCCCGGCGGAAAAGATTGAGCATCTGTTCGAACCCTTCTCGCCGCTGTCGGAACAGGGGCATGGTCTCGGTCTGTGGGTTTGCTACCAGATTGCACAGCAGTTGGGTGGTGATATTCGTGTGCATAGTGAACCGGAATACACCGTGTTCACCGTGGCCCTGCCTTATGGAGAGCAAGCGTGAACAAACTTTGTCTGGTGGAAGACGATGCCATTATGGGCGAGTCGCTGTGCGACCGTTTCGAGCTGGAGGGCTTCGACGTTGATTGGTTCCAGAATGCCCCGGAGGCCTTCGACTCCATCGGCCGTATAGCCTATGGGCTGGTCATCAGCGACATACGCATGCCGGGCATGAGTGGCGAGCAGCTGTTCGAGCAGGTGCTGGAGCGCTATGCACAGCGGCCGCCGTTCCTGTTCATCACCGGATATGGCGCCATCGACAAGGCGGTGCGTCTGCTCAAACTGGGCGCCGCCGACTACATCACCAAGCCGTTCGACCTGGATGATCTGGTGCAGAAGGTGCGTGAACTTAGCGCGTCCGCCGGAACCGCGGCCGCGGGCGAAGCGACGCCGGCGCTGGGCGTCTGTCCCACCATGCGTCACATGGAGGAGTCACTGCCGCACCTGGCGCAGCGCGCCAATACCATTCTACTCACCGGCGAGTCGGGGGTGGGCAAGGAGCATGTGGCGCGCCTGATTCACCACTACGGCAGCGGCGATGCCGCTCCCTTCGTGGCGGTCAATTGCGGGGCCCTCACCGAGACCCTGCTGGAAGCCGAACTGTTCGGCTACGAGAAGGGCGCCTTCACCGGCGCGCTGCGCACCAAGAAGGGCGTGTTCGAACTGGCCCACGGCGGTACGCTGCTGCTGGACGAGATCGGCGAAATGCCCTTGCCCATGCAGGTGCGCCTGCTGCGCGCCATCCAGGAGCGCACCGTGGTGCGCGTCGGCGGCGAACGGCCGATCCGGGTCGACCTGCGCCTGATCTGCGCCACCAACCGCGACCTCAAGTGCATGGCGGAGCAGGGGCATTTCCGCGAGGATCTGTACTACCGCATCAATGTTATCCACCTGCGCATCCCGCCGTTGCGTGAGCGTAAGGAGGACGTGCTGTGGTTTGCACGCCGTTTCCTGCACGAGTACACCGCTGCCCATCCCGGCGAGGGCAAGGTGCTGCACCCCGAGGCCGAGCGGGCGATGCTGGATTATCCCTGGCCGGGCAACATCCGTGAGTTGCGCCATACCCTGGAGCGCGCCTGTATTCTCACCCGCGGCGAGATCCTCATGCCGCAGGACCTGTTCGAGGGCGGCATCGATGAGCCGGCACCACCGCCGCCGCCGGGCCAGCCGGCCTGCGACGATCTCGGCCAGTACATGCGCGCCTGCGAACGCGCCTACATCCTGCGCGCGCTGGATTCCCATCAATGGAAGATCGGGGATACCGCCGGCTATCTCGGCATCAGTCGCAAGAATCTGTGGGAGAAGATGAGGAAATACGCCATCCAGGCCGTACAGTCGGAGGATGCCGAGTGACCGGGTGAGGAGCGGCACCGATTTTGCTTGTGTTTTTTACAGGCAATAACCGCGAGAACAGCCATGCAAGCGTTGACCGACAACTTTGGACGCCGCATCACCTATCTGCGCCTGTCGCTGACCGACCACTGCAACCTGCGCTGCCGCTATTGCATGCCGGAAGAGGCCCACGGCAGCGGCCGGGTCGGGCGCCTGACGGAGGAGGAGACGGTGCGTCTGATCGGCCTGTTCGCCCGCATGGGGGTGGACAAGGTACGCCTGACCGGCGGCGAGCCGCTGCTGCGGCGTGATTTGGTAACACTGGCCGGTGCCATTGCCGCCCTGCCCGGGGTGCGCGACCTGTCCCTGTCCACCAACGCCCTGCTGCTGGAAAAGAACGCGGCAGCCCTGGCGGCCGCCGGGGTGCGCCGCCTCAATATCTCCCTCGACTCCCTGCACGCGGAACGCTTCGCCGACATCACCGGCGGCGGCGATCTGACGGCTGTCCTGCGCGGCATCGAGGCGGCGCGGGCCGCCGGCATGACGCCGATCAAACTCAACATGGTGGCGCTGAACGGCATCAACGACGATGAAATCACCACCATGGCGGAGTTCGCCCAGGCGCGCGGTCTGGAGCTGCGCTACATCGAAACCATGCCGGTGGGTGGCCAGGGCGAGTGGAGCATGCGCCATCACCTGCCCGCCGAGCAGATCATGGCGCGGCTGCAACGGCATTTCGGCTCCGACCTGTTGCCGCAGCACGAAGGCGCCGGCGGCCCCGCACGCATGTACCGCGTCGGTGCCCGCGGCCCGCGCATCGGCGTCATCTCCGCGGTGTCGCGCCACTTCTGCGCCAGTTGCAACCGCGTGCGTCTCACTGCCGAAGGCGATTTGGTGCTTTGTCTGGGCAACGAACACAGCGTATCGCTGCGCGAACCGCTGCGGGCGGGGATGGACGACGCGGCGCTGTGCGGACTGATCCGCGCCGCCATCCTGCGCAAACCCGAGCGGCACGACTTCAATGCCCCCCAGGCGGCGCCGCTGCGGCCGATGTACGCCTTGGGTGGTTAAACGCAGTTACAAGATACAAGAGCCACGCTGCCAGGGGAGAAATCCGCTGCCCTCGTGCTGTTGGAAAGGCAAACCACCGTGCACGCAGCGCACTCATCCACGTGCAACTTGTATCTACTTTCCGTAGCTGTATGCGCTACGCATGCGCATCCTGCATAAACGTCATTACGGGACCACGACCATGACCATCACCCAACACCTCGGCGAACTGACGCCGCGCCAGGCCTGGCAGATGTTGCAGGACGACCCGCGCGCGGTATTGGTCGACATCCGTTCCGCCATGGAGTATTTGTTCGTCGGCCATCCGTCCGGCGCAGTGCACATCGCCTGGATCGACGAGCCGGACTGGACCGTGAATCCCCACTTCGTAACGGAAGTACGCAAGCTGCTGCTGGGTGGTGTCGTATGCGACGGCGAAGAAGGCTGCGCGCCCGTGATCCTGATCTGCCGCAGCGGCAAGCGCTCCAAGGAGGCCGGCAAGGCGCTGCTGGAGGCCGGCCTGAAGAACGTCTATCACGTCGACAGCGGATTCGAAGGCGAACTGGACGAGCATCACCATCGCAGCACCATCAACGGCTGGCGCCACGACGGCCTGCCGTGGGAGCAGTGCTGAAAGCAGATATTGGTGGAGGCTCCAAGGAGGCGCGCGCAGCGCGCACACTCTTTCATTGCGCGTGTTGTTCGTGCTCGCATAAAAAAGCCGGTGTGAACCAGGGTTCACACCGGCAAGATCCCACGGAGGGGTGGGGTGCAACATAAAAAAGCTCGGCCCGGCAACAGAGGCCGGACCGGCTCCAAGGAAAACTCAGAAGTCGTAGACGAGGCCGATGGAGAACGCCGACGGGTCCTGGCCCGGCGCGGCGACGCCAGGATTCGCGCCGTGGCCCCAGTTGAACGGGTTGGCGCTGCTGTTGGCTTCGTTGTCCACCTTGGCATAGGCGGCGTACACCGTGGCGTTCTTGAACAGCGGGTAGTCGTAGCCTATCGCCAGCATGGTGGCATCGTCGGCCGTGCCGTTGTCGGATTCACCGGCACTGGTGTACTGGATCTTCGCCGTGCCGGCGCCGGCGGCGAAAGCGGCGCCGAGGGTGAAGATGTCGCGGTCGGCGCCATCCACGCCGCCCTCGGCCGTATTCTGTACCAGCATTGCCTTCACATCGGCGAAGCCGAAGTCGTAGCCCGCGCTGAGCGCGGCAACGGAGGCATCCTCGCTACCGCCGATCAGCCCCTTGTCAAAGCCGAGCCAGGTCAGCCCCAGATTCAGCTTGTCGATATTGAAGGTGACGCGAATGCCATTGGCACTGCCGTCCTTGACGCCTTGCTCCATCACGTGGGTCAGCGCGACGGTGACGTTGCCGAGGGCCGGTGTCACATAGTGCAGCGCATTGTCGGCGCGGCCGGGCCAGGAACCGCCGGTCAGGTTACCGGCGTCACCGACCTGATCGGCGAACAGGTTGGCGTCGTAAACGTACTGGTTGGCGGCGGGCAGGCGGCCGGCGAGGAAGGTGCCGAAGTCGCCCTTCAGACCGAGGTAGCTGTCACGGGTGGTGCCCCAGAAGCCGTCATCGTTGTCGCCACTGCCATCAGTGTCCTTTGCCGATGCCATGGTTACGCCGCCTTCCAGTTGGAACAGGCCGCTCAGGCCGTTGCCGAAGTCGGTGGAGCCGCGCACGCCGAAGCGCGAGGAATTGCTGGACAGATAGGTGCTGCTGTCGGTGCCATCATCCAGGCTGTCAGCGGACAGATGCACCTTGCCGTAGATGCCGACATCGGCGCTGGCGGCAAAAGGAATCAGCGCGGCGGCAACCGCCAGTGACGTGATGGTTTTTTTCATCTCTAGCCCCTCGATAAATTCTTGATGGTGTGCGGGCGCGAACGCCCGGTTTCTGTCATGCCGATCACCCGCGGCGCTTCTGGGCGCGCTGCGAGGGGACCTCATGCCTCATCGACTATGGCAATTACCGGGCCAAGTGAAAGAACTCAGGTGGGACAAGGGTTTGTGCCGGTGTTGCGGGAACGGAGCCGGCGCCGTGTTACGCAGTTGTGACGGCAAGGTCGTTACGGCATTACGCATTGGTAACGGTTGGCGGGGGGCGTGAGCCGGCCGGGAAAATCCTTAGTGCGCGGTGATCTGTGGATAGAACAATTGATTCGTTCGCGCCGGGCGGGAGATTTGCTATCACTGGCCGCACTGCCACCGACCGAGGAATACGACCATGTCCCTGCCATCCACCGCAGATATCGCCGCACTCGCGCACGACTATCACTACACCGAGCCGGAAGACATCCTGACACTTGCCTTCGAACGTCACGCCAATATCGCCATCTCCTTCAGCGGCGCGGAAGACGTCGTGCTGATCGATATGGCCTCGCGCCTGCGCCGCGAATTCAGCGTGTTTTCCCTCGATACCGGCCGTCTGCATCCGGAGACCTATCGCTTCATCGAGGAAGTGCGGAAGCAGTACGGCATCGTCATCGATGTGCTGTCGCCGGATGCGGCGGCAGTGGAGGCGCTGGTGCATGACAAGGGCCTGTACAGTTTTTACGGCGATGGCCACAAGGAGTGCTGCGCGGTGCGCAAGGTCGCGCCGCTGCGCCGCAAGCTGGCAGGGCTCGACGCCTGGATTACCGGTCAGCGCGAAGATCAGAGCAGCGGCACGCGCAGCGGCCTGCCGGTGATCCAGAACGACACGGCGTTTTCCACGCCGGAACATGCGCTGGTGAAGTACAACCCGCTGGCACGCTGGAGTTCGGCCCAGGTGTGGGACTATATCCGCCGCCACGATGTGCCCTACAACGCCCTGCACCGCCAGGGCTATATCAGCATCGGCTGCGAACCCTGCACGCGACCGGTGTTGCCCAACCAGCACGAGCGCGAGGGGCGCTGGTGGTGGGAGGACGCGGCGGACAAGGAGTGCGGCCTGCACGCGGGCAACGTCGTCGCCGCGGCGGGGAGGTGAACCATGCGCCGTATCACCCTGGTATACAAGCTCAAGAGCGACGGCCAACCATGCCGCGCCTGCGGCGAGCTGTTGGCGTCGCTGCGCCGCGGTGGTCAGCGGGCGTATATCGACCGGATGGTGGCGGCCGACGAACGCGATCCGGCGGGGGAAGGATGGGAGCTGGCGCGCCGTTACGGTGCACGCAGCGCTCCGTTCTTTATCGTCGAGCAGGACGCCACCACGCGCGTCTACACCGACTATCCGCAACTGCTGCGGGAGGTGCTGCATGCAGCACCGCGACCCGGCAGCGCGGCAACCGCCGGAGTCCGCTCATCATGACGGCCAGTGCGTCCATGTGTCTGGCACCTGCGCTGCCGGCACTGACCCACCTGCAGCGGTTGGAGGCCGAGAGTATCCATATCATGCGTGAAGTGGTGGCCGAGGCGGAACGGCCGGTGATGCTGTATTCCATCGGCAAGGACAGCGCGGTGATGCTGCACCTGGCGCGCAAGGCGTTCTATCCGGCGCCGCCGCCGTTTCCTCTGCTGCACGTGGACACCACGTGGAAGTTCCGCGAGATGTATGCGTCGCGCGAGCGCATGGCACGGGAGAGTGGCATGGAACTCATCGTCCACGTCAACCAGGAGGGACTGGCCCAGGGCATCAACCCCTTCGACCACGGTTCGGCGCTGTATACCGACGTGATGAAGACCGAGGGGTTGAAGCAGGCGTTGGACAAGCACGGCTTCGATGCGGCCTTCGGCGGTGCGCGCCGCGATGAGGAAAAGTCGCGCGCCAAGGAACGTATCTTCTCGTTCCGCAGCGCCGCCCACCGCTGGGATCCGAAGAATCAGCGCCCGGAGCTATGGCGGCTGTACAACGCGCGCAAGCGCAGGGGCGAATCGGTGCGGGTGTTTCCGCTTTCCAACTGGACCGAGCTGGATATCTGGCAGTACATCCATCTGGAGAACATACCCATCGTCCCGCTCTACTTCGCCGCCGAGCGGCCGGTGGTGGAGCGTGATGGCACGCTGCTCATGGTGGACGACGAACGCTTGCCGCTGCGGCCCGGCGAAGTGCCGGTCCGGCGCCAGGTGCGGTTCCGCACCCTGGGCTGCTATCCGCTCACCGGCGCCGTGGTGTCCACGGCCTCAACCCTGCCGGAGATCATCCGCGAGACACTGCTGGCGCACACCTCCGAGCGGCAGGGGCGCCTGATCGACCATGACGGCGCCACGTCGATGGAGAAGAAGAAACAGGAGGCTATTTCTGATGCACCGCGCACACGCATTGAGCGTCGACGATATCGAGGCGTACCTGCATCAGCACCAGCACCAGACCCTGCTGCGTTTCATTACCTGCGGCAGCGTCGATGACGGCAAGAGCACGCTCATCGGCCGGTTGCTGTACGAGTCCAAGGCGCTGTTCGAGGATCAGCTGGCTGCCGCCGCGCCGGCCGCCGTGACCGGCCACCTCGCGGCCACCCTGGCCTGGATGAGTGAGCGGCCGCTGCAGCCGGGACAGCGCTACCTGATGAAGCTCGCTACCGCTACGGTCGCCGCCACGGTGACGGTGTTGCGCGACCAGGTGGATGTGAACACCCTGGAACGGGTGCCGGCGGCGGTGCTGCCACTCAACGGCATCGGCCATGTAGAACTGATGCTGGACTGCCCGGTCGCCTGCGATCCCTACCGCGACAACCGCGATACCGGCGGCTTTATTCTCATCGACCGTATCGGCAACGATACCGTGGCGGCAGGCCTGATCGAGTCCCCGTATCTGTAACGGCCCAATCCTGCGCCGGGCGGGGCGGAGCAAAATCCAGGGCTTGCGGGTCCGATGGGCCGGCGGCGGCCATGGCCGTTACGGCATCAAATTTGCTATATCTCCTTTTACCGCACCTCGCTGCGGCACGAGGAACTCCGGCCCGCGTCCCGCGCATTCGGGCCCATCTGCCAGGGCCGGTACAACATCTCAACCCTGGCTAGAAGAAATGAAAAAACTCTATGACCTCCCCATTTGGCTCCGTCTTCTGGTCACCATCTGGCTGCTGCTGGTGGTGGCCTGGACGGCGCTGATCGGCTGGGCCGCCTGGGAGCAGCGCGCCACGGCGCTGCGCCAGGCCGAAAACTTCTCCCGCTCCGTGCACGAAATGACCTTTGCCGGCCTGACCACGCTGATGCTCACCGGCAAGATGGACGAACGGGAGCAGTTTCTCGGCCAGATCCGCGACCTCGGCAGCATCAGCCAACTGCGCGTCCTGCGCGGCGCGCCGGTGGCTGCGCTGTTCGGTGCCGGCGATGCGGCGGAGCAGCCGCATGACGATATCGAGCGCCGGGTGCTGGCAACCGGCGAGCCCTACCTGCGTATCGATGCCGACGGCAATATGCGCGCGGTCACCCCGGTCAGGGCCAGCCGCAATTATCTGGGCAAGAACTGTCTGATGTGTCACGCCAATGCGCGCGAGGGCGAGGTGCTGGGTGCGACCAGCATGGTCCTGCGGATGGACGAGGTCCGCCGCGACGTGGTGCATTTCGGCATCAAGCTGTATGCCGCGGCGGTGGGCGTGAGCATGCCGCTGCTGTTGGCGGTGTTTCTGTTCATCCGCGTCTTTGTCACCCGTCCCCTCGCCGGGATGACCGCCGGGCTGCGCGGCATGGCGGCGGGCGAGGGCGATCTGACGCGCCGCCTGCCGGTCCGCGGCCGGGACGAGATCGGCGCGGCCTCGACGGCGTTCAATGCGATGCTGGACAGTTTCCGCGACATCATCGTCCGCGTGCTCGACTCGACGCGCCGCCTGAGCAGCGCGGCCGGCGAGCTGGGGCAGGCGGCGGAACGCACCGATGCCGGTATCGAGCGCCAGCGCGACGAAATCGCCCGACTGGCCGCGGCGATGAACCAGATGGCCGCCACGGCACAGACGGTGGCGCGCAATAGTCAGCATGGCGCCGACGCCGCGCAGGAGGTCTATGCGGCGGCGCAGCGCGGCGCGGAAACCGTTGTGCGGACGCGCGAGATCGTGGAATCCCTCAATACCGGCATCGGCGCGGCCGTCGGGGTGATCCGCCGCTTGGACGCCGACAGCGAAAATATCGGCACCATACTCGATGTGATACGCAACATCGCAGAGCAGACCAACCTATTGGCGCTCAACGCGGCCATCGAGGCGGCGCGCGCCGGCGAGCAGGGGCGCGGCTTCGCGGTGGTCGCCGACGAGGTGCGCGCCCTGGCCAACCGCACGCAGCAATCCACCCACGAAATCCAGGCCCTGATCGGACGTTTGCAGGCGGCGAGCCGCGAGGCCAGCGCCGCCATGGAGCAGGCGCGCGCCGGAGTTGAGGCCAATGTCGGCGCCATCAACGATACCGGCGCGGCGCTGGACGGCATCCACGCCGCCGTGGATACCATCGCCGATCTGAACCGGCAGATCGCCAGTGCGGCGGAGGAGCAAAGCGCGGTGGCCGAGGAGATCAACCGCAACGTGAGCAACATCAGCGGCGCCGCGGAGCACAATGCGGGCGCGGCCCGCGGTACGGCGCGTGCGGCGGAGGATATGGCCCGGCTGGCCGATGAACTGGCCGAGCTGGTGGGCCGTTTCCGGGTTTAGCCGCAGCCGTATCGTTACCGCTGCGTTACCCCCCACGGCACTCACTGAGTGCCTGAGCGGTAACTACGCGGCTAAGGAAGCTCTGAATGAGTTCAGAGCTTCCGCGGCACAGGGATGTGCCGCCATTTTCCAATGACGATAAGTCGTTGGAAAATGAAGCCAATCGAAAATCACACTTTTCGATTGGCGTGGTTCTGTCCACGGATGGACTTATGTCGCGCAGCCCAGGGAGGGGCGGGAGCGACCTGAGAAGTCCAGGATGGACATATTCAGACCTTCCCTAAGGATAAGGCGTAACTCATTGACGGTCCCCCGATAAGGCACTACCCCGCTTACTGGCATGGAATTGGCTAGCGTACCGGACAAGGACTCGGGCTGGACCATAGCTATGGAGCAGGAACAGGACGAACTATTGCAGCCGCTGTACGATCTGCTGCGCAAGATGGGAATCATCGGTAAGGTCATAGCGCTGCTGGCTACGGCGCTGTCCGTGTTTGTGGTCGACTACTACGTGTTCCGCCCCCTGGCCGGCGCGTTCAAGAACGCCTGAACATCAGGGCGTGGCCGATGAAGCCGGGTGCGATACCGCGCAAGACGGGGCAGGGACGGGAGGAGATCGCCACCCGCGCGCGCGGCCTGTCCGCGCGCCTGCGCCAGCTGCTGATCAGGATCGATGGTTCCATGAGTGCCGACGCCATCGCCTATGGGCATGCCAGTCCCGAAGAGATCTTTGCCCTGCTGGAAGAGCTGCAGATGCTGGGACTCATCAGCAGCGGGGACGACACCGAGGTTGTCCCCGCCGCCGTTGCGCCGGTACTCGGGCTCGATACCGAGCGCATGGTCCTGGCCCGGCGCTGGCTGATCGAGTTCGCGCAGAACACCCTGGGAGGCGCCGCCGGCGATGCGGTGGAGCGTATCCAGCGTTGTACGACCTATGCCGAACTGGATGTGCTCGCCAAGTCTTGTGGCGAGGTGGTTGCCGCAGTGGCCGGGCGGCACAAGGCGGAACAGTTTCTGGCAGAGTGGCGCCGCGTGTTCGCGCCGTCGTGAATGGCGTCAGCGCGGCGCCCGCAAGCCGTCAGCAGCAGACCTGCCCGCCGTGCCGGCACGGTATTCACAGGCTGGGCAGGGACAGGGGGGTGAACAGGGCGTCGCATGCGGTGTGGGAAGTGGTTGCCATGGCGGCGTCGACCCGCGCGCGCGTCAGGTGCGGGGCGAACTCGGCAATGAAGTCGTACATGTAGCCACGCAGCGTGATCCCGCGGCGCAGGCCAATCCGGGTGGTGCTCGGTTCGAACAGATGGCTGGCGTCGAGGGCGCACAGGTCGGTGTCGATGTCGGGGGCGTAGGCCATGCGCGCCACGATGCCGACACCGAGGCCGAGACGGACATAGGTCTTGATCACGTCGGCGTCGGTGGCGGTGAACACCACGTGCGGTTGCAGACCGCGCTGCCTGAAGGCGGTATCCAGTTGCGAGCGGCCGGTGAAGCCGAACACGTAGGTGAGGATGGGATACTCCGCCACCGCCTCCAGGGTCAGTGGCTGTACCTCGCGCAGGGGATGGTCGCAGGGGGTGATGATGGCGCGGTTCCAGTGGTAGCAGGGCAGCATCACCAGATTCTCGAAGTGCTCCATGGCCTCGGTGGCGATGGCGAAATCCACGGCGCCGTCGGCCGCCAGTTCCGCGATCTGCATCGGCGTGCCCTGGTGCAGGTGCAGCGTAACCGCGGGGTAGCGACGGACAAAGCGGCTCACCACCCGCGGCAGCGCGTAGCGCGCCTGGGTGTGGGTGGTGGCGATGGACAGGGTGCCCTTGTCCGGGGCCCGGAACTCCTGTGCCGTGCGGCGGATCTGTTCGAGATCGACCAGGGCGCGCTGCGCCAGGGCCAGCACCGCCTCGCCGGCGGCGGTGACGCGGACCAGCTGTTTGCCGCGGCGCTCGAAGATCTGCACGCCGAGTTCGTCTTCCAGCTGGCGGATCTGCCGGCTCACGCCCGGTTGTGACGTGAACAACCGTTCCGCGGCCATCGATATATTCAACCCTTCGCGTGCTACGGCGGTGATGTAGCGGAGTTGTTGCAGATTCATGGCGAAGCCCTCGTTTCATCCCGTGCCGCACATGCCGCAGCGTGCGCAGCTCCCTGATGCGAGTTTCGCAGGGAGGGCGCGTCTTTGTATCGCTTTTGCTTAGAACACCGAGTCATAGGGATATGAAAACTGGTTCCTTCCCGCCGCCTGCGGCGCGAAATACGCTTCATCTCCATAGCGCACTTGGAGATGCCCGTGGAATTGCATTACGCCTACAGCGTCGCCGCATTTGCGGTCGGCGCCCTGGTTGGCCTGACCGGCGTCGGCGGCGGCGCGCTGATGACGCCGATCCTGCTCGCCCTCGGCGTGCAGCCCGCCACGGCGGTGGGCACCGATTTGCTCTATGCCGCGATCACCAAGAGCTGCGCTATCCCGGTCCATCAGCGCCGCCGCACCGTGCAGTGGCCGGTGGTCGGCCGGCTGGCCCTGGGCAGCGTGCCGGGCGCCGTGCTGGCGCTGTGGTGGCTGCGCGATCTGGCCGCACACACGCCGCTGCTGGAACGGCGGCTGCTCGCGGTGCTCGGCGCGGCCCTGTTGTTGACCGCAGCGGCGATGCTGTTGCACGAGCCGTTGCGCCGGCGCCGCGCCCGTAATGGCGGATCGACTGCATCAATCGTGCCGGAACGCTGGCTGGCGCCGGCCACGGTGGCGGCGGGCGCGGTGCTCGGCGTACTGGTCACCCTGTCCTCGGTAGGTGCCGGCGCGCTTGGCGCAATGGCCCTGTACCTGCTGTATCCGCGCCTGCCGACGGCGGCCATCGTCGGCACCGACATCGCCCATGCGGTGCCGCTGGCACTGGTGGCGGGCCTGGGGCACCTGCAACTGGGCAATGTGGACGGTACGTTGCTGGCCAGCCTGCTACTCGGTTCGGTGCCGGGCATCGTGCTCGGTACCCGCCTGGGCCTGCGCCTGCCGGAGCACGTCGTGCGGCCGTTGCTGGCAAGTTTTTTGTTGTTTATCGGTGCCGGTCTGGTGCTGCGCGCGTGAGCGGGCCGGCGCGGTACGTTACAGGAGAAGAGTGATGATCGACCAGGCAGTGCTCGACCGCTATCAAAGCGACGTGACGGATTTTCTCGCCGGCATTCTCGATGCCGAGCGCTTCGCCGCGCGGCGTCTGCATCAGGGCATCTATGCCCAACTGCAGGATGGCTACTACATGCTGCGCACCAAGCTGCCGGCCGGCCGCCTGCAAGCGCAGCAGTTGATCGGCGTCGCCGAGGTGGTGGAGAACTACTGCCAGGAGGGCCACAAGGTGATCCACCTCACCACGCGCCAGGACATCCAGTTCCATTTCCTGCGGCTGGAGGACACCCCCGCGGTGTTGCGTCACCTGGCGCGCTACGGCATCACCAGCCGTGAGGCCTCGGGCAATACCGTGCGCAACATCACCGCCTGCCCGCTGGCCGGCGTCTGCCCGCGCGAGCACACCGACGTCAATCGTCACGTCGGCGCCGCCGCGCGGCATTTTCTCGGCCACCCGCTGACCCAGCAGTTGCCGCGTAAATTCAAGATCGGTTTCTCCGGCTGCGGTGCCGACTGCGCCTTGGGGGCGATCAACGATGTGGCGCTGATCGCCACCCTCCGCGATGGCCGCGGCGGCTTCCGCCTGTACGGCTTCGGCGGTCTGGGGGCCAAGCCCTACGCGGCGGTGGAGATCGATCCATTCGTGCCGGAGGAACATGTGTTGCCGGCCATCGAGGCGGTGCTGAGCCTGCATCACCGCCACTCCGAGCGCAGCAACCGCTCGCGCGCCCGCATCAAATTCCTGCGTGATCGCTTCGACCTGGAGCAGCTGCGCGCCATGTACCGTGAGGAGCTGCGCCGTTGCCTGTTGCAACCGCACATGCTGCCGGCGGGTGAATGGCGCGAAGGCAGTGGTGAGGTGCCGTGCCGGCAGGGTGTGGTGCGCGGCGTGGTCGCGCAGCGCCAGGCGGGTCTGTACGCCGTGCCGGTGAGCGTGCGCCTGGGGCAGTTGTGCAACCGCCAGTTGCGCGGCCTGGCCGAATTGCTCGCCGCGTTGGAACTGCCCGAGCTGCGCACCACCTTGAACCAGAATCTGCTGATCCCGGACGTGCCGCAGGAAACGCGCGCTGCGCTGCAAGAGGGGCTGGCCCGCTTCGGCCTCGGTGTGCCCCAGTCCGGTGACGATGTCGTCAACTGCCCGGGGGCTGCGCTGTGCCCGCTGGCGATCACCACGTCGCAGCCGCTGGCGGCGCGTATTCACGGCGGTGTGTGCGATCTGCGCATCCGCGTCAACGGCTGCCAGAACAGTTGCGCGCAATCCGATACCGCCGATATCGGCCTGTACGGTGTCGCGCGGCGGCATCACGGCACGCTGCTGCCCAGCTACGTGTTGCAACTGGGCGGCAGTGGTGTGGTGGATGGCGCTTTCGCCGGCGCGGGACCCGTGGTGCCGGCGCGGCGTGTGCCCGACGCGGTGCGGCGGCTGCACGACGCCTATTCCGCTGGGCGTCTGCCGGCAGAGGATTTCGGCGCCTACGTACGGCGCGTCGGGCCGGCATATTTCGACGCATTGCTGGCGGATCTGACGGCGGTAGAGCCACAGGACATCCCGCTGCTGGCGCGTGATCTGGGCGTGACCGCTTCGTTCCGTTCCGGCCAGCGCGGTATCGGCGAATGCGCCGGTTCGCGCACGGATCCGCTGCTGCTGCTGGACGCGGAACTGGTTTATCAGCGCAACAGCCGCAACGCCTTTTTGCAGGAGGGAAATTTCGCCGAGGCGCGCGCCTGCGTCGCGGCCGCCTTGCGCGCGACCCTGGCCGCTGTCGAGGATTTACCGGCCAGTAATGGTGCGTTGGACGATCCGGCACGCCATGGCGCGTTGCTGCGGCGCCGTTTCCCCCAGCGGCCTGAATTCGCCGTGGCCCTGGAAGCGATCCATGCCGACCACGGTGACGACATCGCCGCGTGGGTGCGGCAGGCCGACGACTGGATTGCCCGGGTGCGTGCGGCGCTGGTGGAGGTGCGCAGGTTGCCGCCGGCCAGCGTTACTGTTTCGTGACCGGATGGGGATGACGGTCATTACCGGGGCGTAACCGATACAGGCTCCACGGGCGCCAAAGGCGGGTTTGCGGCCGGGCACGGCGCCTGGTCCAAATCCTGCAAACAGGAGCGAATCGGTGGAACCAACCAACAGGAGCGGGGCAGAAAGAATGGGCAGCGCGGAACTCTGCTTGATCGATGACGTTACAGCGCGTGCCGCCCGGCGCGCGCCGGGGCACGCGGGCGGGGGACAGGAAGAGAAAACGGCGGCGCACAACGGTGTGCTGATCAAGGGCATCACCAGCGCGGGGCATGTGTTCCGACCCAGCGACTGGGCGCAGCGCATGGCAGCGGCGGCGACGGTGAATTGCGGCTATTGCGGCGGCCGCGGCGAGGGACGCTACAATCCCCACGTGCGCGTGCTGTACGTGGACGGTTTGACCTGCCTGTGGGTGGATACGGTGTTGCAGGAGATCGATGCGCCGTTGCACATGTTCATCATGCGTTTCGCCAGCGACAACCACCTCAAGGTGGTCGAGGCCTGAAAGCAGACACATGAGCAAAGAGTAACGATACAAGAGAAGGCACGCGCTATGCCCGTAGCGTCTCGGATACAAACGTGCGCGTAGCGCACTCATCCACTTGTATCTTTACGCTTGTATCTGCCTTATCCCGTAGTGACGCACACGGTGGCGAAGCCGCCGCCGGGCGTGCGGAAGTTGGTGGTCTGGCCGCGGTAGAGGCGGGCGGCGATGAGCTGGATGGCGCCATCGTAGACGTAGCAGCGCACGTCGGCCTTCAGTTCCACCACCTCGTTGTCCACCACCGCATGGCGCAGCGACGGCGCCACCATCTCCTGCGCCACGTAATCCGCGTGCAGCAGTTTCTCGAATACCGTGCGGGTCAGCTTGGCGCCCTCGTAGGTGCCGTGGCTGCCGTAGGCCGCCACCGGCTTGAAGAACAGGCGGCGGCGGTGGCGCCACAGTTCGTCGGCCAACGCCGGGCTGACGCGGCGGGTGGGCGGCACGTGGGCGGTGATCTGCGCGATGTCCGCGGCGTCGGCGCCGAGCGATGCCAGCCGGGCGGCATCGGACAGCCGCGCCAGGTGGCGCTTGTCGGCGTACAGGGCATGGCTGCGCGGGTGCGGCGTGAGGACGACACGGCCGGTGAGATACGCTTCACGCAGGATGGCGAGGTGCGGCGCCTCCAGATAGAAGTCGGTCAGACGGTTGTAGATGAGGTCGATGGCTGCGCCCTTCACGGTGAGGCCGTCGGCGCCGGCCTGCAATTCGCGCGGATCGCAAATCAGCGTTTCTATACCGGCGCGGGCGAACAGCTCGACGAAGCGCAGAAACTCGGGAAACAGATACTGCTGCGGTGGATTCTCGTCGACGATGGCGATGCGGCGCAGCGGCTGGTCACCGCGTGCCAGACGCCATTCGCGCAAAAAACTGTCGAGGATCGCCTGCTCCGCCGCGGTTGCCTCCAGTGCCGGTGCGGCACCGTGCAGTTCGCGGCAGCAGGAGTTCTGCGCCGCCAGCAGGGCGGTGCTGATCAGGGCGCCGCCGGCGTTGCTGTTGATCTCGATGAGTTGCGGTCGCTCGGTGCCCAGATGAAAGTCATAACCGTACAGCACGCCGGGATGGCCCGGATCGAAGGCGGCACTGGCCGGCGCCTCCGCCAGGGCCTGTGTCCGCCAGTCCGGCAGGGCGGCGACGCGATGGATGGCGGCGATGGTGTCGCGCATGGCGGCAAAGGCGGCCTGCGGGATATACAGCGGCGCCGCCGCCTGGCGCGGATAGGTCTCGTCCACCTGCAACGACTGCTGCGGGCAGAGACAGAAACGGTTCAGCCGCGCGGCGCTGTGCACGGTGGCCTCGCCGGCGTCGTCGGTGAAGGACGGGGCGGATGTGTTGGACGGGGCGGTCATCGGATTAACCACGGCAAGGGAACGCCACGGCGGATGCCGGGCTGCAATAGCTTAGCGCACGGCGCGCGTGGTGTCCCTCGCTGTGCCGGCTTACAGGGGCGTCTTGTGCCCCGGCTTACGGGCCTCGATGGTGGCGGAGATGACGTAGTCCTCGATGCCGCGTCCCGGCGCCCAGGTACGGATGAACTCGCGGCTTTCATCCTTGGGCCGGATGGCGATTGCGCCGAACCCCGCATCGCGCATCATCGCCTCCAGCGCGTCGATGGTCGAGGCGCCGGCCATGCAGCCGGTGTAGAGGGCGAGGTCCTGGCGCGCCTCGGGCGGCAGTTCGGCGCTGGCAACGATGTCGGAGATGGCGAGCCGTCCGCCCGGCTTGAGCACGCGGAAGGCCTCGGCAAAGACGCGCGCCTTTTCCGGCGACAGGTTGATGACGCAGTTGGAGATGATCACGTCGACGCTGCTATCGTCCACCGGCAGCTGCTCGATGTGGCCGCTGCGGAACTCCACGTTGGCGTAGCCGCCCTTCTGTGCATTGGCGCGCGCCTTGGCGATCATCTCGGGCGTCATGTCGACGCCGATCACCTTGCCCTGTTCGCCCACCGCGCGTGCGGCGAGAAAGGCGTCGAAGCCGGCGCCGCTGCCGAGGTCCAGCACCGTCTCGCCGGGTTGCAGCGCGGCGATGGCTTGCGGGTTGCCGCAGCCCAGGCCGAGGTTGGCGCCGGCGGGAACGACGCTCACATCTTCGGTCGAATAGCCGAGCCCCTGTGATACCGCGGAGGCCGGTGCCGGTGCGCAGCAATCGCCGCTGCGGCAGCCGCCGCCGCCCTGCAACGCCACCTGGGCGTAGCTTTCGCGCACGGCGGCGCGGATGTCATCGTGCTTGTCCGGGTTCATGGTCATCTCCTGGGTAGTGGGTGTCCCATGGTTAAACGGACGTGGTGTGCAAAAGACGCAGAAATGTTTTTTGCCCGGACGCCGGTGCCGCGCCACGCAGCCGGCAACGGACTCCTCAGCGTTGCTGACCGGGGGACCGGCGTTGCAGTGCCTCGTTCATTTCCGCTTCGCTGATGCGCCCGTCATGGTCGCTGTCGATCTCGTCGAAGCCGAGCACGCGCGGTGCATTGCGCAGCTGCCGTCCCGCGGCGGCGCGCTCCGCCTGGCGGCGCGCACGGAAGGCATCGAACTCCGCGCGGCTGATGTAGCCGTCGCCGTCGGTGTCATGGACCGAAAACGGCGGCGGCGTGTCGGCGGCAAACGGTGCCGTCACCGGCAGCAGGGCAAACAGCAACAGCGCAATGATGCGGCCACTCATGGCTTGGCCTCCTTCAGGTACTCGGTCAGTGCGGCGAGATCGTCCTCGCCGAGTTTGAAGCGATGGGCGCGCACGCTGTTGCCGCGCAGTAGCTCCGCCACCTGATCGGGCAGGGTGCGCAGGCGCGTGGGGTCGGCGTCGTGGCAATACACGCAGTTGCCCTCGTACAGGGCGCGTCCCTGCTCGGCGCGGGTGGCGCCGCTGGCGGCGGGTGTGGGCTGGGCGTAGAAGCTGCCGTGATCCCAGAAGCCCGGTTCGGCGCAGCCGAGACAGGGATGGCCGGATTCGATGGGGGTACTGGTGCCGCCGTTCCACTTGCGCGTGGCGCAGGCGTTGTAGGTGGTGATGCCCTTGCAGCCCAGTTCGTACAGGCACCAGCCGGCGCGCGCGCCCTCGTCGTCGAACTGCTTGGCGAAGCGGCCCGCCTCGTAGTGGCCGCGACGCGAGCAGCGTTCGTGCACCGTCTCGCCGTACAGCGCCAGCGGCCGCGCGCGATCGTCCAGCTCGGGCAGGTGGCCGAAGGCGACCCGATGGGCGAGCACGGCGCTGATCACCTCCGGCACCGGCGGGCAGCCGGGCAGGTTCACCAGCGGCCGCAGCGGCACCTTGCCCTGCGCCATCAGGTCGGCCACGCCCATGGCGCCGGTGGGATTGGGCGCGGCGGCGGGCAGGCCGCCGAAGGCCGCGCAGGTTCCCACCGCCACCACCGCCTCGGCCGCCTCCAGGCAGCGGCCGAGCAGGCTCAGGTTGCTCTCGCCGGCGATGGTGGAACAGGCGCCGTGCAACGCCGTCGGCACCGAACCGTCGACCACCAGCAGCAGGCGTCCGGCGTGTTCTTTCAGAGTGCGCTCGCGCGCGGCCTCCGCCGCCGCACCGGCGGCGGCCTGCAGGGTGTGGTGATAGTCGAGGGAGATGATCTCGAACAGCAGCCGTTCCAGGGACGGCGCCTCGCTGCGGGTGAGCGCTTCGGTGCAGCCGGTGCATTCCTGGAACGACAGCCACACCAGCGGCAGGCGCGGCGTGCGCGCCAGGGCGGCGGCCATCAGCCGGGCGGCGCCCGGCGGCAGCGCCAGCAGGGCGGCGGCCTGGGCGCAAAATTTCAGAAAGGCACGGCGGCTCAGGCGGGGTGTGCGAGGCGAGGCCATCTTAACCTCCTGTGCCGGGGTAGGCGGCGCCGGCAGGAGCCTACAGTGTATGCCACTGTAGCGGCACAGGTCGCGTGTTCCCAGGCGTCGATTTGCCCGGTGCGCGCTAGCCCGCTGGATAGGTGTCACCCGGATGGTAGATAACACCGTCTGCTTCGACGGTGATCGCGCTGACATCCTCCCGGCTGGAGTGCAGAAGCTTGGTTCATGGGTTGATCTCGCCTGCGGAACCGGCAGCCCCATGTTGTGCAGGGTGGAGCGGATCAGGCGGTGAGCTTTCTGGTCAGAGGTATGGTCAGCCATGACTCGATCTGCCAACGGGTCGGAATGCCTCCGCTATAGACCAGCACGCCGTCCACGATGACAGCGGGAACGGTAAGGATGCGACAGGCCGCCATGCGGGCAGGGGCGTCCACTCTCTCCACATGGATGGTGAGTTTTCAATTCAGTCAGATATTGACCTTCTCCAGGCGCCCGCGCCACCAACGGAACATTGTCGCCAGTGGTTAAAAAAGAGGCCACCCCGGAGGGTGGCCATAAATGGTGCGGAAAACGGTCAGACCGGGAAGGGTTGGACTGACCGCAGGAGGGGGTCCGAGGATCCTTCCACACCAGTTCCCACAAAAAACTCAGTTGCCGGTGATGGAAACCACGCGCTTGTTGCGCGCGGGATCCTTGGTCCAGGCGTGCATGGAGCCGTCGTAGACCGCCACCTTTTTGTTGCCGAGGATTTCGGACAGCACGAACCAGTGGCCGGTGCTCAGGTGGCCGCTGTCGCAGTAGGTGATGGTCGGCTTGTCCAGCGCCACGCCCTTGGCCTTGGCCACCGCCTTCAATGTCGCGGCGTCGTGGAACGGCGCGGACTTGCCGCCGTTCTTGGCGTCCACCACCAGCATGTAGGGCTGCAGATTGATGGCGCCGTCGATGTGGCCCTTGGCGGAGACGTAGGTGCGGTGGCCGAGGCCGAGGAACTGCGCTTCGTCGCGGCCGTCGATGATCTGGGTGTCGCCGCGGTTCAAGGCGTCGACGACGTCCTTGGTGGTGGCGAGCAGTTCGCGGCGCTCGGCGCGGGCGGTGAAATTGCCTTTGCCGGGGTTGCGGGCGTTGGGCACCAGCTGGCGCTTTTCGTTGGCCCATTTGGCGGCGCCGCCGTCGAGCAGGGCCATGTTGTCATGGCCGTAATATTTGAGAGTCCAGTAGACGCGGGTACCCCAGGTCACTTCGCCGGAATCGGTCCCCGGAGTGACGATGACCACGGCGCTGTCGTTGCTGACGCCGCGCTCCTGCATCAGCTTCTCGAAGTCGGCCTTGGAGGGCAGCAGGTCGTCGTGCACCTCGCCGTCCTTGTCGGTCTGATTCTTCACGCGCACCTGCTTCCACGGCAGCTGCACCGCGCCGGGAATGTACTGCATGCCGTCGTGGCTGCTGCGCACATCGAGGATCACCACGTTCTGCAGGTTGTTCTGCAGCCAGTCGGTGCTGACCAGCGGGCCAGGGACTTTGGCCGCATGGGCCGCCGAGACGGCGCCGAGCAGCAGCGCCGCTACGGACAACAGTCGTTTCATCGTATTCATATCGACTCCTCTCTCGTGATTTTGATTTGTTCAGACGGCGCGGTGGGGCGCGATATCTGGCAAATGTCATTCGCAAGCATCGTGCCACTGTCGCGTGTGCCTGCGCCGCTAGCGGCGCAGGCCATGTAAAGCAAGGAGTTAGCGTGCGTGCATGCGATGCCCGAGGCCGTGCGTAGGCGGTGTTGATCCGTGGCAATGTGCCAGAGTCTGGCGATTTGCAACGGTCTTGCAGGCGGGCGCCGCGCTGGAGCGGGCAGTACAAAACCGACGCAGGTTGCTGTGTGGACGGAAGTTTTTGCCTGGACAGAGAAACTGGCACCTGCTTTGCACTTGACTGGCTGTATACGGAGCAAAGAACTCCGGACACACGCCAACCACGGAGACCCCATGGAACTGTTCAAGAAGACCATCGATCCCGTCACCGCCCTGATCCTCATCGGCATCGCCAACGTGTTCATGTTTCTCGTCGTCGGTGCATGGACCGTGGGCGGCGGTGAAACCATGATGACCGGCCTGATGGCGCAGGCGGTGCTGGGCGAGCAACTCAACCGCGTGCCGTTCTGGGAGCTGGTGTTCCAGCCCTTCATCGGCGACTGGCGCATGTATCTGAGCCTCGGCATGCTGAGCGGCGCCTTCATCGCGGCGGTGTTGTCCAAGGAGTTCTATCTGCGCCTGCCGCGCAGCCTGTCGGAGTGGGTGATGATCACCGTCGGCGGCCTGCTCATGGGCATCGGCATCCGTCTCGCCTTCGTCTGCAACGTCAGCACCTTCTTCGGCCTGTCCAACCAGATGAACCTGGGCGGCTATCTGGCCATCTCCGGCATCATCGCCGGCTGCTACGTCGGTTCCATGATCTACAAGCGCATCCTGGAGGGTTGAGATGAGTATCGTCGGGCAATGTCTGGTCGGATTTCTGTTCGGCGCCATCGTCGGCGTGCTGGTGCAGCGCTCGCGCTTCTGCAACGTGGCGGCGCTGCGTGATGCCATGCTGTTCAAGAGCTATCGCAACACCAAGGCCCTGCTCGCCGGCATGATGGTGATGACCCTGGGGTTCACCCTGTTCATGAGCTTCGGCGACGGCAAGCCGCTGCGCTTCGACGTCGGCCTCAACACCCTCATCGGCCTGTTCATCTTCGGCGTCGGCATGGTGCTGGCCGGCGCCTGCACCGTGTCCACCTGGGTCAAGGCGGGCGAGGGCAACGTCGGCGCAGTGTGGGCGCTGCTGTTCACCTTCATCGGCATGTTCCTGTTCTCGCTGGTGTGGTCCTTCACCTATTGGCCGCCGGCGCCTTCCACCATGACCGGCGAGCCCAACCTGGCCGGCCTGCAACTGGGGCTGTCCAATGCGGCCACGCTACAGGAGAAATTCGGCGTGCCGGCCATCGTGTTCGGTCTCATCCAGGCCGGCGTGCTCTACGCGATCTACCGTGCCGTGCTGCGCAAGGAGCGGCAGGTGGCGGCGGAACGCGGCGGCTGAGCCGGCAGCGGTTGCAGCGCGCATACGATTCATTCCTGCGCACGGGCACACGACAGATTTCTAACCGCTCGATACATCGAGCCCTGATTGGAGAAATGCACATGGGACTTTTCGGCAAGAAGAAAGAGCCGGCCGCGGTCGAGGCCGGCGGTTCGGTGACCCTGGCGGACGGCAGCACCCACGAGGTGGGCCGCGTGGTGGATGCGGTGGGCGACTCCTGCCCGCGTCCGCAGCTCAAGACCAAGAAGGCGCTGGCGGATGCCGCCCCGGGTACCGTGGTCGAGGTGCGCATCGACAACCCCACCTCGATGGAGGCGATCCCGCCGATGATGCCGGAGGTGGGCGGCACCCATCTCGGCACGGTCAAGGCCGAGCGCTACTGGCGCGTCATCGTGCGCAAGAACTGAGGACGGCGCGATGACTTCCGGCCAATGGCAACTGGGCGTGTTTTCGGCACTGGTGGGAATCACTGCCCTCGCAACCCTGGTCTATGTGCTGGTCGCAGGCCCCGACTATCTCGCCTACTCGCGCGATGGCGTGCCGCATCTGACGCCCAAGGTGGCGCATCCGCAAACCGGCGAGGCGCTGGAGATGGGCATGCTGATCAAGCACTACAAGGGCGAGTTGGAAAACGGCGCCAAGGTCTATTACTGACGGAGGCACGGTGATGGAAGCACTCGATCTCAAGACGCTGATCCACATCGGCATGTTCTTCCTGGCGTTCTATCTGATGTACGTCAGCTTCACCAAGGACCCGTTCTGAGGAGGCGCCGATGAGTGATTCGATGAGCAATACCCAGATCCTGCTGTTCTGCGGCGTTTCCCTCGCCCTCACCCTCGGGGCGGCGGCCGTGCTGTTTCCCTATGCCGCGATGAGCGATGAGCAACGTGCGCGTCTCGACACGCCACAGCCGGCGGAGACGCTGGGCGCGATCGATCTCGGTGGTTACTTCGGCTCGGTGCCGGTCACCGACCTGGTGCATTACTACGTGACCAATCCGCCTCATGGCGGTACGGCACCCACGGCCGTCAAGGCGGATCGCTTCGGCGGTTGCTGATGGTGTATGGCATGGTGCGGCTGTCACTGTGGCTGACTTTGCTGCTGCTCTGTAGCGGCGCGGCGGCGGAGTTTCGCTATGCGGCGACGCTGCCGGAAGAGGGTGTGGTTGTGGATGCCCGTCCCTTGGAGCAGTGCCGTGCCATGAGCCTGGTGGGTGCACGCTGCCTGCCTGCTGCGGATTTACTCGGCCCGCACCGCAGGCTGCCGAGCTTCCGGGATATTTTATGGGTGTTTGGCACCGCCGGCCTGCGCGGCGACGAGACGCTGACGGTCGTGGGTGGCGATCCCCTGGAACGCGATTATGTCGCCGCCTTGCTCTACCTCGCAGGCCAACGTGAGGTCGTGGTCCTGACCGAACCGGTACCCCGCCTGATTGCCGCCGGTGCGGGCGCCGCGCCCGGCATGCAACGCGGCATGATCCGCGATCCCATCTATCGTGCTGCCATGCGCGAGCATCTGCTGGTACTGCGTGATGAGTTGTGGACCGAGTTGCGCAGCACCAGGCCGCCGGCGCTGTTCGACGGCCGCAGCGATGCGGAGTATCGCGGCGAGCGGGTGCGGGCACAGCGCGGCGGGCGTCTGCCGGGCGCGCTGTCATGGCCTGACCATGAATTGCGCACGTCGCTGACACGCGAGGTGCGCCAATCCCGCTCCGCGGTCGTTGCCTATGGCCATGATCCGCTGGAGTCCCTGGCCTATTTCACCCTGCTGCGTGCCGGTGCCCGCTTTGACGCGCGCGTCTATGTCCAGGGCTGGCGCGAGTGGGCCGCGCGCGGTGAATTGCCGGTGGATCATGAAACCTTGCCCGAGCCCGTTGCCGCCGCGGCACCGCCGATGGTGCAGGGGAGCCCGCCATGGCTGTGGCTGGCCACGGCGCTGGCCATTGCATCTATTGCCGTACTTTTTGCCGCCCGAAGGAGTCACCGATGGACCTCTTGATTGACGTATCCACCCCCGATGCTGCCCCCGTGCTGGTGCCGCTGTTGCAGGCGCTGCACCGGCGCGGCAGCGAGTGGGCGATATTTTTCACCAACGACGGCGTCAAGGCGCTGAGCGATCCGCAGCTGGCCGGCCTGCTGCACCTGGCGGAGCAGGCCGTTGCCTGCGAGTTCTCCTGGGAACGCCACATGGGCCACGCACCGTGTCCCGTTACCATCGGCAGCCAGACCAATCACAGCATGCTGGCGGCCAACGCCGCCCGCATCATCGGCCTGTAGGGGAGCGTATTCATGAGTGCAGGAAAGAAATCCTTGCTGCTGTTGGCGCGCCGCGATCACACCGAGGCGATGCGCGTGGCTGCCGGCCTCACCATCTTCGGCCACGCGGTGCGCCTGGTATTCATGACCGGGCCGGTGGCCGACACGGCGGAGAACGCCGAGCAGGCGGAGATGCTGGAGCTGTCCGACATCGCGCCGGAGACCACCGTCGCCGGGCAGGACCTGCCGCACCTGGAACCCGGCGCCCTGGCCCTCGCCATGGCGGAAGCCGACGCCGTCATCAGCCTGTGAGGTAACGCCATGAACATCGCCATACTCGATAGCGGACTGTTTCCCGATCGCGCCACCATGGACGAGGCGGTCAACTACTTCGAACCCCATTACAACTTCTACCGCTGGAACCTGCGCGCGCCGGAGTTGACGCGCGACGACTGGGACCGCATCGTCGACGAGTTGTTGAGCGCCGATCGGGTGATCGTGATCTGACGACGATGTTGCGGCCTTGCCTGCTCGCGTTGCTGCTGCTGATCGGCGCCGGTCCGGTCCATGCGGTGGGCGAGCACGGCCGGCGCTTTGCGGCGGAGATCGCCGTGATGCTGGGCGACGCTGAAAAGCTGCTGGCGGCCGATACACTGCCCCTGCATCGCCGCGGCCTGGAGGCGCGGCTGGAGAGCAGCCTCAGCCTGCTCGGCATACTGGCACGTGAACAGGCACAGGAACGCGGCAGTGCGCCGTCAGCGTTGCTTGCCCGCGTGAATACCCTGCGCGACGACTACCGCAGCGGCCGGCTACAACGCCTGCGCGATGATCTGCGCGCGCTGGTGCAGGACCATCCGCTGCACCTGCCCGAGTGGCGACAACCCGAAGCGACGGCGGCCCGCCTCGCCGCCGGCCGCACGCTGTACGAAACCCTGTGCCTGGCCTGCCACCACCAGCCTTACCAGGAACGGGAAAACCCGCCTTACAATCTGTTCCGCCAGGCGCGCAGCGAAGCGCGCGAAATATTCGCCGCACGCCTCTATGGCGGGGTGCGTGGCGTGCCCGCCACCTCGCTGGATAATCCCCTGTCGCTGGAAGAGATGACCGCGCTGCTGGTCTGGCTGCTGGAGGCGCCGGACGATCAGATCGGCAACGCCGAGTGATGCGAAAGCCCCGACAGGTTGTTGCACCGTTACTTACCCTCCCAGGAAGGCATAAACACAAAAAGCGTTAAACGCGAAGACGCAAAGGACGCCAAGGCCGCCAAGGCCGCAAATGGCTACCGGCATCCTGCCTTATGTTCATGGATGGCCGGGGGCGGCGTTTCGCATCATTCCCCTTTGCGTTCTTCGCGTCCTTTGCGTTGAAGGCTTTTGACTCTACGGGTCAGCAGCCTGCCCCTGATGGCCTCGCTGGCCGACTGATGGCGGCCCTAGCCCCTCAGCTTGCGATGCAGGGTGGAGGCGTCGATGCCGAGGCGGCGGGCGGTTTCGGTCTTGTTGCCGTCGCAGCGTTCCAGCATGTGCCGGATCCACCACGTTTCCACTTCGGCCAGCGTGGCGTCGGGTGAAATCGGCAGTGCGGCATCGGGGAGTGCCGTGCGGCCGGCGGGTTGGCGCAGTTCGGCGGGGAGCTGGATCGGTTCGATGAACTCGCCGCGCGCCAGGACCACGGCGCGCTGCACGATGTTTTCCAGTTCGCGCACGTTGCCGGGCCAGCGGTAGGCGCGCAGGCAGTCGAGGGCGGCGGGGGTGAATCCCTGCAGGGTCTTGTTGTAGCGCAGGGCGAAGGTGGACAGCAGTTGCTCCGCCAGCGGCACGATGTCTTCGCTGCGTTCGCGCAGCGGCGGCAGGTCGATGGGAAATACCTTGAGGCGGTAGTAGAGGTCGGCGCGGAAGCGGCCCTGTGCCACCAGTTCGTCCAGCGGCTGGTTGGTGGCGCACACCAGGCGCACGTCCACCTCGATGATGTGCTGGCCGCCGACGCGCATCAGGGTGCGTTCCTGCAGGAATTGCAGCAGGCGCACCTGGATCTCCGGCGGCGCGCTGTTGATCTCGTCCAGCAGCAGGGTGCCGCCGTCGGCCAGTTCCAGCAGGCCCTTCTTGCGCTGTGTCGCGCCGGTGAA
This sequence comes from Sulfurivermis fontis, assembly GCF_004001245.1. Classification (NCBI taxonomy): domain Bacteria; kingdom Pseudomonadati; phylum Pseudomonadota; class Gammaproteobacteria; order Thiohalomonadales; family Thiohalomonadaceae; genus Sulfurivermis; species Sulfurivermis fontis. The sequence goes on from NZ_AP018724.1 coordinate 269,261, forward strand.
GGCGCCCTTTTCGTGGCCGAACAGTTCGCTCTCCGCCAGCGTCGGGGCGATGCCGGCGCAATTCAGGCTGAAGTAGGGCTGCTCGCGCCGCGCGCCGAGGGTGTGCAGCAGGCGCGCCAGCATGCTCTTGCCGGTGCCGGTCTCGCCGTTGAGCAGCACCGGGATGTCGGCGTCGGCCACCTGGTGCACTACCTCCATCACCTCGCGCATGGCACGGCTGTGCATCACCGGCGGCGGCACGCCGGTGTCGAGCTGGTGCAGCCGGGCGGTGAGTTGTTCCACCTGGGTGCGGTGACGCAGCGACTCGAAGATGCGCGCCAGTACCGCGCTCACCTCGTCGGTGTCGAAGGGCTTGGTGATGATGTCGGCCACCTGGTTGCGGAAGGCGTCGATGGCGTTCTGCACCGTGGCGTAGCCGGTGACCAGCACCACCGGCAGGGCGGGGTCGATCTCGTGGGCCAGGCGCAGCAGGGTGAGGCCGTCCGGGCCGGGCAGGCGCAGGTCGGTGAACAGGGCGTCGGCCTCGCCGCCGGCCAGGTGGACGGCCGCCTCCTGGCCGGTGTGGACGGTGACGGCGCGAAAGCCGCAGTCGGCGGCCAGTTCGGCCAGCAGCCGCGCCATGTCGCGGTCGTCTTCGGCGATCAGGAGCGTGTAAGACATGAAGTGATCTTCTCCGATTCCGGCAACGGCTGGCCGGGCTGGGGATTGTCCATCGGCAGGCGCAGGCGGAACAGGGTGCGCCCGGGGCGGCTCTCCGCCAGGCAGATGCCGCCCTGCATGGCGTGCAGCAGGGTCATGCACAGATAGAGTCCGAGGCCGGTGCCCTCGCCGGCGGGCTTGCTGCTGACGAAGGGCTCGAACAGGGTGTCGTGCATGGTCTCCGGGATGCCCGGGCCGTTGTCTTCCACCTCCAGCCAGGCCAGGCCGTCCTCACTGTAGGCACGCAGGATGAGGGCGGTACAACCGGCGTGGGTGGCATTGCTCAGCAGGTTGAACAGCACGTGCTCCAGCGCCGCCGGATCGGCCCAGGCCGGCACCTGCGCGTCGCCTTCCACGGCCACGTTCTCTACGCCGCGTTCCTGCATCAGTGGTCGGGTGAGTTGCACCACGTCGCGTGCCAGGGCGGCCAGATCGACGCGTTGGCCCACCGGGTTGGGCTGGTGCGCCGCGGTGAGCAGGCTGCTGACGATGCCGGTGCAGGTGGCGGCCTGTTTTTCGATCACCTCCAGCCGCTCGCGCAGTTCCTGGTCTGCGGTCTGGCGCCGCGCCATTTGCGCATAGCCCTTGATGTTGCCCAGCGGCGTATTGAGGCCGTGGGCCAGCCCCGCCGCCAGTTGGCCGATGGCGGCCAGGCGCTGCTCGCGGCACAGGCGCTCGGTCGCGGCGCGGGTGAGCTGGTTGGCACGCTCCACCTGGTCGATGTGTTCGGCTACCTCGCTGCGCAGGCGGGCGAAGGTGGCCGCCAGTTGTTCCACTTCCTGCGGCGCGTCGGCGGGAATCGGCGCCGGCGGCTGTTCGCTGAGCGGATTGATTTGGGCGGCCAGCTGCTGGATGGGGCGGATCATGCGCCGTTGCAGCAGATTTCTCAGCAGCACGAACAGCGCCAGGGTGACGGCAAAGATGCCGATGATGCCCAGCACGCGCAGTTGCAGGATCATGGCATCGGCGCGGCCGCTGTCGTACTCGACCGTGACATCGCCGATGCGGTTGTGCAGCAGCATGATCGGTTCCTCCACGGTGCCGCGATGGCTGGCGCGGGCGCGCTCGGCGACATTCTCCGCCTGGCCGAGGATTTCGCCGTCGTCGCGGCGGATGCGGATATAGAGCACGTCGCGGTGTTTGACCAGGTCCTCCACATAGCGGGCCAGGGTGCCGTAGTCGCGCATCAGCACCGCGTCGAGGCTGACCACGGCGAGCTGCCGCGCCAGGGCCTGCGCCTTGTCGTGCAGCGCCCCTTCGACGAAGGTGCTGACGCCTTGCTGGACGATGAAGCCGAACAGGCTGGCGAGCAGGAACAGGCCGCCGCCCGCATAGAGACTGATCAGCCGCGACAGCGATCTGCGCCGGGTTGGTTTGCTCACCATGGCAGGGGCTGGCAGCCGCAATCGCGATCCAGGCTGTCCACCAGTTGGCGCGCGAAGTCGTAGCGCGCGTCGTCGACGGCAATGAAGTGCCGGCCGGGTTGCAGCGTTTCGATGGCGCTGCGGCCGGCGGCGTCCGGTTCGATCAGCGCACGGCGCACGGCCTCCACCGTGGTGCCGTCCAGTCCGGGCCGCGCCACGATCACATGGGGCGGCAGCGGCGGCGACTCGGCGATGATGCGCAGGCCGCTGCCCTGGGCGAGATATTGCTCGGCGATCTCGCGCCGCACGCCACCGGCGTGGTAGTCACCGTACAGCACCGCCAGCGCCACGCGCTCGTGCCGGCCGAGATAGCTGAAATCGGCCAGGTCGGCCAGGGTCACCCCGGCCTTGCGCAGCATGCCGCGCGGCACGTAGTGACCGCTGAAGGATTTGTGCGAGCCGAAGGCCATGGTACGGCCCCGGAGTTCGGCCAGCGTGCGTATCTCGCTGTCGGCGCGCGTGATGATCACGCTGAAATAAGTGTCTTCCGCGGCGATGATCTGTACCCGCGCCGCCTTGCCGGCGCCATAGCCGTCGTGGGCGCGCAGATACGGGGTCGGTCCCAGGTAAGCGAAGTCGGCGCCGTCGCCGGCAATGCGGCGGATGTGATCCTCGTAGCTGCTGGCGATGTAGAACTCCACCGGGCGCCCGAGCCTGGCGGCGATGTAATCGACCAGTGGCTGGAAGTGGGCTACCAGACGTGTTGGCGTGTCGTAGGGATAGACGGCGAATACCAGCGCCCGCTCCGGCACGGCGGCCGGGTCGCCGGATGCCGTCTGCGGCGTGCGATCGCAGGCTGCCAGCAGCAACAGAAGCAGGAGCGGAAGCAGAGCCGGTGCGATACGGTAAACGGAGGGCGTCATGGAACGATTTATCGCACGAGTACGCGTGCGCTGCAAAGAGGAAATTGCCGCGCAGAGTGGGTAGGCAGTGATTCACGCACCAACAGCGCGCACATGCACGCCGCAGCGGCGCAAAGGTCTGGGGCCGGAGGCATTGTGGGTCGGGCTGAAGTCCGACCCACAGGTGGGGTGCGGCGTCCCGTCAGGTCCGGAAATGCGCCACCGCCTGTTGCAGTTGCTGCGCCAGCTCCTGCAACTGCGCGGCGGCCGCGGCGGTCTGTTCGGCGGTGGCGTTGTTGGCCTCCGCCATGCGCGCAATGGCCTCGACGTTGGCTGCCACCTCGTCGCTGGCGGCACTCTGGGCGTGGGTGGCGTCGGCGATTTCGTGCACCTTGCCGGCGGTCTGCTGTGCGCTGGCACCGATGCCCGACAGCGCCTGCTGCACCTGGGTGACCATGCTGACACCCTGCTCGGCCTGGCCGCGGGTCTGTTCCATGCCGGCGACGGTGGCCTCCACTTCGTTGTGAATGGCGTCGATGAGGCCGCTGATCTCGCTGGTGGCCTGCTGGGTGCGGGCGGCGAGGGCGCGCACCTCGTCGGCCACCACGGCGAAGCCGCGGCCGTTTTCGCCGGCACGCGCCGCCTCGATGGCGGCGTTGAGCGCCAGCAGGTTGGTCTGTTCGGCGATGCCGCGGATCACCTGCACGATGCCGCCGATCTGGCTGGAGCGTTCGTTGAGGGTGTCGACCAGGCGTGAGGAGTTGGCCACCGATTCGGCGATGCGTTCCATCTCGCGCGCCGCCCCCTGCGTCACCTGCGCGCCTTCGGCGGCACGCTCCAGGTCCGCGGCGGCGAGACGGCGCGTCTCGCTCGCCAGTTCCGCCACCTGACCGATGCTGGTGGTGAGCTGTTCCACCGACGAGGCTACGGTGGCGGCACTGTCCATCTGCTGGCGCGAGCTGTGCGCCATTTCATCCGAGCTGGACGAGAGTTGGCTGACGGTGGCGCCGAGCCGCTCGGCATCGTTGCGGATGTGTTCGACGATCTTGTGCAGCGAACCGATCAGGGTATCGAACACGCGGGAGATTTCGCCGATCTCGTCGCGCCGATCACTTTCGTAGCGGCTGGTGAGGTCAAACTCGCCGCTCTCCGCGGCCATGGCCTGGATGGTGCTGGTGAGATGGCCCAGCGGCCCGACGATATAGCGGTTGACTACCCAGACGAACAGCAGGAAGGCGGCCAGGCCCGAAATGGCGCCAATGACGATCATGATATTGCGCAGTTCGGCGAGCGGTTGCAGCAGTTCATCCGCCTCCTGTTCCACCACGATGGTCCAGCGCGAATCGTAGAATGGCATGGATGCACCCAGCATCATCTTGCCCGTCGGGCCCTCGTAGAAACCCATCGCCTCGCGGCAGCCGGTGGTGCAGCCGGCGTTGGTGACGTAGGTGCCGTCCTTGCCGCACATGATGTTGATGCTGCGATCCTGCTGCGTCACCCGCCAGGGAAACTCGCTGCCGCGCAGTTTGAGCAGGGCGTCCGGGCGCACCCGCGATTCGGTGAGCATGATGTTGTCGGTGTTGACGATGTAGTAGTCGAAGGTCTTGCCCACGCCGGCCAGGTAGAAGGCGCCCATGTCACCGGCCAGGTTGCCGATCTCGCCATTGACGATGAGGGTGAGCATGCGTGCATCGGCGTGCACGTAGACCGTGCCGCCGGCGATGGGCGCACCAAAACTGAGCACCGGTACCTCGCCATCGCGCCAGACGTCGGAATAGCCGTGGGTGAGATCGATGTTCTGTGTCCACGCCCGACCTTCCCGCGCCGGGTCCGACGACAGGGCGATGCGCCCGTCGCGTACCACGTCGATGGCGTGATACACCTGCCAGGTGGGGATGCGGCGCTTGCCGGCCTGGATCTCCTCATGGAAGGGATGCTGCTTCAGATCGAAGCCGTCGGTTTCGATCACTGCACGCAGGTAGCGGCGTGTCGCCGTGCCGTCGGCCTCCTGCACCAGCACGGCCAGCTGTTGGGCGAATTTCTCGTTCTGGTCCAGAAAGCGGATTACGCCCTGTTGCTTGGCGTCGACGAAGTTCATCAGGCCGCCGAGGGCGTTGCGCACCTCCAGCCAGTAGATTTGCTGGTAGAAATACAGTGTGCCCGCGGCCATCACCGGCAGGAATACTGCCGCGGCGACCAGGGTAATCTTCCATTTGATCTTCAAGTCGGCGAAACGCATCCGATTCCCCTCCGATTGGTATGCGCAGTTTTTATGATGTGAATATAAACGCCACACTTAGGGTGGCTGGTGTGAAGCGCTTATGCAATGGACATGCCGCGCGGGAGGGAATATGCCGCGGGAAGATTGTGGATTTTATGCGGAGCGCGTTACCGAACCGTGACGGCTCCGGGTGGGGACGGTGCGACTCGGTAACCATCGGTAGTGATGGCCGCGCACGGCCACGATGAAAGCGCCGAGTTACGGTGTGCGCCCATGCCGATGCTGCCCGTCGTGTCCCGGCGGCTCGCGCCAGCGCACGGTGCGGGTCATGGGTTCCGGTTGCAGGGTGGCGTGGTGGATATCGAAGCGTTCGGCCAGCAGGGCGTGGCTCGCCTCCATGACGCCCTCCCAGCGGGCGATGTCCTGCACCACCAGGTGCGCGGTGAGCAGGGTCTCCCCCGCCTTGACCTGCCAGATGTGCAGGTCGTGCACCGAGCCCACGCCGGGCACGGCGGCCAGCGCCCGGCCGACCTCTTCCGGATCGATATCGAACGGCGCGCCCTCCATCAGGCCGTGCAGGGTCTCGCGCAGCAGGCGCAGGCTGGAGAAGAGGATCAGTGCGCCGATGGCCAGCGACAGCAGCGGGTCGATGGGGGTCCAGCCGGTGAAGGCGATGACCAGGCCGGAGAGCAGGGCCGCCACCGAGCCGAGCAGGTCGCCCATGACATGCAGCAGGGCGGCGCGGGTGTTGAGGTTCTGTTCCCCGCGGGAAAGCAGCCAGGCCACCAGCAGATTGATGCCCAGGCCGATGGCGGCGGTGAGCGAGACCGCCTCGCCCTGCACCGGCTGCGGCGTCTGCAGGCGCTCCACGGCGGAGACGGTGAGCCAGGCCACCAGCGCCAGCAGGGCCAGGCTGTTGATCAACGCGGCGAGAAATTCGGCGCGGCCCAGGCCGTAGCTGTGGCGGGACGAGGTCTGCCGGCGCGCCAGCCAGGCCGCGCCCGCGGCCAGGGCCAGGGCGGCGGCATCGTTGACCATGTGGCCGGCATCGGCCACCAGGGCCAGCGAGCCGGCCCACAGACCGACCCCGGCCTCGACGGCGGCATAGCCCAGGGTGAGCAGGGTGGCTATGAGCAGGGTATTGCCGCTGCCGCCGTGGGCGTGATCGTGGTGGTGGTGGCCCATGGGTTCAGTTCTCGTGGGTGAAGGTTGTGTGCAGCCAGGTTTCGATTTCTTCCGTGCGCCGCAGGCCGCGGAGCATGACCTGTCCATTAAGTAGCACCGCCGGCGTCTGCGCGTAGGGGATGCCCAGCGCCTCGGCGTCCTTGCGGATCTCCAGTTCCAGCCGCAGGCCCGCCCCGGCGGCGGCGCAGTGCAGGCGTTTTTCCATGCGCAGCAGCGGTTCGCCGCTGCCGACCAGGGTCAGGGCCAGCGTCGGGGCGCCGGGTGACGGCGAGGCACAGGCGGACATGGCGCTCAGGACGTCTTGCGCCGCAGTACGCCGCGCAGCTCCGTGCCGGGGGCGATGGTGTTGTACACCGTGCCGAACTTGCGCACGTTGTCATGCAGCCGTTCCAGGCGTGAGTCGGGCTCGTCGCTGTCGACGATGATCTCGTAGCTGATGGATTCCATCTTCGGCGGCATGTCCTGGCGCACGCCGTCCAGGCGCACCTCCACCCCGCGCAGCTCGAAGCCGATGATCGGCGTGACCCGCTCGATGCCCTTGATGATGCAGGCGGAGAGGGCGGCCAGCAGCAGCTCCGCCGGATTGAAGGCGTGCGGGTCGCCGGCGAGATCGGTGTCGAGGTGCAATTCCGCCTGCTTGCAGCGGGCGCGGCTGCCCCCGTCGGCAAGTTGTACGGTCTCGACGTGAAAGCTCATCTTGGTCTTTTCCATGGCTTGTTCTCTGCCCGGTCCCCGGGGCGTTGTCGTCAGGTGTTCGGTCGGCAGCGGGTGGTCTCGTCGACCAGCGTGTCGGTCTTGCGGCAGGCGGCGCATTGGCAGCCCAATACCTCGACGTGGTGCATGGCCTTGTGTCCTATCAGACACCCCCGCCGCTGAGCCAGCCGTCGACCGTATCCCGGGACGGTACGCCGCCGGCATGCACCACCTTGCCGTCGATGACCACGCCGGGCGTCGACATCACGCCGTAGCTCATGATTTTCTGTATGTCTTCCACCTTCTCCAGCGCGACCTCGACGCCCTTGGCCTTGGCCGCTTCCTCGATCAGCTTGAGGGTGGTCTTGCAGTTGGCACAGCCGGTGCCCAGTACCTTGATGTTCTTCATCGCCTGTTCCTCGCTCAGTGAAAAATCAGCCGCCGCAGCAACTGCCGCCCTTGCCGCTGCCCATCAGCTTGCTGGCCGGGCAGAAGCCAGTGAAGGTGGCCTGGAAGGCCATGATGCCGACGAAGCCGGCCAGCCACAGCCAGGTGGGCGCCAGCAGGTTGGCCTGCCCGCTGAAGTGGGTCAGCGCCAGCGAGATCAGTACCATGACGGAAATCATCCGCGCCATGACGTTGCCTTTCATGCAGTTTTTCTCCTGTGGTTAAAGCATAGTTTTCCGTTACAGCACGGCATTGAACAGATAGCCCACCAGCAGGATGCCGGCGGCCACCACGCCCGCGAAGGTGGCGATGAGGCGCGGCTTGAGCACCTTGCGCAGGATGATCATCTCCGGTGCGGACAGGGCGATGACGGCCATCATGAAGGCCAGCACCGTGCCGAGCGCCGCGCCCTTGCCCATCAGCGCCTCGACGATGGGGATGATGCCGGCCGCATTGGTGTACATGGGCACGCCGATGAGCACCGCCGCCGGCACCGACCACCACGGCGCGTCCTTGCCCATGATCGAGGCCATGAAATCCTCCGGCACGTAGCCGTGGATGCCGGCGCCGAGGGCGATGCCGGCGAGGATGTAGGGCCACACCTTGCCGACGATCTCGCGCACATGGTGGAAACCGTTGTCGATGCGCTCGCCCCAGCCCATCTCTGCGTTGACTGCCGCCGTCGGCGTCGCGGTGTTCTGCATGGCGCGCACCCAGTCTTCCAGATGGTGTTCCATGCGCAGCTTGCCGATCACCAGGCCGGCGACGATGGCCACCAGCAGCCCCAGCCCCAGGTAGAGCGCCGCCACCTTCCAGCCGAACATGCCGAACAGCAGCGCCAGCGCCACCTCGTTGACCATCGGCGCCGAGATCAGGAACGAGAAGGTCACCCCCAGCGGCACGCCGGCCTGCAAAAAGCCGATGAACAGCGGCACCGCCGAGCAGGAGCAGAACGGCGTGACGATGCCCAGGGAGGCGGCCATGGCGTTGCCGCTGCCCAGGCGCCGGCCGGAGAGCAGGGCGCGGGTGCGCTCGGGGGAGACGAAGGTGTGCACGATGCCCATCACGAAGACGATGCCGGTGAGCAGCAGCAGCACCTTGGGCGTGTCGTAGAAGAAGAATTGCAGCGCGCTGCCCAGATGGCTGTCACGCGCCACCGGCAGCGCGGCCACCAGCGCCTCGGAGGCCGGGACCAGGGCCTGGTAGAGCAGAAACCACACCACGGCGGCCAGGGGCAGGAACAGCAGCGGCTGGGCGCTGGGCCAGTTTTTCAGTCGGGCGGCAAGGGCTTGCATGGTCGGCTCTCCTCATTCGATGCGGGCGGAAAGGGGCTCGCAACGGAGGAGACGAACGACGGGGCAAAAGGATGCAGTTTATTTGGCCGCGGGGCGGTGTGCGGCGACGAACTCTCCTTCGAATCGCGCGCACAGGCGGCCGGCGCTGTGCACCTCCGCGTGCAGGGTGAGGCGGGCGCGGCCGCGCCGGGCCAGGGTGCGGGCGAAGCGCGCCCACGCCGCGTCATCGTCGTCGCAGCGGCACACCGCCTCGGCTGCGTCCGGCATGGGGTGCAGGTAGTGCATGGTGTTGTGCTGGATGACGATTTGACACGGCTTCCCGTCCGCCGCCAGGCGCAGGTGCAGCAGGCTCCAGGTGGCGAGGATCGCCAGGGTGTTGGCGCTGCCGCCGAACACGGTGTTCATGTGGTTGGCGTTGGGCGCCAGCGGCATGGCGAGCACCGTGCAGGCGGGGTCGGCCTGCCGCACCGCTAGCTGCATGGCGCGGGACAGCGGGATGTCGCGGTAGAGCGACTCGCGTAACTCGTCGGTAGTCATGCTCCGGCGCGGCGTACCGTGGGCAGCCACTGTTCGATCTGCCGGCGCAGCTGGTCGCGCACCTGGCGGTAGGCCGCCGTCACCGCCGCGGTGGGGCCGCTGACGTCGGCGGGGTCGGCGCATTCCCAATGCAGGTTGGCGTGGTCGCGGGGAAAGGCCAGACAGCTTTCCTTGGTCTCTTCGCACAGGGTGATGACGTAGTCGAACTGCATTGCTTCGTAATCGTCGATGTGGGGTGTGGGCAGGCCGGCGATGTCGATGCCGATCTCCTGCAACGCAGCGATGGCCTGCGGTTGCGGCGCCGCGGCCTCCAGTCCTGCGCTGTGCACTTCGAAGTCGCTGCCGCCGAGATGGCGCAGCAGGCCGGCGGCCATCTGGGAGCGGGCGGCGTTGCCGTCGCAAATGAACAGTACGCGCAGGGGAGTGGGCATGGTGGGCTCCGTGGTGTCGGTGTGGTTCAGTGTAGCCATTAACCGCCGCTTGGCGTGCGCGGCACGAAGCAGCATACCTTGCCCGCCGCGTCGAAGCGCACCTGGCAGGCGCTGGTGAGGTGTTCGCGCAGGCGCTTGCGCGCGCGCTGCACGCGGGACTTGGCGCCGGGCAGGGTGAGGCCCTTGCGCCGCGCATACTCTTCCTGGGTCAGCCCTTCCAGGTCACACAGCGTGAGGTCCTCGCGATCCTCCGCCGACAGTTCGGCCAGGGCACGCGGCAGGCACTCGGCCAGGGTCTCCACCGGCACCGGCTCGTCCGTTGCGGCGACCAGGTCGTCGGGCAGTTCCACCTGCTCCTTTTTCAGGCGCAGGCGATCGGCCACGGCGTTGCGCGCCACCTCGAACAGCCAGGCGCGGGCGTTGGCGATTTCGCAGAACTTCCGTTCCTGGCGCATGGCCTTGAGGAACAGCTCTTGCACCATGTCCTCGGCGTCGTGGGGATTGCGCAGCCGGCGTTGCAGCCAGGCGCGCAGCTCGGCCTCGTGCTGGTGCCAGGCGGTCATCACGCAGTTCATGGTGGCCCTTCCCCGGCGACGCCGCTGCACGCCGGGCTGGCCGCCAGCGGCGTGTAGCCGATGAGTGCGTCGGCGTGATCGAAATGGTAGCGGCAGCAGTGCTGGAACTCCTGTTGCAACAGGTTGCGTGCGCGCTGCACCCGCGACTTGGCGCCCGACAGGCCGATGTTCTGGCGCGCGGCGATCTCCTGCTGCGGCACGCCGGCCAGGTCCCACAGCAGGGCGGCCCGATACTGCTCGGGCAGCCGCGCGGCCAGCGGCGCGATGCACGGTTCCAGGGTGCGCAGCGCGGCGGCGCGGTCGCCGTCGTCCGCCGCCAGCGCGTCGTCCACCTCGACCTCGTCGCGCCGGGCGCGATAGTGGTCGACGACGAGGTTACGGGCGGTGCGCAGCAGCCAGGCGCGCAGCTGTGCCGGCGTTTCGGTCTGCGGCGGCGTGCGATGCAGGCGCAGAAAGGTTTCCTGCACCAGGTCTTCGGCCAGTTCCACGCTCGGCAGCCGGCGGCGCAGGTAGCGGTAGACGCTGGCGCGGTGCTGTTGCCAGGCGGCGGCGGTGAGTGCGGTGCTCATTGGGCGATCCAGAGGAGGTAGAGGGCGGCGGCGATGACCAGTACTCCGCAGGCCTGGCGCAGGCGCTGGGTGCCCTGGCTGCGCCCGCTCCAGTCCAGGTAGCGCCGCACCAGTCCGGTGGCGGAGCCGGCGGCCACGATCACCGCGCAATGGCCCACGCCATAGGCCAGCAGCAGCGCGGCGGAAAACAGCGGCGTGGTGGCGGCGGTGCCGAAGGCCACGCCCAGCACCGGCGCCATGTAGGCGAAGGTGCAGGGGCCGAGGGCGATGCCGAACACCAGGCCCAGCAACAGCGCCGGCAGCAGGCCCCGGCCCTTGATTGGCACGCTGCCGGGGGCGGACCAGGGCGCGGGGATCACGTCCAGCAGATACAGCCCCACCAGCAGGAATACCGCGGCGACCAGGTAATAGGCCCAGGCCCCCAGGTCGCCGGCGATGCGGCCGAGCGCCGCGGTGATCACGCCGATGACGGCAATGGTGATCAGGATGCCGAGGGCGAACAGGCTGGCGAGGGCGACGGCACGGCGGGTGCCGACGTTGCCCTGGCCGTTGATGAAGCCGACGATGAGGGGGATGCCGGCGAGATGGCAGGGACTGAGCAGCATGCTGGCCACGCCCCACAGCGCCGCGGCGGCCAGGGCCCACAGCGGCGCCGCGCCCAGGCCGCTGTTGAGGGCTTCAAACAGGCCCTGGATCATCGGGTTGCCTCAGTGACGCCGAAATCGTAGCCCAGCTCCTGCCACTTGCCGAGGATCTGCTCGCGCGAATAGAAGCCCTCATGGCGGAACAGCTCGCGCCCCTGCGCATCGAAGAATATCTGCGTCGGGATCACGCGCATGCCGTATTGCTTGCCGGCATCCGGGTGCAGCCACACGTCGATGAAGTGCACTTCGAAGCGGCCGGCGAAATCCTCCCGCAGCTGATCGAGGATCGGCGCCATCATGCGGCAGGGGATGCAGGTGGTGGCGCCGAGGTCGACCAGCTGGGGCAGTGCGGTGGCGGGGGTGTTTACCGCCGTCGTTTCGTTGCGCGGCTTCAACACCAGCACGGCGGCGACGGCGAGCAGCACCGTCGCGACCACGGCAATTCGGCGCTTGTTGTCCATCAGCGGCATTACAGCCAGGAATCGACCTTCTTGCGATCCGGTACGCCGCCGGCATGGACCACCTTGCCGTCGACCACCACGCCCGGCGTGGACATCACGCCGTAGCTCATGATCTGGCCGAGGTCTTCCACCTTTTCCAGTTCCACGGCCACGCCCTTCTCTTCGGCCGCCTTGCGGATCAGTTCGTAGGTGGTCTGGCAGTTGCGGCAGCCGGTGCCGAGTACCTTGATGTTTTTCATGGCAGATATCCTTTATCGGATTCAGCAGCAGGACTGGCCGCTCTTGGTGGGGGTGCAGCCGCAGGCCTCGGCCGGCGCTGCGGCGACGCTGAAGGTGGGCTTTACCTGCGCGGCCTTTTCGTCGAAGGCGGCATCCAGTTGCTGCGCCGCTTCATCACGGATGTGGCGGGCGATCTCGATCACCGCGGCAATCTGGTGTTCCGGCACCTTCATGTCGCGCAGGCGCTGCAATTGGCACTGACCCATGGCCGGATGCTTGGCGGCGATGCCGGCGGCCAGCGAGATCATGGCGACGATGGAGGAGTGCAGTTGCGGTTGTTCGTTCATGGAAGGTTCCTCATATGTGGCTGTGCACGGCGCACCTGCGGCTTACGTCAGCAGGTTGAAGCCCCAGCCGACCAGGATGAAGGCCACGGCCAGGACACCGGAGAAGGCCGCCAGGCCCGGCCATTTGATCACCTTGCGCAGGATGATCAGTTCCGGCAGCGACAGGGCGGCGATGCTCATCATGAAGGCCAGGGTGGTGCCGACGGCGACGCCCTTGCCCAGCATGGCCTCCGCCACCGGGATCACGCCGGTGGCGTTGGAATAGAGCGGAATACCGAGCAGCACGGCGCCGGGGACGGCCAGCCAGTTGTCCTTGCTGCCGAGATGTTCGGTAACCCAGCCTTCCGGCACGTAGCCGTGGAACAGGGCGCCGACGGCGATGCCGGCGACCACCCACTTCCACAGCCGGCCGACGATCTCCTTCACCTCGTTCCAGGCGTAGCGGTGCCGCCCGGCCAGCGAGGTGTCCGGTTCCGGCAGGGCCACCTGGCCCATGTGGATCTTCCACACGTAATCCTCCACCCAGCGCTCCGGCTTGAAGCGCTCCATGACGATGCCGCCGACGTAGGCCACGGTGAGGCCGGCGGCGACATACATCAGGGTCAGTTCCCAGCCGAGGATGCCGATGAGGATCACCACCGCCACCTCGTTGATCATCGGCGAGGCGATGAGGAAGGAGAAGGTGACGCCCAGCGGGATACCGGCCTCGACGAAACCGATGAACAGCGGCACCGAGGAGCAGGAGCAGAACGGCGTGATGGCGCCCAGGGTGACGGCGGTGCTGCGTGCCAGCCATTTGGGTTTGCCGCGCACGTAGTCACGCACCTTCTCCGGCGACAGCAGCGCACGCAGCAGGCCCATGACGTAGATGATCACCACCAGCATGACGAAGATCTGCGCCGTGTCCATGACGAAGAAGTGCAGCGCGGCACCGAGGCGGCTGGACGGGTCGAGCCCCATCCACTGGTAGACGATCAGATTGGCGAGTGCAGCAAACATGGCGTGTGATCAGTCGGTTGGTGGGGATCGGTAATTACAGTGCGTAATCCGCGTCGTAAGGTTCGTTACCCATCACCGTCGGCAGGGTCAGCTCATTGCCCCAGTGCGACCAGCCGCCGTTGTACAGGCGCACGTCCTTGTAGCCCAGGCTCCTCAGCTGCATCCAGGCCAGGCCCATGCGGAAGCCGTCGTGGCAGTAGATGTACACGGTGCTGTCCTTGGGTATGGACTGGTACATGGCGGCGAGGCGCTCGGCGTCGTGCCACTTCTGGCTCTGCGCGTCGGTGCCGTCCAGGCTCACCACGTTGATGGCGCCGGGGATGTGGCCGCCCTGGATGGAGTGGCGGATCACCTCGCCGGTGTACATGTCGTGCGGACGGGCATCGAGCAGCACCACCTTGGGATCGCGGCGCGACACCACGTCGTCATAGACGTCGGTCCATTCCACGTACAGCTTCTTGTCGGCGTCCTTCAGGGTGACGTTGCCGGGCTTGCGCTTGACCGGGTCGGTGGACAGTTCGTTGAAGGCGCTCCACTCGTTGGTGCCGCCTTCCAGCACCTTGACGTTCTTCATGTCGTAGCCGTACAGGGCGAGCAGATAGTACAGGCGCGAAGCCAGCGCGGTGCGCGAGTCGTCATAGATGACGATGAGGGAATCGTTGTTGATGCCCCAGCGGCGCAGGGTGGCCTGGAAGGCCGCTTTGGTGGGGAAGCGCATGATGGGCGAGCCGTGATTGTCACCCAGGTCCTTGAAGCGCTGCACTTGCACGGCGCCTGCGATATGGCCGACGGTGTAATAGCGGTGCGGGTGGTAGCGCACCTCCAGCACCACGGTCCTGGGATCGTTGATGTGTTCTTCCAGCCAGGCGGCATCGACCAGGAAGTCGCGTGCCAGCACCGCTTGGGTGAGAGTGAACAGGCAGAGCGCCAGCAAGAGTTTCGTCAAGGTACGCATGTAAGGTTCTCCGTTATGTCAGGGCGTAATGGCCACAGTATGCAGATGATGCCGGACGCAGTTTCATTCCATGCGCTGCGGACGTTCGTACCAGTCCTTGCTGGCGTTGACGATCTTCACCACCGACAGCATCACCGGCACCTCGATCAGCACACCGACCACGGTGGCGAGCGCCGCGCCGGAGTTGAAGCCGAACAGGGCGATGGCGGCGGCCACGGCCAGCTCGAAGAAATTGCTGGCGCCGATGAGCGCCGAAGGCCCGGCCACGCAGTGCGCCACCTTGAACTGGCGGTTGAGCAGGTAGGCCAGGCCGGAGTTGAAATACACCTGGATCAGGATCGGCACCGCCAGCATGGCGATGATCAGCGGCTGCGCCAGGATCTGTTCGCCCTGGAAGCCGAACAGCAGCACCAGGGTGGCGAGCAGGGCGATGAGCGAGACGGGATGCAGGCGCTTGAGCAGTGCGTCCAGCGCCGCCTGGCCGCCATTGCGCAACACGCGGCCACGCCACCACTGGGCGAACAGCACCGGGATCACGATGTATAGCAGCACCGACAGCAGCAGCGTGTTCCACGGCACGGTGATGGAGGCCAGCCCGAGCAGCAGGCCGACGATGGGGGCGAAGGCGAACACCATGATCACGTCGTTGAGGGCCACCTGGGTGAGGGTGAAGTGCGGCTCGCCCTTGGTGAGATGGCTCCACACGAACACCATCGCCGTGCATGGCGCGGCGGCGAGGATGATCAGGCCGGCGATGTAGCTGTCGTGCTGATCGGCGGGCAGGGCGTCGGCGAACACGCCGCGGATGAAGATCCAGGCCAGCAGCGCCATGGAGAAGGGCTTCACCGCCCAGTTGATGAACAGGGTGACGCCGATGCCGCGCCAGTGCTCCTTCACATGCGACATGGCGGTGAAGTCGATCTTGAGCAGCATGGGAATGATCATCAGCCAGATGAGCAGTGCCACCGGCAGGTTGACCTGCGCCACCTCCAGGCCGCCGATGAAGTGGAACGGCGCGGCGAAGAAATGGCCCAGCGTGATGCCGGCAAGAATGCACAGAAACACCCACAGCGTCAGATAACGCTCGAATACGCCCAGCGGACTGCCGGCGGCCTTCTTGGCGGTGGTTTCACATTGTGCGGACATGGGAACTCCAGAATTTCAAAAGCGTTAAACGCAAAGGCGCAAAGGGCGCCAAGAGCGCAAAGGTTTTGTGTGCGTTTGGCTGTAGGGCACTTGCAGCATTCGGGATACCCATTCCACGGCAGGATCCGGTTCCCTCATAAGCAATAGACACTTTGCGCTCTTCGCGTCTTTGCGTTGAAATCTTTTGACTTGCATGGCGGCCTAGCGCTGCTCGAACTCGACGTAAGTGCGGCTGATGTTGGTGCGGTGCCAGCCGTCGTAGTGTTCCAGGTGTTTGAACTGCGGCGCGTCGCCCAGGCGCTCCACCACCTCGTCCAGCGGTTCCCAGGCGGCCACCGCGGCGCTGATTTCATCGGTGAGAAAATCCAGATAGTCGCCGGTGTCGCGCCGCGCCTTGGCCATGTCGCACACGCTGCCGTGACCGGGGACGACGCGCTGTGCGCCGAACTGCTCCAGCCGGCGGAAGGCGTCGCGCCAGGCGGCGGTGCGGGTGTCGGGCAGCACGCCGAGCATGCGGTCGACGTAGACCAGGTCGCCGGTGAAGACGATCTTGTCCTGCGGCAGCCACAGCGCGGCATCGCCGGTGAAGTGGCCGCCGCCCAGCCAGTGCAGCTCGAAGTTCACACCGCCCAGGGTGAAGGCCGCGTGATCGCCGGCGAGCGGCGCCGGGGCGTGGAAAGCTTCCGTGCCGTCGAAGCGGTCCCGCAATGTTTCCCTGAGCGCCGCCATCTGCTGTGCGGCGAAGCTGCGCTGGCCCTGCACCGTGCGTTGCAGGGCGATCACTTCGGCGCCGCGCGCCGCGAAGTATGCGTTGCCCAGCCAGCGGTGGTCCTGGATGCCGACATTGATCACCCAGCGCACCGGTTGCTTGGTTACCCGGGCGATGCTCTGCTCGATGAGCTGCGCGCCGCGGTTGGACGAGCCGGAGTCGATCAATACCACCCCGGCGTCGGTGACCACGAAGCCGACGTTGTTGTTGAGACCGTAGTTGTCATAGGTGCGCGGCCCGATGGGGCCGACCAGCGCCCACACGCGCTCGTTCACCTGCACCGTCTGCAAGGCAAAATCGCCGGCGAAGGCCGGCAGGGACAGACACAGCAGCAACAGGGCACGGAACACTTGGTTCATCTCCATAAACAGTCAAAGTCAAAAGCCTTCAACGCCAAGACGCGAAGGGCGCCAAGGGCGCAAAGTTTCTCGTGCGGTTGTGGGAGCCCGGCTCCGCCGGGCGATGGGCCTGTCCGCATGCCGCCATCGCCAATGTGGCCCCTCACAACAGAACCCTTCGCGTCTTGGCGTTTGACGCTTTGGCCGTTAATTCTTGCCGGCCAGTTCTTCCACCAGCGCGCGCACGCGTTCGCGGATGTCGTCGCGGGCGGCGCGGAACACGGCCATGATCTCCTCTTCCGTGCCGGTGGCCTTGGCCGGGTCGTTGAGCGGCCAGTGGATCTTGCGGATGGTGGCGGGCAGGGCCGGGCAGTGTTCGTCGGCATGGCCGCAGACGGTGACCACCACGTCGGCGGCGTCGATCATCGCCTGGGTGACCTTGGTCGATTCCTGGCCGGAGATGTCGATGCCGGCCTCGGCCATCACCTTGATGGCGCGCGGGTTCTTGCCATGGGCCTCGATGCCGGCGGACTGCACTTCGATGCGGCCGGCGCCGAAGTGTCTGCCCCAGCCTTCGGCGATTTGCGAGCGGCAGGAATTGCCGGTGCAGAGGAACAGCAGGTTGAGTTTCTTGCTCATCGTTGTTTCCACATTGATTAAGGGAGGAAAATCATTGATTTCTATTGGGTCCGCGAATGAACGCGAATGGACGCCAATCAGTCCCCTCCAGGTGCGCTAGGCGAGGTGAGCGCCTCCAAGTATTCGCGTCCATTGGCGTTTATTGGCGGACTCCAGCATTTCATGCGCAACAGGCAGCGCCGGGACGGTTGGGCATGTCCGCCAGCGCCTGCCGGTCGGTGGCGTAGGGTGCCTGGCCGGCGACGCCGTCGGTGGTGATGCGCAACACTTCGCGTGCCCACGCGGGCAGTTCCGGGTGCAGGCGGTAGTAAACCCACAGGCCCTGGCGGCGGTCGGTGACGATGCCGGCCTCGCGCAGCTGGGCCAGGTGGCGGGAAATCTTGGGTTGGGACTCGCCCAGGGCGTGGGTCAGTTCGCACACGCACAGCTCGCCCTCCCGGTGCAGCAGCAGCAGGCAGCGCAGGCGGGTGGGGTCGGCGAGGGCGCGAAACAGGGCTTCGGTGGAGAGTGACATGGGCAAAACATACGCCTAAGCATATATATGGTCAAGCGTATATTTGGCCAAGGTACGGGATACGAGGGGTGAATGGGGGCATGTGGCTGCGCTACTTCGCCCGCGGAGCCGGCTCCTACAGGCGCTTCCTTCGTGCGCGCAGCGCACGCCTTCCTCGTATCTCGCTCCTTGTACCTCGTCCCTGGCCGTTCGCGCTGGAGGCGGGGCGGCCCCATCCGGTATAGTAGCCGCCTGTTTTCCTTGCTATTCCGCCCATGAAAACCCTACACGTCGACCTGGGGGCGCGCAGCTACCCCATATATATCGGCCCCGGCCTGCTGGGCCGTGCCGACCTGGTATTGCCCCACCTCACGGGCACGCAGGTGATGATCGTCAGCAACGAGACGGTGGCGCCGCTGTACCTGGAGCGCACCCTGGCGGCCTTCAAGGGCATCCGCACCGAGGCGGTGATCCTGCCCGACGGCGAGCAGTACAAGACCCTGGAAACGGTCAACACTATCTTCGACGCCCTGCTGTCCCACCGTTTCGACCGCAAGTGCACCCTGGTGGCCCTGGGCGGCGGCGTGGTGGGCGACATGACCGGCTTCGCCGCCGCCTGCTACCAGCGCGGCGTGTCCTTCATCCAGATCCCCACCACCCTGCTGTCGCAGGTGGACTCCTCGGTGGGCGGCAAGACCGGCGTGAACCATCCGCTCGGCAAGAACATGATCGGCGCCTTCCACCAGCCGCGCTGTGTGCTGGCCGACACCGACACCCTCAACACCCTGGACGAGCGCCAGCTGCGCGCCGGCATCGCCGAGGTGATCAAATACGGCCTGATCAACGACCCGGAGTTCTTCGCCTGGCTGGAGCAGAACATGAACGCGCTGCTCTCGCGCGAGCCGGAGGCGCTGAGCTATGCCATCGAACGCTCCTGCCGCGACAAGGCGGCCATCGTCGCCGCCGACGAGACCGAGGGCGGCGTGCGCGCCCTGCTCAACCTGGGGCACACCTACGGCCACGCCATCGAAACCGGCATGGGTTACGGCGAGTGGCTGCACGGCGAGGCCATCGCCGCCGGCATGGTGATGGCGGCGCAGCTGTCGCAGCACCTGGGCTGGATGGCGACCGATGACGTGGCGCGGGTACGCAACCTGATCCAGGCCGCCGGCCTGCCGGTGCAGGCGCCGGCGGAGCTGGATGCCGCCCGCTTTCTGGAACTGATGGCGGTGGACAAGAAGGTGCTGGCGGGCAAGCTGCGGCTCATTCTGCTGCGCGGCATCGGCCAGGCAGTGATCAGCGACAGCGCGACGCCGGAACAGATCAGTGCCGGCATCGACCTGCACCGCAGTGGTAGCTGATGAATCAGTGGTAGGGTAAGCGCACCGCATCCACCAAGCAGACAGGTACGAGGGACAAGATACGAGATACGAGGAAGGGGTGCGCTCTGCGCACGGCCAATTTCGATACGCTACGAGCGTAGCGAGCTCATCCCTCGCAGCTCGTCCCTTGTATCTCGTACCTCCGTTTCTACTGTTGTCGAATCATGAGGTAACGGGATGAGCAATCTGGCCCCCTACGCAGCCGTCTGCACCCGCTCTCGCGGCCGCCGTCTCCCCGAACCCGCCCCGCAGTACCGCAGCGAATTCCAGCGCGACCGCGACCGCATCGTGCATTCGTCCGCCTTCCGCCGCCTGGAGTACAAGACCCAGGTGTTCGTCAATCACGAAGGCGACATGTTCCGCACCCGCCTGACCCACTCCATCGAAGTGGCGCAGATCGGCCGCGCCATCGCCCGTGCGCTGCATCTGAACGAGGACCTTACCGAGGCCATCAGCCTGGCCCACGACCTCGGCCATACCCCCTTCGGCCACGCCGGCCAGGACGCCCTCAACGAGTGTATGCGCGATTACGGCGGCTTCGAGCACAACCTGCAATCGCTGCGCGTGGTGGACGAACTGGAGGACCGCTATGCCGAGTTCCGCGGTCTCAATCTCACCTTCGAGACGCGCGAGGGCATCCTCAAGCATTGCTCGCTGGAAAATGCGCGCCAGCTCGGCGAACTGGGGCAACGTTTTCTGGAGAAAGGCCAGCCCAGCCTGGAGGCGCAGATCGCCAACATCGCCGATGCCATCGCCTACAACAATCACGACGTGGACGACGGCCTGCGCGCGGGGCTGCTGACGGTGGAGCAGCTGTGCGAGGTGGAGCTGTTCGCGGCGCAGCATGCCGCCGTGCGCCAGGCCTACCCCGACCTCGACGGCCGCCGCCTGATCCACGAAATCATCCGCCGCATGATCAACCGCCAGGTGGTGGACCTGCTGGAGACCAGCCGCCGTCTCATCGACGAGGCCGCCCCGGCCGATATCGACGCGGTGCGTGCCCAAAGCGAGCCGCTGCTGCGCTTCAGCGAGGCGATGCAGCAGCAGCACCAGACCCTCAAGCGCTTCCTGCGCGTCAATCTCTACCAGCACTACCGCGTGCACCGCATGACGGTGAAGTCGCAGCGCATCGTGCGTGACCTGTTCGGCGCCATCTTCGACGACCCGCGCCTGCTGCCGGTGCCGCACCAGCACAACGTCGCCGTGCTGGAACAGCGGCACGGCCCCGCCGGCCGCGCCCGCGCCGTGGCCGACTACATCGCCGGCATGACCGACCGCTACGCCATCGCCGAACACGGCAAGCTGTTCACGCCCACCGAGCTGACATGACGGAAGGCACGAGATACGAGGGGTTACGCGGGGCGAACCCGCGGCGCCCTGGCTGTAGCGGATAAACGCTGCTACGGGGCGAGCCCGTCGCTCCCCCTGGTTTGTGAAGCGAGCGCCCACCAACACACCTTTTGGTGGTCACCATCCCTCCGCAGCACCACATCTTGTGCGCTTATTGGCGTTTCTACCTTGAGAAATCAGCGTCTTGGCGGCATACTTTCGCCCAATCACGGGCAGCCCTTGCGGGGGCTGACATAACAACACACAGGGAACCCGCGTCATCGGCACATGCGTATCTACATGCAGACACCCGTCACCGATGACAGCCCGCCGCGCTACTACCACCTGTTTCTGCAGGAAGACCTGCTCGGTGGCTGGAACGTGGTGCGTGAATGGGGTTTCCAGGGGGCTTCCGGGCGCATGGTGCGCGACCATTTCGCGACCCGGGAGGCGGCCGAGTCCGCCATCATCAGCGGGCGTGATGCGCAGCTCAAACGGGGATATCGCGTGATGTTCATGCAGGGTGAGGAGCGACCCAGATGATGCGGGCCCTACGCCGTAACAAGGACCCGCTGGCTGCCCCGCCCTATCTTTCCCGTTACAAACTGCGCGAGAGCCCCTTCGCCAACGGTGCCCGTTTCTTCTACGCCGACCCCGAGCGCGCGCAAACCCTCAACATGCTGCAACACCTGACCCAGTACAGCGAGGAGCTGTTGCTGGTGACGGGGCCGGCCGGCAGTGGCAAGAGTACCCTGCTGGAGCAGTACCTGACGCGCGCCGACGAGGACTGGAAGGTGTGCCGCGTCAGCGCCACCGAAACGCCCGACCCGGGCCAGTTGTTTCTCGCCGCCGCCCGTTGCTTCGGTCTGCACACCGATGGTGTTGCTTCCGACGCCCTGCTCGGTGCGTTGCAGGAACACCTCAACCGCCTGCAGCAGACCATGACGCCGGTGCTGGTGGTGGACGATGCCGACCGGCTGTCCGACGACGCCCTGGAGATCGTGGTGCGCCTGGCCGAACTGCCCGGCGAGCACGGCAAGCTGGTGCGCGTCATCCTGTTCGCCGACAGCGCCATCCTGCCGCGTTTCGACAGCGCCCGCTTCGCCTCCGGACCGCGCCCGCACCGCCTCGACCTCAAACCGCTGGACGAGGCGCAGACCATCGCCTATCTGCAACACCGTCTGGCCACCGCCGGTTTCGCCGGCGGACCGCTGTTCCTGCCGCGCGACCTGAAGCGCATCCACAAGCAGTCGCTGGGCTGGCCCGGCGGCATCAACCTACAGGCCCATGAGGTTCTGATGAGCAAACGCAGTGGCAGCAGCATTCCCTGGCCCTATGTCGTCGCCGCACTGGCGGTGGCGGCCGCTGCCGGTACCTGGCTGCAGTTCTCCGGCGGGGACCATGTACCGCCGGCCGGCGTCACTCCGCCTCCGTCGCCGGTGGCGGCGGCGCCGGAACGGCCCATCGTGCGCTATGCCGAACCGACGGGGGCGGCGCCGTCGGCGCTGACGGTGCGCAGCGGCGAGACGGTACAGATCACCTGCCTGGCACCGACGGTCGCCGAATCCCCCCGGCCGTTGCCGCAGCCGATGCTGCGTGAAGTGGCCCCCGTCGCTGAGCCGCCGGCCGCACCTGCGGCCCCCGTTGCAGCGATGACCGTTCCCGCGGAGCCCGCCCCTGAACCCGCACCCACGGAGCCGGGCACCGCGCCGCCGGTGGAGGCGCCGGTCGCCGAGCCTGTGGCCCCGTCCGCCCCCGTCGAACCGCCCGCTGCGGCCGAACCCGCCGTCCCGGTGGAAGCGGTTCCCGCTGTGCCGACACCCGTCATCGAGCGGGTCGAGCCGGACCCGGCCCCGGGCAGCCGCCAGGCGCAGACCCTGACCCTGCACGGCAGGCATTTCACGCCGGACAGCCGGGTCACCGTGAGCTGGCGCGGCCGGCGCAAGACCCTGGCGGCCGGGCAGGTCCGGGTGCTGGACGGCGAACGCATCGCCATCACCGTCACCACCGGCACCACCCCGGATACCTGGTCGGTGGTGGTGGCCGGGGCCGATGGCCGGGCCTCGGCACCGTTCCAGTTCAAGGTCGCCGCGCCGGTCAAGGCGGCGGCTGCACCCGCAGCCCTCCCTGCCGCCGCCCCGGCGCCGGCAGCGGCCCAGCCGGCCGTGGCCGGGTTCCGTGATGCCGCCTGGTTGCGGGCGCAGGCGCCGCGCCATTTCACTGTGCAACTGGTGGGGGCCGGCACGGAGGAGGCGGTGCGTGCCCATCTGCGCGGCTACGATGTGCGTGGTGATATCGCCCTGATCACCGTGCAGCGCGACGGCAAGCCCTGGTTCGTGCTGTTCTGGGGCAATTTCGCCGAGCGTGCCGCCGCCGAGCGTGCCGTGGCCGCCCTGCCGGCGCCGCTCAAGCGGGTGTCGCCCTGGATCCGCCCCTTTGCCGACGTGCACGCCGAGCTGAACGCCGGGGTCGCCAGGTAGGCGAAGCGTATTCGCGGTACGGTGCCGGGCTCGAGTGCCGTCCGCGAATGCGCGTCGCTGCGCCCCCGCCTTTTCCGCCAGCGAGTGAAGCCCCGCTAACCTCCCGTCCCGCATGGCTTCTTTGCATTGAACCTCCCCCCCGAGGGCAGTATACTTCTTGACCCTTTTTGCCCGGGGTCCGGGCAAATCGTCATTTTTCGCCCGGTTTTCCGCGAGAACCTCACTTAAGACTTGTGGCCGTGAACGACAGACAAGAGATGCTTGGCGGGCTGTACCGCCCCGAATTCGAGAAGGACAACTGCGGCTTCGGCCTCATCGCTCATATGGACGGCGCCGCCAGCCACTGGCTGGTGGACACCGCCATCGGGGCGCTGGCGCGCATGACCCACCGTGGCGCCATCGCCGCCGACGGCAAGACCGGCGACGGCTGCGGCCTGCTGATGAAGAAGCCCGACGCCTTCATGCGCGCCGTGGCGGCAGAGCTGGGCTTCACCCTCACCGACAACTATGCCGTGGGCATGGTGTTCCTCAACCAGGATGCCGCGCTGGCCGACAAGGCGCGCCGGCAGCTGGAGCAGGAAGTGGCGCAGGAAGGTTTGCAGGTGGCCGGCTGGCGCGTGGTGCCGACCGATAGCAGCGCCTGCGGCGCCGAGGCGCTGAAGACCCTGCCGCGCATCGAGCAGATCTTCATCAATGCCGCCGCCGGCATGGACGAGGCCGCCTTCGAGCGTCACCTGTACATCGCGCGCCGCCGCACCGAAAAGGCCATCGAGCCCACTGACCCGGTGTTCTATCTGCCCAGCTTCTCCAGTCGCGTGGTGTCCTACAAGGGCCTGGTGATGCCGGCCTATCTGCCGGTGTTCTACACCGATCTGAACGACGCGCGTCTGGCCTCGGCACTGTGCGTGTTCCATCAGCGCTTCTCCACCAACACCTGGCCGCAGTGGCGCCTGGCGCAGCCGTTCCGCTATCTCGCCCACAACGGCGAGATCAACACCATCCAGGGCAACCGCTACTGGTCGGTGGCGCGCGGCCACAAGTTCGAGACGCCGCTGATCCCCAACATGGACGACGTGCGCCCGCTGGTGTCCATGACCGGCTCCGACTCCAACAGCCTGGACAACATGCTGGAAGCGCTGCTCGCCGGCGGTATGGACATCTTCCGCGCCATGCGTCTGCTGGTGCCGCCCGCCTGGCAGAATGTGGAGACCATGGACCCGGATCTGCGCGCCTTCTATGAATACAACTCCATGCACATGGAGCCGTGGGACGGCCCGGCCGGCATCGTGCTGACCGACGGCCGCCACGCCGCCTGCACCCTGGATCGCAACGGCCTGCGCCCGGCGCGCTGGGTGATCACCCGTGGCGAGAATGCCAAGGCTCCGGAGAGCGGCGACTACCGCGGCTGCATCATCACCCTCGCCTCCGAGATCGGCGTGTTCGATTACCAGCCGGCCGACGTGGTGGCCAAGGGCCGTCTCAAGCCGGGCCAGATGCTGGCGGTGGATACCCTCGCCTGCAAGCTGCTGCTGCCGCAGGACGTCGACACCATGCTCAAGGGCCGTCAGCCCTACAAGCAGTGGATGAGCGCGCATGTCAAGCGCCTGGAGTCGGAGCTGAACGAGGCCGCCAACGGCGCCGAACTGGCGCAGGACGCGCTCGATGTGCACCAGAAGATGTTCCAGGTCAGCTTCGAGGAGCGCGATCAGGTGCTGCGCCCGCTGGCCGAGGCCGGCCAGGAGGCCATCGGCTCCATGGGCGACGACACACCGATGGCGGTGCTGTCCACCCGCGTGCGCTCGCTGTACGACTACTTCCGCCAGCAGTTCGCCCAGGTCACCAATCCGCCCATCGACCCGCTGCGCGAAGCCATCGTCATGTCGCTGGAGACCTGCTTCGGCCGCGAGAAGAATCTGTTCCAGGAAACGCCGGAGCATGCCGCCCGCCTGCTGGTGGATTCGCCGGTGCTGTCGCGCGGCAAGTTCGCCCGCCTGCTGGCCCTGGATGGCGCCGATTACGCCCATGCGCGCATCGATCTGAACTACGCCAAAGGCACCGACCTCAAGACCGCCATCACCGCCGTATGCGACCAAGCCGTCGCCGCCGTGAAGGCCGGCAAGGTGATCATCGTGCTGTCCGATCGTGCCCTGGCCGCGGACAAGCTGCCGATCCATGCCCTGCTCGCCACCGGCGCGGTGCACCACCGCCTGATCAAGGAGGGCCTGCGCTGCGATGCCAACATCGTGGTGGAGACCGGCACCGCGCGTGACCCGCACCACTTTGCGGTGTTGATCGGTTACGGCGCCACCGCCGTCTATCCGTACCTGGCCTACGAAGTGCTGCACGACCTGGTGCGCAGCAACGAGATCAGCGGCAAGGAGCCGGCCAAGTTGATGGAGTCCTATCGCAAGGGCATCAACAAGGGCCTGTACAAGATCATCTCCAAGATGGGCATCTCCACCATCGCCAGTTACCGCGGCGCGCAGCTGTTCGAGTCTGTCGGCCTGCACGAGGACGTGGTGGAGCTGTGCTTCAAGGGCACCACCAACCGCCTGTCCGGCACCCACTTCGCCGATCTGGAAAGCGATCAGCAACTGCTGGCCAAGGAGGCGTGGAATCCGCGCAAGCCGATCCAGCAGGGCGGCCTGCTCAAGTATCTGCACAACGGCGAGTACCACGCCTACAACCCGGACGTGGTGCAGGCGCTGCACAAGGCGGTGCGCAGCGGCAAGTACGAGGATTACCTGGAATACGCCCGCCATGTGAACGAACGCCCGGTGGCGATGCTGCGCGACCTGCTCAAGCTGCGCGGCGACCTCAAGCCGATCCCCATCGACGAGGTGGAATCGGAAGAGGCGATCCTGAAGCGCTTCGACTCCGCCGGCATGTCGCTGGGTGCGCTGTCGCCCGAGGCGCACGAGGCGCTGGCCACGGCGATGAACCGCCTCGGCGGCCGTTCCAACTCCGGCGAGGGGGGTGAAGACCCGGCGCGCTACGGCACCGAGAAGATGTCGAAGATCAAGCAGGTGGCCTCCGGCCGCTTCGGCGTCACCCCGCACTACCTGGTCAATGCCGAGGTGCTGCAGATCAAGATCGCCCAGGGCGCCAAGCCCGGCGAGGGCGGCCAGCTGCCCGGCGACAAGGTGGACAAGCTGATCGCCAAGCTGCGCTACGCCATGCCCGGTGTGGCGCTGATCTCGCCGCCGCCGCATCACGACATCTACTCCATCGAGGACCTGGCGCAGCTGATTTTCGATCTCAAGCAGGTCAATCCGCAGGCGCTGGTGTCGGTGAAGCTGGTGGCCGAGGCCGGTGTCGGCACCATCGCCGCCGGCGTGGCCAAGGCCTATGCCGACCTGATCACCATCTCCGGCTACGACGGCGGCACCGGCGCCAGCCCGCTGGCCTCGGTGAAGTACGCCGGTTCGCCGTGGGAGCTGGGCATGACCGAGACCCACCAGATCCTGCGTGCCAACGACCTGCGCGACAAGGTGCGGGTGCAGACCGACGGCGGCCTGAAGACCGGCCTCGACGTGGTCAAGGCGGCGATGCTCGGCGCCGAGAGCTTCGGCTTCGGTACCGGCCCGATGGTGGCACTGGGCTGCAAGTTCCTGCGCATCTGTCATCTGAACAACTGCGCCACCGGCGTCGCCACCCAGGACAAGGTGCTGCGCTCCGAGCACTTCATCGGCCTGCCCGAGATGGTGATGAACTACTTCAAGTTCATCGCCCGCGAGACGCGCGAGTGGATGGCCCGGCTCGGCGTGCGCACCATGGAAGAACTCATCGGCCGCACCGACCTGCTGGAGATCATGCAGGGCACCACCCCCAAGCAGCAGCGCCTGAACCTGCAGCCGCTGCTGTCCGACGGCGGCGTGCCGGCGGACAAGCCGCGCTTCTGCACCGCGCCGAAGAACCAGCCCTTCGACAAGGCGGAGCTGGCCGAGCAGATGGTGCGCGACTGCCTGCCCGCCATTGAAGGCAAGACGGGCGGCGAGTTCCATTACGCGGTGAAGAACGTCAATCGTTCCATCGGCGCGCGCCTGTCCGGCGAGATCGCCAGACGTTACGGCAATCTGGGCATGAGCGACGCCCCCATCACCCTGCGCCTCACCGGCACCGCCGGCCAGAGCTTCGGCGTGTGGAACGCCGGCGGCCTCCACATGGTGCTGGAGGGCGATGCCAACGACTACGTCGGCAAGGGCATGGCCGGCGGCAAGCTGGTGATCTACCCGCCCAGGGGCAGCGTGTTCAAGACGCAGGAAACCAGCATCATCGGCAACACCTGCCTGTACGGCGCCACCGGCGGCACGCTGTACGCCGCCGGCCTGGCCGGCGAGCGCTTCGCCGTGCGCAACTCCGGCGCCCATGCGGTGGTGGAAGGCGTCGGCGATCATGGCTGCGAATACATGACCGGCGGTGTGGTGGCGGTACTGGGCCAGACCGGCCTCAACTTCGGCGCCGGCATGACCGGCGGCTTCGCCTACGTGCTGGATCTCGATAACGGCTTCGTCGATCGCTACAACCACGAACTGATCGACATCCATCGCGTCGGCACCGAGAAGACCGAGGCCCACCGCGCCCATCTGCGCCAGATGATCGAGTCCTTCGTGGCCGAAACCGGCAGCGCCTGGGGTCAGCACATCCTCGACAACTTCGCCGACATGGTGGGCAAGTTCTGGCTGGTGAAGCCCAAGGCCTCGGAGATCGACAGCCTGCTGGGCACGCTGTTGAGCGCGGCGTAACTGATACGGGATTAACGAATAGTCATGGGTAACGTTTTCCAATTTCTGCAAGTGCCGCGCATCGATCCGGAGAAGAAGGCCGTCGAGGTGCGCATCAAGGAATACGCCGAGATCTACGGTCAGTTCGACAAGGACGCTGCGGCTTCCCAGGCCGACCGCTGTCTGGCCTGCGGCAATCCGTACTGCTCGTGGAAGTGCCCGGTGCACAACTACATCCCGCACTGGCTCAAGCTGGTGGCGGAAGGCAATATCACCGAGGCGGCCGAGCTGTCGCACCGCACCAACTCGCTGCCGGAGATCTGCGGCCGCGTCTGTCCGCAGGACCGCCTGTGCGAGGGCGCCTGCACCCTGAACGACGGCTTCGGTGCGGTGACCATCGGCGCGGTGGAACGTTACATCTCCGATACCGCCTTCGCCCAGGGCTGGCGCCCGGACCTGTCGCGTGTCAAGGACAGCGGCAAGCGCGTGGCGGTGGTCGGAGCCGGTCCCGCCGGCCTCGGCTGCGCCGACGTGCTGGCGCGCAACGGCGTCAAGGCGGTGGTGTACGACCGTCACCCGGAGATCGGCGGCCTGCTCACCTTCGGTATCCCCGAATTCAAGCTGGAGAAGACCATCGTCAAGCGTCGCCGCGAGGTGATGGAAGGCATGGGCATCGAGTTCCGTCTCGGCGTCGAGGTGGGCAAGGATGTGAGCTTCGAGGCGCTGCTGGCTGAATACGATGCCGTATTCCTCGGCATGGGCACTTACAACTACATGAAGGGCGGCTTCCCCGGTGAGGACCTGCCCGGCGTGCACGCCGCGCTGGACTTCCTCATCGCCAACGTCAACCACTGCCACGGCTACGAGAAGAGCCCGGCCGATTACATCAACATGAAGGGCCAGCGTGTCGTCGTGCTGGGCGGCGGCGATACCGCCATGGACTGCAACCGCACCTCCATCCGCCAGGGCGCCAAGAGCGTCACCTGCGCCTACCGCCGCGACGAGGCCAACATGCCCGGTTCCAAGCGCGAGGTGGCCAACGCCAGGGAAGAGGGCGTGCAGTTCCTGTGGAACCGCCAACCGGTGGAGATCGTCGGCGAGGATCACGTCGAGGGCGTCAAGGTGGTGACCACCGAGATGGGCCCGCCCGATGCGCGCGGCCGCCGCACGCCGCAGGTGGTGGCAGGCTCGGAGGAGATCATCCCTGCCGACCGCGTGCTGATCGCTTTCGGTTTCCGCCCCAACCCGCAGCCCTGGTTCGCCCAGC
This sequence comes from Sulfurivermis fontis, assembly GCF_004001245.1. NCBI lineage: Bacteria > Pseudomonadati > Pseudomonadota > Gammaproteobacteria > Thiohalomonadales > Thiohalomonadaceae > Sulfurivermis > Sulfurivermis fontis. The sequence goes on from NZ_AP018724.1 coordinate 298,371, forward strand.
ACGGTATCGAGGTGGACGAGCGCGGCCGGGTCAAGGCACCGGCCAACGGCCAGTACAAGTACCAGACCAGCAACGCCAAGGTGTTCGCCGGCGGCGACATGGTGCGCGGCTCCGACCTGGTGGTCACCGCCGTCTGGGAAGGCCGCCAGGCCGCCGAAGGCATCCTGGATTATCTGGCGGTTTAAAGGCGAACGGCGTTAAACGCAAAGACGCGAAGGTCGCAAAGGTGATAATTGCGTCCCCGCCATCGTCGGCGCCCGGTTATGCCGTGCGATGGCGGCAAGCGGCAAGACGGGTCTGAAAACATAACATCCAACGCAAAGGCGCAACGGACGCAAAGAACGCAAAGGTATTGATGTTGTTTGGAGTGGCGGGTAACGCGATTCCCGGGAAAAGCCATCAGGCAAAGATTTCTCTTTGCGTCCTTTGCGTCCTTTGCGTCTTTGCGCTGAAGGCTTTTTCATGACTGAACTGAAGAACGATCGTTTCCTGCGCGCCCTGCTCAAAGAGCCGGTGGACGTGACCCCGGTGTGGATGATGCGCCAGGCCGGGCGTTACCTGCCGGAGTACCGCGCCACCCGCGCCAAGGCCGGCAGCTTCATGGAACTGTGCAAGAACCCGGAGCTGGCCTGCGAGGTCACCCTCCAGCCGCTCGATCGTTTCCCCCTCGACGCCGCCATCCTGTTTTCCGATATCCTCACCGTGCCCGATGCCATGGGGCTCGGCCTGCGCTTCGCCGAGGGCGAGGGGCCGATCTTCGATCGCCCGGTGCGCACGGCGTCCGATGTCGACAGGCTGTTCGTGCCCGATCCGGAAGGCGAGCTGAAGTATGTGATGGATGCGGTGCGCACCATCCGCCGCGAGCTGGACGGCCGCGTGCCGCTGATCGGTTTTTCCGGCAGTCCGTGGACGCTGGCCACCTACATGGTGGAGGGTGGTTCCTCCAAGGAGTTCGCCAGGGTGAAGGGCATGCTGTACGACCAGCCGGCCCTGATGCACCAGCTGCTCGACGTGACCGCGCAGGCGCTGACGCAGTATCTCAACGCCCAGGTCGACGCCGGCGCCCAGGCGCTGATGATCTTCGATACCTGGGGCGGCGCGCTCACGCCGCGCGATTACCAGGAATTCTCCCTGCGCTACATGGCGCAGATCGTCGCCGGCCTCAAGCGCGAGGCCGACGGCCGCAAGGTGCCGGTGGTGCTGTTCACCAAGGGCGGCGGCCAGTGGCTGGAGGCGATGGCCGGGGCCGGTGCCGACGCGCTGGGGCTGGACTGGACCGTGGATATCGGTGCCGCGCGTGCCCGCGTCGGCGACAAGGTGGCCTTGCAGGGCAACATGGACCCCTGCGTGCTCTATGCCTCGCCCGAGCGTATCCGTGCCGAGGTGGCGGCGATCCTCGCCGCCTACGGCAAGGGCAGCGGTCACGTGTTCAACCTCGGACACGGTATCCACCAGCATGTGAACCCGGAACATGCCGCGGCCTTCGTCGAAGCCGTGCACCAGTTGAGTACGCCGTACCATCAATAGACGGGTAGGCGTGGCACTGCACGCGGCAACAATATGGATAGGATGCATTTAAGCATTTAGCCGTTTACTAATAATATTGCGCAGAGACCCGGCTGGCTTTAGTGTTAAGCCATTCACATAAAAAGGGAGGGGGCGAACATGCGGATGATCGCGGCGAGGCAACTGCTGGTGTTGCTGGCCGGCATCGCAATGGTTGCCAATGCCCACGGCGCGGATGACGCCTATCTCAAGGCGCTGCAGGCGGAAACCCAGGCGATCACCAGTGGCGAGGCCGCCGGGGCGGCGGCACAGCCGCCTGCCGCGGCGGCCGACAGCAAGCCGCAGGCCTGGTCCGCTTCGGGTCAGGGGCTGGCAGAAGAGCTGCCGGTCAATCTGTCGCAGGAACAGTTCGAGGCGGCTCTGAAGAGCAGTTACTTCGGTACCTTCGTGTTCTATAACAAATTGACCGATGCCGACAAGGCCAAGGTCTACGAAGAGTACAAGGCTAATGCCCAGATCTCCCACATTCGGGATACGACGACCAACCTGCTGAAGAAATAGCAGACCAGAGGTCAGGGGAAAGAGGATGGCAAAGATGCGAGTATTGCTGGGTACAGGCGTGGTGGCGCTGCTGAGCGCGCTGGCAGGCAATGCGCAGGCGCTGGAGGTGAAGATCACCGAGAGCAAGGAAACGGTAACCGTGCAGCATCACGGCAAGCCCTTCGTGATCCAGCGTGAGCAGGATCCCAATCACATCGTCGACCCCGCTTGGGGCAAGACCTCGCGCAAGTGTCCGCCCTTCTGCCTGCAGCCCAACGTGCCGCTGCCCGGCATCCACGCCGTGGGCGAGCTGGAGGTGCTGGATTTCATGGAGAAGTTCGTCAATACCGGCAAGGGCGTGCTGATCGATTCGCGCCTGCCGTCGTGGTATCTGGCGGGCACCATTCCGGGTTCGATAAACATTCCCTTCACCGTGTTCGGCGAAATTCCCACGGCGGCGGATGTGGAAAAGGCCTTCAAGTTGCTCGGTGCCGTGCGCCGACCCAATGTCGGTGGTCTCCAGCGTTCCCTGGAGCGCAACTTCGGTGACTGGTTCGGCAAGGACAAGACCGCCTACTGGGATTTCACCAACGCCAAGGAGGTACTGTTGTGGTGCAACGGTCCTTGGTGCGGCCAGTCGCCGCGCGCCATCAAGAATCTGGTGAACCTGGGCTATCCCAAGGAGCGTATCCACTACTATCGCGGCGGCATGCAGATGTGGAAGGTGCTCGGTTTCCCCACCGTGGTGCCTGATCCGGCCAGCGTGATGTTTGAAGTGAGCGGCGGCGAATAAGCGCGCTGTCAGCATCGCAAACACAAAGGCCGGGTCGCCCCGGCCTTTGTGTTTGCGGGTGGCCGATTGCTACTGGATGACGAAATCGGTGAAGTAGATCGCCTCCAACGCTTCGCGCTTCAGGCCAGCATGGGTTTCCAGCACGCTGCGCAGTTCCTCCAGCGCCTGCAGGCGTACCTGTTCGCGCGCTTGCACGTCGTACATCTGCTCCACGCTCTGCGCCGATAACAGGGTGATGAGGGCATGTCGCACCGGTCCGGTGTGTTCCTTCAGGGCGCTCAGTACGGCAGGATCACGGCTCATGGCCTGCACCTTCACCTGCATGAAGCGCACACGCCCTTCACTGCGCAGGTTGACCACGATGGCCGGTTCCAGCGCCAGGTAGGGGCCGGCAGGGGCGCCGCCTCCGCCGGAGGCCAGCACGGCCGATGAAGCGAGGGAGGTACACAGTAGCAGGGCGGAAAGCAGTCGTTTCATTGCATGCAATCGGTTGGGTGGGGCTGCCTATGATGCCATGAACGCATGACAGCTGCGAGACACGGCTATGCGTCTTTTTTGCGTCGTGCACGCGGATGGGCGGCGTCGTAGACCTTGGCGAGGTGCTGGAAATCGAGGTGGGTATAGATCTGTGTGGTGGCGATGTTGGCGTGGCCGAGCAGTTCCTGTACCGCGCGCAGGTCGCCGCTGGACTCCAGCACATGGCTGGCGAAGGAGTGGCGCAGCATGTGTGGATGCACCGGCACCGCCAGGCCCTGGGCGAGGGCGTGGCGGCGCAGCCGCTCCTGCACGGTGCGGGCGGCGATGCGCTTGCCGCCACGGCCGAGAAACAGGGCGGTGGTACCGGCGGCCCCCTTCTGCAGGTGGCGGCGTTGCAGCCAGTCCTGCAGCGCCGCCAGGGCCTTGCGGCCGACCGGCAGCACACGGGTCTTGGCGCCCTTGCCGGTGACGCGCACGGTGGCGTCGCTCATGTCGACATCGTTGCAGTCGAGACCGACCAGCTCGGCGAGACGCAGACCGGAGGAGTACATCAACTCCATGATGGCGCGGTCGCGCACGGCATCGTCGTCGTCACCCGGGATCTCCAGCAGGCGCGCCGTCTGATCCACGTCGAGGGTCTGCGGCAGGGTACGGGGACTCTTGGGGGCCGGGATGTCCAGCGCCGGGTTGTGGCCGGTGATGCCCTCGCGCAGCAGATAGTTGAAGAAGCTGCGGATGGCGGACAGCTCGCGCTGCAGGCTGCTGCCGCCGATGCCGGAGCGGTGGCGCCAGGCGACGTAGGCGCGTATCTGCGGTGCCTGCAGGGCGCCCCAGTCAGCGATGCCCTGACGGTCGCAGAATTCGCTCAAATGGCGCAGGTCGCGCAGGTAGTTGTCGAGGGTGTGGGGCGACAGGCGACGCTCGTGGCGCAGATGCTGCGCGTAGCGCTCGAGCCAGTTCAGCGCCGCTTCCTGCATCGGACTAGCCCGATGCCGCCGGACGCAGCAGGCGCGCCACCACGGCGCCGAGATAGCGCAGAAAGGTGGTGCCCATTTCGGCGTGGAAGCGGCGCGGATCGATGCTGCCGATGCCGAGCACGCCGAGGCACTGTTGCGACTCTGCCGCAAACAACGGGATCACCGCGCCGGAGGCCAGCTCATCCGCCGCCTTGCCAAACAGATATTGCGCTTGTGGCGGCGCGATGTGGCCGCACACCGGTTCGCCGCGCTCGATGACCCGGGTGAAGAGTTCCCGCTCCCGTGCGCTGTCGGTACCGAACAGTTTCAGTTCCACCGCGTCGGCATGGAAGTCCTCGCGCAGCCCGTCACGCAGGCGGCGCAGCAGCGCCTCGCTGCCGCGTGCCTCCAGCAGGCCGAGGATCAACTGCTCGATGCGTTCCAGCAGGTGCTCGTTGTCGCGTGCCGTCTGGGTCAGCTGCTGCAGCTTGCGCTTGAGCTCCTGGCGCTGCTCGCGCAGTACCGCCACCTGGCGCTCGATGAGGGATACCGCACCCTTGGCATCGTGGGGCAGTTCCAGGTCGGTGAGCAGATAGTCGTGGCGCAGAAAGAAGTCGGGGTGGCGGCGCAGGTAGTCGGCGACGCTGGCGTCGCTCAATACGCTACTGTCGATATCCGGCTGTGTGCTCACAGTTCGATTTCCCCCTGAAATACCCGTGTCGCCGGTCCCGTCATCCACAGCGGCTGGTTACCGCCGTCCCAGTGTATGGTGAGGCTGCCGCCCGGCAGGTCGACGCGCACCGTGTCATCCAGCTCGCCCCAGCGCCGTCCCACGGCGACCGCTGCGCAGGCCCCGGTGCCGCAGGCCAGGGTCTCGCCGGCGCCGCGCTCGAACACGCGCAGGCGGATATGGCGGCGGTCGACGATCTGCATGAAGCCGACGTTGACCCGGTGCGGAAAACGCGGGTGTGATTCCAGCAGCGGTCCGAGCCGTTCCACCTCGGCCGTGGCGATGTCTTCCACGCGCAGCACGGCATGGGGATTGCCCATGGAGACGGCGCCGATGGCGAGTGGTTCGCCGCCGACTTCCAGCGGGTATTTGTCCGCCTCGGCGTCGGCGGTGAACGGAATTTGCTGCGGCTCGAAGCGCGGCGCGCCCATGTTGACGCGAACCTCGCCGTTGGCCTCCACGTAGAGGGTGATCACGCCGGAGGCGGTTTCCACCACGATGGTGTCCTTGGTGGTGAGGCCCTCGTCGCGCACGAAACGGGCGAAGCAGCGCGCGCCGTTACCGCACTGCTCCACTTCGCCGCCGTCGGCATTGAAGATGCGGTAGCGGAAGTCGACGCCGTTCTGCGTGGGTTTCTCCACCAGCAGCACCTGATCGCAGCCGATACCGAAACGGCGGTCGGCGAGGAAGCGTACCTGTGCGCTGTTGAGCCGGACGTCGCGGCGATAGGCGTCGATGACCACGAAGTCATTGCCCAGACCGTGCATCTTGACGAAGGGAAGGTGCATGGCGATTCAGGTTACCCCGAGTCGGCGCCGTTGGAAAGGGCGTTGCCGCAACCCAGCCAGTCCTTGTAGATACAGCGGTCCATCACCACCCAGATACCGGCGGCGCGGGCGCGCTGCGCGGCAGCTGCATTGACCACGCCTTCTTGTAGCCACAGTGCCGGTACATTCAGCGCGATGCAGGCATCGACGATCTCGTCCACATATTCGGGGGCGCGGAACACGTCCACCAGATCGACGGGGCCGGGCAGCGCCTGCAGATCGGCACAGGCGGGTTCGCCCAATATGCTGTCCACCGCCGGGCGCACCGGCACGATGCGGCAGCCGAAGCGTTGCAGCGCCTGCGCCACCACATAACTGGGGCGATCGGACCTGGGCGACAGGCCCACCACGGCCACGGTGCGTATCTGGCGCAGGCGCCGGCAGATTTCCTCGCGGGAGGGGTTTTCGAAACTGGTGGTCATGGCAGATACCCGCTGACGGTGAAGTGGCGATCGCTGACTACGGTGACGGTGAGGTCGAGACCGGCGGCGGCGAGTTGTGCCGCCACCTCCTCCGGCGTGTAGGCGGCGAGCAGGGAGTGGAAGAAATCATGGCGCAGCACATCCGGCTCGGCGGCGGCGTACTGCTCCACCATGGCTTGCGCTGCGGTCCGGCTGTGCGGACGCATCAGGTCCATGACGAATACCGCCGCGCCCGGTGCCGCATATCTGAGCATGCTTTGCCACAGGACCAGCGGGTCGGCCAGATGATGCAGCAGGCTGTTGCTGATCACCACGTCATAGTTCGGCAGAGGCAGCTTCGCACCGGGCAGATAGCCGTGAATGTAGCGAATCCGTCCCTCCAGGCCGCTGCCCGCCTGCATCGCTTCGGCGTGATGCAGCATGGCGGCGGCAGCGTCGATGCCGTGCACGATGCAGGACGGGTAGGCGCGGGCGAAGCGGCGCGTGATATCACCGGGCCCGCAGCCGAGGTCGAGCACGCAGCCCTGCGGCGCAAGACCGGGAAACCGCGCGCGGAACAGCTCGATGAAGCGCTGGTGCGGTACGCTGAAGTCGGCCTCGGCGTAGGCACGCGCCTGGGCCGCCTCGTCCATCAGTTCGGGTTCGGCAATGCGCTCCATCATTCCGGCAGCAGGCTTTCGCCGGCGTACAGCGCGGGCAGCGTCTCGCGCTGCCGCACCAGGAAGCTCTGGCCGCCATCCACCATCACCTCGGCGGCGCGTGGCCGGGTGTTGTAGTTGGAGCTCATGGAGAAGCCGTAGGCGCCGGCGGAGCGCACGGCGAGCAGGTCGCCCTCGCGCAGGGCGAGCGCGCGGTCCTTGCCGAGGAAGTCGCCGGTTTCGCAGATGGGGCCGACGATGTCGTAGTGCTGTTCCGGCACGTCGCTGCGCGGTGCGGCCGGGACGATGTCCATCCACGCCTCGTACAGGGTGGGGCGGATCAGATCGTTCATCGCCGCATCGACCACGGCGAAGTTCTTGTGCGGCGTATGCTTCAGGTATTCGACGCGGGTGAGCAGCAGGCCGGCGTTGCCGATGATGGCGCGGCCCGGTTCGATGATCACCTTGAGGTCGCGGCCGGCCAGGCGATCCAGCAGCGGGGCGGCGTAGTCGCCGGGCAGCGGCGGGGTCTCGTCGCGGTAGGTGATGCCGAGACCACCACCGAGGTCGAGATGGCGCACGGCGATGCCGCGCTGATACAGGGTATCGACCAGCGCCAGCACGCGGTCCAGCGCATCGACGAAGGGGCGCGTCTCGGTGATCTGCGAGCCGATGTGGCAATCCACGCCGATGACCTCGATATGGGGCATCTCGGCGGCGCGGGCGTAGACATCGGGTGCAGCCTGGATGTCGATGCCGAACTTGTTTTCCTTCAGGCCGGTGGAGATGTAGGGATGGGTCTTGGCATCGACATCCGGATTGACGCGCAGCGACACCGGTGCGCGCAGGCCCAGCTCGCCGGCCACCCGGTTGAGGCGTTCCAGCTCCGGCTCCGATTCGACGTTGAAACAGTGGATGCCCACCTCCAGCGCGCGGCGCATCTCGTCGGCGCGTTTGCCGACGCCGGAGAACACCACCCGGGCCGGTTCGCCGCCGGCGGCGAGCACGCGTTCCAGTTCACCCACCGACACGATGTCGAAGCCGGCGCCGAGGCGCGCCAGCACATTGAGCACGGCGAGATTGGAGTTGGCCTTTACCGCATAGCACACCAGGTGTTCGGTACCGGCCAGGGCGGCGTCGAAGGCGCGGTAGTGGCGCTCGATGGTGGCGCGGGAGTAGACGTAGCAGGGCGTGCCGTAGCGCTCGGCCAGGATAGTGACGTCGATGTCTTCGGCGTACAGGCGGCCGTCGCGGAAGGTGAAATGGTCCATGGTGCGCAGGGGATCCGGGTTATTGTGATTCTTGCTGTTGCGTGTCCTGCGGCAGATAGAGATCGCCGCGCGCGCCGCATCCGCCCAGCATGCTCATGGCGGCAAGCACGGCGATGACGGCCCACAGGGCGTATTGTCCCCAGCAAAAACGCATGACGGGCAAACCTCGATGGTAGAAAGCGGTAGTATACCTGCAACGCGATACCGATTTCAGGAGCCAACCCCATGGAAACCATGAGCGAATCCGATTTCAACCGGCGCATCGACGATACCCTGCGCGCCATCGAGGCGGCGTTGGACGCGGCCGGCAGCGACCTCGATTACGAGAACAGCGGCGGTATCCTCACCGTGCGCTGCGACAACGGCTCGCAGCTGATCCTCAATCGGCAGACGCCGGTGCGGCAGCTCTGGCTGGCGGCGCGCAGCGGCGGCTTTCACTTCAACTGGGATGCGGCGACGGAGGGTTGGGTGCGCGACAGCGACGGCGCAGGACTGCTGCCGGTCCTGCAGGAACTGTTTGCCGCGCAATGCGGCGAGAGCGTGTCGCTGTAACAGCCCGCTTCGCCGGTTCATCGCCCGGCTCCGGTGCCGGGCGCCGAGGCGGCTCGGCTCCTCCAGGGCCTTGGGCCGGATCAGGGTGTGATTGTCCGCCGGTATGGGGTAGTCGCGCCACAGGCTCATGCCCCTGGCGCGCCAGTTCATCCAGCGCCAGCGGCGGCAGGAGGTTGGCGGCGCCCTCCGCGGCGAGCCAGGCGTGGAGGGCGGGATGGTTCTCCGCCAGATCGGAGGTCTGTCAGCTGAGCCGGGGGAATTCTGGAGTGAAATCGACCAGCCTGCTGGCCCGTGCCGCTGCCGAGCGCCAGCAGGCGGCGGCGCCGAGGCAGCACCTCGCGCCATATGCTCAGCATCGGGGCGTGGTTTTGCAGGCAGGACTCCGCGAGCGGCCTCATCGGCTTGTATCCCCAGTTGCTGTTGGTCGACAATGGGAGCCCCAGGGATATAACTCAATGCCCGCGGCCTTGTTGCCATGCCGGGCGCACAAAGAAATGCGGGGACGATGTGATGCGGTTTGTCTCGTTTTTGCTGTTGGCTCTGCTGGCTTTGCCACTGGCGGCGGCGCCCCGTGGCGCCGAACTGTATGCCCAGAACTGCGCCGTGTGCCACGGCGCCGACGGCCGCGGCGGCGTGGGTGTGCCGCTGGCCCTGCCCAGTTTCCTGTCCAGCGTCAGCGACGATTACCTGATTGCCACCATTCGGCATGGCCGCCCCGGCCGCGTGATGCCGGCCTTCAGCCAGTTGCGCGATGCCGAGGTGCGAGCCATCGTCGCCCACCTGCGCAGCTGGATGCCGGCCGGCAGTACCGTAGTCAATCTGGCAAGCGGCCCGGTGAAGGGGGATGCGGCGCGCGGCAAGACACTGTTCGCCGAGCGCTGTGCGGTATGCCATGGCGCCCACGGCGAAGGTGGCCACGGCACCGGCGTGACCTTCTCGCGTCCGCGCGACCTGCCCATCATCGCCCCGGCGCTGAACAATCCCGGTTTCCTCGCTTCCGCCTCCGATCAGATGATCAAGACCACGCTGATGAACGGACGCGACGGTACGCCGATGGTGTCGTTTCTCAAGCAGGGCCTGCAGGAGCGCGACATCGACGACATCGTGACTTATGTGCGTACCTTTGCCAAAGGTCCCGGCTGGAAGCCCGGCAACGACGATACGCCGGTGCTGGAGATGGACTCGCCCTATACGTTTGCCGAAACGGTGGAGGCGGTGAAGCGTGCCGCGGTGGGCAAGAATTTCCGCATCATCCGCGAGCAGTCGCTGGAAAATGGCCTGTTTGCCGAGACGGAGGAGACTAAGGAAACGCACATCGTCTATTTCTGCAATTTCAATTTCATCAACCAGGCGCTGGCGCTGGACCCCCGTGTCGGCCTGTTCATGCCCTGCCGCATCACCGTGGTGGAGCGCGAGGGCCAGGTGAAGATGATGAGCATCAATCCGAAGTATCTGAGCCGTCTGTTCAACAACGCCGAACTCGACAAGCCGTGCGAGGAGATGTACCAGGTGTACATGGGCATCATGGAGGAGGCCTCGCTATGATGCGCTGTCGGTCGCTGTTGCTGTCGCTGCTGCTTACGTTCGGACTGAGCGCGGGTGTCGCTGCGGACGAGCTGTTCATGGTGCGCTCGGATCATGCCTTCCCGGAAACCATGTCCACCCTGCAGGAGGTGATTACGCGCCATGGCTATACCGTCTCGCGCGTGCAGCGCGTGGACATCGGCCTGACTGACAGCGGTTTCAAGACCGACATGTATCGCCTGGTGTTTTTCGCCAAGCCCGCCGAACTGCGCGATCTGTCGCAGCGCTATCCTCATCTCATTCCCTATCTACCATGGCCGATCACCATCTTCGCCGAAGGGGAGGAGACCCTGCTGGTCACCGCCAATCCGGCCGAGCTGCACGCCCTGGCGCACAACGACGAGCTGAAGCAGTTGTTCCAGCGCTGGAGCGTGGAGTACCGCGCGATATTGGAAGAGGTGCGGAAGGGGGAATAAACCAGCCGTAGGTGACAAGTTTCAAGTAGCAAGAGAACCCCAAACACTCTTGCTTGTCACTTGTCACTTGTCACTTGTCACTGCTCTTCCAGCAACACCCGGTTCAGTTCGTTCTCGATGCGGCGCTTGTAGTTGAGGAAGTGGATAGTCTGCACCTTGCTGACGCCCTGTTCGCCGAGCACCGCGCGCGACATGCCGATGTCGGTGATGTAGATGGGATAGTGTTTGCCGCCGCGGCGCAATTCCAACACATGGTGCACTACGGTGCTGAACAGCTCGCTGCCGTATTCCAGGGTGGAAAATTCCCGCTCACCGCAATATAGGGTAAACACCGTCGTGCCGTTCTCGTCGTGATCGACGATGACCTGCAGGCTGAGATATTGCTGATAGCTGTTGCGGAATTCCGGCATCTGGCGTTCCAGGCGGTAGCGGTTTTCGCTGTCGCGGCCGATGAGGAAAAACTCCACGCCCTCCGCCGCGCTGGTCTGCTGGCCTTCCTGCATCAGGAAGTTGATGCGGTTGAGCACGGCATCGAAGAAGCGGCTGAACTGGCTGAGCAGCAACTTGGCATCGAAGAACGGCAGCGTCTCGTGGAACAGCGAGCCGCGCTCGTCCAGCACGTAAACCTCTGCCATCTCCCCCAACGGGCGGTAGAAGAACTGTACCCATCCATTGCGGTTGCGGCTGTAGATCAGAGGCAGCACCGAGTCGACCAGGGTGTGCGGATCCAGCACCACAGGACGGAAATTGCTGCTGGGACGTCCCAGCGCGGCGTAGAGGCCGTTCTCGCCGGTCACGGCCTCATACTGCAGTGCGTCGCCTTCAAAGGACAGCAGGTAATAGCCGCGTCCCACCGCCACCACATAGCGGGCGCCCTGCAAGGCTTTGGTGCCGTACCAGGTCGACACCAGATCATGAAACAGTTTGTCGATGCGCTGTGCGGCAATGTGGCCGCGCTGGGCGCTGGTGCCGAAGACCTGGATGCGCGGCGGCGCCTCGCCGCGCGAGGGCGGTGCCCACTTGAAGTATTCGCAGAAGAAGTCCATCAGACCCTTGCCGCGACGGAAGTGATAGGTCAGCACCTCGCGCCAGCTGGTGACGATTACCAGGTCCATGCTCTGCACCAGATTCTTGCCGGTGCCGCCATAACTCAGGGCGTCGGGGCGGCCACTGGAAATGGATTGCCCCAGACTCAGCGAGGTGAACGAGTCCAGTTCGTTGTTGACGAACAACGCGCTGTGCACGATGCGCGCCGGACCGGCGTACTCTTCCAGCGAGCGGGTATCGAGACAGCCGGCAGGGAACAGTGCCTGCATGCGCTCGACGATGGCTTTCAGCTCGTTGGAGGTCAGCTGGGTGATCTTGGGATACAACGCCACCACGGTGTGGCGGTCGATGATGCCGTTGAAGTAGCACCAGGCCACCAGCTCGATGATGTTGCGTGCACGCTTCAGCGGCGTGGCCAGGCGCATCTCCTCGCTGGTCAGGGTGCCGCGGTACAACAGCCAGCCGGCCTGTTGCTGATCGTCCAGCAGCTCTTCGATGGTCACCGCCGCCTCGCGCAGGTCGGCATTGATGCCGCGGTTGAGCAGTTCGACCTTGCCGGCCTTGCGCTCGAAGGCGGCGTACAGTTTGCGCCCCAGCACAGTCAGATCGCGCTGGCTGATCAGCGATAGCCCGGCGTAGCGGCGCGCGAAGTCTGATAGAAAGCGGTAGCTGGTGGTCAGTGCATCGAACAGTGTGCGTCGCTCTTCCGCTACCCGTTGTACCTTCCAGGTATTACGCGAATCGAGCAGCGTCAGATCGGCCAGCCGCCAGCCCCAGTTGCGCACCAGCGACAGCAGTAGTTCGCGTTGCCAGGTGCCGTCGCGCTGCTCCTCGCTCAGGCGCTCGCCGACTTTGAAATAGAAGGCGCGGCGGGCAAGTTCCAGACGCGGCTTGTCGCCCTGCCGCTGCAGATATTCCTCCACCTTCTCCAGCATCATCAGGTAGGGGTCGAGCCGACTGGTGTTTTCCTCACCGTCGTACAGCGCCTTCTTGAAGCGCAGGCTGAGCAGATCGATATGCGGATATTCATCGGCGTAGCTTTCGATGAGCAGCAGTTTGAGTGCGGCCTTGTAGGGTGAGTCGATACCCTTGTAAAGGTGCCACAGCGCGGCGCCGAAGAACTCTTCCGCCGGTACATGGGTCAGACCGCCGAAATTGATGTGGTCGCGCGCATGGAGGAAGCGCTTTTCCTGTAACTCGCGCACATAGTCGTCATAGTCGCCCTCGCGCGATGGCGGCACCAGCCACCACAGCGGTGCCTGTCCGGCGATCAGGATCGCGGTGCGATAAAACTCCTCCAGCAGCAGGTTGTGCTGCGCCGAGCCGGAGCTTTCCTCTGACAGCGGCAGCACCTCGCCGCTGCGGAAGCGGTCGACGTTGACCAGATAGAAGTGCACCTCCAGGTCCAGCGTCGCCGCCCAGGACTCGATGGCGCTGGCCTTCTGTTGCAGCAGCGCGAGCTGTGCCGGGGTGAGCGCGGGATCGTGGCATACCCAGATGTCGAAATCGCTCTCTTCGGAATAGGCGATGCTGCCGGGGCTGCCGATCATGTAGAGGGCGAGGATGGGAAACTGGCGCAGGCGCTGGCGTTTGTATTCGAAGCTGCGCGCCAGTCGCTTGGCCACCTCCAGCTCGCGCCGGGACGGATCATGGTTGGCCAGTCCGGCCGGCGCATCCTTGGCGGCGAAGCCGGGCAACATGGGGTGATTGATGTGGAACAGCAGCGGCAGGATGTCCAGCACGTCGCGCTGGCGTTCGCGCAGGGCGTCGTGAGCGCGCAGCAGACGGGCATGGTTCAGCTTCATGAAGCGGTGCCGCACCGCCTTGAAGTCTATGTCGTTGTCGGAATGCGCCGCTGTGTTGTCGCCGCTCATGATGCAGATCAGGGGTTCACGGGATCGCAGGAACCTTGCCGTAGCCAGAGGCCGTCCTGGCAGCGCAGCAGTTCATCACCACTGCAAACATAGTCGCCGCGCCGGTAGGCGACGCCGTTGAAGTGGCACACGGCCAGTTCATCCGCCTGCTGCGCGAGTTCGGGGTAGCGTTCGTCCGTCTCTTCCAGGATGGGCGCGGTGCGCTTTTCCGGATCAGGTGCACCGACATGGGGCGCTGCTATGCGTTCTGACATGGCTCTCCTCCCTCGGTTTACCCTCGAAGGATACCGGCTGTCCGCCGGAAACGCCATGCGCGTTGGTCTGGCGCGGAAAATGCTTGGAAAAACCCGTTGTTAGCATGGGGGATGACGGGAGGACAGCGATGGCGGAGCACTGGCTGCAGATCAAGGGCGACCCCTCGGTACGCCGCTTCGTCTTCGAGCAGACCCGCACGGCCAGTCTGTTCGATGCACGCATCGATGAATTGATGGCGACGGTGGCGGCCTTGCTCACCCGCCACGGCGTGTTCCACGCCAAGATCCACTTCTCCAGCAACCAGCTCACCTGCTGGCTGTACAACGACCCCTACCGCTACCGGGTGTTTGTCGGCGAGGAGGTTTTTGCGCCCGGATTCCTGGAACGCTTCGACCAGGTGGTGGCCATCGACAAGCCGTTGATCGCCGCCGCGACCGTGCCGGCCGTTCTCGCGGAGTTCCGCCGCCTGCGCCTCAAGGACGAGTCGGTCTACCTGCGCAACGGCTCGCTGAACCTGATCAACGGCCTCATCGGCATGACATTTTCCTGTGACGGCAGTCACTACATTCCGGTGGAGGAGTTTTTTGCGACGGTGAGGAATCTGTAACGGGCAGATACAAGATGCAAGTGACAAGTGACAAGTGACAAGCGAACGAACTCGCTGTGGTCCTGTTTTTGATTCAAACCCCGTGCGCACAGCGCACACATCCACTTGTCACTTGTCACTTGTATCTGATTTGCCGTATTCCGCGGCACGCTTGGCGCTGCCCTTCACCTTGTCCACCGGATAGCGTTCCTCGTTGCGGGCCATCTTGTCCTTCACGGCGCGGATCAGATCGACGTTGAGACGGTCGGCGATGCGGATGAGATAGATCTGGATGTCGGCCAATTCCAGGCGCACCTCGTCCAGCTTGTCCTCGCTCAGGTTTTCACTCTGCTCGGCGCTGAGCCACTGAAAGTGTTCCACCAGCTCGGCGGCCTCGGCGATGAGGGCCATGGCGAGGTTCTTCGGGTTGTGGAACTGTTCCCAGTCGCGCACCTTGGCGAACAGGGCGAGGCGCTGGCGCAGGTCTTCCAGGCTGTCGCTCATGACGTTGATCTCCTTAATCGATGCGCCAGTTGTCGGTAGTGACCTTTAGTTGTCGCAGGCGCGCGATGAGCAGGTCGGGGAAGCGATTGTACCAGGTGGCGTTGAGCGGCGACGGGTGCGGCAGCGGGTGCAAGCGCAGTTCGCGCCGTGTGCCGTCGCGGGCCGTGAGGGTCATCGCCGTGCTGGTCTCGAAGCGATCGTCGCGCTCCCAGAACTCTTCCAGCTGAGCCTTCACCGCCCTGTCCTGGTTGATGGCAAACCACAGGAAGGCCTCGCGGCCGAGAGTGATGATGTCCCGGCCGCGCCAGGTGTGCAGCAGCAGGTCGGCGACCAGGGGCTGGAACTGCTTCTTCACCTTGCCGGACCACGCCTTGTTGCCGATGGGCTTGTAGGGCACGGTGTTGGCCCAGAAGAACATCTTGCCCACTTCCACCGAGGCGGCGAAATCGGGCAGCGCCTTGCCGTACAGATGCCGGTACAGTGCAGCGCGCACCTTCTGGCCGCCGGCGCCGATGAAGGGCAGGTTGTGCTGCACCTCGTCGCGGCCGGGGTCGCGGCCGAAGAAGGCGACGCGCACGTCCGGCGCGCCGAGACCGATGACGGGATCAAGCGGGTTCTTGCCATATTCCTCGTAGACCGGCAGGTCGATGCCGGTCAGTTCACGGGCGAGGGGTATGAAGTCCTGGTGCAGTTGGTCGGCTGTCATGGCGGCAGTATAAATCGCTTCGGCACGGTGGTGCTCACTGCGGCCGCGGCAGCGTGCCGCGGCGGAATCGGTAGTAATAGTCGTAACAGGGTGGGCACAGGGAATGGCTGGTGTGCGGCGGTTGCACCGCTACCCAGGCCGGGACCCAGTCCCAGTGACCGGGCTGGGCGGCACGTTCGATGCGGCGGCAGTGGCTGCATTGCACGATGAGGCCGTGCTGATTGCGGTAACAGGCCTCATCGGCGGCATGCGTTTCGGCAGCAACAGGGTGCGGTTGTTCCACGGCAAGGCTGTTGATGATGATCATGGCCTGCCGGTTGGCCAACGGATAGCAACGCTGGTGAAAGCGGCGCAGCACGGTGTCGCTGGAACACTCGTAATCGTGTTGCCACGGCGTGCCGTCCTGCAACACCTGGGTGTAGCTCGCGAGATAAAACATCTGCAGCGGACCGCTGATGGCAGCGGCCAGCGGCGTGCCGAGTGGAAAGCGCGTGGAGATGCCGGGTTCGCCCCGGTTGACCTCGGCAAAACGGAACCAGGCCGGATTGAAATAGCAGAGGCGCAGATCGCGGTCGAGGGCGTAGACGGCGCCGGGTTCGTTCTCCAGCGTGGCGAGCGCGAACTTGTCCAGCGCCGCGGCAAAGGCGGGCGTGACGCGTGTCGACGGTGGCTCGGCGTGGGCGGTCATGGTGGTGTGCGTCGTTGATTCGGCATTATTGGCCGCAGGACCGGTGATTGCCAGTGCCGCGTATCAGCGGGCGATGGCGGCGAAGCGGGCCTGGGTGAGCGCGGCGAGATCGGCGGCGGCCAGTTCGATCTCCAGGCCGCGGCGGCCGGCGCTGACATAGATCGTCGGATGCATGCGCGCCGACTCGTCGATCACGGTACGCAGGCGCTTCTTTTGTCCCAGCGGGCTGATGCCGCCGACCACGTAGCCGGTGGCGCGCTCGGCATCGGCCGGCCTGGCCATCTCGGCGCTGCGCGCATCCAGTGCGCTGGCGAGCTGTTTCAGATTGAGCTGGCACGCCACCGGTACCACGGCTACGACCAGTTCCTTGCCGTCGATTTGTGCCAGCAGCGTCTTGAACACGCGGGCCGGACTCAGGCCCAGCTTGTCCGCGGCCTCCTCGCCATAGGAGGCCGCGGCCTTGTCGTGCTCGTAGCTGTGGATGGTGTGCCGGATACCGGCACGCCTGGCGGCATTGATGGCGGGCGTCATGACTGTCGCTCCCCGAAAAAACGCTGTATGTCGTTCATGGCGGAGTATTCGGTGACGTCGATACCGGCCTGGTGGAAGTCGATGGCATCGGGGCAGCCGCTGGCCTGTTCGCCGCGTTGCCGGGCGTCGGTGACCCACGCCGTTGCCCACACGGCGAGTGCGGCCAGCGCCGGCCCTTCAAGTTCCGCAGTGGCATATGTCAATGCCTCCCAGAAGCCGCTGCGCGACAGCGGCCGGTAAAGCGCCGCGACGGCGCTGACGTCGCGCTGCTGCAGGGCGTGCAGCAGGCGCTGCGTGTTGTGTTGCAGCAGCAGGGTGCGTGCCTGCTCCAGATGGCGTTCCAGCACCTGGCGGATCGCCAGGTAGGGCGACCGTGCCTGCTCGCCGGCATCGACGCCGGCGGCGATGAAGGTTTGCAGCGCGGTGAGTGCGGCAAGATGCTGCTCGCTGCCTGGCGCATGCGTGGCGAGGTGACGGCAGAAATGTTCCACCTGTTCCGGGGTGTAGCGCAGCGTGAGGGTGTCATCGGCGATCATGGGGTCAGTGCCGCCTCCAGTTGCACCTCGCTCACCGGATAGATGAGCACCGCATGCAGCGGATGGATGGCGTTGAGCTTGTCGACGTGGGGCAGGTCGTCCTTGCCAGCCAGCACGATCACCCTGGCCTGCGGCGCGTGCTTCACCAGCGAGTGCAGCAGCACGTCGAGATTGCTGATGTTGGTGGCCTGGTAATAGGTGCTGAAGGCGTAGATGAAGTCGGCGATCACGAAGGCCGGCGGTTGTTTCTTCAGCGCGGCGAGTGCCTTGCGCTGGCTGTCGAAGCGCTGCTCGTCGAAGCCGAGGCGCTGATACAGCGCCGTGCAATTGGGGTGCTGCGGCGCCTCGACGATGGAATAGAGCAGGGGCGTGGTCATGATGTCGGCATATCTTGCGCCAGGGCGAGTTTGGCGGCGCGGCTCAGCTTGCGGATAGCCGCCTCGCGTTTGCATGCATCGGAACGGCTGGCTGCCGGCTCGCAGTGCAGCAGCTTTACCGGACGGCGTGCGCGGGTATAGCGGGCACCGAGTTTGTCGTCGTTGTTGTGCTCATCGAGACGACGCGTCATGTCGGTGGTCACGCCGGTGTACAGCGTGTCGTCGGCGCAGCGCAGCAGGTAGACGAACCAGGTGTTGGGCATGATGGGGGGAGTATACCAATCCGGGGGGATTGTTTTGGTGGGGATTCCGGCGCCTTACTCCGGTTGTGCGCGCTATCGCGCGGCTTGATTTTGGCGGGGGATTCCGTCCCCCTACGCCGGGTTACTTTTCTTTGCACGGCCAAAGAAAAGTAACCAAAAGAAAGGCCGCCCCGATGTCTCGCCGCTAGCGCGGTTCATTCGGCACATCCTTGTGCCTCACCCTTCGGGCAGCCTGCGGCTGTGCGAATCGGCTGTCCTGCCGATTCGTCCCTGCGCTACTCGCCCGGGACGGGTTTCTCCGACGGCACGTCCCTGTGCCGACGGAAGAATGCGCGCCCTCCCTGGCGCGCCCCCTGCGGGCCATTCCGCCCCGGGCTGCGTTGCTCGGCGAGACAAAGGGGTTGAACGTCAAAGACGGCTCGCCTCACGGCATCGTGCTGTGAGGTGTGCGCTATGCGCACACGGGTTTTGACTTTGGGGTTTTGATTTTGACTTTCGGTTTACCCCCCCGTCTGCCGCGCCGAGCATCGCAGCCCGAATCGGGGGAAGCCCGTAGGGGACATGCCAGGGATGGCATGTCCTCGCCTTCGCGCCAGGACGGCGCGTAGGCGAGCGCCGATTCGGGCGAGAAGCGCAGGGTACCCGCAGGGCGCGGCAATCGGGAGGCTTTTCTTTTCGTTAGTTTTCTTTGGCCGAACAAAGAAAAGTAACCCGCGCGCGGGGCGGCTCCCCGCACCAAAATCAATCCGCGCGACAGCGCGCACCAACCCGGGCTAGGGGGACGGAATCCCCCGCCAAAAAAACGATCACTCGATCGCCTGACTGCGCAGGTAATCCTCATAGGTGCCACTGAAATCGACCACGCCATCGGGCGTCAATTCGATGATGCGCGTCGCCAGCGACGAGACGAACTCACGGTCGTGGCTGACGAAGATCAGGGTGCCGTCGTAGTTTTCCAGCGCCAGGTTGAGTGACTCGATGGACTCCATGTCCAGGTGATTGGTCGGCTCGTCCATCACCATGATGTTGGGCCGCTGCAGCATTAGTTTGCCGAACAGCATGCGGCCCTGCTCGCCGCCGGAAATCACCTTCACCGACTTGCCGATCTCGTCGTTGGAGAACAGCAGGCGGCCGAGGGTGCCGCGGATCACCTGTTCATCGTCACCCGGCTTGCCCCAGTGGCCCATCCACTCGAACAGGGTCATGTCGTTGGCGAAGTCGGCAGCATGGTCCTGGGCGAAGTAGCCGATGCTGGCGTTCTCCGACCATTTGATCTCGCCGCGGTCGGCTGCGAGGTCTTTGACCAGGCAGCGCAGCAGGGTGGTCTTGCCGATGCCGTTGGGGCCGATGATGGCGATGCGCTCGCCCACTTCCACCAGCAGGTTGAGATTGGCGAACAGCGGCTTGTCGCCGTAGCTCTTGGTGAGTCCTTCGACTTCGAGCACGTTGCGATACAGCTTTTTCTCCTGGTTGAAGCGGATGAAGGGATTCTGCCGACTCGATGGCTTGACCTCCTCCAGCTTGATCTTGTCGATCTGGCGCGCGCGCGAGGTGGCCTGGCGCGACTTGGAGGCGTTGGCGGAGAAGCGGCTGACGAAGGACTGCAACTCGGCGATCTGCGCCTTCTTCTTAGCGTTGTCGGCCAGCAAGCGTTCACGGGCCTGGGTGGCGGCGGTCATGTAGTCGTCGTAGTTGCCCGGATAGACGCGCAGCTCGCCGTAGTCCAGGTCGGCCATGTGCGTACACACCGAATTCAGGAAGTGGCGGTCATGGGAGATGATCACCATGGTGCTGTTGCGCGCGTTGAGTACATTCTCCAGCCAGCGGATGGTGTTGATGTCCAGGTTGTTGGTGGGTTCGTCGAGCAGCAGGATGTCCGGATCGGAGAACAGGGCCTGCGCCAGCAGCACGCGCAGCTTCCAGCCCGGTGCCACCGCACTCATCGGGCCGTAGTGTTGTTCGATGGGGATGCCGACACCAAGCAGCAGCTCGCCGGCACGCGCCTCGGCGGTATAGCCGTCGTACTCGGCGAACTGTACCTCGAGGTCGGCCACTTTCATGCCGTCCTCTTCGCTCATCTCCGGCAGGGCATAGATGCGGTCACGCTCGTGCTTCACCTGCCACAACTCGGTGTGGCCCATGATCACCGTATCGAGCACCGAATATTCCTCGAAGGCGAACTGGTCCTGGCGCAGCTTGCCGAGGCGCTCGTTGGGGTCCAGGCTGACATTGCCGGCGGAAGGCTCCAGGTCGCCGCCGAGTATCTTCATCAGGGTCGACTTGCCGCAGCCGTTGGCGCCGATGAGGCCGTAGCGGTTGCCGTCGCCGAATTTGACGGAGATGTTTTCGAACAGGGGTTTGGCCCCGAACTGCATGGTGATGTTGGCGGTGGTGAGCACGGCGGTGTTTCCAGTACGGTCGGACCAAAGCATCGGGCTGGCGCCGCAGGCGTCAGTGGGGCGAGGTCCGGGGATGCAAATTGATTTCCAGGTATCCGGCGGGCGGGAGAGCGTGCGCTGGAGCGGGCGCTATTGTCGCACAGACGCTGAGTGGCTGCACCCTGCGGCCAGTCCCGGCGACACACCGTTTTGGGAAACTCAATCGGTGACCTTGCCGCGCAGCGCCTTCACCGCGCCGCGGCGGCTCTTGCCGTCCATGCGCCGGGTCTGCGAGGCGCGGGTGGGTCTGGTCGGTTTACGGGCCTTAGGGGTGACGGCGACGCTGCGGATCAGCGCCTGCAGGCGCGCCAGGGCCGCCGGGGCCGCCGGCGCGGATGGCGGACAGTTCGATCTCGTGCAACGGGATGGCGACGCGGGCGGAGATGGGCAGGGCGTCCTCCGGCATGCGCTACTTCTTGTCGTCCTTGCCCAGCATGTCCTTCAGGTTGGCGAAGGGATTGAAGGTGGCGGCTTCCTGCTTGCCCGTCGCCATGCCGTCGTAGCCGCGCACCTTGTCGACGTAGCGCTGGTGCTCATTGTCGTGGCAGTACAGGCAGAGGTTTTCCCAGTTGCTGCCGTCGGGCGGATTGTTGTCGTGGTTGTGGTCCTTGTGGTGCACGGTCAGCTCGTGCAGGTTGGCCTGGGTGAACTCGCGCCCGCAGCGGCCGCAGATCCAGGGATGGATGCGCAGCGACTGTTCGCGGTAGCCCTCCAGGCGCTTGTCCCGCTCCTTGTGGGCATTGGCCACGATCTTGTCGAGCTTGCTGTGGTCGATGGGCTTGCCGGGGGTGCGGCGCGGATCGGACATGACGGTTACCTGGGATCGGGAAGTCGGAGTATTTCACCGCAAAGGCGCCAGGAACGCAAAGGCACCGTTCATTACCGTAGGAGCGGCTCTGCCGCGATGCATTGTCGATATCTGGCGGGTACGCCAATCGCAGCAGAGCCGCTCCTACAATATTACCTTTGTTTTCAGGCCGCCGCCGACTGCTGCGCCTGCGCCCGGTTCAGCGCCGACAGCACCGCCTTGAGCGAGGCGCTGACGGTGTCGTGGTCCAGCGCCGCGCCGCTGTAGCGGCGACCGCCGATGTTGAGCTGCACGTAGGCGGCGGCCTCGGCGTTGGTGCCGCTGCCGATGGCGTGCTCGCTGTAATCCACCACGTTGACCTGTTCACCACTGTGGTGTGCCCAGGCATCGACGAAGGCGGAGATGGCACCCTCGCCGCGGCCGGAGAGGGTGCGCGCGCTGCCGCGTTCCACCACGTCGGCGGCGATGGTGTCCACCGTGCCCTCGCGGTCGAGACGATAGCCCTGCAGCTGTACCGGCACCTGATCGGCGACGAAGTGGGTGAGGAACAACTGGTAAATGGTTGCGCTGTCGATCTCGCCACTGCACCGCTCGCTCTCGCGCTGTACCACCTGTGCCAGCTCCACCTGCATCCAGCGCGGCAAGGACAGGCCGTAGTCGCGCTCCAGCACGAAGGCGACGCCGCCCTTGCCCGACTGGCTGTTGACGCGGATCACTGCCTGGTAGTCGCGGCCGAGGTCGCGCGGGTCGATGGGCAGGTAGGCCACCTGCCAGGGCTCGTCCGGCTTTTGCAGCTTGAGGCTCTTGCGGATCGCATCCTGGTGGCTGCCGGAGAAGGCCGTATAGACCATTTCGCCGATCCAGGGATGGCGCGGATGCACCGGCAGCGAGGTGCACTCAGTGTAGGTCTGGATGATGGCGTCCGGATTGGAAAGATCCAGTTCCGGGTCGATGCCCTGGCTGTAGAGATTCATCGCCATGGTGACGATGTCCATGTTGCCGGTGCGCTCGCCGTTGCCGAGCAGGGTGCCCTCGACGCGGTCGGCGCCGGCGAGCACGGCCATCTCCGCCGCCGCCACCGCGCAGCCGCGATCATTGTGCGTATGCACCGAGACGATGATGCTGTCACGGCGGCTGACGTGGCGGCAGAACCACTCCACCTGATCGGCGAACACATTGGGCATGGCGCTCTCCACCGTCGCCGGCAGGTTGATGATGCACGGCCTCTGCGGCGTCGGCTGCCATACGTCGATCACCGCGTCGCACACCTCCACCGCGTAATCCATCTCGGTGTTGGAGAAGCTCTCGGGCGAATACTGGAACACCCATTCGGTGGCCGGGTATTTGGCCGCCTCGCGCTGGAGCAACTGGGCGCCGCGCACGGCGATGCCCTTGATGGCCTCGCGGTCCATCTGGAACACGCGCTCGCGCTGCACCGTCGAGGTGGAGTTGTAGACGTGGACGATGGCGCGCTTCGCCCCCTGCAATGCCTCGAAGGTGCGGGTGATGAGGTCCTCGCGCGCCTGCACCAGCACCTGCACGGTGACGTCGTCCGGAATCTGCCTGGCCTCGATGAGCCAGCGCACGAAATCGAAATCCGGCTGCGAGGCGGAGGGGAAACCCACCTCGATCTCCTTGAAGCCGAGCTGCACCAGCAAGGCCCACATCCTGCGCTTCTGCGCCACGTCCATCGGCTCCAGCAGCGCCTGGTTGCCGTCGCGCAGGTCCACGCTGGCCCAGAGGGGGGCGCGTTCGATCTGGCGGTTGGGCCACTGGCGGTCGGGCAGGGCCACCGGCGGGGCGGGGCGGTATTTGCGGTGGTCGAAGGCGGTCATGATCGCTCCTGCGTCGCGGTGACAAGTTGCAAGTTGCAAGTTGCAAGTTACAAGTGAAAACGGCGCTGTGGCGCCGGGTGCTGTGGCGGCCCTTGTGGGGCATACCGCTTGCCGCATCCTCGTGAGAATTGGCAGGTTCAACCCGATGTTTGCGGGTTGGAGAAAGATTACGCCAATGTGGACGGCAGGTGCTTGCGAAGTTGGCCTTATATGCGCCGTGGAGAGCAATTATATTGCGTAATAATTTGAATCGGCGCCATAATCCACTTGTTACTTGCAACTTGTCACTTGGAACTGACCTTCATGGAACTCGACCGCTACGACCGCCGCATCCTCGAACTCCTGCAACAGGACGGCCGCATCAGCAATCAGGAACTGGCCGACCGCATCGGCCTGTCGCCCTCGCCCTGCCTGCGCCGGGTGCGTGCCCTGGAGGAGTCCGGACTGATCCTCGGCTACCGCGCCCTGCTCGACGCCAAGGCCCTCGGCCTCAGCCTGATGGCGCTGATCCACATCTCCATGGACCGCCACACCCCGGAGCGCTTCGCCAATTTCGAGGCGCGGGTCGCCGCCCTGCCCGAGGTGCTGGAATGCCTGCTGATCACCGGCCAGGACGCCGACTACCAGCTCAAGGTGGTGGTGCGCGACATGGAGGCCTACCAGGAATTGCTGCTCGACAGGATCACCCGCATCGAGGGGGTGAGCGGGGTGCATTCCAGCTTCGTGATGCGCCGGGTGGTGGACAAGACGGCCTTGCCGGTTTGAGGATTAGTTCGAGTTTCGAGTTTCGAGTTTCGAGTAGGGTGCGCATTGCGCACCCGGCCTCGACCGGCACCAGAGGTGCGCGGTATCGGTATGTGTCGCAGGAGCCGAGTCCTCTCGGCGAATGAGGTTTGGCCTTACGCCGATTCGCCCACGGAGTGGGCTCCTACATTTCCGGCGCTACGGTCGTTCGCTGCGTTTCAAGGTGAACTTCTCGCCAAACAAGACCGGCCGATAGCTCATCTTCACCCGGCGCAGGTTTTCCAGGCCGAGGTCGTCGCCGACGTTGAGGTAATCGCAGTCGGCGAAGGTGCGGGCGAATTCGCGGAACAGGTATTGCGCCGCGCCGGGGATGGCGAAGTCGGTTTTCTCCACCAGCACGCTGGCCATGTTCTTGCTGATGCGCTCGCCGAAGGTGAAGCCTGCGAGCCGTTCATCCACCAGCAGGCACAGTCCCTGCAGGCCCAGCGCGTCGTAATGGGCCAGCGCCTTTTCTATTCCCTGCCGCTCCAGTTCAACACTGGCGATGAAGTCGGCCACGGCGGTGCCGTGCAGCCCTTCCAGGCGCGCGCGCATCCACTTGCTGAGCAGTTCGCGCAGGCCGTTCCAGTGGTGGCGGCTCAGCGGCTCGATGCGGTGGTCGGGGTGGGCGCGGCAGAACTGGTTGATCTCGCTGCGCTTGGTCTTGTAGCTGTTGCCGCGCAGTTCGATCAGGTCGGCGGTGCGGTAGATATAGTCGGGAAAGGCCGGTTCCAGTTGCCAGATGCCATCGAGGTGCGGCGAGCGGCCGTCACCGTCCAGCTCCAGCAGGCGCGCGAATTCCGGGCTGACGTAATCTACCCGGCTGTCGTCGGCTGTGTGGTTGTAGCTGTCCATGATGTCGACGCAGCTACGCAGGGCGCGCACCTGATTCTGCGCGCTGCCGATGGGCGGCAGCAGCATGCCGAGCTGGTTGCCGTTGAGGCTGAACAGGCAGAAGCAGTCATCGATGATTTGGTAGAAGCCGCTCATGCGCGACAGCCACATGAAGTTGTTGGTGAAGCTCAAGTCGGCGACGAGGAAGTCACAGGCGCTGACGTGGCTGTCGAACAGCGGTTTGGCGTCGATGCTCAGCGGCAGCAGGCGGTGTTCGCCGGCGGAGAGAAAGCGCTGTGCGGTGGTGCTGACGGGGAGAGGTGCTGCGGGCCGGACGTTGGCGGGCGCCGGGCCGAATCTATGGGGTTCCGAGGTTTCGGTACTGCCGATCTCAAGGTTGGCGCGCATACACGCTCCGCAAAGGACCTCTTGTTACTGAAGGGGTGTCGAGGATCAGACCGGTCGGTCTGTCAGGAGGGGCCTCGCAGCCTCCTGCCCCGGACGCCGCTGTTATAGCGGAGCGGCGGGCGGAAAAGAAGGGGGTGAAAAAATTATTTTGGCCGCGGGAATGCGCGGCGCGCGGTCAACGCCAGTGCAGGAACGGCGCCAGGGTGAAATACAGGATCGCCAGGATGATGGCGGCGTAGGCCAGCAGGCGCAGCGGGTCGCGCAGGAAGCGGTCGACCAGGGTTTCGCCATGGCCGCGCTCCCGGCGGGCGGCATAATCGGCGCGGGCCTGCCGGCTGCGCTGTTCCTGGTAGTCGTCGATGAGGCGGCGAGCTTCCTCCTCGTGGTGGGCGTCTTCGTCGCGCAGCCAGATGGCGGCGACGGAGATGCCCCAGCGCCCGGCCTGGGTCTCGTAGAAATCGATGTGGTGTGCGTCGAGCAGGGCGCGGACTTCCTCCGCCTCGTCGTCGGGCACGCCATTGAGACGAAACAGCAGGATCGGCATGTCAGGGGGCCGTGGCGGCATGTTGGATGGTCAGGCGCAGGGTATGGCTGGCTGCCGCGTCCCAGTACAGGTAGGACTGGCAGACCTGTTTGCTGGTGTCCGATTCGAGGCGCTCCTGCGGCAGTCCGGCAAAACGGCCCGCCTGCAACGGCTGCTCCGCCTCCATGCGGCGCAGGGGCTCGTCGCCGGCGGCGGCATACAGCTCGACAGCGTCGAGGGTGGTCGCGGCGGGCACGCTGGCGCACAGTTCGATGCGGGCCGGTTGTTCTTCCGTGCAGTCGGCGCACGGCGGCAGGGTGGCGCCGACGCTGACGCTGCCCCTGCCCTGACCCGAGGCGAGGGCGAGATGCTCCAGCCGGGCCGCGGTGGCATTGAGCTGGTCGAGTTTGGCGTTGAATTCGTTGCGCACCAGCTCGACCTCCTTTTTCTTGCCGGTATTGAAGTACTGCGCCAGGGCAAAGCCGCCCACCGCCGAGGCAACGAGCAGGACGATCACGGCAACGATGGGGCCGCGCCGAGCCTGCTGCGTCACCGGCTGGCCGCGCTCACGCGCCTTGAGTTCCTTGCGCCAGGCCATGCGCAGTTGGATCAGCGCGGCGGTGATGGTGGCGGTGGCGCCGATGAGCGAGGCGATGAGCGCCGCCACCGGCATGGTGATATTGCTGATTTGAAGGTCCATGCAAGATTCACCCGCGCAGCGGGCTCCTACGGAAACAGGGCGCTGCAACTATACAACGAAGCGGATGCAACGGTGAGTGGCGCGGCTGTGATGTCGTCGGCGTTGTGGCCGTCAACGGCGCTGGCCACCTTGTCCTGCAGCGACTGCTCGCGGTCGGTGCGGGTGCCGACGGAGATGAAGGTCTGGATGCGCGGTGCCCCCAGGGCATGCACCGCCTCGTGACAGCGACGGATGGCGGCGAACACTTCGTCCCACTCGCCCTCGATATTGGTACCGTTGGCATGTAGTTCGTGATGCAGTCCGGCCGCGTCCAGCACCTGCCCGCAGGCGGCGACATAGCGCGAAACGGAGACCTCGGTGCCCACGGGCACCACTTGCAGATTGACCAGAACCTTCATGCCTGTTCTCTCTTGTCGCCGGGTTGGTCGGCTGCAGCCGACCCTACATTAGCCGTTTTGTAGGGCCGGCTTCAGCCGGCCGGGCCGTGCTTACTTCCCGCTCAGGTAGCGCGCCACGGCCTCGATCTCCATCTCCGTAAGTTTGGAGGCGATGGAGTGCATGATGGCATTGTCGTTGGTGCGCTCGCGGCTGTTGAAGTCCTGCAACTGGGTGACCAGGTAGCGCAGGTGCTGGCCGGCAATGCGCGGCAGTTTCTCGGTGCCGGCGCCGTCCTCGCCGTGGCAGGAGGCGCAGGCGGCGACACCGGACCATTTGTTGCCGTTGTGGTAGATATACTTGCCGACGGCGGCGAGGTCGGGATCGGAGACGCGGTGGGCCTGCGGCGGTTTGCTGCTGAAGTACTGGCCCAGCGCGGCCATCTCGGCCTCGGTCAGGTCGGCAGCCATTTCATTCATGGTGCCCTTGCGCCGTCCGCTCTTGAAGTCGGCCAGCTGCTTGGCGATATAGGCGGCATTCTGGCCGGCCAGGCGCGGATAGATGGCGCTGGAGCTTTCACCCTCCATGCCGTGGCACAGCTGGCACTTGGCGGTGACGATTGCCTGGGCACGGGCCAGGTCGGCGGCATGCAGGCTGCCGGCAGCGAGCAACAGCACGGCGGCGGAGAGGAGGGGGCGCAGCATGGTGGTAACTCCCGACAGAAAGACAATGAGGTAATGCGAGCTTAGACCATCTTGCCGCTGGGCGGATCAGCGGAACAGTTCGACAAAACGGTTGAACAGCTGGCGGTCGAAGTGGTTGGGCATCTTGTCGCGCATCAGGGTCAGCGCATCGAACGGCGTCATCGCCTTTTTGTAGGAGCGCTCGGCGGTGAGGGCGTCGAACACGTCGGCGATGCAACAGATGCGGCCGTAGATGTGGATCTGGTCGCCCTTGATGCGCTTGGGGTAACCGCCGCCGTCCATCAGCTCGTGATGCTCCATGACGATGATGCGGCACTCTTCGCTGAGCGCGTCGGCGTCGCGCAGCAGCTTGTAGCCCTGGTAGGGGTGGATGCGCATGCGGCGCATCTCGGTCTCGTCCAGCCGCGCCGGCTTGTTGATGATCGCAGCGTCCACCTTCACCTTGCCGAGGTCGTGCAGGAAGAACCCGGTGCCCAGCTCCTGCATGTCGTGGCCATTGGAGTTCTTGAACAGAGCCTTGGCCAGCATCAGGCTGGTGAGGCCGACGTTGACGGAATGGGTATAGGTGTAGAAATCGTGCGCCGTGATGCGTAGCAGATTTCTGGCTGTCTGATCGTCGCGCAAGATCAGGTCACTGACCGAGCGGATGGCCTCCTTGCCGGCGCGGATGTTTTCCGGGGCCGGCGCATCCAGCAGGCGCAGCATCATCTCGCGGCTGTGCCGATAGACCGCCTGGGCCTTCTGTTCCGGCGCCAGACGCTGGTCGTGCACCGCCTCGCGCAGTTCCGCCGGCACCAGCGTATCCGGATTCCAAAGCGGCGGCGGCGCATCCTTGGGGTCGAAGATGGTATCGCTGTGGCTGACGTACTCCAGCTCGCCGAGGGGCTCCGGGGGCGCCGGCGGCGGCACGTCGCTGCGGGCGAAGTCTACCGTGACTTCACGCAGGCCGTGGGCACGGATGGCGGCGATCTGCTCCGGCGAGGTGAGCTTGAATTTGCTGCGCAGGAAGTCGTGCTCGGTCCACGACAGCGGCAGCTCGACATACATGCCGACGCGCAAATCGCTGACCGGGATCTTTTGTTTCATGGCAGTCCGCCGCTCGATCCGCTTACTCGTCGGTGATCAGAATGAAGGCCGCCTTGGTGGCGCCGCACTCGGGGCAGACCCAGTCGTCCGGAATGTCCTCCATGCGCGTGCCCGGAGCGATGCCGCCATCCGGATCGCCCAGGCGCTCGTCGTAGATATAGCCGCAAACGTCGCACAGGTAGCGCCGCATGGAGAACCTCGGGATGGGTCGGAGAAACTGCCTGCCTCTAATCTAACAGGCTTGCGGTGTGAGTAAAACACCGACGCCGGCGTGGCGGGGCAGGATGGCTGTGCGAGGATTATGGGACTTATGGCTGCCATAAGGCGGGAGCCGTACCGGCCGGAAGCTGGCGTTCAGAGCAGAGAGTTCAACCGCCGGAACCCGTGGCACGTCCTGCTATTTTGCCACGGCAAAGGCAAAGCCTTGACCAGGGCATGGCACTGTTTCATAGTCCGAGCCGTTCAGGGATGCTCAGGGAAGCGAACGGATGCAAGCACTCTCAGCCATCGATAGGCTCGCGGACCGCACCGCATCAAGGTGCCGGAGCCGGTCTTTCCCCCACCAGAGCGTCCACTGGACTGCGCACCGCCAAGCCGCCACGCTGCAAGACGTGGGTATATATCTGCGTGGTCTTCACGTCCCGGTGGCCCAACAGCTCCTGAACGGTGCGAATATCGTAGCCCGCCTCCAGCAGGTGGGTCGCAAAGCTGTGTCGGAGTGTATGAGGCGTGGCGTGTTTGTGAATCCCCGCTGCGCGCACCGCTTCCTTGAAGGCCTTCTGAATCGGGCTCGGGTCCATGTGGTGGCGCTTCTCACGTCCCGATACCGGGTCCTCGGAGCGGTTCACCGAAGGAAACAGGTACCACCAGCCCACATCAAAGGGGGCGTTGGGATACTTCCGGTCCAGTGCGGTGGGCAGAGAAACCTCGCCAAACCCGTCCGCGAGGTCCGCGTCCCGCACCCGCTGTGCTTCACCGATCTGCTCCTGTATCGCGCCCTTCAGCGATTCAGGCAGCGGCACGAAGCGATCCTTTCCGCCCTTGCCGTTACGGACCAGGATCTGGCGGTAGCCGAAATCGATGTCCTGAATGCGCAAGCGCATGCATTCCATCACGCGCAACCCGGTTCCATACATCAAACTCGCCATCAGCCAATACTGGCCGCGCAGACGAGCAAGGATCGCGGCCACCTCGGCCCGCGTCAGAACCACCGGGGCGCGTGCCGGCCTCTTCGCCCGCACCACATCGTCAAGCCAGCCAATGTCTATCCCGAGCACCTTCTGATACAGGAACAACACGGCACTGAGCGCCTGGTTCTGCGTCGACGCCGATACCCGCCGCTCAACCGCGAGCGCTGTCAGGAACCGCTCCACCTCAATCTTCCCCATTTCACGGGGATGACGTGTCCCCGAATACCGGATGAAATATCGAATCCAGTACACATAGGCCTGCTCGGTGCGGTAACTGTAGTGAAGCGTGCGAAGGCAGTCCCGAACCTGCTGCAGCAGACGCGGCGGCTGATTTTGCGAGGGGGAAGGCGACAGGCCAGACATAATGCGCTCCTTGCATATCCATGGCGTAGATGTGTATGTATATACACCATGTGGGCCGCGATAGGCAACTGCCGCTCGGCATATTGCAGAGCAGGAGCTGTAACGTGTTGAATTCTGGTAACCAACCGCCATCCACGGACCGCCACTATGCGGCGCATATTCCATTTTCGCTGCTATGCAGTTGTTCAGCGGCATATCAGCGGTCGAAATTCACACATGAAACAGTGGCAATCTATTGATGTTGAAAGTAATATCGGAATTCAGCGCGGGCATCCTGTCCGCATATGCGGCGGATAATTCGCCGAATAGTAGTTGTGCAGATATTTAACCAAGGGAGCAGTTCATGAAAGAAGAAGATTTGAAGGATCTATATGGGAAGAGCGAAGTAGCCAAGGCTTTCCTCGACCATATGGCTTCCAGGCAGAGGGCGCAGTCAGAAACCAAAGTCGACCGTATTCTCCGCGTGCTGAATGATGAGGGTTTCGAGTTTTCTCGGGGCGATATCGTCGATTTGTTTCAAAAGCTAGAGGAAATCGAATGCGGCCAATTTGTCGTCGGTCGCCACGGCTGGCCATCGAGGTTCGTTTGGAATGCCAGTTCCCTCACGGTATCAAGAATGGCAAGTGGTGAAGGACCGGAATTAACTGAAATTGAGGAAAATGAGGAAGCAGAGGAATTGCCGGAGGAAGAAGAGGAACTGTTGACACACACCTTCAATCTACGTCCCGATCTAACCATCACCATCGATCTTCCTCAAGACTTGACGGCAAAGGAAGCCGAACGCTTATCTTTATTTGTTAAAAGCCTCCCAATGGAAGAGTTCGAGTAGGGCACAACAATTGGTTGCACCCGACCCGCAAAAGCGGCGCGGTTTTGGTAGCATGATTCCGCCTGGGTGTGGGCCGCTTTTGCGGTCGGGTGAACCAAACGTTAGGGCGAAAAAAGGAAAGCGGAAATGGAAGCTGAAAGCCTAGCCTCTCAAATGTTCATCTCATGGGCTCCGATGTCAGTCTATTGGCTGATCTGGTTCATTATTCCCGGTGCTGCCGCCGCGTACTACGCGTATCAAGATGGAGTCAAACGGATGCCTTTGGCTATGGGGGTTCATCCGGGTTGGTGGGCTCTATTCTGCTTCATCAGCGGTGCTTGGGGTCTACTCGCTTATTGGGTGATGCACCATTCGTCTCTGGTAAAGGTAAACTCCGGTGAGTAATCCGATTTCTCTCAGCAGCGCATCAGCCCTAACTCGGCGCTCCACCCGACCGCGTGCCGCTTCGCGGCCCGCGTCGGGTGAGCTTGGACGTTAGGCCAATAAAGGGAGGTAGAAAGAGCGGTGAAGAAAAGCATCTTGATCGGCATGGTCGCAATGTCACTCGCCGGGTGTTACGAGCAGGCCCCTACGGGGCAGGCATGCCTAGGAGCAGACAACGACTCGCTTGTAGAGGGGCTGGGTCGCATCTGCAAGAAGGGTGACATCGTTGCGACGAAAAACCCAGCGCATTTCTGTGACTTCAACTACTCCGTGGCCTTCAATGGGTACAATTCCGCTTTCTGCGTGTACGTTGGGGAGCAAAGAGACTCTAGGGCGAAGTAGATCTGTACGTAAACTCAGAAGGAGAAAATAGAGTGAAATCTAGAATCGTTACTTTCTTTTCGGCGGGTATGCTCCTTGCCGCTTCCGCAGTTAGCTCAGCTTACGCTGCCGAATATCTTGGGCTGGGACTTGGAGATCAGACCCGAGACCAAGTTATCGCTTCCTTGAAAAAGTCTGGGGCGCGTTACGAAGACAATTATGGCTACAAGGGATACGGTGGCGACCTCCCAATGATCAAGGTGACGTCGTTCGAACGATTCAATAAATTTGGCTCTGTTCGCGAGGCGTGGCTCAGCTTCGCTCCCGACAAGAAGCTGTATGATATTTCCGTAACTTGGTCCGATACTGGGGAAACCTTTAAAACGCTGAAAGACGCATTGGACACGAAGTATGGCGCTGCATCTCCCCAAGGTAGGGGATTTCAGCAAGATTACAAGTATCGGGATGGCAATGTCGATATCGTCCTAAATCGGAATACGTTCGGCTTCGGCAATCAGCAAAGTACATCGTTGACGTACACCTTTACGCCTGCGTTGCAGGAGGTGCGAAAGATGAAGGAGCTGATTGAGGACGACATCCGTCAAAAGAACGCCAAGAAAGCTGCGTCTGACTTATAGGCATAACAACGCCATCAACTCGGACAGCGGAAAGCGGCGCTCCTTCGTCGCCCCGCTTTCCGCTGCCGGTTATGGCGAACGTTAGGCATGCAGAAATGACCCTCGGCGAATATTTCGGCTTAATTGGTCTCGGTCTGCCCGTCGGCCTGCTCCTACTTGGCTTACTCCACGGGCCTGATAGAGCAAAAACTCGTCATTCTGTTACCAATTGGAGCCTTGCATTTGGCGGCCTGTCGGTAGTTCTCGGTGGTATTGCGGCACTCAGCCATATGGAGTTTCCAGCAACCAAAGGCGCTTTGGGCATGCTTTTCGTTGGGCTTCCTGCATTTCCTGCAGGCCTCATGCTGCTATTGCTTGGCGGCTCCACCAAATCCGCCTCCGAAAGTGAGCACAATGGCCAAGCCTAACATTCCGGTCGAGGCGCGGCTTCGCCGCTGGAACGCTCCGCCGGCAAGCCGGCTCCGCGCCCCTCACCTTGCACGTTAGAGGCATGAGGTACTCATACGGAAACGGGCCACAGTCCCTGGCTTTTGTTATATATGCAGGGTTGGCAATATTGTTGGGGCTCCCCTTTTTATCGGAAGGAGACGAAAGGCTGGAAAGGCTGTGGGAAATTTATATGACCCCCATGTTTGATGAAGAGCCCATTTTTCCGCTGGTCTTCGCTGCGGTCACGTCACTCGGGTTGAGCCTGGTTTATTTCAGCAAATGGTTTTCTGAATTCAGTTCTCGCCCTTCTACTGGGCGTGTTTGTGCCCTGTTATCTATCATCTTGCTTCTTAATGCTCTCATTAACTTTAGCCACCTTGTCGTCTATGGATTTCTCTTTGCGACCTTTCCTACCCTCTGGGCCTGGTGGCGCTCTGACCCAGACGATAATTGGTTATGAGCAGACCGCCTCTAACACTTCGGTCAAGGCCTCTCCCTCCGGTCGCTGGACGCTGCGCGATAAAGCGCCGCGCAGCGCCCCTTACCTACAACGTTAGCCGTCATGGTTTTTCAGAAAGTAACCTTTGATCGCTTGTTTCCCGCAGCCTTAAGCGGAACAGGGCTTATGAAATACACAAGTTTCGGATTTGAGGCCGCGGGGAAACGTTATTTCTCTGTAAAGGTTCCAGGAAGGCCGCGAATCGATCAAGGCATGACGGTCATTGCGCTTCTTGAAACGCCAAACGGTCTCCGTGAAGATAATGGCCTTTTGGGCTGGGTCGATTGCCGCGATGGTTCTATCGTCTGCGATAGTATCTTCGGGTATGCCGCTATGTTTTTATTAAGTACCTTTTGGGCAATTGTGTTTCCGTTCTGGGCGCAGAATGTCATCACAACTCCCGAGAGCGCAAAAATAGCCGGTTTCTTCATTACTCTGCTATTTTGGGGCTTTGCTTTTCAAGCGCTATATATCTCGGTGAAGGCTCTTCTTGTTAAAAAAGCACTCGAAACCGTTCGCAACTTCATCCAACAAACCACTGCGGAGGCTACGGCTAACACTGCGGTTGAGAGGGACGCTTCGCCGCGGGGCGGCTCGCGCCCCTCACCTTGAACGTTAGCACTTTATGAATCATCTCGAACAACTCGTTGCTGAGTGGTATGAATACAGAGGATATTTCGTCCGCCGGAATATTCAGGTTGGGCCTCGTGCGAATGGTGGCTACGAGTGCGAGCTTGATGTGGTGGCTTTTCATCCTGGGCAACAACACCTGGTTCACATCGAGCCATCTATGGACGCGCACTCATGGGCAAAGCGTGAACAGCGTTATGGCAAAAAGTTTGAAGCCGGGCGGCAACATATCCCAGCGCTGTTCGACGGCATTAGCTTACCCAAGGATATTGAGCAAATTGCACTCCTTGGGTTTGCCAGCAATGCGAACGTAAAGACACTCGCAGGTGGTCGAGTAATGACAACCTCCGAGCTATTTGCAGAGATCGTTGATGGGATCGGAAACAAGAAAATTGCCAAGGCGGCGATCCCAGAGCAGTTTCCGCTGTTGCGAACTATTCAGTTCGCCAGCGAGCACCGTCATGCCGCTGGCTGGTGCTAACAAGGTGGTCAACGGGACGCCAACTACGCTGCGCTCCGTTGGCGCCCATTACCACTGGCGTTAGGCGGCAAGGAGAAATCTGTGGAACTTGAGAGTTGGGGTGACTGGAGCGAATGGGAAAATCTCCTTCGTGCTGATTTAAGCCGGATTCCCGATGGTCCTGGTGCTTATATGATTGCCGCTAAGAGCTCAATAAACAGAGCCTACGGAACGGACGAAGAGGGGATTTTGGATGTGGGTGAATCTGGTCGTTTGAGGCATAGGATAAAATCCTTCATTGCGTGCGCAAATGGAAATAGGCGCTCGGGACACATGGCGGGCTGGAGATTTAATCGCTTTAAATTTGATTCCAAGTTTCCGTTGGATAGTTTGTACTTATCGTGGCATAGAACGGAATCAAAGGAGGAGGCTTATAAGCTTGAGGAAAAGATACTGGAGTCTTACCTTGAGCAGCATAGTGAACTGCCGCCTCTTAACTACAAGTATAACTGGGCGAGCCGTAATGCCTAACAATCGGCTGCACCGGATAAATTTCCGCTGTCATCTTTTGTGCATGGGGCCGCACAAAAGCCGCCATCAAAAATTTACCCGGTGAGCCGGGCGTTAGAGCTCAGTATAAAAATGAGACATTTCCTGGCATTCATCTGTCTTGCTGTGATTCAAACGGCAAGTTATGCCGCTAATGATGAAGTATTGGATTTATTGCGGCGTGATCTGGGTGAGGCAATAGAAGTTGAAGGGAATAATGAAATTAGATATTGCCCAGACAACACTTGTGACTTATACAAAATCACTACACCACACAATGATTTCAGTTCCTTTGTCTATTTACATCTATTTTATGAGTCGGGATATATCTATCTGAACGAATCATTTGGTGAAGACAAGCCGTTTCGTAAGGTGGCAGTTGAGGAATCGAGGATAAGAGGCGCTGTAAGTCATTACTGCCAAGCGACACCTGTTACACCCAAGTGCATATTGAAAGGCATGCAAGAGCAATTAGGCATATTGGTCGGTTCAGGTAGGTATGACGAAGGCAGTTTCTGTTATGGATTTTCTGAAAATGAAAATATCTGCAAAAAGCTCTAACAATTCGCTCGTGTGGGACGCTTCGCCGCGATGCGGCTCGCGTCCCACAGCTTAGGCGTTATGCGTACGCAATAACGCTGTGAATCTTCTTTTTGTCTGTAGCGAAAACCGGCGCGCAGCTGAATAGGTGTTCCGAAATACTGCCCATCTCACCCCTCATCCCAGCCTTCGCACTGAGGGAGAAGCGGAAACCGGTGGGCAGTATTTCGGAACGCCTATTTAACCACCTCCCTCATTTATTGAGCGTCCCGAACCAGAATCCGGTATTGCGCTCCAGGAATTCGTCCCAGCGCATGTAGTGGGAGCCGTCGCAGGAGAAGTTGAGGCCGACCATGCCGTTGACGATGTTGAGCGAGCCGGCGCGCAGGTAGACGTTTTCGTCGGCGAAGCGCAGGGTGCGGAACATCTCGAACACCGGCATGACCTCGGCCGCCGGCACCACGGCGCGCGGGTGGTACGGACGGCGCGGATAGGCCAGGCAGGTGTTGGGATCGGTGAGCTGGTCGATGGTGAGCAGACGATAGACGAAGGGATCGTCCACGTGCCAGATGGTGCCGCGGCTGGAGGAGAAGTGCAGCTTGCCGTGGTAGACGCCGTGCTCGATGATGAGCTCGTTCATGATCGGCAACACCTTGTCCATCTGCCGATCCATCAGGCTTTCGGCGCGCTGGTGCTGGAAGATGCTGCTGCGGATCGCCGGGTCGCCCTTGATCTGGCGCCAGGTGTCCGGCTCGCGGTACAGGCCGCCGGTGAGCGGCAGCTCGCGCAGGTCGTAGTCGGCACCGAGAAAGCCGATGCGCTGCCCGGCCGCATCGCGGATCACCTGAATGGCGGTGAGTGACGGACGCTTTTTGTTGCGGCTGATGTAGGCCTCGGACAGCTTGAAATCGGTGCTGCCGATGATGCCCTGCATGTAGGGGCGGTCCATGCGGTGGCGGCCGAAGTGGGCCGCGTCGTGGCCCTGGGCGGTGATGTTGTCGGTGATCTGCACGCCGTCGGCATCGAGGATGTACAGATGCTTGCACTGCGCCAGTTCAGGCAGTGCCTGTTCCAGCAGAAGCTCCAGTTGTGCGCGATCAGTGATGGCCATGGCACAGCGCTGTGCCAGTGCGTGCATCGCCTCGGCGAGCAGGCCGGTGAGCAGTTCGCGCTGGCGGCGGATGCTCTCTTCCAGGGTGGGTGTGGTCAACGGCGTATTCCTCTACGCGGCTCGTTCGGCGCTGCATTCCGCACCGCCCATTGCATAATCGCGTTACACATCCGGCAGTACGCATACAGGCGTAACTCGGTGTTGCCACCGGGGATACTGGCGCTGTCGAGCGTTTGCCACGGACGCACAGGCGGCTACCAGATCAGATCGTCGGGGACCTGGTAGGCGGCATACGGATCGTCGGCGGCAGGCGTCTCCGGTTCGCTGGCCACCGGCATGATCACCCGCGACGGATCGCGGGCGCGGATCTTCTCCGCCACGTCCGGGCGTACCAACTCGTGGCGCCCGCCCAGTTTGGCGATGCACACGGTGCCCTTGACCAGCTGGGCATGCAGCTCCGGGGTGACGTAGATGCGGCGGATCTTGTTGCCGTCGGTGAAGTTATAGGGCACCTCGCCGTCGGTCTTGTCGAGGCGGTTGGCCTCGATGAGCTGGCGGATGGCGGCGGCATTGGCCTTGCGCTCGGCGTCTTCCTGGCGCTGGCGATTCAGCTCCCTATCGCGCTCGGCCTTGGCCGCCGCGGCACGGCGCGCCGCCTCCGCGGCCGCCTGTTGCTGTTTGCCGCCGTCCTTGCTCTTGCGCTTTTCGTGCGCCGCCTTCTTGACCTGCTGTTGGCTGACCAGCCCGGCCTTGAGCAACTGCTCCTTGAGTGAACCTGCCATGATGTGTTCCGTGGTGCTTGAATTCAGTGAGCGGCCGTCTGGCCGGCGTGATAGGCCTCCAGCAGCGCCTGCTTGAGCGCCGGCTCGCTGTCGAGGTCCGTGATGTTCAAATGGCGCCGGGCGATGGGCGCCAGGATGGCTGACTCCAGTTCGGCGCGGCGGCGGGCCTGGAAGCAGGCGACGTCGAAGACGCCATCGTGCAGACACGGCGCAGCGACGCCGGCGGCGTTGCTGAATTCGAGATCGCAGGATTCCATCACCTCATACAGGTACGAATAGGTGTCGATGCCGTTGGCCTGCGCCAGCAGGCGGTGAAAGTCCGGCAGAGTGTCTTCGTCCAGCGGCAGGGCGTCCAGGTTCAGGGTGGCGGACAGCCGGTGGTGCTCGCCTTGGAAGGAAAATTCGAGGTGGGCGTCGATGGTGTTTTTCACGATGGTTCTCCTGGCGCGGATTGTACCGGATCATCGCCGTGCCCCGCCCCTGCAAACTGTGGGATTGCAGGGGCGGTGAAGGCGATTCAGCGTCGTCCGTGGCGTTCCTTGTCCTTCAGTACCGCCCGTACCATGCGGCCGAAGGCACGTTCCCTCTGATGGCGCTCATGGGCGGCGATGTTGTGGCGTTCCTCGGCCAGCAGCTTGAGGTAGTGTTGCCACGCGTCCTCATCCAGTTCGCCGCGCTGCCGCGCCGCCTGCACTGCGCAGCCCGGCTCGTCCGCGTGCCTGCAGTCGGTGTAGCGGCACCGGGCGGCCAGTTCGTGCAGGCTGTGGAACTGTGCCTCCACGCCGCCGGCAGCGGGCGCCAGCCCCACCTCGCGCATGCCCGGCACGTCGATGATGCAGGCGCCGCCCGGCAGGCGGACAAGTTCGCGCGCGGTGGTGGTGTGGCGGCCCTTGGCGTCGCGCCGCGTCGCCTGGGTCGCCTGCAGTTCGGTGCCGGCCAGATTGTTGATCAGCGTCGACTTGCCGACGCCGGAGGAACCGGCCACCACCAGGGTAGTGCCGGCGCCGAGCCAGGGGGCGAGCCGCTCCGCCAGCGGCGCGTGCAGGGCGTCGATGGCGAATACCTCGCCGCCGGGCGGCAGGCGCGGCCGCACCGCGGCCAGTGCGGGTTCGACGTCCGGATACAGGTCGGCCTTGGTGAGCAGCACCAGCGGTGTGACGCCGGCCTGTGCCGCCATCACCAGATAGCGCTCGATGCGGTGCACATTGAACTCCGCATCCAGCCCGCTGACGATGAGCAGCACGTCGACATTGGCGGCGATGGCCTGCGGCTCGCTGCCGCCGGCACCACGCCGCAGCAACAGGCTGCGCGGCTCCAGGCGCTCGACGATGAGCGAGGCGTCCGCCTCCAGCAGCACCCAGTCGCCCACGGTGGGCAGGGTGCTGTCGGTGGCGTGGCGATGGCGGTAGCGGCCGGCGAGGGTGGCGACCTGCGCGCCGTGGCCGTCATCGATGTGGTAGTGGTCCTGCCCGACGCCGATGATGCGGGCCGGGCGCCGGGTTTCCAGTTGTTCCAGGGTGAGCTGGCGGAGAAAGTCGTTGCTCCAGCCCAGGGGCAGCAGCAGGGAAGGGTCGATGGACATGGCGTGTCATCCTCTCAACAAATCGGTTTCGGCAGGGCGCACGGAAGCGCCGTCCTTGCGTAACGGTGTTTGCGTTGAGATGGGCCGCGCCTGCGGTCCGGTCGCGTGTCTAGCGGCGGAGCAGGCCGGCGCTGATGACGGTATCCATCGAGCCTCCGGCAGAAAGATGAGTGGGGAAACAACGTCGCGATTCTACTCCTGCGGCGTGCCGGCAGGAAAGGCAAAGTTGCGGTGGTGATGCTCAGCGCACCAGGCGCAGACCATCAGCCCCGATGGTGATCAGGCGTTCGCGGTACAGGGCGGAGATTGCCTGCTTGAACACCTTCTTGCTGACGCCGAAGCGGGCGTAGATGACCTCGGGCGGACTCTTGTCGGTGACGTTGATGGAGCCGCCTGCCGCCTTGATTTTCTCCAGCAGTTCGCCGGCGATGCCCTCCACCTTGGCGTAGCCCGGTGGTTGCAGCACGAGATCGATCTTGCCGTCCTCGCGCAGCTTCTTGATGTAGCCGGCGAGGCGCTGGCCATAGCGCAGCGGCTGGAATACGTCGGCGTCATGCAATACGCCCCAATGTCGGTTGTTGATGATCGCCTTGTAGCCGATGTCGGTGTGCTCGCACACCAGCAGATCCACCGCCTGCCGGGGCGTGTAGCTGGCCGGTGTGCGATCGAGGAATTTGTCCAGTCGCGTCGAGCCGACGAGGCGGCCAGTGCGCTTGTCGCGGTAGACGTGCACCACGTAGGCGCGGCCGACGGCCATGTTGCCGCTCTGCTCGGCGAAGGGCACCAGCAGGTTCTTGCGCAGTCCCCAGTCGAGGAAGGCGCCGAACCGGGTGGCGGAGGCCACCTTCATCAGGGCAAATTCGCCCACCTGGGCCAGCGGTCGCTGCGTGGTGGCGACCACCGTATCGTCGGAGTCCATGTAGACGAACACCTCCAGCGCGTCGCCGACGGCGCACGACTCCGGCGCCTCGCGCAGCGGCAGCAGCACGTCACCCAGTTCGCCGCCGTCGAGGATCACGCCATAGTTGCCCTTGCGCAGCACGGTCAGCGTGTTGAGTACACCAAGCTGTGCCATGTTCAGGCGCCGACCACGTTGATGGGCGCGCCGCGCAGATACGCGGCGATGGTGTCGATCACCTGTGCACAGAGACGTTCGCTCTGTGTGGCATCCGCCGGATCGGCGCCGGGAATATGACAGACGGTAATGCCGCGCTCCGCTGCCGCGGCACGGTCGATGTGACTGTAGTCATCACCGGCGGCCACGATCAGCGCCAGCTTGAAGGCCTTGTCGATGACGGCGCGATCGATGGGGGCGTGCGCTGCGACGATCACATCCGAGCGCCAACAGCGTTCCGCCAGTTCGTTGCCCGTCAATGCGGGAAATTGCTGCCAGCCGTATTTGGGAATGTCGAGCATGGGGAAGTCGGCTTCGCCGGCAATGTGGGCGGTATCTACGACGACGATATTCATGGTGCGACGAGCCTGCGAGTAGTGGGACAGCTGGCGTAGTGCGGCGGCAGCTAGCGGAGCCTGATCATCTCGCCGGCCCTGGCGGCGGCATCGGTGGCCTGTTCTGCCGCGTCTTCCACGGCGCGGGTCGCCTTGTCGTAATAGCTCATGGCGGCATCGTGCAGGTAATAGCCGTAGCCGACGTTGAGCAGCACAGCGACGACAACCAGCTTGACGGCGCGCTTGATCAGGCTGATGACCAGCAGGAGCAGCAGAATGGCCAGTCCCGCACCGTACAGGGGGTTGGCGATGATGAAGTCGAGAATCTGTTGCATGGTGTGCTGCTCCCTGGATTACAGGCGCTGGCGGGCGCTGAGCACAGCCTCCCGTACCCGCTCCGGCGCGGTGCCGCCGATGTGGTTGCGTGCGGCGACGGAACCTTCCAGCGTCAGATAGTTGAATACGTCGTCCTTGATGGCGTCGCTGAACTGCTGCAGTTCGGCCAGGGTCATCTCGGACAGGTCCTTGCCGGTCTTGACGCCGTAGGCGACGGACTTGCCGACGATCTCGTGGGCGTCGCGGAAGGCGACGCCGTTGCGTACCAGATAGTCGGCGAGGTCGGTGGCGGTGGAGAAGCCGCGCAGGGCCGCTTCGCGCATCACCTCCTTGCGCGGGACGATGTGGTATTTCTTCGCGCCGTCGGGTTGCGCGGCATAACCCAGCATGTCGGCGTAGACGCGCAGGCAACCCTTCACCGTGTCGATGGTGTCGAACAGCGGTTCCTTGTCCTCCTGGTTGTCCTTGTTATAGGCCAGCGGCTGGCCCTTCATGATGGTGAGCATGGAGATCAGCGCGCCGAACACGCGGCCGGACTTGCCGCGCACCAGTTCCGGCACGTCGGGGTTTTTCTTCTGCGGCATGATGGAGGAGCCGGTACAGAAGGCGTCGGAGATTTCGACGAAGCGGAACTGGGCCGAGGCCCACAGGATCAGCTCCTCGCTGAAGCGCGACAGGTGCATCAGCAGGATGGAGGCCCAGCTCATGAATTCGATGGCGAAGTCGCGGTCGGAGACGCCGTCCAGCGAGTTGCGGCAGACGCCGTCGAAGCCGAGTTCGCGTGCGGTGAATTCGCGGTCGATGGGATACGTGGTTCCGGCGAGGGCGGCGGAGCCCAGCGGCATCCAGTTGACGCGCTTGCGGCAGTCGGCGAGGCGTTCGCTGTCGCGCTGCAGCATTTCGTTCCAGGCCAGCAGGTGGTGGCCGAAGGTGATCGGCTGCGCCGTTTGCAGATGCGTGAAGCCGGGCATGATGGTGTCGGCCTCGCGTTCGGCATGGTCGAGGATGTTGGCCTGCAGGCGCTTCAGTTCCTTGGCGATCACGTCGATTTCGTCGCGCAGGTAGAGGCGCACGTCGGTGGCGACCTGGTCGTTGCGCGAGCGGCCGGTATGCAGTTTCTTGCCGGCGATGCCGATGCGGTCGGTGAGGCGCTTCTCGATGTTCATGTGCACGTCTTCCAGGGCGATGGACCACTGGAATTCGCCGCGCTCGATCTCGCCCTGGATCTGGGTCAGGCCGGTAACGATGGCATCGCGCTCGGCGGCGGTGAGGACGCCGACATGGGCCAGCATTTTGGCGTGGGCGATGGAGCCCTGGATGTCCTGGCGGTACATGCGCTGGTCGAAGCCGACGGAGGCGCCGAAGGCCTCGACGAAGGCGTCG
The DNA here is from genome assembly GCF_004001245.1 of Sulfurivermis fontis. NCBI lineage: Bacteria > Pseudomonadati > Pseudomonadota > Gammaproteobacteria > Thiohalomonadales > Thiohalomonadaceae > Sulfurivermis > Sulfurivermis fontis. The sequence continues at coordinate 340,458 of NZ_AP018724.1, forward strand.
GTGGGTTCGGTGAAGCGGCCGGTCCAGGGCTTTTCGACGGTCTTTTCGTTGCTCATGATGGCTCGGGGGTTGGGAAGCGTGAAGTGGGCCGCAGTATATCACCGGGCGCGGGGGATGCCCGCACCGCATGGTTGGGGCTATGATGAGGCCGTTCATCCACGACAGGGACGGCGGTGGCCTTGGTGACTTCATCTCCGCGCAACGACAACTTCTTCCTGCCCGATTTCTGCGGCCTGCAGGCGGTGTTCGCCGTGGTCGTGCTGTCGGAGATCTTTGCCTTCATCCTCACCCTGGCCCAGCTCGGCCGTGGCGCCGAGATGTGGGACACTCTGGCGCTGACCTCGCTGTTCATGCAGTGGGCCGGTCTGACCGGGGCGGCCGTGTTGTGTACCGGGCGGCGCTGGCTGGTGCGGCTGGGCGATCGCAGTGCCGCGCTGGTGAGCTACGGCCTGCTGTTGCTGGTGATCCTGATCCTGTCCGAACTGGCCTGGTGGTTCATCCTCGATTCCGGTCTGCGCGGCGGCGGCGATCACTCCCGTTTCGTGCTGCGCAACCTGGCCATCGGCGCCATCGTCAGTGCCCTGGCGTTGCGCTATTTCTATCTTACCCACCAGTCGCGCCGGCGCCTGGTGGCGGAGAGCGAGGCGCGTTTCGCCGCGCTGCAGGCGCGCATCCGCCCCCACTTCCTGTTCAACAGCATGAATTCCATCGCCAGCCTCACGCGCAGCGACCCGGCGCAGGCCGAGGCGGCCATCGAGGACCTCTCCGATCTGTTCCGCGCCAGCCTGGGCGATGGCCGCCGCCTGATCCCGCTGGCGGAGGAACTGGCGCTGACACGGCGCTATCTGCGCATGGAATCGCTGCGCCTCGGCACACGCCTGCATCTGGAGTGGCGGATCGATGCCCTGCCGCAGGACGCCGCCATCCCGCCGCTGACCCTGCAGCCGCTGGTGGAGAACGCCATCTATCACGGTATCGAGCAACTGGCCGATGGCGGCAGCATCACCGTGGAGGGCAGCGCGGAGGGCGACGGGCTGATTCTTTGCGTGACCAATCCCTGTCCGGCCCAGACACGCGAGCGCAGCGGCAACCGCATCGCCGTGGACAACATCCGCCAGCGCCTGGCCTTCCATTTCGGCCCCGACGCCGTGCTGGAGGCGGAAGAAAGGGCCGGGGAATATCAGGTCCGGCTGCGCTGGCCCTACCGGAAGGCGGCGTGATGCGCGTATTGATCGTCGATGACGAGCCGCTGGCCCGGGAACGCCTGCGCCGCATGGTGGAGGCGCTGCCCGGTGCCGAGGTGGTGGGCGAGGCGGGTGACGGCCGTGCCGCGCTGGAGGCCTGCGCCCGCCTGCATCCGGCAGTGGTGCTGCTCGATATCCGCATGCCGGGCATGGACGGGCTGGAGGCGGCACGGCATCTGGCACGCCTGCCCGAGGGGCCGGCGGTGGTGTTCGTCACCGCCTACGGCGATTACGCCCTGCAGGCCTTCGAGGCGCAGGCGGTGGATTACCTGCTCAAGCCGGTACGGGCCGAGCGGCTGGTCCAGGCGCTGGACAAGGCGCGGCGCCTGACGGCGCCGCAGCTGGAGGCGGTCGCCGCCGCCGATCCCGAACCGCCGGGACGCAGCCACCTGTCCAGCACCTTGCACGGCAATCTCACCCTGATTCCGGTGGACGACATCCTGTACCTGCGTGCCGAGCATAAGTATGTGGTGGCTCATCACCGCCGCGGCGAGGCGCTCGTCGAGGACTCGCTCACCGCGCTGGAGGCGGAGTTCGGGGCGCGTTTCGTGCGCATCCACCGCAATGCCCTGGTGGCGCGTGCTGCCCTGGAGGGATTGGAAAAGGGGGGCGACGGCGGGGTGCGGGTGAAGCTGAAGGACTGCGCGGAGCGGCTGGAGATCAGCCGGCGGCACTTGCCGGAACTGCGGCGGTTGATGCGTTCGGGGGAGATTTAGAAGCGGTTGCAAGTGACAAGTTGCAAGAGGAAGCAAACAATCCTTGCTTGTCACTTGTCACTTGTCACTTGTCACTTGTCACTTGTCACTTCATCAACACGTCAGATTGGTATGCGCGTCCTTGCAGGCAAAGGTGCTGCTGCCGTTGCGCACGTGGTTGTAGGCCGTGGTGATGGCGTCGTCGAGATAGCCGCCGAAGAAGTCCGGGGTGGTGAGGCCGACCATCTTGGGGGCCATGGACTTGCCCTGGTGGTCGAGGAACACCAGGGTGGGGGTGACGCGGACCTTGTAGCGCTCGGCAAACTCCCACACGTTGACCTTGCGGCCGTCGAAATCGACGACATCGGCCCCGGCGCGCAGTTCCAGCATGCGGAACAGAATCTTGTTGTCGTAGTCGCCGCTGAACATCATCGGCTTGAGGAAGTCGTTCTTCATGGTGGTGCAGTAGGGGCAGTATTCCGACGAGAACATCACCAGGATCGGCAGGCGCCTGTCACGGGCCAGGGCGGCCTCGGCGCGCAGGTCGGTGATTTCGGGGATGACCACGCCGGTGGCGTCGGCAGGGGCATCGGCCTCCATGTCGGACCAGGCAGCGGCGGGAAGGGTGACGGCCAGCAGCAGCAGGCTCAGGGCGCGGAAGACTGTCTTCATGCAAAAACCTATTAATAGATGCGGATTTTTCCCTAGGATAAGGACGCTACCGCCCTCCGTGCAATAGGCCCGCCCGTGCCGGGCGTGTATGATCAGACGCTCAATGGGGACCCCTTATTCCATCGGCCGGTTCCCGTCCCCTGGGCGGGGCGGCATTATAAAACGCAAAGGCTTGATTCCATGGCAAAAAACCTGATCCGTATCGCGACGCGCCAGAGCCTGCTGGCGTTGTGGCAGGCAGAATACGTGTCCGCGCGGCTCAAGGCGTGCCACCCTGGTCTGGAGGTGGAGCTGGTGAAGATGGTGTCGCAGGGCGACAAGATCCTCGATACCCCGCTGGCCAAGATCGGCGGCAAGGGCCTGTTCGTGAAGGAACTGGAGGAGGGGCTGCTGCGCGGTGACGCCGATATTGCCGTCCACTCCATGAAGGATGTGCCGATGGCCTTTCCGGAGGGCCTGCACCTGGCCGTGATCTGCGAGCGCGAAGACCCGCGCGATGCCTTCGTCTCCAATACCTACAAGAGCTTCGATGCCCTGCCGCAGGGTGCGGTGGTGGGCACCTCCAGCCTGCGCCGCCAGTGCCAGCTGCTGGCACGTCGCCCTGATTTGCAGGTGAAGTTTCTGCGCGGCAATGTGCAGACCCGCCTGAAGAAGCTGGACGACGGCGAATACGACGCCATCATCCTGGCCAGTGCCGGCCTGATCCGCCTGGAATTGCAGCACCGCATCACCGAACTGCTCGACATCACCGTCAGCCTGCCTGCCGTGGGCCAGGGCGCGGTGGGCATCGAGTGCCGCAGCGACGACGCCGAGGTCAATGCCCTGCTGGCGCCGCTCAACCACGCCCCCACCGCCACCCGCGTCAAGGCGGAGCGGGCGATGAACACCCGCCTCGAGGGCGGCTGCCAGGTACCCATCGGCGGTTATGCCGAATTGGACCACGGTGTCATCGTGCTGCACGGCCTGGTGGGCCGGCCTGATGGCGGCGAGGTGGTGCGCGGCTCCATCAGCGGCAAGCCGGAGGATGCCGAGGAACTGGGCCGGGTGCTGGCCGAAGACCTGCTGGCGCGCGGCGCCGACGCGATTCTGCGCGAGGTGTATGCGTCAGCCTGATCTGCGCGGCCGGGGCGTGCTGGTGACGCGCCCCGCCCATCAGGCTGACAGGCTGTGCCGCCTCATCGAAGCGGCCGGCGGCCGCGCGATCCGTTTTCCCGTGCTGGCCATCGCGCCGCCGCTGGACATGACGGCGCCTCTGGCGGCGGTGACGCGGCTGGCGCAATATGACCTGGCGATCTTCGTCAGCCCCAATGCGGTGGAGTACGGTCTCGAACTGATCGCGGCGCACGGCGGTCTGCCCGCCGGCCTGCGACTGGCGGTGGTGGGCGAGGGCAGTGCGCGCGCCCTGCGGACGCGCCTCGGGCGCGGCCCGGACCTGCAGCCGATGGAGCGTTACGACAGCGAAGGGCTGCTGGCGTTGCCGGAGCTGCAACAGGTGGCCGGCCGGCGCGTGGTGATCTTCCGCGGCGACGGCGGGCGCGAATTGCTGGGCCAGGCGCTGCGCGCACGCGGCGCCACGGTGGATTATGCGGAGGTGTACCGGCGCGAACGGCCGGATGTGGATGCGCAGGCCCTGGCGGAACAACTGGCGGCCGGTGCGGTGGATATCGTGACGGTGACCAGCAGCGAAGGGCTGCGCAATCTGCTGGAATTGGCCGGCGCCGCCAATGCGGCGCGGCTGCGGCAATTGCCGCTGGTGGTGGTGAGCGAGCGCACCGCCGAGCTGGCCAAAGAATTGGGTTTTGCACAACCGGCCATCATCGCCGCCCTGGCGAGCGATGCGGGACTGGTGGAGGCGGTGGCCCGCTGGACGGGCCACGCGGGAGAGAGTCGATGAGCGAGATGGAACAGAAGCCGGACGAGACCGCCGTGGCCGAGATGTCGGCGGAAAGCGTGGAGACAGCGGAGACGGCCGCGCAGGAGATGGCCGCGGCGGAGCGGCCGCGCAGCGGCCGTGGACTGGCCTGGTTCGCCGTGCTGCTGGCGCTGGGTACCCTGGGCGGCGGCTACAGCCTGTGGCAGGAGGTGGACAAGCAACGTGCTGCGACCCTGCATGACAACCAGGTCCTGCACAGCCGGCTGGAGCAGCTGACGACACAGCAGCAGGAGATGGCCGCCCGTCTGGCCCAGTACAGCGGTGTGCTGGAGCAGTTGCAAAACGACACCCGGTTGCTGAATGACGCGCTGGAGAAGATGAACGAGCGGCTCGGCCGCGACCGTCATGCCTGGGTGCTGGCGGAGGCCGATTACCTGTTGCAGATGGCCAACCGCCGTCTGCTGCTGGAGCGTGACGTGGCCGGCGCCATCGCCGCCATGACGGCGGCCGATCAGCGCCTGGCCTTCCTCAATGACCCCCTGCTTACCCGTGTGCGCGCCCAGCTGAGCGAAGAGCTGCAGGCGCTGCGCGCCCTGCCCGTGCTCGATGTGGACGGCATCACCCTGGAGCTGGGTGCCCTGAGCAAGGGCGTGGACAACCTGGTGCTGGCGGGGACGCCGCGCGAGGAACAGGACACGACGGCAGCAGCGGAGCAGCCGGATGGCTGGCGTGGACTGGTGCAGACCGTATGGTCGGATATCCGCAGTCTGGTGGTGATCCGCCGTCATGACGCCGGCAGTCTGCCGCTGACCACGCCCGATCAGCGCCTGCTGCTGCGGCAGAATCTGCGCCTCAAGCTGGAAACCGCACGCCTGTCGCTGTTGCGCGGCCATGGCCAGGCCTATCGCGCCGCCCTGCAGGAGGCCGACGCCTGGGTGGAGCGTTTCTACGATGCCGCCTCGCCGGCCACCGTCGGCATGCGCGAGGCCCTTGGCCGTCTGGCCGCTGTCGATATCGCTCCACCGCTGCCGGCCATCGACCAGTCGCTGCACACCCTGCGCGAGATCAGCGCGCGCCTGGAGCGGAGTGCCCGTTCATGAAGCTGCTGTTCTTCGTCATCGTCGTCTTGGTCGGCACGGTGGGGCTGGCCCTGCTGGCGCAGAGCGAATCCGGCTATGTGCTGATCAGCTACGGGCCGTGGAGCGTCGAAACCTCCTTCACCTTCGCCGTGCTGGTGCTGCTGCTCGGCTTTGCCCTGTGCTATGCCGCCCTGCGCCTGATTGTCGGAGCCCTGGCCTTGCCGGCACGCCTGCGCGCCTGGCGCAGCAGCCGGCGCGCGCTGCGTGCCCGTCTGGTCACCTACCGCGGTCTCACCGCCCTGGCGGAGGGCCACTGGCTCAAGGCCGAGCGTGATCTGTCGCGTTATGCCGCGCGCAGCGAAACGCCGCTGCTCAACTATCTCGGTGCCGCCCGCGCCGCCCAGATGCTGGGCGACGAGGAGCGCCGCGACTACCACCTCGCCATGGCCCACAAGACTGCGCCGGAAGGCGAGCTGGCCGTGGGCGTGACCCAGGCCGAGTTGCAGATGGCCAGCGGCCAGCTGGAGCAGGCCCTGGCGACACTGATGCACCTGCACGGCAAGACGCCGAAGAACGTGCGTGTGCTGCAACTGCTGCAGCAGGTCTACGAACGCCTGGGCAGCTGGAACGAACTGGTGGCCCTGCTGCCGGAGCTGCGCAAGCGCCGTGCCCTGGAAGAGGATGAGGCCGACCTGCTGGAGCGCCGCGCCTGGGAGGCCCTGCTGCGCCAGGCCCATGAGCACGGCCACCTGGACAAGCTGCGCGAGCTGTGGGAACGCATCCCGCGTCATCAGCGCCAGCACGCTTCGCTGCTGGCGGCCTATGTGCGCGGCCTGCTGGCCCTGGGCGGCGGCGACGAGGCGGAACATCTGTTGCGCGAGGCGGTGCGCCGGCAGTGGGATGCGGAGCTGGTGCGCCTGTACGGGCTGGCCGAGGGCAAGAATCCCACTCAGCAACTGGCGGCGGCGGAGGAGTGGCTCAAGCGCCACCAGCGCCATCCGCTGCTGCTGCTGAGCCTGGGGCGGCTGGCCATGCGCGCCCAGCTGTGGGGCAAGGCCCGCGCCTATCTCGAAGCCAGCGCCGGCATGGAGGCCCGTGCCGAAACCTATCGCATGCTGGGCGAACTGCTGGAGCGCCTGGGCGAGGAGAGTACCGCCCGCGATTACTATCACAAGGGCCTGGCCCTGGTAACCGGCAACGGCAAGTCCGGTCCGGTGGTGCCGTTGAAGCGCTTTCCGCTGATGACGCGGAGCATGAAGAAACCGTAGGGGCCCACGCCGCGGGGGAACCAGCGTCTGGCACCGGCGCTGTGCGCCGAGAGGACTCGGCTCCTGACAGACAGGAGCTAGTCCTTGGCCCACTCGAAGGCGTCGGAGTAGCAGTGTTCCGGGTCGAGGCCGCGTTCCACCAGGGCCTTCCTGGCGCCGAGCACCATCTCCGGCAGGCCGCAGGCGTAGACCTCGAAGCCGGTGAGGTCGGCGAAGTCGGCCAGTACCGCGTCCTGCACGTAGCCGGTGCGACCCTCCCACTGATCCTCTGCCGCCGGGCGTGACAGTACAGGATGGTAGTGGACGTTCACATACTCCCGCGCCCAGCGCAGCGCCCGGTCGTGCATATACAGATCGCTCTTGGTGCGGGCACCCCAGTAGATGTGGATGGGGCGCTGCACGCCTTCGGCCAGGGCATGTTCGATGATGGCCTTCACCGGGCCGAAGCCGGTGCCGGTGGCGAGCAGGATGATGGGGCGCGCGGAGTCCTCGCGCAGGAAGAAGCTGCCGTGCGGGCCTTCGATGCGCACCAGATCCTTTTCGTGCATCTCGCTGAATACCTGTTCGGTGAAACGGCCGCCGCGCACCAGGCCGATGTGGAACTCGAGGAACTCGTCGTCGTGCGGGGCGTTGGCGATGGAGAAGGCGCGCTTCTTGCCGTCGGCGAGGAGGAAGTTGACGTACTGGCCGGCGAGGTATTGCAGACGGTCGCCTTCCGGCAGCTTGAGCCACAGGCCCATCACGTTGGGGCTGAGCTTTTCCATGCGGCCCACCTTGGCCGGCAGGGTGTGCACCGGGATATCCTTGGTGGCGGTGACTTCCTTGATCTCCAGCACCAGATCGGAAGTCGCCTTGGCCACGCAGGGCAGGGCCATGCCCACCGCCAGTTCCTGTTCGGTAAGCGCGCCGGGCTCCTCGTCGCCGTAGTCCACCTCGCCCGCGACCACCTTGCACTTGCAGGCGCCGCAGAAGCCGTTGCGGCAGCCATAGGGGAAGGCGAGGCCGTGGCGCAGGGCCGCATCGAGGACGGATTCGCCCTGCTCCACCGGGAATTCGTGACCACTGGGTTCAACCTGGACTTTGAAGCTCATTAACTCTACCTTGTCGCTGGGTTATTGTTGACCGTAAAGGTATGGATTATCCGCCAATCGGCCTGGGAGTTAAACGGTGAATTTGATCTTTATCATCGGCTGCGGCGATATCGGCCTGCGCGTCGCCCGCCTGTGGCAGGCGCGGGGCGTCACGGTCCAGGCGCTGGCCCGTAGCGAGCAGGCGGCGGCGCGTCTGGTGTCTGCCGGCGTCCTGCCGGTGCGCGGCGATCTGGATGAGCCGACCTCCCTGCTCTCGTTGCCCCTGGCTGGTGCAACAGTCTACTACTTCGCGCCGCCGCCCGGGCAGGGGGATGGCGATGCGCGCATGCGCGCCTTCGTCGCCGCCGGCCTGCGACCGGAGCGGGTGATCTACATCTCCACTTCGGGGGTGTACGGCGATCGTGACGGCGCCTGGGTGGATGAGGACACGCCGCCGGCGCCCGCCACCGATCGGGCGCGCCGCCGCCTGGATGCCGAAACGGTGTTGCGTGCCTGGGGCCGCAAGAGCGGGGTGAAGGTGAACATCCTGCGCGTCGGCGGCATTTACGGCCCCGGGCGCTGGCCGCTGGAGCGGCTGCGCGCGGGCACCCCGGTGCTGCGCGAAGAAGAGTGCGGTTACACCAACCGTATCCACGCCGATGATCTGGCGGCGATCTGCGTTGCCGCCGCCGAACGCGGCGGCGCCGATCGCATCTACAACGTCAGCGATGGCAGCAACGGCACCATGACGCAGTACTTCTATGCGGTGGCCGATCGCTTCGGCCTGCCGCGCCCACCGGCCCTGCCCATGGCCGAGGCCATGCAGCAATTGAGCCCGGCCATGCTGTCCTACCTCACCGAATCGCGCCGCATGGACAACCGGCGCCTGCTGAACGAGCTGGAGGTGACGCTGCGCTATCCGGATCTGGCGGCGGGTTTGCAAGACGTTTGACCCGTAGGGCCGGCTTCAGCCGGCCCTACGGGTGCGTGGGTTGGTGCGGGAGAGCGGTTGTTATTGCTCGGCCAGCCAGCGCAGGATCGGTTGCCACTGTTCCGTATCGACCTCCACCAGGGCCGGCGGCAGTTCGGCGATGCCAAGGCCGCGATCGGCGGCGCGGATGTAGTTCTGGCTGTCGCGCAGGGTGGTGAGGAAGGGGATGCCCAGACTGCCGAGGAAGCGCTGCAGGGTGTGGTAGATGAGGGTGTGTTCCTTCACCCGGTTGGCGATGACGGCGATGCGCGTTTCCTGGCGCGAGACGCGGCCTACCAGCAGCAACTCTTCCACGAAGCGGGCGCAGGCACGGATGTCGATGGGCGAGGGCAGTACCGGGATGAGCAGGGTCTGCGCGCGCTTGACGTGCCGCTTGAGATCCTTGCCGTGCACCGCGGCGGGGGCGTCCATGACCACGTAGTCCATCCCCAGCGGCAGCAGCAGCTTGTCCTTTTCCTCATCCAGCGAGACGTGATAGATGGTCGGCCGTTCGGCGGGCCGCACCGCCAGCCAGTCGATGCTGCTGCCCTGCGGATCGAAGTCGGCCATGGCCACCTTCCTGCCCGCCTGGGCGAGGAAGCTGGCCAGGTTGGTCGCCAGGGTGGTCTTGCCGCAGCCGCCCTTGGGGTTGAGCACCATGATCTTCTGCATTGCCGTTCCTTAATCTGCGCAGGCTCCACCTGTGAGGATACGACAAGTCACCGTTCCGAAGTCACCTCCAGCCGTTCGCGCAGGGCACGGATCACGGCGAGGGCATCGGCCAGACGCTGCGCTGGAATCCCCTGGGCGCATTCCGCCGCCCAGGCGGCCTGCTGCTCGTCCAGCGTGCGGTAGGCGCGTTCGCCCGCCTTGCTCAGGCGGTGCAGCGGCGCGCGGCGGTGGGCCGGGTTGTCCTCGCGCAGCAACAGTCCTTCCTCCACCAGGGCATCGGCGAGACGTTGCACGCTCTGCCGCTTCAGACCCATGCGGCGTGCGATGTCGGCTACCGTAAGGGCCTTGTCGTCGAGGGCGATGGCGCCGAGCACCTGCCAGCGCGCGCTGGTGAGGCCCAGCGGTGCGCTCATCGCGTCGCCGGCGGCGATGAGGCGGCCGTTGAAGCGGAAGGTCTCCAGCACCAGCTCGGTGAACAGGCCGCCGGCGCGGCTATGGGGAGTGGCGTTCTTCATATTGACAGCATGCTGTCAAATAGACAGGATCGTGTCAACCTGGTGCAGGAGACACACGCATGAAATCCATCCCCCACGCCATCGCCGGCAGCATCGCCTTCATCACCATCCTGGTGTTCTTCAGCGCCACCGTGATCGTCGAAGTCGGCGGCGACCCGGCCGCCATCGCCCGCGTCAAGGCAGCCATCGTGCAGGGGCTGTGGCTGCTGATCCCGGCGCTGATGATCACCGGCGCCAGCGGCTTTGCCCTCGCGCGCGGGCGCAGCGGCAGGCTGCTGGCGGCGAAGCAGAGGCGCATGCCCTTCATCGCCGGCAACGGCCTGCTGATCCTGCTGCCGACCGCGCTGCTGCTGGATCACTGGGCGGCGGCGGGCCGGTTCGACGGGATGTTCTACACGGTGCAGGCCGTGGAGCTGCTGGCCGGTGCTATCAACCTGACCCTGATCGGCCTCAACATCCGCGACGGCGTGCGTCTGCGGAGCCGCGGTTAACCTCGTTCACTCATATCCCCAACTGATCCCACAGCGCATCGACACGCTGCTTGACCTCGTCGCTCATGCGGATCGGCGTGCCCCACTCGCGGCTGGTCTCGCCCGGCCACTTGTTGGTGGCGTCGAAGCCGATCTTGGAGCCGAGGCCGGAGATGGGTGAGGCGAAGTCGAGGTAGTCGATGGGGGTGTTCTCGATCAGCGTGGTGTCGCGTGCCGGGTCCATGCGCGTGGTCATGGCCCAGATCACGTCCGGCCACGAGCGCACGTTGACGTCGTCATCGGTGACGATGACGAACTTGGTGTACATGAACTGGCGCAGGAAGGACCAGATGCCGAGCATCACGCGCTTGGCATGGCCGGGATATTGTTTCTTGATGCTCACCACCGCCATGCGATACGAACAGCCTTCCGGCGGCAGGTAGAAGTCGATGATCTCCGGAAACTGCTTTTGCAGGATCGGCACGAAGACTTCATTCAAGGCTACGCCGAGCACGGCCGGTTCGTCGGGCGGGCGGCCGGTGTAGGTGGAGTGATAGATGGGATTCTTGCGCCGGGTGATGCGCTCGATGGTGAACACCGGGAAACGGTCCACCTCGTTGTAGTATCCGGTGTGGTCGCCGTAGGGGCCTTCCTCCGCCATCTCGCCGGGATGGATCACGCCTTCCAGCACGTACTCGGCGGAGGCGGGCACCTGCAGGTCGCTGCCGATGCACTTCACCACCTCGGTCTTGCCCCCACGCAGCAGGCCGGCGAAGGCGTATTCGCTCAGCGTATCCGGTACCGGCGTCACCGCGCCGAGGATGGTGGCGGGGTCGGCGCCCAGGGCCACGGCGACGGGAAACGGCTGGCCGGGAAATTTCTGCTGGAACTCGCGGAAGTCCAACGCGCCGCCGCGGTGCGACAGCCAGCGCATGATCACCTTGTTGCGGCCCAGCACCTGCTGGCGGTAGATGCCGAGATTCTGCCGCTCCTTGTGCGGGCCGCGCGTCACCACCAGTCCCCAGGTGATGAGCGGGGCGGCGTCGCCCGGCCAGCAGGTCTGGATCGGCAGCCGGCCCAGGTCCACGTCGTCGCCTTCCAGCACGATCTCCTGGCACGGCGCATCCCTTACCACCTTGGGCGCCATGTTGAGCACCTGCTTGAACTTGGGCAGCTTGTCGAGGGCATCGCGCAGGCCCTTGGGTGGTTCCGGCTCCTTGAGGAAGGCGAGCAGCTGGCCCACCTCGCGCAGCGCGCCGACCGACTCCTCGCCCATGCCGAGGGCGACGCGCTCCGGCGTGCCGAACAGATTGCCGAGCACCGGCACGGAGTGCCCCTTGGGATGCTCGAACAGCAGGGCCGGGCCGCCCGCGCGCAGGGTGCGGTCGCAGATTTCGGTCATCTCCAGATAGGGATCGACCTCGACAGTGATGCGTTTCAGTTCGCCGCGTCGTTCCAGCAGGGTGATGAAGTCGCGCAGGTCCTTGTATTTCATGGCCGGCCTTTCGGATGTGTGATGCCGGATTATAGAGGGCAAATGGGCTAAGATGCTCGCCTTGCCAACCTTCACCGTGATTCCATGACTCCCACCTACGATCCCCGCCGATTCCAGCAGGTGCGCTGGGCCATCTATGCCGTGCTGGTATTGGCCTACATGTCGGTGTTCTTTCACCGCATGGCGCCGGCGGTGGTTTCGGCTGAACTGATGATGGCGTTTCACACCACTGGTGCCGTGCTCGGCTCGCTGGCAGCGATGTATTACTACATCTATACGGTCATGCAGATTCCTGCCGGTGTGCTGGCGGATACCGTGGGCACACGTGCGGTTGTGACCCTGGGCAATCTGGTGGCCGGCATCGGCTCCATCGTCTTCGGCCTGGCCGAGTCCATGGAGATGGCGATGACCGGCCGCTTCCTGGTCGGCCTCGGCGTATCGGTGATCTTCGTCGGTCTGATGAAGAGCAACACGGTGTGGTTCCGCGAACGCATTTACGGGCTCATCAGCGGCGTTACCCTGCTGCTCGGCAATGTCGGCTCCATCCTGGCGGCGGGCCCGCTGGCCTGGCTGCTCGGGCATGTGTCCTGGCGCGCGGCCTTTGTCGGCATCGGTGTGTTTTCCCTGCTGCTGGCGGTGCTGTCGCTGCTCATCGTGCGCAACCGGCCGGAGGATGCCGGCTTTCCTTCCGTGCGCGTGATGGAGGGCAAGACAGCCCATGCGGAGCGCGAGCGGCACTGGCTGCACGACATGCGCGCGGTGTGGGGCAATCTGCGCGTCTGGCCCGGTTTCTGGTTCAACTTCGGCATGGCCGGCGGCCTGTTCGCCTTCGCCGGGCTGTGGGGCATTCCCCTGTTGCGCGATGTCCATGGCCTGAGCCGGGACGCGGCGGCGCAGTACACCACCCTGACCCTGCTGGCGATGGCGCTGGGCACCCTGCTGCTGGGCTGGATCTCCGACCGATTGGGGCGGCGCCAGCCGGTGATGGTGGGCAGTGCGCTGCTGTATCTGCTGGTGTGTGCCGGCCTGCTGTGGCTGCCGTGGACGCCGGGCACCAGCGGCAAGTTGTTGTTTGCACTGCTCGGCCTGTGCGGCAGCGGCTTCGTGCTGAGTTATGCCTGTGCCAAGGAGGTGTGCGCACCGGCGTTGTCGGGCATGGCGATCAGCGTGGTGAATACCGGGCTGTTTCTGGGGGCGGCGATCATGCAGCCGTTGTTCGGCTGGGTGCTGGACCGGGGCTGGGATGGCACCATGCTGAACGGCGTGCGTCTGTACAGTGCCGCCGACTATCACGCGGCGCTGTGGCTGATGCTGGGTTTTGCCGCCATCGCCTTCGTGGCGGCGCTGCGCCTCACCGAAACCCGCGGCCGCAACATCACCGTCGCTTAGTAAGGGAAGGTCTGAATAAGTCCATCCTGGACTTTTCAGACCACGCCAAGCGAAAAGTGTGATTTTCGCTTGGCTTCATTTTTCAACGACTTATCGTCGTTGAAAAATGGCGGCACATCCCTGTGCCGCGGAAGCTCTGAACTTATTCAGAGCTTCCTCAGAGCTTCCCTAACGCTGAAACTCGGCGATGACCGGCGCGTGATCCGAGGGACGCTCCAACTTGCGCGTTTCCCTGTCGATGGTGGCGCTGACGCATTGCGCGGCCAGCGGCGCACTCGCCAGGATGTGGTCGATGCGCAGGCCGATGTTGCGGCGGAAGGCATTCATGCGGTAATCCCACCAGCTGTAACTTTTTTCCGGCTGCTCGAACAGGCGGAAGGTATCCACCAGCCCGGCGCCGAGCAGGCGTTGGAAGGCGGCGCGTTCCGGCGGTGAGAACAGCACGCTGTTCTCCCACGCCGCCGGGTCGTACACGTCGCGCTCATCCGGCGCGATATTGAAATCGCCCAGCACCACCAGATTGGGTGTGCGCAGCAACTGCGCTTCGACGAAGCTCTGCAACTTTTCCAGCCAGTCCAATTTGTAGGCGTACTTGTCCGAGCCCACTTCCTGGCCGTTGGGCACGTACAGGTCCAGCACATAGACATCGCCGAATTGCGCCCCGAGTACGCGCCGCTGCGGGTCATCGAGGCCGGGCAGGTCGGTGATGATGTCGCCGCCGGCGGCGGTGCGGCTGAGCAGGGCGACGCCGTTGTAGGTCTTTTGCCCGGAGTACAGCGCCTGATAACCGGCGGCTTCGAGCTCCGCACGCGGAAACTCGTCATCGGGCATTTTGGTTTCCTGCAGGGCGAGCACATCGGGCTGCTGTGCCGCGAGCCAGTCCAGCACCTGGGGCAGACGCACACGCAGCGAGTTGACGTTCCAGGAGGCGATTTTCATAGCGACAGATACAAGTCGAAAGATACAAGAGAAAAGTGAGAATCAGTGCGGCAGCGTCGCCACGCCACTTGTTACTTGTATCTGCGGTTAAAGTCGGAAGCCGCCGTGGCGCTCGCGGATACGCCAGTCCAGCCACATGATGCCGAGGATGAAGCCGGTCACCAGAGACACCAGCACGGCGAAGAACATCCACCACGAGCGTGACACCTGATGATTCTCCTGCGCAGCGCGGGTCTGCTCGGCGAGCTGCCGGCGCGTGTTGTCCAGTTCTCTTACGGTGCGCTCATGCTGCTGCGCCAACGACAGCAGCAACACCTGGGCCGGCATGTCTTCCTGGAGCTGGCGCTGATGGATCCAGCCTTCGCTGCCATCCGGCAGGCGCACGCGCACGAAATCGCCCTGGCGCGTCAGTACCTGCAAGGCGGTGCCGGTGGGTAACTGCTGCATCGGCTTGCCGGCGGCGCGCGGCGCCGGATACAGGTCAGCGGCGAGGCGATCGGTGACATACAGCGTGGCGGCGGCGCCGGCCTGAAACGGCAGTAGCAGACAGAGCAGCACCATGGCTGCGCCTTGCCGATTTCCTCTCCACCGCTGCAGGCCAAATAATCGTCTCATTCCAATTAGCTTACTATCACGGTGAAGTTTTCGGCAAACCGGCATCCGTCCTGGTGGCGGTGGCAAGGCACGCTGCTTGCGCCCTGCACAGCAGGCGAGAGAGGGTGGGTACTGTGGCGGTGCAAAAAAAACGCGCCCCGAAGGGCGCGGGCAAACCCCATGCCTGTGGAAGGGAAGGAGGTCCCGATGAAAGCGGTGGTGAGATCAGCGTATTTCCTCAGTGGCGCTGTCCTTCTCGCCCTTGTTGTCGACCCAGGCGAGGGCGACCTTGTCCCCCTTCTTGGCGCCGGAGAACTCGATGGAGAGATAGGGGTTGGCGGAGATGGCGGCGCCCCAGGCGGAGGTCAGCACGTTCTTGCCGTTGTGGGTGCAGACGACTTCCTGGATGAAGTGGGCCGGGATGACCTGGCCGGTCTTCTTGTCCTTGCGCTGGCCGGTCTCCATCGGATGCTTGATGAGCGCCTTGACGGTGCAGACATCGCCCTTGAGGGTGGCGCGGATCTTGATTGAATCTGCCATTTAGATAGTCCTCTGTATCAATTCGTCAGTGTGTGCCGTGGCTTAACCGCCGCAGCCGCCGATGGTGACCTTCACTTCCTTGCGGCCGGCATACAGGGTGCCGCCGGCCTTGACCACGGCGACCACGTTGGAGGTCTTGCCCATCTTGACGCGGGTGGAGACGGTGCCGAGGGCATTGGGGGCCAGGTTGAAGACGGCGGTGAGGGGAGTGCCGTTCTGCTCGACGAACAGGCTGATGGACTCGATGCCCTTGATGTTGGCATTGACGGTGACCGGGACCACGGCGCCGTTCTCGGCGATGTCGGGGGCCTTGATCTCGATGTCGTTGCTGGGGGTGGTCATGTCGGCGTTGTAGACGCCCTTCAGGCTGGCAGCGATGTCCTTGGCCTCGAAGGCCTCCTTGGGCCAGGCGGCCAGCACCTGACGGGGGGAGAGCAGGCCGGCGCCGACGGCGACGGCAACGGCGCTGCCGGCCAGGGTGCCCTTGAGAAAGATCCGGCGTTGACGGAAAGCGTTCATAAATCGTTTACCTCAATAGCTGTGATGGAAGCGAGGGGGCGGCGTGCCGTCCCCCTCATGGTTTCAGTCGCGGGTGGAGGGGGCCACCACCGGATAGCCGTTGGACAGGGCGTTCAGGAACACCTCGAGGTCGGTGTATTCCTGGCTGCCGATCTTGAGCGGCTGGACGCCGGCGTTGCGGTTGCACTCGGTGAAGCGCACATGCAGCGACTGCAGTTCGTCCTTGGAGCGCCAGGTGGGCCAGTGGGCGGCGTCGCCGAAGTGGGTGGTCGGCGTCTGGCCGCGCAGCTTGAGGCCGACGATCTGCGTGTGGCAGGTGGCGCAGGAGAAGTTGGTCCAGCCGGCGCGGGTGTGGAACAGCTTCATGCCCTTCTCATAGGACTCCTTCAGCGGCCCCTTGCTCACGTCCACCTTCAGCGGCATGCCGGCGCTGAAGCTGGCGATGTACACGGATACCGCGCTGTTGTCGTAACTGCCGTTGAGCAGGGTCATGCCCTCCTTGGCGGCGCAATGCTCGATCATCGCCTCCAGGCCGACGACCTTCTTCAGGTCGTTGTTGTACTGCGGGTAGTGGTTGGCGCGCAGACCGCGCAGATCGTTGTCCTTGGCCCCCAGGCACTTGGCGAAGCGGCCCTTGGCGTTGAGCTGCTGGTACAGCGCCTCACCGCGATCCAGGGCGATGTGGCCGCCGTGCAGGGAGTCGTTGTAGGGCTCGTCCTTGAACTTCCAGTTCAGCTTCCACTGGTTGTCGCCGCTCAGCTGCGACTCGTCCAGCCGTTCCGGGTCGCGCCAGTAGCGATAGGTGTTGGTGGTGTCGGCCGCGACGTTCGGCTCATAGAACGGCATCGGCGTGTATTCGCGGTACGGCGCCGGGTTGGCCAGGGCGGCCGTGGACGCCAGCAGCAGCGTCAGGGCGGTGGTTCTTGCTAAGCGCATTGTCTCTCTCCTCGGAATTCGTGGGGCGGCGGCCGCTTATTGCAGGGACATCAGGTAGGCCACCACATCGGCGATCTCCTGAGTGCTCAGCACCTCGTTGGTACCGTAGGGCGGCATGGCGGTATTGGGGTTGTTGATGCGCGGGTCGAATACCTGCTGGTAGGTCCAGACGGTATCGCGGCCATGCTGCGAGTAGCGCACCAGCGGGGGGCCGGCGGTACCGCCCTGGGCATCGCCCGGCAGCAGGTGGCAGGCGTGGCAGTTGCCCTTCGTGGTGGTGGTGGCGATCTCCTTGCCGCGGGCCGGGTCGCCGTTCAGGGGCTGCGGCGCCTGCACCGGCTCGGGGCGGCGGGTGGGCAGGGTTTCCTCGTAGCTCAGGCTGGGCCAGCGCGACAGATCCTGGCGGTGGTTCTCGTATTTCAGCTCGCCGCTGTTGGCAATGGGCTTGGGCCAGAGGGTCTTGTTGGGGGTCGAGGCGTCGTAGAGCAGATTGGACGGCAGCGTTCTGTCGGCGGCGATGGCGCCGGCGCCCGCAACGAGCAGCGCGAGCGCGCCCACCGTGGTTATTATCTTGAACATCGGTTTCTCCTGCTGTATGGATTCTGGTCAACGGCGCGGGTACACGCCTGAGCAGGACAGAGCAAGGGGCGGGCCAGCCGCCGGGGAGGTGGCCGGATGGATGTTCAAGTCAATGAAAAGATGTGAATTATCGGTCGGCGCCGACGACCGTGCCGGGTATGCGCGGCGCGGGGGGCTGGGGCATTTCGCCCCAGTGAGGAAAAAGGGGTGGGGCAAAATGCCCCAGCCCTGTAACGGCTCACCCCTTAAAGTCAAAAGCCTTCAACGCAAAGACGCAAAGTGTGTGCAGTGTCGCGCAGCGTTGCGCGATTCCGCTGCGCCACATCGCACAGCGGCGCTTCGCAGGGTTCCCCTTTGCGCTCTTCGCGTCCTTTGCGTCTTTGCGTTTAAGGAAGCTCTGAATAAGTTCAGAGCTTCCGCGGCACAGGGATGTGCCGCCATTTTTCAACGACGATAAGTCGTTGAAAAATGAAGCCAAGCGAAAATCACACTTTTCGCTTGGCGTGGTTTTGTCCACGGATGGACTTATGTCGCGCAGCCCAGGGAGGGGCGGGAGCGACCTGAAAAGTCCAGGATGGACTTATTCAGACCTTCCTTAACGCTTGTGTTTACGCCTTCCTGGGAGGGGCGGGTAGTCATTGCGCCATTCGGGCTAATACTGGCTGAGCTTGCGCAGCAGGGTCTTGTAGTCGATGTCCAGGGTGCGGGCCGCCTCGGCCTTGTTGCCGCCGGTTTGCTGTACCACTTGAAGGATGTGGCGGCGCTCGGCCTCGGCCAGGGTCAGCGTGCCGTCCAGTGCCGGTGCCGGGATGGCGGCGGCCGGCGCCGGGGCACTACCCCGCAGGGCCGGCGGCAGCAGTGCCGCTTCCAGGGTCTGGGTGCCCTCGGGACAGAGGATCACCGCTTGTTCGATGACGTTCTCCAGTTCGCGCACATTGCCGGGCCAGCCGTAGCGTTGCAGGGCGGTGACGAAGCCCTCCGCCAGGCGCCGCACCGGCCGGCCGTGGGCGCGGGCATAGTGCTCGAGGAAGTGACCGGCCAGCAGGGGGATGTCCTCGCGGCGCTCGCGCAGCGGCGGCAGGCGCACCTGGAGTACGTTGAGGCGGTGGTACAGGTCGCGGCGGAAGGCGCCGGATTCCAGCAGTGGCTCCAGTGGCTGGTTGCTGGCCGAGATCAGGCGGAAGTCCACGGCCACCTCGCGGTCGGCGCCCACCGGGCGCACGCGCCGCTCCTGCAGGGCGCGCAGCAGTTTGGCCTGCAACTGCGGCGGCAGCGCATTGACCTCGTCCAGAAACAGGACGCCGCCGTCGGCCTCCTTGAGCAGGCCCTGGCGCTCGTGGGTGGCGCCGCTGAAGGCCCCCTTGCAGTGGCCGAACAGCTCCGATTCGGCCAGCTCCAGGGGGATGGACGCCATGTTCACCGCCACGAACGGTCCCTTGCCCGCGTGGATGGCGCGGGCCACCAGTTCCTTGCCGGTGCCGGTCTCGCCCTCGATGAGCACGCTGGCGCCGGTGTCGCGCACGCGGCAGATCCAGGCACGCAGTCCGGTCATGGCGGGGCTGCCGCCCTTGAGGGCGGCGATATAGGGGTCGTGTGCCTGCGCCTGGCGGCACATGGCCGCCAGGCGGCCGCGCAGTTCCAGCTCGCGCCGCACCTTGGCCAGCAACAGCTCGACCGAATCGGGGCTGAACGGTTTGGGCAGGAAATCGAAGGCGCCCACCCGCACCGCCTCCACGGCGTTTTCCAGGGTGGCGTAGGCGCTCACCACCACCACCGGCAGGTCGGGGGCCACGGCCTTGACCTGGCGGATCACCTCGAAGCCGTCGCTCTCGCCCATCATCAGGTCGGTGACCACCAGGTCCGGCAGGCCTCCGGCCAGCGACTGCCCCAGTTGGCGCGCATCGAGCTGGACGGCGACGCGATAACTGCCGAGGGATTCGATGACGCGCTTGAGGGTGTGGGCGACGTCGGGTTCGTCCTCGACCAGGAGGACCGACAGGACAGGTTCGGCGGCGGACATCGGGCGTTGTTTTCGTGCAGTGTGCAAACGGGGGATTGGGCGCTATTCTGGTCGCATAGCGCCACACGGAGCAACCTACCCATGCAACGCCGCCATTTTCTTCTCGCCCTGGCCGGGCTGCCGCTGCTGTCGCGCGCCGCGCCGCCGGCCCTGAATCCGTGGGCCGAGAGCTATTGCGTCAGCCCGTTGCGCCGCGCCGCCGTCATGGCGCCGACCCCCGGCGGGCTGCGCTACCAGGGTACCCACATCCTCACCTATGGCGCCCTGCGCGAACTGTCCGCCAGTTACAACCGCCTCGGCCGGGGTCCGGTGGATGTCACCGGCGGCGGCTGCGATGACGGCGTGACCGGCGTGCTGCGCGGCGAGGCCGAGTTGGGCGGGCTGTGCTGCCCGGTGGAGGAGTCGCGGGCGGCCCATCTGCCGTCGCTGCTGGTGGCGCGGGACATCAAGGTGGTGGTGGCCCATCCGTCGGTGGCGGTGGACGATATCGCGCTGGAGTCCCTGCGCCGGGTGGCGCGCGGCGAGATCCGCCGCTGGTCGGAGCTGGGCGATACGGACCGCGCCATCGCCCTGGTGGTGCGCCGCCATTGTCCGGACTACCTGGAGCCGGTGCGCGGCCTGCTGCTGGACAACCGTCCCGACTGGTCGCCCCGCGCCCTGTTCGTCGAGACCGATCAGCAACTGCTGGAAACCGTGGTGCGCTATCCGGGGGCGGTGGGCGTGGTCAGCCGCGCCCTGGCCCTGCCCTATCTCAAGGCCGGCCAGTTGCGCGCCCTGCATGTGGACGGCGTGGCGCCGCAGCGCGAGGCCGCCGAGGCCGGCGCCTATCCCCTGGTGGGGCCGCTCAATATCGTCTACCGGGAATGGGATGAGGCGCGCATGCGCGGCTTCTTCGATTTTCTCTACAGCCCGCTCGGCGCCGCCATCATCGGCCAGGCGCTGGTGCCGGTGAGCGCGCGGGAGGCCGGTTACGGCGCCGTCGCTGTCTGAGGCAGTTCCACCCGGATGACGCCGCCGGGCCCCTCGCCCACGCTCACCCGCCCGCCGTGGGCATGGATCACCGCACGGCAGCTGGCCAGGCCCAGGCCGCTGCCGCCGCGCTTGCTGGTGTAGAACGGCTCGAACAGGTGCTCCCGCGCCTCGTCCGAGAAACCCGGCCCCGCGTCCCTGATCTCGATCTCGCCATAACCGCTCAGTGGCCGCACCGCGACGTGCAGGCGGCCCTGCGGCGCCGCCTCCTGGCCGTTGTTGAACAGATTGGCCAGGGCCTGCTCCAGGTGGTAGGGGTCGGCATCGACCCAGACTTCCCCGCCGGTCGTCACCTGCGGCGGCGGCGCCTCGGGGCGCCCCACCTGCCAGTGCTCGACGCAGCCGCGCACCAGCGCGCCCAGCTCCAGGCGCTGCCGGCGCAGGCGGATGGGGCGGCCGTATTGCAACAGCAGATCCACCGTGGTGCGGCAGCGGCCGCAGTGATGCAGGATGCGCTGCACGTCTTCGGCCAAGGGGCTGGCGGCGGGGAGTTCGCGCAGCATCAGCCGCGCCATGTTGTCGATGACGGTGATGGGGTTGTTGATGTCGTGGGCGACGCGCGCCGCCATGCGGCCGATGCCGGACAGCCGCTCCATTTCCTGCATGCGTTCCAGATCCCCCAGCATGGCGTTGAAGGCGTGAACCAACTGGGCCACCTCGTGGCTGCCCGATACCTCCAGCCGGCGGCTGCCGAACTCGCCGCGGCCCACGGCAGCGGCGGCCTGGGCCAGGGTGCCCAGCGGCCGCAGCTCGCGGTACAGCACCGCGAGCAGGGCCAGCAGCAGCAGGCCGCCCGCCACCAGCAGGCTCAGCACCAGCAGGGTCTGCACCTTGGCCAGCGCCTGTCCCACCGTGTCGGGGAGGGCCACGGACAGCCAGGCGGAGCCGCCGGTCACATCCAGTGGGACGTACACGCCGTTGTGGGGCGCATTCTGCCGTGCGGCCACGATCCCCACCGCGGCGTCGCTGCCGAAGGCCGGTTCGAGCACGGCATCCAGCGGCCGCGCCAGTTGCAGCCAGGCCAGCAGCGCGGCGTTGCGCAGCAGCGGCGCGGTGCTGACGGCCCAGACATGGCCTTCGTGCCAGACAAGGTGGATGGTCTTGCTGCCGGGTGCCGCGGGGTCGATGGGCAGCAGGGGCAGTTCGCCGCCGATGCCGGCGACGGCGCGCCCGTCGCGGTCGAACAGCGCCAGCGACGGGACGTTGAAGGCCTGGGACAGTCGCTCCAGCGCGGCCAGGGGGTGGCTGCGTTCGCCCTCCAGATACAGGTGGTAGTACGCGGCGTTGGCCAGCTCGGCGTCGTTGGCGAGCAGCTCCGCCAGCCGCTCCAGCGCTACCCGTTCCTGGGCCACCAACCGTTCCGCCTGGGTCGCCAGCCGCTCCTGGCGTTCGGTGTGTACGGTGCGGAACTGTTCGCTGACCAGGTGATCGATGCCGACGAACAGGGCGGCGATGGTGGCGACCACGGCCACCGTCAGGATCAGCGCCACCCGCAGCAGCAGCGAGTCGTGCAGGCGGATGCCCAGCCGCGGCCTCGCGCGTGGCGGTGGAGCGAGATCAGCAGTCGTCAGATGCCGGTGTGACATGGTGCGGCTCTCCGCATTGGCGATGGAGAGCAGTCTATCCGATGT
Source organism: Sulfurivermis fontis (assembly GCF_004001245.1). Classification (NCBI taxonomy): domain Bacteria; kingdom Pseudomonadati; phylum Pseudomonadota; class Gammaproteobacteria; order Thiohalomonadales; family Thiohalomonadaceae; genus Sulfurivermis; species Sulfurivermis fontis. The sequence goes on from NZ_AP018724.1 coordinate 362,657, forward strand.
CTACCCGGCCATGCCGCTGTGGCGCAGCAGGGCATCGATGCTCGGCTCGCGGCCGCGGAACTCCACGAACAGCTCCATCGGTTCGCGCGCGCCGCCCTGTTCCAGGATCGCCTCCATGAAGGCCAGCCCCGTCGCGCGATTGAACACGCCTTCCTCCTCGAAGCGGGCGAAGGCGTCGCTGGCCAGCACCTCGGCCCACTTGTAGCTGTAATAACCGGCCGAGTAGCCGCCGGAGAAGATGTGGGCGAAACCGTGCTGGAAGCGGTTGTAGTGCGGCGGGCGCACCACCGCCACCTCGGCACGCACCTCGTCGAGGATCTGCTGGATGCGGCCGCCCTGTTGCGGGTCGTATTCCAGGTACAGGCGGAAGTCGAACAGCGCGAACTCCAGCTGCCGCACCATCTGCATGCCGGCCTGGAAGTTGCGCGCCGCCCACATCTTGTCGAACAGCTCCTGCGGCAGCGGCTCGCCGGTTTCGTGGTGACGGGCGAACAGGTCCAGCGCCGCGCGCTGCCAGCACCAGTGCTCCAGGAACTGGCTGGGCAGTTCCACCGCGTCCCACGCTACACCGCTGATGCCGGCGACGCCGGCGACCTCGATGCGGGTGAGCATGTGGTGCAGGCCGTGGCCGAATTCGTGGAACAGGGTCTGCACCTCGTCGTGGCTGAGCAGGGCCGGCTTGCCGTCCAGCGGCGGCGTGAAGTTGCAGGTGAGATAGGCCACCGGCGTCTGCCGCGTGCCGTCGGGCAGGCGGCGGGCGCGAATGCACTCGTCCATCCAGGCACCGCCGCGTTTCTTCGGCCGCGCGTAGAGGTCGAGATAGAAGCGGCCGCGCAGGCTGCCGGCGCTGTCGAAGATGTCGTAGAAGCGCACGTCCTCGTGCCAGGTCTGTACCCCCGTTACTTCGCGGATGTCCAGGCCGAACAGGCGCTGCACCACCTCGAACATGCCGGCCACCACGCGATCGGCGGAGAACCAGGGCTTGAGGTCTTCCTGCGACAGATCGTATTTGTGCCGGCGCAGTTTTTCCGCGTAATAGTTGATGTCCCACACGGCGAGTTCTGCCTGGCCGTGCTGTTCACGGGCATAGGCGGCGATCTCCTCCAGCTCGCCCTGCGCCATGGTGAGCGAGCGCGTGGCGAGGTCGCGCAGAAAACCGAGCACCTGTTGCGGCGTCTCCGCCATTTTGGTGGCGAGGGAATGTTCGGCGTGACTGGCAAAGCCGAGCAGCTGCGCCAGCTCGTGGCGCAGGGCGAGGATCCGCTCCATCACCGGGCCGTTGTCCCAGCGTCCCGCCTGCGGACCCTGATCAGAGGCGCGGGTACTGTAGGCGGTGTACAGCTCTTCGCGCAGGGCGCGGTCGTCGGCATGGGTCATCACGGCAAAATAGCTGGGAAAATCCAGGCCGATGCGCCAGCCGTCCTGACCCTCGCGCCGCGCCGCCTGGCGCATCATCGCCTGACTGCTGGCCGGGATGCCGGCCAGACGCTGCGCGTCGGTGATCAGGACATGCCAGCCGTTGGTGGCATCGAGCAGGTGTTCCTCGAAGCGGGCCGTGGCCTGGCTCAGTTCCTCGCTGGCCGCCTTGAAGCGCGCCTTCTGCTCTGGCGGCAGGGTCACACCGGACAGGCGGAAGTCGCGCAACAGGTTGTCCAGGTGCTTGCGCTGGGCGATGGACAGGCGCTCGTACTCCGCGCCGTCGCGCACCGATTGCAGGGCGCGGTACAGGTCTTCGTTCTGTCCCAGCTCGGTGGCGTAGGCGCTCAGTTTGGGCAGGCAGGCGTTGTAGGCCGCACGCAGTTCGTCGGAGTTCATCACCGCGTTGAGATGGCTCACCGGCGACCAGGTGCGGCTCAGGCGGTCGTCCAGCGCCTCCAGCGGGGCGAGCAGCGTGTCCCAGCAGAACGCGCCTTGTTGCAGCAGGTGCGCGATGGCGGCGCGGTTCTCCGCCAGCACGGTGTCGATGGCCGGTTCCACATGCTCCGGTCGGATGGCATGGAACGGCGGCAGGCCGTTCATTTCCAGCAGGGGATTGGGCATAGAACACTCCACTCAAACCAAAGAAAATCCGCAAATGAACGCGAATGTACGCAAATAAATCGCACTGGTTATTCGCATGTATTTGCGTTCAGGAAGCTCTGAATAAGTTCAGAGCTTCCGCGGCACAGGGATGTGCCGCCATTTTTCAACGACGATAAGTCGTTGAAAAATGAAGCCAAGCGAAAATCACACTTTTCGCTTGGCGTGGTCTGAAAAGTCCAGGATGGACTTATTCAGACCTTCCTTCATTTGCGGACTCCGATTTGTTGTACAGTGGGGCCATGGTAAACGAAATCCAGTCTCATCCTTACGATGCCCTTACCCCGGACGTGGTGCTCGATGCCGTCGAGCAGTGCGGCCTGCGGCCCGCCGGCGGCTTGCTGGCGCTGAACAGTTACGAAAACCGTGTCTATCAGGTGGCACTGGACGAGGGTTATGTGGTGGCCAAGTTCTATCGCCCGGGACGCTGGAGTGACGCGGCGATCCTGGAGGAACACGCCTTCGCGCAGGAGCTGCTGGAGGCCGAGGTGCCGGTGGTGGCGCCGCTGGTGGATGCCCAGGGCGAGACGCTGCATGTGCATGCCGGATTCCGCCACGCCCTGTTTCCGCGCCGTGGCGGGCGCTGGCCGGACCTGGATGTGCCGGACGTGCTGTGGCGGCTGGGGCGCTTTCTCGGCCGCCTGCATGCGGTGGGTGCGGCACGGCCGTTCTCGGCGCGGCCACGGCTGGACGTGGCCAGCTTCGGTGTGGAGTCACGTGACTACCTGCTGGCCAGCGAGTTGTTGCCACGGGAATACCAATCGCGTTACGCCGATCTCAGCGCCGAGCTGCTGGAAACGGTGACGGCAGCTTTCGCTGCCGTGCCGTCCTTGAACTGGCAGCGCATCCACGGCGATTTTCATCCCGGCAACATCCTGTGGACCGACGACGGCGCACACATCGTCGATCTGGATGATTGCCGCAGCGGCCCCGCGGTACAGGATCTGTGGATGTTGCTGTCGGGCGAGCGCCAGGAACAGTGGCTGCAACTGGACGAGCTGCTCGGCGGCTATGAGGAGTTCTGCGATTTCGATCGCCGCGAGCTGCGCCTCGTCGAGCCGCTGCGCACCCTGCGCCTGATACACTACGCCGCGTGGTTGGCGCGGCGGCGTGATGATCCCGCCTTTCCCCGCGCCTTTCCCTGGTTCGGCTCCCCGCGCTATTGGGAGGAGCACCTCATGACGCTGCAGGAGCAGCGTCTGCGCCTGCAGGAGCCTCCTCTTTCCTTCACCTGAGCCTGAATTGCCGCATCATGGTGTGCAGTTGCGCCGCCAGCTGGGCCAGACGCGCGCCGGCGGCGCTGATTTCCTCGGCCTGGGCGGTGGTGGTGCCGGCGAGGTCGCGGATGGTTATCACGTTGCGATTCATCTCTTCGGCCACCGCAGTCTGCTCCTCGGCCGCCGTGGCGATTTGGGTATTCATATCGCTGATCGCCGATACCGCCTTGCTGATGCTCTCCAGGGAGTGTTCGGTCTGACGTGACTGATCCACCGCGGCACCGGCCTGGGTCTGGCCCTGCTGCATCACCGCCACCGCCTCGCCGATGCCGTCGCGCAGGTTGTCGAGCATGGTGCGGATCTCGGCTGTCGCCGTCTGAGTGCGGCCTGCCAGGGTACGCACCTCGTCGGCCACCACGGCAAAGCCGCGGCCACTCTCGCCGGCCCGTGCCGCCTCGATGGCGGCGTTGAGTGCCAGCAGGTTGGTCTGTTCCGCAATGCCGCTGATCACCTCGGTGATGCTGCTGATGCGATCGCCGTCCTGTTGCAGGCGATTGATCACCTGGGCGCTTTGCTCCACCTCTTCGGCCAGACGATGGATGGCGGCACGCGCCGCGTTGACGACACGGCGGCCATCGCTGCTGTCCTGCTCGGCGTCGCGTGCCGATTGCGCCGCCTGCGCCGTGTTGCGCGCCACCTCCTGTACCGTCGCCGCCATTTCGTTCATGGCGGTGGCGACCTGTTCGGTCTCTGCCTGCTGCTGCTGCATGTGTTGCACGGTTTCGCGCCCGGTGGCAGAAAACCGATCCGCCGCCGCCGCCAGTTCGTCGGCGGTTTCGAGGAATTGGCCGAAGCAGGTGCGCAGGCGCGCCTGCAACAGCTTCATCGCCTGCAGCATCTGCCCCACTTCGTCGTTGTGCTCGACCTCGATGCGGCGGGCCAGGTTGCCGCCGGCCATTTCCTTGGCGAGCGTCACGACCTGGGACATCGGCCGGATGACGGTGCGGTTGAGCAGGATGCCGATGATGGTCATCAGGGCCAGGCCGGCCAGACAGATGGCGACGATGAGACGCGTGCTGTCCTGGTTGAGGGCCGCCATGGCTTCCGACAGCGGTATCTTCCCCGGGGTCGAGCCCAGGGCATCGATCGTCTTGCCCAGCGCGTTGTCGCTGCTGATGCGGCTTTCCTGCCACAGCCTTTGCACCTCGCTGACCTGGGCCATGTGCCGATCCAGCAGGCGTTGCTGCTGCGCCGTGTTGTAGCTGCTTACCAGCGCCACCAGGATCGCCAGACTGGCCAGCAGCAGCAGGCTGGCCATGACGCGCACCTGCAGGCTGATGTCGAAGATGTTGCGGCGTTTCGGCAGCCGGGCCTTGTCATCGCTGCGCAGTTTGGCATAGAGCTGTGCGGCGGCCTCGACCTGTTGTCGGGCGGGGCGGCTGCGTACCGATTGGTAGCCCACCACCTTGTCGCCTTCGTAGACCGGCGTGACATAGGCATCGACCCAGTAATGGTCGCCGTTCTTGCAGCGGTTCTTGACGATGCCGCGCCAGCTCTGGCCGCGCTTGATGGTGTCCCACAGGTCCTGGAAGGCGATGGGCGGCATGTCCGGATGGCGGACGATGTTGTGGTTCTTGCCGATCAGTTCTTCCTCGCTGAAGCCGCTGATGTCGATGAAGTCCCGGTTGGCGTAGGTGATGGTGCCCTTGAGGTCTGTCAGCGAGGTGATGGTGACGTCGTCACCATAGGTGCGTTCCCGCTGGGTAACGGGCGTGTTGATCTTCATGACTCCTCCTTAATTTTGCTGATCCTGGCCGCGTGCATGCGGCAGAAGTCAACACGTGTCGCTGCCGCACAGCGGCGGAAGACGTGTGGTTTGTGTGGGTTATGGTCTTAGAAATCGCCTTGGAGCAAAAGAAATATCTGCTTATGGGTTGCCGGAGAGACACAAGGAGCCGCTTATTGCAGGCGGGCGACGTTTCCGGCCCTCCCTGGCCTCCGCGGCATAAGTCCATCCCTGGACAAGCGCCGCTCCCGGCCCTCCCTGGCCTCCGCGGCATAAGTCCATCCCTGGACAAGCGCCGCTCCCGGCCTTCCCTGGCCTCCGCGGCATAAGTCCATCCCTGGACAAAAAAAAGGAAGGCCGGGGCCTTCCTTTTAAGGGGTGTAACAATGTCTGGGTAGAAGGAGTCTATGAATGTCGATTGATTTAGTCAAGAACTTTTTTCCCCGGGCCGCCTTGGCGCTAGAATCGGGGCATCTCCCCCTGTCCGGTGCGGCATGGCCATGGAACATCGTTTCTCATACCGCTGGCCCCTCAATCTGCAGGTGGCCCTGTATTCGCGTGGCGCCCTGGTGGCGCGCGGCGTGTGCCGTAATGTGAGCCGTGATGGCATGTTCGTGCAGGTCGCTCCCGGCCTGCTGTTCCGCAATGCCCTGGTGGAGGTCGAAATCCTGGCGGAGGAGCGCAGCGGCAGACTGCGCCTGCCGGCGATGGTGGTCCATTGCGGCCATGACGGGGTGGGGCTGGTGTTCGACGAGGTGGCTGAGCCGGAATCCCTGCAGAGGCTGCATGCCTATCTGCACCACCTGCGCATGCGCGACACCGTGTAGACCCCTTGCTCAGGCCAGCACGGCCAGATCGCGGCCGGCTTCCTTGGCGCGGTACAGGCCCTTGTCGACGCGCTGCAGCAGCGCGTCGGCGTCTTCGCCCTCCTCCAGCGTGGCGACACCGATGCTGACGGTGAAGCCGATGCTCTGATTATCCGGTCCGCGTACCCGTGCCTTGTGGCAGGCAGCACGGATGCGGTTGGCCAGGTCCAGGGCCTGCTGCTCGCTCTTGCCGGGCAGGATGGCGAGGAATTCCTCACCACCGTAGCGGCCGATGAGGTTGATGCCGGGCATCTCGCGGATCATCAGGCGCGCGAACACCTGCAGCACCATGTCGCCGGCGAGGTGGCCGTAGGTGTCATTGATGCGCTTGAACAGGTCCAGGTCCAGCAGTAACACCGACAGCGGGCGCGTGCGGTCGCGGGCGCGAGCCACTTCCAGGTCCAGCCATTTGGTGAGCACGGCGCGGTTGACCAGGCCGGTGAGGGCGTCGCGGGTGGCCTCGCGGTAGAGTTGCAGCAGCATGTGCAATTGTGCCAGTTCGGCCCACATGGCGATGCCGGCGAGCAGGCCGAGCAGCCAGATCTCGCCGAAGGCGCGCACGGTGAACAGGGTGCCGAAGGCGATTTCAGTGCCGAGCACCACCAGGCCGATGGTGATGGCGTAGGCCAGTCCCTCGATCAGGGTGAAGGGGAACAGCGCCAGCAGCGAGACCACCAGATAGGGCAGGAAGCTGTAGCCCATGAGGATGCCCGCGTCGGGCACGTCGCCACCGAGCACGATGCGCGAGCCGATGTAGAACAGGCCCGGAATGGCGATGAACAGCGCCACGCGCAGCCGTGCCAGGGTCAGGTTGTGGGGCTGCGCGGTCCATAGTCCCAGGGCCAGGAACAGGCCGCTGAAGGACAGGCGCAGCAGCAGCATCTGCTTGAAGCTGGCGCCGGAGAGCAGCACCAGGTCGATAGGAATCCACAGCGGTGCCAGCAGGGCGAAGACGAAGCTGAGCAGGCGCACGCGCAGATAGATGTATTCGGCGCGGGAGCCGTTGAAGTCGCGTGAATGGTTGTGCGACGCGACCATGTCCTGCAGGGTGGTGCGCAGCAGCCACTCGCGCAGCCCGGAGCGCGGCTCGTCGGTAATCCATTCCTGATCGGTGAGTTCTTCTGCCGAATTGTTCACTTGGATTCTCGGTTATTGTCGTTATAGATAGGCAGTATACAGCGGCCGCAGTTCCTGTAGGGTTTCTTCCACGACCGCCGGCAGGGTCTTCGCATACATGTCGAGCAGCACCAGGGCGTTCACCGTGCCGTCCTCGCGCGCGGCGGCACGCAGGCGGTTGGCCATGGCGCGATTGACGATTTCCACGTTGCGGTAGAGATGGACCAGTCCCTCGAAGCCCAGTTCCGTCGGCAGTCCCTGCTGCTGGCGGAAGTACTGTCCCAGCAGGTACATGCTGGCGGCGCGATACATGGTTTCCTCTTCGCTGGCAAAGGGCAGGTGAAAGCGCGCCATGGGTTTGAAGAAGGCCATGTGCGGGCAGCCGCTGGTGGCGATGATCAGGCCCATCATGGCGCTGATGGCATTTTGCGCCGAGGTGTCGCACAGAATGCGCCGTTCCGGCGTGATGACCTCCGTTGCCACCTGATCGTAGGACAGCACATCACCCAGTACGGCCACCGTGCCGACCAGGGAGCGCGCAAGCGGGCAGTACCGCTGTACCGTTTCGTCGAGGGGGCAATGATTGCAGCGGTGAAAGGCGAGCCGGGTCCATGTCGCCGTGTCGTCCGTGACGGGAACGGTGGGCTCCAGGGTGGCCGCGTCGAGGCGGATGGCGAAGCTGGCTTCGCGGCCGTCGGCAAAACGGAAGGTGTATTGTATGTCCAGGTCCATGACATACCTCCTGTCGGCTAGCATATCAGATGGGTGTCGCAGGCGGCGGCAGCCTGTAGAATCTTTGCACTGCGTCAGTGCTCGCCTGACCCGAATCACCTTTGCAACCCAGGGTATCATTATGACCAAACATTACGATCTGATCGCCATCGGTGCCGGCAGCGGCGGCCTTTCCGCCGCCGAGCGTGCCGCCCTGTACGGCAAAAAGGCTGCGGTGATCGAGGTTGGCCGCATCGGCGGCACCTGCGTCAATGTCGGTTGCGTGCCGAAGAAGGTGATGTGGAATGCCGCCGGCATCGCCGGTGCCCTGCGTGATGCCACCGACTACGGTTTCGATGTGCTGGTCAATGATTTCGACTGGGAACAGCTCATCAATTCCCGTGAGCGTTACATCCAGAACATCAACGACTGGTATGGCGGCTATCTCAAGGACTCGGGTATCGATCTGATCCCGGGTTATGGCCGCTTCGTCGATGCGCACACCCTGGAGGTGGACGGCCAGCGTTACAGCGCCGATCACATCGTGGTGTCGCCGGGTGGCGCGCCGTTGATTCCTGCCATCCCCGGCGCCGAGTATGGTATCGATTCCAACGGCTTCTTCGCCCTGCGCGAGCAGCCCAAGCGCGTGGCGGTGGTGGGGGGCGGTTACATCGCGGTGGAGCTGGCCGGCCTGCTCAATGCCCTGGGCAGCGAGGTGGACCTGCTGCTGCGCCGCCAGCACTTCCTCGGCCATTTCGACGCCATGCTGCGCGAGACTCTGATGGAAGAAATGGTCAACCACGGCGTCAACATCCTGCCCAACATCAATGTCGAGAAGGTGGTGAAGGGTGATGACGACCGTCTCACCCTGCACTGTTCCGGCGGCCATACCCTGGCCGGTTTCGACACGCTGATCTGGGCCATCGGCCGTGCGCCGCAGACCGCCAATCTCAATCTGGGCGCGGCCGGTGTCGCCTGCGATCCCCATGGCTACATCCCCACCGACGAATATCAGAACACCAACGTGCCCGGCATCTATGCCGTGGGTGACGTCACCGGCCGCGTCCAGCTCACGCCGGTGGCCATCGCCGCGGCACGTCGCCTGGCCGATCGCCTGTTCGGCGGCCAGCCGGAACGCAAGCTGGATTACGAAAACATCCCCACCGTGGTGTTCAGCCATCCGCCCATCGGCACCGTCGGCCTGTCCGAGGAAGAGGCGCGGGCGCAATACGGCGCGGAGTCGGTCAAGGTATACCAGACCCGCTTTACCCCCATGTACCACGCCTTCACCCGCCACGGCTCCAAGACGGCGATGAAGCTGGTGTGCGTCGGCGTGCAGGAAAAGGTGGTGGGGGTGCACATCATCGGCAACGGCGCCGACGAGATGCTGCAGGGCTTTGCCGTGGCGGTGAAGATGGGCGCCACCAAGCGCGACTTCGACAACACCGTGGCCCTGCATCCCACCAGCGCGGAAGAGCTGGTGACGATGCGCTGATCAAGCCAGCGTGCAACTGGCCAGAAAATCAGCTACGGGTCGGTGGCCTCCCGTCCGTAATAGCAATAGCGGTTCTTGCCCTGTGCCTTGGCCTGGTACATGGCCGCATCGGCATGGCGTAGTAGGGTTTCCGTATCCTGCGCATCGTGGGGATAGCAGCTGATACCGATGCTGGCACCGATAGACGCGATGTGCTGTTCCAGGGGGAACGGAAGGGAAAGCGCATCCAGCAGGTTGCGTGCCACAAGCCCGGCATCGTCAGTAGTGTGTACATCCTCCAGCAGGATGGTGAATTCATCACCGCCGAAACGGGCCACCATGTCGACTTCGCGAACATGACGCTGCAGACGTTCGGCCACGATCCGCAGCAGGAGATCGCCCCTGGCATGACCCAACGTATCGTTAACGGCCTTGAAACCATCCAAATCGAGAAATAGCAGCGCCAGATTTTTCTTGTAGCGATGGGCCCGGGCAAGGGCATGGCTCAAATGGGCTGCAAACAGCATACGGTTGGATAATCCGGTGAGAGGGTCGTGGTGCGCTTGGTGGGCCAGCTGCTGCTGCTTTTCACGCATTTCAGCCTCCGCCAGCGCCCGCTCGGTCACATCACGTGAACTCTCGACGATAGCTCGCAGTGTTCCGTCTTCATTCCACAGCGGGGAGGCTTGCAACTCCACGATGCGCGGTTCGCCTGCCGCGTCATAGTGTTGGTGCATGAGAATGACCGGCGCGCGGTTCTTCGCCACTTCAGCGATTGGGCAGGGATGCTCGGGGGTGGCGCAAGGACTGTCGCGCCGGTGGCTGAGCTGATAACAGAAACGGGCAGAGCCATCGTCGCCATTCAGCGCGGCGGCGGCCCGATTCATCAATTGCACGCGGTAATCCGGGCCAATTACCATGATCGGCTCCAACACACTGTCCATGACGGTTTGCAGAAAAGCGTGCTCCTCCGCCAAGCGTGCCTCGGCGGCCTGGCGCTCTTCGATTTCATGCTGCAGGGCCGTATTGGTCCGGTGCAGTTCCTCGGTGCGTTGTGCCACCATCTGCTCACGCTGGTGCAGCAGACGGCAATTGGCCAGTAGCTGTCCCAGGGTGTTGGCGAACAGCAGCAACAGGCGTTCGTGCCAGAAATCAAAAAAACCGCTTTCGGGGTGAAACACATTCAGCACACCGATCACCTTGCCGTCCCCACGCAGCGGCACACTGATCAGCGAGCCATGGGGTGGCGAGTTTGGCATGGGGGCGGAAAAATGCGGGTCATCGGCGCAGGAGCGGCAATGTTGCAGTTCGCCACTGGCGGCAGCACGCCCCATGATGCCTTCGCCGATACGGAACCGGTGTTGCTGGCGCTCAGTGGCGGCCCCGTTCTGCCAGAGATCATCCCAGCTGAATCCTGCCGCATTCACCAGTTCATTTTCCCGTGTGAGCAGGAAGATGGAGCAGCGCTCCAGATCCTGGTTCTGGCGCAGGGCATCAAGGGCGCGGGTAAGCAGCGCGTTTTCATCCAACGATGCCGCCGGCAATTCGGTGAGAATGAACAGCGCCGACAGTGAATCCAGCAGGTTGACCAGATGGCGGTTGAGTTCCCGCGAGGCGTCAGCGAGTGACGAGTTGGTCATGGTGATTATGCCCGCGCCAAAATCAGGCACATCTCACGAATGGCTTCCAGTTGTTGGCAGGTGTTTTGCCATACACCCTCCAAGCGAGCCGGAGTGATACCGAAGAGGGTAAACGTGGCATCCTCGTTGGCGGTATGCGGCCGGCCATCAACCATCTGGTTGGCGCAGCGGGCGCAGGCTCCGCTAAGCAGTACCAGGGGCCAATGCTCGCCGCGATAACTGCGGTCGTAATGATATTGCATGACCAGCAGCAAATTATCGGGGAAGTGCCAGCGGCTGCCCAGCCAGATGCCGGCTTGGTAGTGGTCGGTGTTCAGCACGGCCTGAATATGATCGGCCAGGCGTGACTCTGGTGCGGCGCGGTAGCTGTCAAGCGCTTGGTTCATCTCTTCAGGATAGAGGTGAACCAGTACAAGCAGGCCGATACTGTGCAGCAGACCTGCCAGGTAGACGCTGTCACCGGCGGGGCGCAATTCGGCAGGCATGGCTGTGTAGAGTTGCTGACTGAGCAGGGCTGTGGTCATGGCCGTCATCCAGTAACGCTCCACGTCAAAGGCAGGACAGCGACTGGTATCGAGGGAGCCGGCGATGGCCATACCCATAGCCATGCTTTTGACGGTGACCAGTCCCAGCACGAATACGGCATCGCGTAATGAATGGATGCGTCCGCTGTGGCCGAAGAACGCCGAGTTTGCCAGGCCCAACAAGCGGGCTGTGATGGTGGGGCACTTCTCCAACACCGAGACGATACGCTCCACATCCAGATCGTCGGTATCGAAGGCAGTGAGGATGCGTTGTGCCATATTGGACAGCGTCGGTAGTTCTTTTTGTCGCTGTACCAGCTGGCGGATGTGTTTGTCTGTCATGCCATTCGTGTGCGCATCGCGTCTGGAACGGAAAATATCAGTGTAGCTGGCCCCGGTAAAGATTGGCGAAGTCTGCGGCAGCCATGGGGCGGCCATAGTAATACCCTTGGGCCTGGGGGCAGCCGTTGGCATGCAGGTAACCGGCCTGGCCGGCCTGCTCCACTCCTTCAGCCACGACCTGCAATTTGAGGCGGCTGGCCATGGCGAGGATCGCGTCGATGATGGAGATATCTTCCGCATTGTCAGGTAGACCGCGCACGAAGGATTGATCGATCTTCAGTACATCTATCGGGAAACGCTTGAGATATAGCAGGCTGGAGTAGCCGGTACCGAAGTCATCAATGGCGATACGCACGCCCAGGGAACGGATATCCTGCAGGGTTCCCCGCACATCTTCGCTATCCTGGATCAGACTGGTTTCTGTGAATTCCAGTTCCAGCCAGTCCCCTGGCAGGCTGTGTTCACCCAGAATATCGCGTATTTCCTTGGAGAGTTTACGCTGCAAGATGTGGCGACCGGACAGATTGACTGCCAAATGGATACCCTTCAGCCCCTCCTTACGCCAGCCGAGGTAGTGATTGCAGGCGGTACGCAGAACCCAGCGATCGATATCGATGATCGCTCCACTTTCCTCGGCAATGGCCAGGAACTCCGCCGGTGGTAGCAGGCCGCGTTCAGGGTGGTTCCAGCGGACCAGTACTTCGGCACCACTGATATGGCCGCTGGCGATGTCGATCTGCGGTTGGAACAACAGGGTGAATTCATTTTCACGCAGGGCGCGGCGTAACTCGGATTCCAGACGCAGGCGCGCGTGAGAGGCGGCATTCATCTCCGCCTGATAGAATAAGTATTGGTTGCGCCCGGTGTTTTTTGCCCGGTACATGGCGGTATCGGCGTTCTTGAGCAGCGTTTCGAGATCAGTGCCGTCAGCGGGGTACATGGCAATACCAATACTGGCGCCGCTGAACACTTCCTGACCACAGAAATGGAACGGTCTGGCCAGTGCCTTGAGCATACGCTCAGCGATGCGTGCCACGTGTCTTTCATCTCCGGGCTTTTCCAGTAGCACGATGAACTCGTCGCCGCCGAGGCGCGCTACGGTATCCTGCTCGCGCAGACAGTCCCGCAATTTTTTTGCCACCTGCTGGAGTAGCTGGTCTCCCGCTTCGTGCCCCAATGTGTCGTTAATGGTTTTGAAACGATCCAGATCGATGAACATCACCCCCAGCGGACTGGGGTCGCGTTTACGCTTGGTGAGTGACTGCTGCAAGCGTTCGGTGAACAGGGCGCGATTGGGTAGATTGGTCAGCGGGTCGTAATAGGCCATCTGTGCCAGCCGCTGTTCAGTACGCTTCAGAGTGGTGATATCGGAGAATACGCCGACATAATGCGTAATCCTGCCCCGGTTATCGCGGACGGTGCTGACTGACAGGTATTCCGCGAATACTTGGCCGCCTTTGCGCCGATTCCATAGCTCGCCCCGCCATTCTCCCTGGCGGCGAATAGTGCGCCAGAAATTACGGTAAAAGACATGGCCCTGGGCTCCCGAGGCGAGCAGGCGCGCGCTGCGACCCAATACCTCGTGCTGCTCATAACCGGTGATGCGGCAGAAGGCCCGGTTGACGGCGACGATGTGCATTTCCGCGTCGGTAATGACGATGCCCTCCAAGGTGTTGTCGAATACCTTGGCCGTAAGGCGGGTATGTTCCTGTGCCTTGATCTCGGCGCTGATGTCGCTGGAGAACACTACGACGCCGGAGATTGCTCCGGACGCATCACAGAACGGAGCCTTGTCAAGACGCAGCCAGAGCAAGGCTCCGTCTGGTTGCAGCAGCGGCTCCACCAGATTCACCTGTTCCCTGCCGGTGTTGATTACCTCAAGGTTGCTGGTCTGGCAACGTGCGGCGAAGTCGGCAGGGAATAGTTCGAATATGGTTTTGCCGAGCAGTTGGCTGATGCGCAGACCAAGGAAGTCTGCCGCGCGTTGGTTGGCACGCAGTACGCGGCCATTGCGATCGAAATACCAGATGAATGCCGGAACCGAATCGAAAATTACCTGATAATCATTGCGCTGGGCACGCAGGGCGGCGGTGCGTTCCTCCACGCGTTGTTCCAGTTCGGCATGCGCCGAGCGCAGGCTTTGCAGCATGTGGCGGAAAGAGGCGGACAATTGCCCCAACTCATCGGCGCCGGTCGTTGCGGTGTTCAATTCATGGTGAATATTTTGCGCGACCTGCTCGGCATTGCGGGAAAGTATTGCCAAGGGTTGGGTAATGCGTCGGGCGATGGTGCGGGCGGCGAAAAATACCACTAGCAGGATCAGGACGGCCAGTATCAGATAGCTGTAGGTCAGCTGGGTAAGCGAGGCAAAGGCGGCATTGCGCGGTTCGCCTACCCAGAGGTCGAGGTGCAGTCCGTCAAAAGGTGATGCCAGGGCCAGTGTGTTACGGGTGAGCAACAGTGCTGCGGGAGGATCGGAACAACGCGCGCAGGCCAGGAGATTTTTCCCATCCGAGGTGATGCGTGCCGTACGTTCACCGGCGAGAGCGAATATATCGGAGAATAATTGCTCCAGGCTGAAACGCGCCACAATCATTCCTTCGGGCTGGCCGGTTCCTGGATAGAATACCGGCAGGGCCAGCAGCAGGCCCTGTCCGTCGGGAAGCCATGCGGTATGGTGGCGGTTCTCCCCCATCACTTGGTGGTGCCATGCCGGGTCCGATAGTGTCAGTTCGTGTTCCGGGCGGTTGCAGGCCAGGGCGTGGCCACGGAAGTCATGCAAGCAGAGCGCGGCAGGCGCCAGGGAGGCCGTATGAAACTCGCGCAGGAAGGGCAGGAGATAGCCGTCGCGTCCGGCAGAGTCTAGCAGGGCGTTGACCGCCAGGGTGTTGCTGGCCAATGCCCGCATTTCCTCACCGATTTGGTTCAGGCGCAACTCGAGACGCTGTGTCAGCAGGGCAGCGGTAGCGGCGTGCTCCTGCTCGATTTGTCGTTGCAGCAGGTGGCGGCTGAAGCTATAGGACATCAGACCGGTCAGTGTCAGGGCTACAGTGGCCACGGTCAGTGCCGCTGCCAGAATGCGGTTGGCGATGCTGGCACCCATCCAGCGTTCAAGACGTTCCAGCAATGGGGACTTCATTGCGCTTGCTCCACGTGAACCAGTGCGCCATCGTGGCGGTAGCGGGCCATGAACACATCTGCCGGAGCCAATGCCTCATGGTTGTCGTGGCTGAATGGCCTAGGCCAATGTTTGATCAGGCCGCTGTAATCACGAACCTGTTCCAGGGCGTCGCGGATCTTGGCGCGATCGGTACTCCCGGCCAGGTTGATGGCGCGCGCCAGGATGTGGGTCAGATCGTAGGCGTGGGCCAGCCCCACCGGTGAAGCTATTTGCCCGGCACTGGTAATGCCGTGGTGTTCTTTCAATGCGGCAAGCAGACGTGTCGCCGGCTGCGGACGTGACGGCGTATGAAAACTGTAGGTCTGCACCACGGCAAGATCGACTTGCTGCAACGCCGGGCCGGTCATGGCCGGAAAGTCGCCACCGCTGATACCCCAATGGCTGGCGATGGGCAGGCGCTGGTGCTCCGGCAGTGTTGCCAGTTCGCGTACCAGTATCGAGCCTTCCATCTCGTTGGCGACAAGCACGATACCTTCGGCGCCAGTATCCAGCAGGGCGCGGTAGTGTTCCAGCATCGATTGGTCACCCCAGTTGTACCAGCGGATACGGGTGACTTCGGGCGCCTGATCGCGCACTGCCTCCAGAGCCTGCAAGCTGCTGCGTCCCCAGGCCGTGTTGGGTAGCAACACGCCGATACGGCGTATGCCTTTGCGACGCAGATGGTTGAGCATTACAGGCATCGCCCAGCTATCCCGGAGCGAAAGCCGGAAAACGTAATTGGGTTGATGACCGTTGTCGACGATGTTATCGGCGGCAGCCCAGGGATCGAGGAGCGGGATGCCGAGACGGTGGATAGTTTCGAGCTGCTCTAGAACCACCGGACTGAATTTGCCGCAGAATACCGCCACCAAGTCTGGCTGGGCGGCGAAATCCTCGATGTTTTCGATACCGCGCGCCGGTACCGAGCGGTTGTCCTTGATGATGAGTTGCAAGGGGCGGCCACCCAGCACGCCGCCGCTGGCATTGATCTCGGCAACAGCCAGTTCCAGGCCGAGGGCGATGGCTTCATCGGAGGTGCTGGTGCGGTGGCTAATTTCGGCATCAAAGCCGATATATACCGGGGCCCCGCCATAGGCGGGTGGGAGGGACAACAACAGGCACAGCAGACTCAGTAGGCGCACGCCAGGATGCTCAGTGTTTCAAATGGTGCATCCCTGTCGTCGGTTTGGATGGGGCCCGTCTCCTCCGGGCGTGGAATTATAATATAGCGGTGGCGTTACCGTACAACGCCCCAGGCCTGAACGGACCTATGACCAATGAATATCCGACCGTACAGCATGGTTATGCCGGTGATTCACGCCTCGGCCTATGTCGATCCGCAGGCGGTGGTGATCGGCGACGTGGTGATCGGTGCGGACAGTTCGCTGTGGCCGATGGCGGTGGCGCGCGGCGACGTCAACTACATCCGCATCGGGGAACGCAGCAATATCCAGGACGGCACGGTGCTGCACGTGACCCACGGTCACGGCGAAGTGCCGCAGGGGCATCCGCTGATTATCGGCAACGACGTCACGGTGGGGCACAACGTCACCCTGCATGGTTGTAATATCGGAGATAATTGCCTGATTGGCCTAGGCTCCATCGTTCTGGACGGGGCCCTGCTGGAGCCTTATGTCCTGCTCGGCGCCGGCAGCCTGGTGCCGCCGGGCAAAATCCTGCAGGGCGGCTATCTTTGGATGGGGAGTCCGGCCCGGCGGGTGCGCCCGCTGACGGAGGCCGAACGTGAGCGCTTCGCCTATTCAGCGGCGCATTATGTCCGCCTCAAGGAGACCTACCGGGCCTAGCCCGAATCATGCAAGGAGGGTTACATGGAAGTATTCGTGGGTAATCTGCCCAAGACCGTGAAGGTCGCTGACATCGAGCGGCTGCTGGCGCCGTTCGACCGCCGGGTCCAGATCAAGCTGCAGCAGCACAACCGCAAGAATGGGGAGATCGGTTGTCATGCCGTCTGCACCTTCTCCTCCGACCGGCTGGCCCAGAAGGCCATCAAGAAGCTGAATGGCTCTCAACTCTTCGGTCTTGTCCTGAATGTGCGGGAATACCGCTATCGCAGCTACAGCAACGAGCGCCGTGCTCTGGGCTGGCGCAACCGGCCGTGGCAGGGCGTTGAGCGGCGTGGCGCGGAACGGCGCCAGGGCAGCGTCAAGGCGGCCGAGCCGGACCCGTTTGCCGAGGCGGCGCCGGAGGAAAAGGAGCGCATAGTGATTCAGGGATACCGCGACCTGGCCACCAAAACCACCTGAGCACCACGGTAAGACGATCATGGAATTGTTCGTAGGCAATCTGCCCGAGGGCATCAGTCCCGCCGAACTGGATGTGTTGTTCCTGTGCTGCCGCCCCATGCGCTGGCGGCTGGCGCGCGGGTATGCCGTGGCGACGGTCATCCCGGATCGGTTGGCTCTGCGCGCCGTGCAACAGTTGCACGGTCGCCCGTTGCGTGGCCGGCCCATCGAGGTGCGTGAATTTCTGCCGCGCGACGTGGCCAACGAGCGCCGCGGCCGTCACCATCGCGTACGTAGCTGGAGCGGTCGGGAGCGGCGCTACGGCGAACGGCGTCACAACGCCCCACCGCTTGAATCCGACAGGACCTAGCGCAGCGCGGCGATCACCTCGGCGCTAGCCGGCCGGACGCCGCGCCAGAGAAAAAAGGCCTCCGCCGCCTGTTCCACCAGCATCCCCAGGCCGTCCACCGCCTGCGCCGCACCGGCCGCCATGGCCCAGCGCAGGAACGGTGTCGGCTCCTTGCCGTACATCATGTCGTAGCACACCGCGCCGGGGGCGAGGATGCCGTCGGGCAGGGGCGGAACCTCCCCTTGCAGGCTGGCAGCGGTGCCGTTGATCACCACGTCGAACTGTTGTCCTGCCAGGGCGGCGAAGCTGCTGGCCTGAAGCGGTCCCAGATCGGCGAAGGCGGCGGCCAGCTCTTCGGCCTTGGCCACGGTACGGTTGGCGATGGTCAGTGTCGCCGGTCTTTCCGCCAGCAGCGGTTCCAGCACGCCGCGCACCGCGCCACCGGCACCGAGCAGCAGCAGGCGGCGGCCGGCGAGCGGCACGCCGTGGTTGTCCTTGAGGTCCCGAACCAGGCCGACGCCGTCGGTGTTGTCGCCGAACAGACTACCATCGGCCTCCCAACGCAGGGTGTTCACCGCCCCGGCCCGCTCGGCGCGACCGCTGCGCCGCGTCGCCAGCGCCCAGGCCTCCTGTTTGAAGGGGACGGTGACGTTCAGCCCCAGGCCGCCGGCGGCGCGGAAGCGCGCCACGGCGGCGGGAAAGTCGCCCAGCTCCACCAGGATCGCTTCATAGCTGAGATCCTGGTCGGTTTGCTCGGCGAAGCGGGCGTGGATGTACGGTGATTTGCTGTGGGCGATGGGGTTGCCCATCACCGCGTAACGATCCGTCATTTCCGAGAACCTCATGTCAGGCGGAGAGGTACGAAGGACAAGGAACGAGAAATGAGTTCGGCGCGCGCGTGTTGTATTGACTCAAATCAGCCGTGCGACACGTCATCGTGTCTCGTCCCTCGCCTCTGTCTTCATCAGCCGAAGATTCCCTTCAGCAGGAAGAAGAACACGATGGCCAGGATGGCACCGGCGGGCAGGGTGACGATCCACGACAGGAAGATGGCGCGCACCACCTCCAGGTTCAGCGCCGCGATGCCGCGCGCCAGGCCGACGCCGAGCACACCGCCCACCAGGGTGTGGGTGGTGGAGATGGGCAGGCCGGTGCCGGAGGCGAGCACCACGGTGCCGGCGGCGGCCAGGGTGGCGGCAAAGCCGCGGCTGGGCGTCAGTTCGGTGATGCCGCGGCCGACGGTGGCCATCACCTTGTAGCCGAAGGTGGCCAGGCCGAAGACGATGCCGATGCCGCCCAGCAGCAGCACCCAGGCCGGCATGGCGGCCTTGCTCGCCACCTCGCCGCCGCTCTGGATCACGCTGATTATCGCGGCCAGCGGGCCGACGGCATTGGCCACGTCGTTGGAGCCGTGGGCGAAGGCCATGGCGCAGGCGGTGACGATCATCAGTACGCCGAATACCTTTTCCACGTTGGCGAAGTGGAAGTCGCGGTCCGCCTTGGGGTCGAAGCGCAGGCGCGAGATGGCGTAGATGCCGATGAGCATGGTGACCGCTCCGGTAATCACGGCATAGAGATAGCTCTGGCCGGTGCTGATGTGCAGGCCGACGTGCTTGAGGCCCTTGGTCAGGGTCACCAGGGCGACGATGAAGCCGACCAGGAAGATGTAGACGGGAACGTAGCGCTTGGCGTTCTTGAGCGGGTTCTCGGTGTCGAGGATGAACTTCTGCACGCTCTGGAACAGCCAGTAGGCGATGATACCGGCCAGGGCCGGGGAGATCACCCAGCTCATCACGATGGAACCGATCTTGCCCCATTTCACCGCCTCCATGCCGAGGCCGACGGCGGCGAAGCCGACGATGGCGCCGACGATGGAGTGGGTGGTGGACACCGGCCAGCCGAAGTGGGAGGCCACCAGCAGCCAGATGGCGGCGGCGAGCAGCGAAGCCAGCATGCCGTAGACCAGCAGCTCCGGCTGACCCGCCAGCAGATTGGCGTCGATCATGCCGCTGCGGATGGTTTCGGTGACCGCGCCGCCGGCGAGGTAGGCGCCGGTGAACTCGAAGATGGCGGCGATGACGATGGCCTGGCGCGCGGTGAGGGCGCCGGAACCCACCGAAGTCCCCATGGCGTTGGCGACGTCGTTGGCACCGACGCCCCAGGCCATGAACAGGCCGAAGGCGACCGCCAGCACGATGTAGATCGTTGCGTATTCCATCGTGGCGCCCTCCCTAGCGTGCCAGCATCATCAGCAGGCGGCTGCCCACGCGCTGGGCCAGGTCGCCCAGGTCACCAATCCACTCGATGACGTTGTACATGAACATCACGTCGACGGCGTACAGCTCCTTCTCCTTGGCGAACAGCAGGTCGCGCACCTCCACCTGCAGGGCGTCGGTGTCGGCCTCGATGGCGTCCAGTTCGGTGATCATCTTTTCCACCAGCTCCACCTCGTGGCCGCGGAAGCCGGTCTCCACCAACTCGTCCAGCTCGTTGATGGCCAGTTGTGCCTGGGCGGTGGCGTCGATGCAGCGGCGGGCGAACTCCAGCAGCTTGGCGGCGATCTCCGCCGGGAACACCATGCGGCGGCCGATGATCAGGCCGGCGATATCCTTGGTCTTGTTGGCGATCTTGTCCTGCATGCGCAGCGCCTCCAGCACGTCGCGGCGCGATACCGGCATCATCCAGCCGCGCGGCAGGTGCAGGCGCAGTTCCTTCTTCAGGGCATCGGCCTCACCCTCCAGCACCGCGATGCGCTTTTGCACCTCGCGTGCCCGCGTCCAGTCCTGCGCCAGGGCCGCCTCCAGGAACGGAATGATTTCCTGCACGCAGGATTGCACCTTGCCCATGTGCTGCTGCAGGGGGCTGACCGGCGAGGAGCCGAACATGCTGAAGACGAAGCTTTTCGGGGCCATGATGGTTCTCGTTAGATTGTGGTAGTCGTTTGAAACCCGGGGCTCAGAGACCAGGTACGCGATGCGAGGTACGAGAAGCGGGGGATGGACTCGCTACGCTCGTGTAATTGATTGGGCATGCGCGTCGCGCCCCCCATCCTTGTATCTCGTCCCTATTCCTTGATCCATTCCGCCGCGCGGCGCGCGAAGTAGGTCAGGATGCCATCGGCGCCGGCGCGTTTGAAGGCGAGCAGTGACTCCATGATCACCGCCTCCTCGTCCAGCCAGCCGTTCTGCGCCGCCGCCATCAGCATGGCGTACTCGCCGCTCACCTGGTAGGCGAAGGTGGGCACGCCGAACTGGTCCTTCACCCGGCGCACGATGTCGAGATACGGCATGCCCGGCTTGACCATCACCATGTCGGCGCCCTCGTCCAGGTCCAGCGCCACCTCGCGCAGGGCCTCGTCACTGTTGGCCGGGTCCATCTGGTAGGTGTACTTGTTGCCCTTGCCCAGGTTGCCGGCGGAGCCGACGGCGTCGCGGAACGGGCCGTAGAAGCTGGAGGCGTACTTGGCGGAGTAGGCCAGGATGCGGGTGTGGATGTGGCCGGCGGATTCCAGCGCCTCGCGGATGTCGCCGATGCGGCCGTCCATCATGTCCGAGGGGGCCACCACGTCGGCGCCGGCCTCCGCATGGGACAACGCCTGCTGCACCAGGGCCGCCACCGTCTCGTCGTTCATGACGTAGCCGGTGGCGTCGATGAGGCCGTCCTGGCCGTGGGTGGTGAAGGGGTCGAGGGCAACGTCGGTGATCACGCCCAACTCGGGGAATTCCTGTTTCAGGGCCCGCACGGTGCGCTGGGCAAGACCCTCCGGGTTCCACGCCTCGGCGGCATCCAGGGACTTCTTCTCCGGTGGGGTCACCGGGAACAGGGCTACCGCCGGCACACCCAGGCGGTGCAGGGCCTCGGCCTCGCGCAGCAGCAGGTCGATGGACAGACGCTCGACGCCGGGCATGGAGGCCACCGCCTCGCGGCGGTTGCTGCCTTCCAGCACGAACAGGGGGCAGATCAGGTCATTGGCGCTGAGGGTGGACTCCCGCATCAGGCGGCGGGAGAAATCGTCACGGCGCATGCGGCGCATGCGGGTCCAGGGAAAGGCGCCATGGCTGGTTTCGGGCTGGCTCACGGGGAATTCCTCAGCGCTTGGGGTCGTTTGAAAGGCGCACAGTGTACCACCGCGCCCGGCCCGCTCAGAAGCATCGTGTCGACGCCGCCGGGGGTCCCCCGGTATGATGCAGGCAGGTCCAGGGAAAATCGGCACAGGCAGTGGCATGAACGGGGAGAATACCGGAGCAGCAGGGGGCAATGGCGGCAATCTGTCCTATGCCGTGACGCTCAGCCGCTGGAGCGGCGAATTCGTCGATCCGGCGGCGGAGGCGGCCTTCGGCGCGCATGTCGGTGCTGCCGAGCTGCGCCACTTCATCATCGCCCTCTTCGTTACCGGTCCGCTGTACTTCGCCTTCGTCATCTCCGACCACCTCCTGCTCGGCTTCAGCGCCCTGTTCTGGATCAATGCCGCGCTGCGCTTCGGCGTGCTGGCCTTCTGTTGGGGGCTGGGCTGGTGGCTGCTGCGCCATCCGCTGCATCCGCCGCAGTTGTACCGACTGACCCTGCTGTTTTTCTTTGTGGTGCTGGGCAATGCCCTGCTGCTGTATCCGGTGAGCCAGCGCGAGTTTCTCGAGATCTATCCCGGCCTGCTGGTGATGATGGTGGGCGCCTTCTTTTTCATTCCGAGCACGCTGAACCATCGCCTGTTGGCGACGGCCTTCGCGGTCGCAGCCCTGGGTATCGAGACCCTGCTGTTCTTTCCGCCGCCGCCGCATCAGTTGCCGCTGGCAGTACTGTTCTTTGTGGTAACGCTGATTTTTTGCGTCGTCACCTCGGTGCAGCATGCGCGCCTGCGCCGCTTCTCCTTCATCGACTCCGCCCACAGCCGACACCTGACCATGCTGTTGCAGCAGGAGGTGGGGCTGCGCCGCCAGCTGGAGGAGGCGGCGCGGGTGCAGGCGCGTACCGACGAGCTCACCGGCCTGCCCAACCGGCGCCGCTTTTTCGAACTGGCAGAGCGCGAACGGGAGCGCGCCCTGCGCTATGACGCCCCCCTGGCGGTGGTGATGCTGGACCTGGATCACTTCAAGGAGGTCAACGACAGCCACGGTCATGCCGCCGGCGATCAGGTGCTGCGCGCGGTGGGCGATGCCTGCCGCGACGTGCTGCGCACCAACGACATCGTCGGGCGGCTCGGTGGCGAAGAGTTCGCCGTCCTGCTGCCGGAAACGAGCCTTGAGGGGGCGCGTCAGTTCGCCGCGCGCCTGCGCCAGGCCATCGCCGCCTGCCGCATCGGTCTGCCCGGCACCGAGCTTACCCTCACCGCCACCCTCGGCGTGGCCGCCTGCGCGCCCGGCGAAGACCTCAGTCTCGATGAGTTGCTGGCACGCGCCGATGCGGCGCTGTACCGCGGCAAGGCGGCGGGTCGGAACAGGGTGGAAGGGTAATCCTGGTTTCGAGTTTCGGCATCACCACGCCCGGATTTTCGGAATCCGAAACCCGCAACTGCGTTTACAGCTCCTTTGCCAGCAGGGCGTAGCGGTAGTCTTCGGCGGGCAGCGGGATGCGCACGCGGTGGCCGCCGCCCGGCGCCTCGTCCAGCGCCGCACCGTTGCAACCTTCCATCCGTTCCAGCACGAACCTGCGGTTGCCCTGCGGGGTGATCAATTCCAGGCGGTCGCCGACGCGGACCTTGTTCTTCACGGCGATCTCGGCCAGCCCCGTGGCGGCGTCGTAGCCGTCCACCTCACCGACGAACTGTTGCCGCTCGCCGCTGGAGGCGCCCTTGATGTAGTTCTGGTAGTCCTGGGTGTGGTGACGCACGTAGAAGCCGTCGGTGTAGCCGCGGTTGGCCAGGTTTTCCAGCTCCGCCAGCAGGCGGGTGTCGAAGGGGCGGCCGGCGACGGCATCGTCGATGGCCTGGCGGTAGGCCTGGGTGGTGCGGGCGATGTAGTAGGGGGACTTGGTACGCCCCTCGATCTTCAGCGAGTCGACGCCGATGCGTACCAGTTCGGCGATGTGCTCCACCGCGCGCAGGTCTTTGGAGTTCATGATGTAGGTGCCATGCTCGTCTTCTTCGATGGGCATCAACTCGCCGGGGTGCTCGCGCTGTTCCAGCAGATAGACCTGCTGCGCCTCGGCGCGGCGCACGTCGCCGCTCGCGTCGGTGACCGTCTGGTGCACCTGGTAGTCCCAGCGGCAGGAATTGGTGCAGGTGCCCTGGTTGGGGTCGCGGTGGTTGAAGTAGCCGGACAGCAGGCAGCGGCCGGAGTAGGCGATGCACAGGGCGCCATGCACGAACACCTCCAGCTCCATGTCCGGGCACTTCTGGCGGATCTCCGCCACCTCCTCCAGCGACAGCTCGCGCGACAGGATTACGCGGGCGATGCCCTGGCGCTGCCAGAAACGCACGTCGGCGTAGTTGACGGTGTTGGCCTGCACCGACAGGTGGACGGGCATCTCCGGCCAGCGCTCGCGCACCATCAGGATCAGGCCCGGGTCGGCCATGATCAGGGCATCGGGCTTGAGGGCGATGACCGGCGCCATGTCGGCCAGGAAGGTCTTCACCTTGGCGTTGTGCGGCATGACGTTGCTGGCGAGAAAGAACTGTCTGCCCTGGGCATGGGCCTCCTCGATGCCGATCCCCAGTTTTTCCAGGTCGAAGTCGTTGTTGCGCACGCGCAGGGAGTAGCGCGGCAGGCCGGCATAGACGGCGTCGGCGCCGTAGGCATAGGCGACGCGCAGATGGCGCAGGCTGCCGGCGGGGGCGAGGAGTTCGGGTGTCTTCATGAGGTGGTATACGGGTTGCGGGCGGTTATTCTACCCCTGATTGCCCGTCCGCGGCCGATGGGCGACAATCTGCGCCACGCCTTAAAGACATATAAAACGAGGGAGTACACCATGATTCTGTCACGCAAGCCGCTGTGGATGCTGCTGCTGGCGCTGGGGCTGCTGCTGGGCGCCAAGGCCGGTGCGGCCAGCGTGCCGCAGGCGCCGGAGCAGCTGATGACCGAGGTCAGCCAGCGCATGATCGAGACCCTCAAGCGCGAGCGCGACGCGGTGCGTGAGCGGCCACAGTACATGTTCGACCTGGTGGATCAGGTGCTCGGCCCCCACGTGGATTTCACCCGCATGTCCGGCTGGGTGCTGGGCAAGTACTGGCGCCAGGCCACGCCGGAACAGCGCCAGCGCTTCATCGCCGCCTTCCGCGTGATGATGGTGCGTTTCTATACGGCGGCGTTACTGGAAGACCCCAAGCAGCTGGACGACCTGCTGGCGCGTAATGACGACATCATTACCTTCCTGCCCGGCCGCCCGGCCGAGGGCGACACCACCACCGTGCGTTCCGAGGTGCATCTGGAGGGGGGCAAGGTGGTGCAGGTGCTGTTCGCCGTGCACAACCGCGACGGCGACTGGAAGGTCTACGACGTGACCGTGGAAGGCGTCAGTCTGGTCACCAACTACCGCACCTCCTTTGCCCAGGAGATCACCCAGGTGGGCATCGACGGCCTCATCGCCCGCCTGGAGGAGCGCAACCAGGCGCTGCTGGAGCAGGTGGTCAACGGCAAGAAGCCGGCGCAATAAGCCCGTATGCTCGCCCTGCTGCGGCTGATTGCCAACGGCCTGGCGCCGCTGACGCTGGCAGGGGCCGTTGCCGCCTATCTGGAACCGGGGCTGTTCCTGGTATTCAAGGACGTCTTCCTGTGGCTGTTCGCCGCCACCATGTTTGCCCTCGGTGTGGTGCTGGACCCGGCCGACATGCAGGCCACCCTGGGGCGGCCGCGCGCCCTGTTTGCCGGTCTCGCCGCCCAGTACACCCTGATGCCCCTGCTGGGCTTTGCCGCCGCCGCCTTCGGCGGACTGCCGCCGGCGCTGGCGCTGGGCTTCGTCATCGTTGGCTGCGCCCCTGGTGCCATGGCCAGCAACGTCATCGTCTACCTGGCCGGCGGCGCGGTGGCCTATTCCATCGCCCTCACCATCCTGTCCACCCTGCTGTCGCCGCTGCTGACCCCGCTGCTGGTGCAGTGGCTGGGCAGCGCCTTCCTCGACATCCCGTTCTGGCCCATGATGCAGACCATCCTGATGACCGTGGTGGCACCGCTCATCGCCGGCATGGGGCTGCGGCAGGTGCTTGGCAAGCGGCTCACCCTGGCGCAGGAGATCGCCCCGGCGGTGGCCGCCGTCGCCATCGTCATCATCTGCAGCTATGCCGTGGCCGCCAATCAGGCGCGCCTGGCGGAGGTGGGGGGGCAGGTGTTCCTGCTGGTGGTGCTGCTCAACGCCCTGGGTTATGTGTTGGGCTGGCAGGCGGCGCGCTGGTTCGGCTTCGATCTCCGCCACCGCCTGACCCTGGCCATCGAGATCGGCATGCAGAACGCCGGTCTCGGTGTGGCCCTCGCCCTCAAGCATTTCGCGCCGGAGACGGCCCTGCCCGGCGCCCTGTTCGCAGTGTGGTGCATCATCACCTCCGCCGGGGCGGCCAGCTATTTCCGCCGCACCCGTCACCGCACGGCAGTGCTGACGCCGTGATGGTGTAACATTACGCCCTCGGCATTTGGGGAGATTCGACTTTGGAACAATATCGCGGCACCACCATCCTGGCGGTGCGCCGTCACGGCAAGGTGGTCATCGGCGGCGACGGTCAGGTCACCCTCGGCAATACGGTGATGAAGGGCAATGCACGCAAGGTGCGCCGCCTGTACAAGGACCGCGTGCTGGCCGGTTTCGCCGGCGGCACCGCCGACGCCTTCACCCTGTTCGAGCGTTTCGAGGGCAAGCTGGAAAAGCATCAGGGCAATCTCACCCGCGCCGCGGTGGAGATGGCCAAGGACTGGCGCACCGATCGCGTGCTGCGCCGCCTGGAGGCCCTGCTCGTCGTCGCCGACAACACGGCCACCCTGATGATCACCGGCAACGGCGATGTCATCGAGCCGGAACACGATCTCATCGCCATCGGCTCCGGCGGCCCCTTCGCCCAGTCCGCCGCCCTGGCCCTGTACCAGAACACCGAGCTGGATGCGCGCAGCATCGTCGAAAAGGCCCTCGCCATCGCCGCCGGCATCTGCATCTACACCAACGGCAACCTGACGATAGAAGAATTGTGATAACCGCCAAGGACGCGAAGTAACACCATGGGAGTTCGGCATCCTCGCCAGCCCGGAATGCTTCGCGCAACTTGGCGTACTTCGCGGTTAAACAAATTATGAGTGAAATGACTCCCCGTGAAATTGTCCAGGAACTGGACAAGCACATCATCGGCCAGACTGCCGCCAAGCGTTCGGTGGCGGTGGCGCTGCGCAACCGCTGGCGCCGCAGCCAGGTGAGCGATCGGCTGCGCAACGAGATCACACCGAAAAACATCCTGATGATCGGTCCCACCGGCGTGGGCAAGACGGAGATTGCGCGCCGTCTCGCCAAGCTGGCCAACGCGCCGTTCATCAAGGTGGAGGCCACCAAGTTCACCGAGGTGGGCTACGTGGGGCGCGATGTGGAAACCATCATCCGTGACCTGGTGGACTTGGCGATCAAGATGATCCGCGAGCAGGAGATGGCCAAGGTGCGCCACCGTGCCTTCGAGGCGGCGGAGGATCGCGTACTCGACATCCTGCTGCCGCCGGCGCGCGGTTTCGAGCAGGAGCAGGCCGACTCCGGCACACGGCAGAAATTCCGCAAGAAGCTGCGCGAGGGCGATCTCGACGACAAGGAGATCGAACTGGAAGTGAGCGCCGCGCCCATGGGTGTGGAGATCATGGCGCCCCCCGGCATGGAAGAGATGACCTCGCAGCTGCAGGGGCTGTTCAAGAATCTGGCCGGCGGCCGTACCAAGCGGCGCAAGCTGACGGTGAAGGAGGCCATGCGCCTGCTCACCGACGAGGAGGCGGCCAAGATGATCAACGAGGAAGAACTGAAAAGCCGCGCCCTGCGCGCGGTGGAGCAGAACGGCATCGTCTTCCTCGATGAGATGGACAAGATCTGCCGCCGCGGCAGTGAATCGGCCAGCGGCGCCGACGTCTCGCGCGAGGGCGTGCAGCGCGATCTGCTGCCGCTGGTGGAGGGCAGCACCGTGTCCACCAAGTACGGCATGGTAAAGACCGACCACATCCTGTTCATCGCCTCCGGCGCCTTCCATCTCGCCAAGCCGTCGGACCTGATCCCGGAGCTGCAGGGCCGCTTCCCCATCCGCGTCGAACTGGACGCCCTTTCGGTGGAGGACTTCGTGCGCATCCTCACCGAGCCCGATGCCTCGCTTACCGAACAGTACAAGGCCCTGCTCGCCACCGAGGGCGTCACCGTCGACTTTGCCGCCGACGGCATCGCCCGCCTCGCCGAGATCGCCTGGCAGGTGAACGAGACCACCGAGAACATCGGCGCCCGCCGCCTG
Source organism: Sulfurivermis fontis (assembly GCF_004001245.1). Lineage (NCBI taxonomy): Bacteria > Pseudomonadati > Pseudomonadota > Gammaproteobacteria > Thiohalomonadales > Thiohalomonadaceae > Sulfurivermis > Sulfurivermis fontis. The sequence goes on from NZ_AP018724.1 coordinate 390,545, forward strand.
CATACCGTGCTGGAGCGCCTGCTGGAGAGCCTGTCCTTCGAGGCGGCGGACAAGAGCGGCAGTACGGTAACCATCGATGCGGCCTACGTGGACGCCCAGCTTGGCGAACTGGCGCGGGACGAGGATTTGAGTCGCTATATTTTGTAACGAGTGACAAGTGGCAAGTTTCAAGTAGCAAGAAAAACATGGTCTGGGACTCATTGAATGGCCGTGCTGTTGCCACCATTTTCTTCTTTCTCTTGCAACTTGTTACTTGTAACTTGCCACTAGGACTTTAATCATGAACGAAAAACCGATTCCGACCGAAATCACCCTGCACAAGGCCAAGCACCTGCTGGAAATCGCCTATTCCGATGGCCAGCGTTTCCTGTTGCCCACCGAATACCTGCGCGTGTTTTCCCCCTCCGCCGAGGTGCGTGGCCACGGCCCCGGCCAGGAGACCCTGCAGGTGGGCAAGGAAGACGTGAACATCGAGCAGATCGAGCAGGTGGGCAGCTATGCCATCCAGCCCCACTTTGATGATGGTCATAACACCGGCATCTACGCCTGGGATACCCTGTACGACCTCGGGGTCAATTACGAGAAGAACTGGCAGGACTACCTGGAGCGCCTGGCGGCTGCCGGCCATCAGCGCAAGACGCCGGCCCACGAAGTCTGACGGCAACTATTTACTTGACGGCACTTATCGCCAAGGAGGGCATATGTTGAACGCAAGCGCGGATAATATGGGCAAATCAGCAGTTATTGCGGAGCGGTTTTCCAAGAGCAAGAAGGCGGTCGTTTATCCTGGCGACTGCCTGGATTTGCTCGCGCAGATACCGGATGACACTTTGCAACTGGTCGTTACATCTCCCCCCTACAATATCGGGAAGGAGTACGAGCGGAAGCTGAAGATCGAACATTACGTCGAGCAGCAGGCACAGGTTATCCGCGAGAGTGTGCGTGCTCTGCGGCCATCCGGGAGCATCTGTTGGCAGGTGGGAAACTATGTGGATCGAGGCGCAATAATTCCGCTCGATACAATACTCTATCCCGTGTTCCACGATTTGGGCCTGAAGATGCGTAACCGCATTATTTGGCACTTTGAACATGGTCTGCACTGCTCTAAGCGATTTTCAGGACGCTACGAGACCATCATTTGGTTTACGAAGTCTGATAACTACACGTTTAATCTCGATCCTGTACGGGTGCCGCAAAAGTACCCCGGTAAGAAGCACTTCAAAGGGCCGAAAGCAGGGCAATATTCCTGCAATCCGCTGGGAAAAAATCCTGGTGACCTCTGGGTTATTCCAAATGTTAAAAACAACCACGTTGAGAAAACTGAACATCCCTGTCAGTTTCCTGTGGAATTAGTCGAGCGGCTGGTTTTGTCGCTCTCGGATGTAGGGGATTGGGTATTTGACCCATTTCTTGGGGCGGGTACAAGCGTTGCTGCCGCGGTTCGCCACGGTCGCAAGGGAGCCGGTGCCGAGATATCTCCCAAGTACGTGGAGATTGCGCGTGAACGTATTGCCAAGGCCATGGAAGGGAGATTGCAGACAAGACCGATGAATAGGCCTGTCTACGATCCGAGTTTGGCGGCTGGTGTAAGTAAGTCGCCATGGCAGTCTCTAGAAGAAGAGCAGCAAATTCGGTTGCTTGAAGAGCAGGGCCGGTACCGGGTGAAAAAATGCGGATCGTAGATACATACTCCCATTTGAATGGCGAGGAATTCCTTATAGCAAGGAAGCCCGTGCTTTATGAAGAAATTAAGCAAGTAATTGCTGATGTGGATGCGGCCACGTGCCGCACAAAAACCAGCAAGGAAAAGACAATGCCTGGGAAGAAATTGTTTAGTCCTCCCAAACTGAACAAGGCATTTGAGTCCGGCTTTCACAACGCAGGCTGGTATGAAACGCGTTATCAATACTACGTTACAACCAACCGCGACCATCTGGAGAAGATGGTTGGTCTGCCGTTGCAGGAGCAGAAGCAGTTCTTGGTAGATCAGAATGCTCCGCTTATTAAATCATACAAGCAGACTGATTTTGTAAAGGATGGTGTGGCTGTTGAAGTTCAGTTTGGGAAGTACGCTTTCGTGGCCTTTGACCTCTTCGTAAAGCATTTGTTGTTTTATTCAGGCGGACTGATCAATGTGGGGGTTGAGATACTTCCCATGAAGTCGATGGCGGAAGACCCAACTGGTGGGCGGCTGATGTCTACTGGTATCGCCTATTTCGAGGGCGAGGTCTATAACGTGCTCCGGCATGGACGGACCAGTCCACCTGTGCCGTTACTGATAATCGGCATCGCTCCGGATTAATACATTGAGGCACTGCAGATGAATACGTCTGAAAGTAACAAAACCCACTTCGGGTACAAACAGGTGGCGGTGGAGGAGAAGGCCCACCTGGTGGCCGACGTGTTCCACTCCGTCGCCTCCAAGTACGACATGATGAACGACGTGATGTCGTTCGGCATCCATCGGCTGTGGAAGCGCTACACCATCGAGATGAGCGGTGTGCGCGCCGGCCAGCGCGTGCTCGATCTGGCCGGCGGCACCGGCGATCTGGCAATGAAGTTCTCGCGCATCGTCGGCCCCACCGGCCAGGTGGTGCTGGCCGACATCAACGCCTCCATGCTGGAGGTGGGGCGCAAGCGCCTGGTGGATGCCGGCATCGTCGGCAATGTGGAGTACGCCCAGGTCAACGCCGAGTGCCTGCCGTTTCCCGACAATCACTTCGACCTCATCACCATCGCCTTCGGCCTGCGCAACGTCACCGACAAGGACAAGGCGTTGGCCTCCATGCAGCGCGTGCTGAAGCCGGGTGGCCGCCTGCTGGTGCTGGAGTTCTCCAAGCCGGCGCTGCCGGGTTTGTCGCCGTTGTATGACCTGTATTCCTTCACCATGCTGCCGATGATGGGCAAGATCATCGCCGGCGATTCCGCGAGCTATCGTTACCTGGCCGAATCCATCCGCATGCACCCGGATCAGGAAACCCTCAAGGGCATGATGGAGCATGCCGGCTTCGATCGCGTGGAGTACTTCAATCTCTCCGGCGGCATCGTCGCGCTGCACCGCGGTTTCAAGGCCTGACCGTTCCGCCGCGATGAACGCGCAGGTGCAGTATGCAGGTTTTTGGCGCCGTGTCGGCGCCACCCTCATCGATACGGTGTTGTTCCTCGCCCTGATCACGCCGCTGCTGTACCTGTTGTACGGCAGCGCCTATTTCACCGCGGCGCGGCCGGCCTTCAGCTATGCCGGATTTGGTGACTTCCTGTTGAATCAGTTGCTGCCGTTGCTGGCGGCGGTCGTGTTGTGGGTGAAGTTCCGCGCTACGCCGGGCAAGCTGCTGCTGGATTGTGCGGTGGTGGATGCGCGTACCCTGCAAGCGATCGGCGTGAAGCAGGCGGTGATCCGTTACTTCGCCTATCTGGCGTCGATCCTGCCGCTGGGACTGGGCTTTCTGTGGATCATCTGGGACAAGCGCAAACAGGGATTTCACGACCTCATTGCCGGGACGGTGGTGCTGTATGTGCCGGCGGATGAAGCGGAGAAATCCCTGCAACGATTGATGGAGGAGGCGCAATGAGTGCGGTGACCCTGCTGCCTCAGGCCGGACTGGCGGTACTGGAAGCGGCCATCAATACGGCCCTGGCGCTCGATCCCGAGACCAAGGCCCGTCTCGGGGCGTTGGAGGGTAAGGTGATTGCCGTGGACCTGCAGGGGCCGGATGTGACCCTGTTTTTACTGCCGGGTGCCGACGGCTTTCGCCTGATGGGGCATTACGAAGGCGTGCCGGATACGCGCCTGCGCGGCACGCCGCTGGCCCTGCTGCGTCTCAACCGCGGCAAGGCCGGCGAGGGGATGTTTTCCGGCGCGGTGAAGATTGAAGGCGACGTGGAGCTGGGGCAGCGCGTACAGCGCATCCTTGGCGGCCTCGACATCGACTGGGAAGAACACCTGTCGCGCCTCACCGGCGACGTGCTGGCCCATCAGATCGGCAATATGGTGCGCGGTTTCCTGCGCTGGGGCGAACAGGCCGCCGGCAATCTGGAGCGCGACTTCGCCGACTATGTGCGGGAAGAGCGGCGCGATGTGCCGCCGCGCTGGGAGGTGGATGAATTCCTTGCCGGTGTCGACGAACTGCGCAGCGCCGTGGACCGGCTGGAGGCGCGCCTGCGCCGGCTGGAACGGGATAAGAAATAGTCCGCGAATGCACGCGAATAAACGCAAATACGTATCTGCGCATCGATGCATTAGCGTTGCGAACCCTGCCGCTGGCGGTTCGCTCCAGCCATTTCATTTTCCCTTTGCAGGGCCACCCGCAATAAAGTCGCTCCTTGCGTTTATTCGCGTGTATTGGCGGACCGATACTGAATTTCTGAGGGGGCAATAACGTGTTGCTACGTCCGGGTCAGGCTCTGCGCCTGCTTTATATCAGCTGGGTCTTGGCGCGGCATGGGCTGGATGATCTGATCCTGGCCACCCATCTGTTCCGTCCGCTGCGCTTCCTGCGCGTGTTCATGTGGTGGAACTGGTTCCGCCGCCACGCCCCGCGCGGCGAGCGCATCCGCCGCGCGCTGGAAGACCTCGGCCCCATCTTCGTCAAGTTCGGCCAGATCCTCTCCACCCGCCGCGACCTGCTGCCCGACGACATCGCCCTGGAGCTGGCGCGCCTGCAGGATCGGGTGCCGCCGTTTCCCGGCGCGCAGGCGCGCGCCATCGTGGAGAAGGCCTACCGCCGGTCGGTGGACGAGGTGTTCGCCGAGTTCGACGCCCAGCCCATGGCCTCCGCCTCCATCGCCCAGGTGCATGCCGCGCGCCTCAAGGACGGCCGCGAGGTGGTGGTGAAGGTGCTGCGGCCGGACATCGCCCCGGTGATCCGGCGCGACATCAGCCTGATGTACATCATCGCCGAGAAGATGGAGCAGTTCTGGGCCGACGGCCGCCGCCTGCGCCCGCGCGAGGTGGTGGCCGAATTCGAGCGCACCATCCTCGACGAACTGGACCTGATGCGCGAGGCGGCCAACGCCTCGCAGATCCGGCGCAACTTCGCCGATTCCTCCCAGCTGTATATCCCCGAGGTGTACTGGCCGCTGTGCCGCCGCAACGTGATGGTGATGGAGCGCGTCTACGGTATCCCCATCGCCAACATGGACGCGGTGCGTGCCGCCGGTGTCGACATGAAGGCGCTGGCCGAGCGCGGCGTGGAGATCTTCTTCACCCAGGTGTTCCGCCACAACTTCTTCCATGCCGACATGCACCCCGGCAACATCTTCGTCGAGCCGAGCGGGCGCTACATCGCGGTGGATTTCGGCATCGTCGGTTCACTCAGCACCGAGGACCAGCGTTATCTGGCGGAGAACCTGCTCGCCTTCTTCAAGCGCGACTACAACCGCGTCGCCGTGCTGCACGTGGAGTCGGGCTGGGTGCCGCCGGGCACACGGGTGGACGAGTTCGAGGCGGCGATCCGCACCGTGTGCGAGCCGATCTTCGAGCGCCCCTTCGCCGAGATATCCTTCGGCCACCTGCTGCTGCGCCTGTTTCAGACCGCGCGCCGCTTCAACATGGAAGTGCAGCCGCAGCTGGTGCTGCTGCAGAAGACCCTGCTCAACATCGAGGGGCTGGGTCGGCAGATCGATCCACAGCTCAACCTGTGGTCCACCGCCAAGCCCTTCCTGGAGCGCTGGATGAGCGAACAGGTGGGCGTGCGCTCCTTCTTCAATCGCATCAAGAACAATATCCCGAGCTGGGGCGAGAGCCTGCCCGAGGTGCCGCAGCTGATCCACGACGTGCTGCAGCGCGCCCGCCACGGCACCCTGCAGGTGCAGGGCAGTACCGAGGAGCTGCGCCAGCTGCGCGAGGAGATGCGCCAGGCCAACCGGCGCAGCTTCGCCGCCATCATCGGTGCCGCCCTGGTGGTCAGCGCCGCCGTGCTGCTCGGCCTGGACGGCTACGCCCCGCGCATGCTGGGCGAGGCCCCCGTTGCGTCCTGGGCCCTGGGCCTGGCCGGTGCCGTGCTGTGGCTCTTTGCCTGGCCGCGGGATTGAGTATCCAGTACGGTAACCGAAGGTGGGGTTAAGGAAGCTCTGAATAAGTTCAGAGCTTCCTTAACTCAAACCTGTAAATACATGGCTTGTTATTTGTCATGAATCTAGCTAAGCTTAGCTAAGCTTGGTAATTGCGGGAGAGTCGATTCTATGGAAACCATTAACATGCATGAGGCGAAAACCCGCCTGTCCAACCTCGTCGAGCAGGCGCTGGCAGGGAAGGATGTGGTGATTGCAAAGGCCGGTACTCCGCTGGTTCGCCTGGTACCTGTGGGGCGTGCGGCTGCCAATCGTCAGCCCGGACGCTACAAGAACAAGGTGCATATGGCCCCCGATTTCGACCATACGCCGCAGGATGTTATCCGGTCCTTTGAGGACGCTTGAGATGAAGCGCCTGCTGCTCGATACGCATGCGTTTCTGTGGTGGTTGGCGGATGACGCGGCACTGGGTGTAAAGGCGCGGGCCATGATTGCCGACGGCCGCAACGAAATCTATGTGAGTGCCGCCTCGGTATGGGAGATCGGCATCAAGCAGGCGTTGGGGAAGCTGGAGGCCCCCGACGATTTGGAGAAGGTGGTTGAAGAAGAAAATTTCGTTCACCTGCCCATCGCGCTCTTTCACGCCGAAACCGCCGGAAAACTGCAGCCGCTCCATCACGATCCCTTCGACCGGATGCTGGTTGCCCAGGCGCAGGCGGAAGGTTTGATCATCGTGACGGCCGATGAGCACATTCCAAGATATGGTGTACGGACGATGCAAGCGAAAGAGTGACTTGGCGTTCGGCGGGAGTTCGGAATGAGAGTAGAAGCCTGAGGAAGCGTTGAATAAGTTCAGAGCTTCAGCGGCACAGGGATGTGGCGTGGTTTTGTCCACGGATGGACTTATGTCGCGGAGCCCAGGGACGGGCGGGAGCGACCTGAGAAGTCCAGGATGGACTTATTCAGACCTTCCCTGAATGAGCACTGTTGCCAGCGGAGCTTGGCTGTAGCCGCCAGTAGAAAAAGGGGAAGAGCATCGCTCTTCCCCTTTTTGTTTGCCGGCACCGGGCCGGGTAACTCAGAAAATCTTGGCGAGGAACACCAGGTAAAACAGGGCGCCGAAGACGGCAGTAGCAACGAGAGTCTCAACCATGGTCTGTCTCCTTAAACGCTTGAAGAGAAGATTCGCTATTCCGGAACGATAGCGACACAGACCATAGGGTTATTGCGGACCTCCTGTCATTGATAATCCGCAATTATTGCAGGGGAAATGAAAAGGGGGTGGCTGTCCGGGCAGCCACCCCCCTTTTAGCTTGCCGCGCCGGCTCAGGCGGTGGCGGCACCGAGGCGGGGGTCCTGGCCGGTGAGCAGCATCACCAGCAGGTCATGCACCGAGCGGATCTGGTCGCCGAAGGGCAGGGACTCGGAGCCACGGAAGAACAGGCCCTTCTCCACGTTGCCGTGGACGGCCGCCTCCAGTTGGGTGTCGATGCAGAACTGGCCGGCGGCGGGATTGCCGTCCTTGAGTCCGCACTGGGTCAGGCACTCGAACCACACGGCGCAGGTGCCCTTTTCCGGGGTGGCGCGGGAACGCACCTTTTCCTCGCGCTCCAGGTATTTCTTCAGCCAGGGCGTCAGCACGGCGCGGGCCGGCAGGCCGGCGGTGCTCATGAAGGTGACGATGTCCTCCGGCTTGGCCTCCAGCAGCACCTTCTTGAAGTTGGGGTGGGCGTCGCCTTCCTCGGTGACCGCGAAGGGGGTGCCGATCTGTACGCCGCTGGCACCCAGGTCGAACATTTCCTTGATCTTCTTGAAGGAATTGATGCCGCCGGCGGGCAGCAGCGGGATGTTGGGTATCTCCAGCTCCTTGAAGACGTTGTAGATCTCGGCCAGGACGCGCTTGAAGTCGAACTTCGGGTTGTTGATGTCCTCCGGCTTGGGGGCGCCCAGGTGGCCGCCGGCATAGCGCGGGTGCTCGATGACGATGGCGTCGGGCAGCACGCCCTTGCGCATCCAGCGCTTGAGCACGGCACGCACGCCGCGCTCCTCGGACAGGATGGGGATCAGGGCCACGCGATCCTTGTATCCGCCCACCAGGTCGGGCAGGTCGAAGGGCAGGCCGGCGCCCATGATGATGGCGTCGGCGCCGCTCTCGCAGGACTGGCGCACCATCTCCGGATGGCGGTCCACGGCCTTCATCACGTTGACGGCGATGGTGCCCTGCGGGGCGATGGCGCGGGCGGCCTTGATCTCGCGGTCCAGGGCTTCCAGGTTGGCGTTGTCGATGAGCTGGCGGTCCTTGGTGCGGTGGGTGCGCTCCATCAGGTCCGGGTGGTGCACCCGCAGATCGATGCTGGCGATGGTGCCGATAGCCCCCTCTTTGGCCACGGCACCGGCCAGACGGTGGGCGGACACGCCTACACCCATTCCTCCCTGAATGATGGGCAGAAGCTCCTTGCCGCGGAGTTTCAACAGAGGGAATGGGGTTTTGATCATGGAACACCTGTTAGAATGAAAAGTCGGTAACGCTACATGATACATCACGACGCGATATTGATCTGCGTCAATCGAATTGCATCACAGGCTCGCTTACACTCCCAGCCCACCAAGAGGAATAGGTCGCGGCATGACTCAGTCAGCACGCCGGCAACGCCAGGCCGAGGAAACCCTCGCCTACGAATTGCACGGTAATCTCTACCTCAACATCACCTACCACTGCACGCTGCGCTGCGCCTTCTGCCCCAAGTTCCAGGGCAGCTGGGAGGTGCAGAACTACGACCTGCTGCTGACCCGTGAGCCGAGCGCGGACGAGGTGCTGGCGGCGGTCGGCAACCCTGCGCGCTACAAGGAAATCGTATTCTGCGGTCTGGGCGAGCCCACCCTGCGCCTGGATACCCTGCTGGCTGTGGCGGAGGCACTGAAGGGGATGGGGGCGAAGCACATCCGTATCAATACCGACGGCCTCGCCAATCTGGTGCACGGCCGCGACGTCACGCCGGAACTGGCGCGCTGGGTGGACAGTGTGTCCATCTCCCTCACCGCCCAGGACGAGGAAACCTACGATCGCCACACCCGCTCCAAGCGTCCCGGCGCCTACGCGGCGATGCTGGATTTTGCCCGCGCCGCCAAGGCGGCCGGCATGGTGGTGACGCTGACTGCCATCAACGGCCTGGATGGCGTGGATATCCGGGCCTGTGAAGAGATTGCCCGTGGGCTGGGCGTGAAATTCCGCCAACGCGAGCTGGACGTGGTCGGCTGATGGCGCTGTCCGACTACGTCAACACCTTCGGCCAGCACCTGCGCGCCAAATACGGCGCGCGGGTGCACAAGGTCGCCATCAATGCCGGTTTCACCTGCCCCAACCGCGACGGCAGCAAGGGCATCGGCGGCTGCACCTTCTGCAACAACAGTTCGTTCTCGCCCAATGCCCGCGAGCCCGATCCGATCCGCGAACAGATCGCCGCCGGCCGCGCCGTGATCCGCAAACGCACCGGGGCGCAGAAATACCTGGCCTATTTCCAGACCTACACCAACACCTACGACGACATCGACCTGCTGCGCCGCCGCTACGACACCGCGCTGGCCGAGCCGGATGTCATCGGCCTGTCCATCGGCACGCGCCCCGACTGCGTGCCGCCGACGGTGCTGGACCTGCTGGCGGAGTACCGCGTCCAGGGCCACGAGATCTGGCTGGAGCTGGGCCTGCAATCGGCCTTCGACGAAACCCTCAAGCGCGTCAACCGCGGTCACGGTTTTGCCGAATACTGCAGTGCCGTGCACGCAGCACGCGAGCGCGGCCTGCCGGTGTGCACTCACCTCATTCTCGGCCTGCCCGGCGAGGAGCCGTTCCATGCCCGCACCAGCCTGCAGCGCGTGCTGGAGGAGGGGGTCGACGGCCTCAAGCTGCACCCGCTGCACGTGGTCAAGGGCACGCGCCTGGCCAACGAGTGGCGCCGCGACGAATACCAGCCGTGGAGCCTGGCGCAATACATCTACGCCGTGGCCGATCTGGTCGAGCTGACGCCGCCGGAGGTGGTCTATCACCGCCTCACCGGCACCGCCTCGCTGGACATCCTGCTGGCGCCGCAGTGGTGCAACTGGAAATGGCGCGTGCTGAACGGCATCGAACGGGAACTGGCCCGCCGCGGCACACGACAGGGTCAGCCGCGGGCGGCGGCGGGGGATTTGGTAAAGGCGTAAACACAAAAGCGTTAAACGCAAAGACGCAAAGGCCGCCAAGATCGCAAAGTTTTCGTTGCAGGCGTGCGGTGTGTGGATGGCAAGGCATCAAGGCACAAAACCTTTGCGTCTTTGCGTTTAAGGGGGTTTCAGGAGGTCAGGTATGAAAAAAGTCGAACTGGTGTGTCCCGCGGGCTCGCTGCCGGCCTTGCGTGCGGCGGTGGATAACGGCGCCGATGCGGTGTACATGGGCTTCCGCGACGGCACCAATGCGCGCAATTTTCCCGGCCTCAATTTCGACGAGCGCGCCGCGCGCGAGGGCATCCGCTATGCACGCGAGCGCGGCCGCAAGGTGTTGCTCGCCCTCAACACCTATCCGCAGCCGCAGGGCTGGAACATCTGGACCGGCGCGGTGGACAAGGCGGCCGAGCTGGGCGTGGATGCGCTGATCCTCGCCGACGTCGGCCTGATGCGTTACGCGCGCAAGACCCATCCCAATCTGCGCCTGCACCTGTCGGTGCAAGGCTCGGCCACCAGTTACGAGGCGATCAACTTCTACCGCGAACAGTTCAACATCCAGCGCGTGGTGCTGCCGCGCGTGCTGTCGCTGTCGCAGGTGCAGCGGGTGATGGACAACACCGATGCCGAGATCGAGGTGTTCGCCTTCGGCTCGCTGTGCGTGATGGTGGAGGGGCGCTGCTATCTGAGTTCCTATGCCACCGGCGAATCGCCCAATACCTGTGGCGCCTGCTCGCCGGCCAAGGCGGTGGAGTGGCGCGAGACGGCCAAGGGACGCGAGGTGCGTCTCGGCGGTGTGCTCATCGATCTGTACAAGCCAGGCGAGGCCGCCGGTTATCCGGTGCTGTGCAAGGGGCGTTACGAGGTGAACGGCGAGGTGAATTACGCCATCGAGGAACCGACTTCGCTGTCGGTGCTCGACATTCTGCCCGAGCTGGTGCGCATGGGCATCTCCGCCATCAAAGTGGAGGGGCGCCAGCGCAGCCCGGCCTATGTGGCGCAGGTGACCAGGGTGTTGCGCGAGGCGCTGGACGCCGCCGAGCGTAATCCCGATACCTTCAGCCCGCGCAGCGACTGGGTCGCGGCACTGGACAAGGTGGCCGAGGGCAGCACCCATACCCTGGGTGCGCTGGATCGGGCCTGGCAGTGAGGCACGGCATTTCAAAGAATTAAACGCGAAGGCGCAAAGTACGCAAAGAGCGCAAAGGGTATGAATGCAATCGTATCGGGGAGGCGGTTGGTTTGGCGAGGGCTCGTGGGTTGCCGCCATTGCCTGTCTCTCGCATCGAGTTCTTTGCGCCCTTCGCGTTGAAGGCTTTTGACTTTCAGGAGTACAAACCATGAAGCTGGCACTGGGTCCGTTGTTGTATTTCTGGTCGCGCGATGACGTGCTGGCGTTCTATCGCCAGGCGCGCGACTGGCCGGTGGATGTGGTGTATCTCGGTGAGGTGGTGTGTTCCAAGCGGCGCGGTGTGCGGCTGGAGGACTGGCTTGCCATCGCCGAGGAACTCACGGCGGCCGGCAAGCAGGTGGTGCTGTCCACGCTGGCGCTCATCGAGGCAGAGTCGGAGCTGCTCACCCTGCGCCGCATTATCGACAACGGCCGCTTTGCGGTGGAGGCGAACGACATGGGCGCGGTGCGCCTCGCTGCCAACAAGGTGCCCTTCGTCGCCGGTCCGCATCTCAATGCCTACAACTGCGCAACCCTGGGCCTGTTCCGTGACCTCGGCGCGCAGCGCTGGGTGATGCCGGTGGAACTGTCGCGCGACACCCTGGCCGCCATCCAGGCCTGCCGTCCGGCGGGATTGGAAACCGAGGTGTTCGCTTTCGGCCGCCTGCCGCTGGCCTTCTCGGCGCGCTGTTTCACTGCCCGCCACTACAACCTGCCCAAGGACGACTGCCAGCTGCGCTGTGGCGATTTCAGCGACGGTCTGGTGCTCAACTCCCAGGAGGGCGAGCAGTTCCTGTCCATGAACGGTATCCAGACCCAATCGGCGGCCACCTGCAATCTCATCGGTGTGGTGTCGGAACTGAAGGAACTCAACGTCGAGGTGCTGCGCCTGTCGCCGCAGTCGCGCCACATGGACAAGATTGTCGGCGCCTTCCGCGCCGTCATCGACGGCACGCAAACGCCGCAACAGGGTATCGATGCCCTGCGGGGGCTCACCCGCGGTGAACCCTGCAACGGCTACTGGTACGGCGGCGCCGGACTGGCCTGGCTCGATCAGGGCGAGGTACGCGAGGCGCGGGCGCAGTCGGGGGATAAGAAACAAAGGTGTTAAACGCAAAGACGCGAAGGGCGCAAAGAACGCGAAGGTTATCTGCAGCTTGTTGTGGGAGCCCGGCTATGCCGGGTGATGACAGCCTGTCCGAGCGCCGCTGTCGCCCGATAAATCGGGCTCCCACAACAAAACTTTGCGCTCTTTGCGCCCTTCGCGTCTTTGCGTTGAAGGCTTTTGACTTCAGTGAGCTATAACCGCCTGCACACGCCGGTCCAGTTGCAGGCGTTCCACGGCGCGCAGGATGAAGGGGGCGAGGCGCGGGCCGGCGACGGCCTGCACATGGGCGCGCCAGTCGAAGTCCATGCCGTCGAGCAGATTCTTCACATAGAGGCCGGTCTCGGTTTCCCCTTCGATGTTGAGGCGGCGGGCGAAGAACAGGGTGTCCGGGTCTTCGCTGCGCGTGGCCAGCAGCCAGAATTCCTCCAGCCGCCCCTTGATGCGCACGTCCCACGCCTTGCCGGGGGCGCGGGCGAGGCGGCCGTCCCGGATGGTGAAGACCAGCTCGGTGTGGGTGTCGCCGATGGCGATGGCCAGGCGCTTGCCGTCCAGCTCGTGCAGCTGATCGGCGATGTACTGTCCCTTGAGCAGGTGGTTGAACAGGCGTGACAGCAATTCGCTGTGCACGGCGTCGGGCAGGCTCTTGAGCAGCAGGGACAGGGGCAGCAGTTGCAGGCGCATGGGCGGGGACTCCACTGGGACACGACGGTGCGAAAGTATCGCAATTCCCGCGCAGTTTCCAGTTGATCTGCGTCAATCAACAGGTGGGATGTTATCCTTTGGAGACGGATTCCAGCCCTGTGAGCGAGGTGGCATGTGAGCGAACCTGCGGTACATCGGCTCTCCATCGGCGGCATGAGCTGCGCCGGCTGCGTGGCGACGGTGGAGAACGCCCTGCGGGCGGTGCCCGGCGTCCTCGATGCCACGGTGAGCTTCGCCGAGCACGTGGCCGTGGTGCGTGGGACGGCGGACGGTGCCACCCTGGTCAAGGCGGTGGTCGATGCCGGCTACGAGGCGGCGGAACTGAAGGAGCTGGATGACGAGCAGGCCGAGCGCGAGGCGCGGGAGCAGGCGGAATATCGCCGTCTGCTGCGCCAGGCGGCGGCCGCGGCGGCGCTGGGTGTGCCGCTGATGGTGTTCGGCATGAGCGACTGGTTCCCGCCCCTGCACAGCGACAGCGGTCGCCTGCTCTGGCTGGTCCTCGGCCTCGCCACGCTGGGGGTGATGATCTACTCGGGCCGTCATTTCTTCACCGGCGCCTGGAAGCAGTTCATCCATCACAACGCCAACATGGACACCCTCATCGCCATGGGCACCGGTTCGGCCTGGGTCTATTCCATGGCCATCGTGCTGTGGCCGCACAGTGTGCCTTCACTGGCACAGCATGCCTACTTCGAGGCGGCGGCGATCATCATCGCCCTGATCAATTTCGGTGCCGCCCTGGAGCTGCGCGCCCGCGGCAAGACCTCGGAGGCGATCCGCCGCCTCATCGGCCTGCAGCCGAAGACGGCGCGGGTGGTGCGCGACGGCAGGGAGGTGGATGTGCCCATCATCGAGGTGGGGCTGAACGAGACGCTGCGCGTGCGTCCCGGTGAGCGCGTTGCCGTGGACGGCGTGATCATCGACGGCGAGTCCTATGTGGACGAATCGATGATCACCGGTGAACCGCTGCCGGTGCAGAAGCGCGTCGGCGATGAAGTGGTGGGCGGCACCATCAACACCTCCGGCTCCTTCCTGTATCAGGCGAAACGCATCGGCAAGGATACGGTGCTGGCACGCATCATCGAGCTGGTGCGCAATGCGCAGGCCAGTAAGCCGGCCATCGGTCGCCTGGTGGACCAGGTGGCGGCGGTATTCGTGCCCAGCGTGCTGATCGTTGCCGTGCTCACCTTCCTGGCCTGGTACAACCTCGGTCCCGACCCGCAGCTGTCCTTTGCCATCGTTGCCACCATGACGGTGCTGATCATCGCCTGTCCCTGCGCCCTCGGTCTCGCCACGCCGATTTCTATCATGGTCGGCGTCGGCAAGGCGGCGGAGTTCGGTGTATTGATCCGCCACGGTGAGGCATTGCAGCAGGCGGGGCGCCTTACCACCGTGGTGCTGGACAAGACCGGCACGGTGACGGAAGGCAGGCCGCAGGTGACGGCCATCGTGCCGCGCGGCTGGATCGATGCCGATCGGTTGCTGGAGATCGCCGCGACGGTGGAGGCCGCGTCGGAGCATCCGCTGGCGGCGGCCATCGTGGCGGCGGCCGATGCCAGGGGCATGCGCCGCCTGGAGATGTCCGGTTTTGAGGCCGTGGCGGGGCGCGGCGTGCGTGCCATGATGAACCAGCAGCGCGTGTTGCTCGGAAACCGGCGCTGGATGGAGGAAAACGGCGTAGATTTGGGCGAGTTGCCGCAGCAGGCCGAGCGTCTGGCCGATGAAGGGCAGATCCCGCTCTATCTGGCCCTGAACGATATGGGGGCCGGGATCATCGCGGTGAGCGATCCGGTGAAGGCCGATTCCGCCGCGGCCGTCGCCCGCCTGCACCGGCTCGGTCTCAAGGTGGTGATGCTCACCGGCGACGCGCGCACCACGGCCGAGGCGGTGGCGCGGCAGGTGGGTATCGATGCGGTGATCGCCGAGGTGCTGCCGGAGGAGAAGGAACAGCAGGTGGCGGCGTTGCAGCAGTTGGGTGAGGTGGTGGGCATGGTGGGCGACGGTATCAACGACGCCCCGGCCCTGGCCCGCGCCGATGTCGGCTTCGCCATCGGCGGCGGCACCGACGTGGCCATCGAGAGCGCCGACGTGACGTTGATGCGCGGCTCGCTGCATGGTGTGGCCGATGCCATTCATGTTTCGCGCGCCACGGTGCGCAACATCAAGCAGAATCTGTTCGGCGCCTTCGTCTACAACACCCTGGGTATCCCGGTGGCGGCCGGTGTGCTGTATCCGTTCCTGGGCCTGCTGCTCAACCCGATGATCGCCGGCGCCGCCATGGCCGCCTCGTCGCTGACTGTGGTGAGCAACGCCAATCGGCTGCGTTTCTTGCGGCCCGACAGGGAGGCATGATGATGTTCGTCAACCTGGCCGGTATTGCGCTGATCGCCTTTATTGTCTGGTGGTTCTGGCTGAGCAAATGAAAGGAAGGATTCATGGGCATTCTGCACGACTTACAGCAACAGGGACAATCGGTGTGGCAGGACTATATCGAGCGCGGCCAGACCCGCGGCGGCGGTCTGCAGCGGCTGATCGAGGCCGGGGTACGCGGCGTCACCTCCAACCCGAGCATCTTCGAGAAGGCCATCGGCGGCAGCGCCGCCTATGACGAGCAGATCCGCGCCATCCTCGAGGCCTCGCCCGCTATCGATGCGCAGGCGATGTTCGAGCTGCTGGCGGTGGAGGACATCCGCGAAGCGGCCGATGTGCTGCGCCCGGTGTTCGATGCATCCGACGGTCTTGACGGTTACGTCAGCCTGGAGGTGTCACCCCACCTGGCACACGACACACAGGGCACCATCGCCGCGGCGCAGCGCCTGTGGCAGGCGGTGGACCGGCCCAACCTGATGATCAAGGTGCCGGCGACGGCGGAGGGTATCCCGGCCATCGAGGCCTTGCTTGCGGTCGGCATCAACGTCAACGCCACCCTGATGTTTTCGCAGAATCACTACGAGGCGGTGGCCGCCGCCTATCTGCGCGGCGTGGCGCGCTGTGATCAGCCGCGGCAGATCGCCTCGGTGGCCTCGCTGTTCATCAGCCGGGTCGATAGCGCGGTGGACAAGCAACTGGAGGCCATCGGCACGGATGCCGCGCTGGCCCTGCGCGGCCGCTGCGCCATCGCCAATGCCAAGGTGATCTACCAACGTTTCCGACAACTGTTCGACGGCGCCGAATTTGCAGCCCTGCGCGGGCGCGGCGCACGCGTGCAGCGTCCCTTGTGGGGCAGCACGGGCACCAAGAATCCGGCCTATTCCGATGTGCTGTATGTGGATGAGCTCATCGGCCCCGACACCGTCAACACCCTGCCGCCGGCCACCCTCAAGGCCTTCCTCGAGCACGGCCACGTCGCCGCCACGCTCACCGCACAGTTGCCCGAGGCGCGGCAGGTTCTGGCGCAGGTGGCGGCGCTGGGCATCGACCTCGAGGCGGTGTGCGCGCAGTTGCAGCGCGAGGGTGTCAAACAGTTTGCCGACGCCTATGATCAATTGCTGGCGACGCTGCGGCAGAAGCGCGCCGTACTCGGGAATTGACGACGCGGGGGAGATGATTATGCGATGGCCTCTACTGGCGGCGGCGGGCTTCCTGGTGAGCGCCACTGTGGTGGCGGCGGATAAAACTGCGCCCTTGCGCGGACAGTGGCACTGTCAGGGGGGGAGGGCGGCGTCCTGCTGGAGTTCCAGACCGCCAACCGTCTGGTGTTCGATGGCGAGGCCCTGCGCTACAGCGTGAGGGGGGATGTACTGCTGGTGGAAGAGGAGTTCGGCGTGGTGTCCTATCCCTATGCCATCGCGGGCGACAGGCTGACGGTGCAGTTTCCCGCTGGTGATGTGCTGCACTGCACGCGGGCGGCGGCGCGCAAGACCCCGGCGACCCCGGCGGCGGGCGGCAATAATGCACAACTCAAGGGGCGTCTGTGCAACTGGGGTGGTTCATCCGGCGGCAGCAGCGGCTATTACCGCCTCAGTGCCATGGTGTTCGACGGCAGCGGCGGCGTGGTGTACAGCAGTGAGGCCAGCTTCAGCAGCGGTGCCGGCGGCTATTACGGCAAGGGCGGTGGCACGCCGGGAAGTTATCAGGTGAGCGGCGACACGGTGCAGATCCGCCTGCAGGACGGCAGCCAGACCACGGCACGGATCAACATGCGCCAGAACGACGGCCGCATCACCGAGCTGATGATCAACGGCCAGCTGTGGGCCGGGGCGCTGTGCGAATGAATGATGCCGTGTTGCATGTTGCCGAGCGTGTGCGCGAAGCCTGCATCCGGGCCGCGCTCGACGGCTATCAGCAGGCGGCCATGAGCGGATTGTGCCACGAGGGGGCCTGCGAGGCGGCGGTGGACGCCGTGCGCATGCTGGACCTTGCCGCGCTGCTGCAACAACAGGACGACAGCGCGAGATGAAGACGGGGCGCGCGGGCGCGCCCCGTGACAATGCCGTCAGGCCGCCGGAATCAGATAGTGCCCGGCCACGGCGATGGTGATGGTGACGAGGCCGAGCAGCAGGTTGGTGCCGACGATGCGGCGGATGGTGGCCAGACGGGCGCCGCCAGTCGGCCAGTCCTGTGCCGCCACGGTGGCGCGCAGGGCGCGATAGGGGCCGAAGTAGAGCCACAGGTACAGCGCGATCATCAGCAGGCCGAGTCCCTGCATGGCATGCACGTACAGCGGCGCATTGGCCATGCCTTGAAACATGCTGAACAGCATCCAGTAGCCGGTCACCGGCAACAGGATCACCGCCCCCCATACCCAGATGAAGAAGCCCTGGAAGCAGGCGGCCCACAACGGCAGGCGCTGCGGAGGTTCCAGTTGTCCGGCCGCCACTGGGCGCAGCACCATGTAGGCAAAAAACATCCCGCCGACCCAGATGACGGCGGACAGTACGTGCAGCAACATCGCGAGTCCCATCTTGTCTCCTCTTGTTATTCGCTGATCTCCATGCCCTCGGCATGGGTGCGCAGCCAGCCCTGCACGCGACGCAGCAGGATCTCGGTCTGGGCACTGAAGAAATGATCGGCCGCCAGCACCACGAACTGGCGGTAGCGCGGCAGTTCACCGCCGTCCTTGCGTACCAGGCGGCGCCCCTCGGTCAGGCGCTGTGCACCGGCGGTGCGTACCTCCAGGGCATCGGCGCTGCCATAGATGTCGTAGATGGGGACCGCCGCGCGATCCAGCAAGGCCGCATCGTCCATTTCGCCCAGCGCGACGAGGATCAGGCCGTTGACTGTCCCCTTGTTGTCGGCGGCATGGCGCAGGGCCGCGGCAGCGCCGCTACCGTGGCCGAGCAGGACGATGTTGCGGATGTTCTTGCCGGCGAGAAAGGCGAGGGCGGCACGCAGCCGCGCCGTTGTCTGCTGCGCGGCCTCCGTGGCCTCAGGCGCGGATAGCTGCAGTGCCAGTGTGTGCCAGCCGTGCTCGGGCAGTTCGCGGCGCAGCGGACCGATGACGCCGGGCCAGTCGGCATGGGCCCCCGTATCGTGCAGCAGGAGTACCGCCCCCTGCGGCCGGCCAAGGGTCTCGTTGCGCCACAGGGCCAGCACGGGTTTGCCGTCCACGCTCAGCTCCTGGATTTCGCCGGCAACGGCACTGGCGCGCAGTCTTGCCACCACCTCCTGTTCCGCATCGGGCGCCGGTGCCGGACTCACGGTTGCGGCGGTCTCCGCTGCCGCATCGGGCGCCGGCGCAGCGGCCGGGGCCGCCTGCGCGACACCGGCCCAGAGGGTCAGCAGCAATACATAACGTAGGGTTTTCATGGTCTTGCAGCATATCCGGCGCATCGGGGGCCGTAAAGGCGGAACTGTCGCATTGCCTGCCGGGAGCCGGTACAATCGGCGGTCCTTAACTATTCAACGCCCCGCAGAGGGCCTCACACATCAAGCTCAGAGGGATCACCATGGCGGATTATCAGATTGCCCCTTCCATCCTGTCGGCGGACTTCGCCCGTCTCGGTGAGGAGGTTGTTGACGTGCTGGCCTCCGGCGCGGACATCGTTCACTTCGATGTAATGGACAACCACTACGTGCCCAACCTGACCATCGGCCCGCTGGTGTGCGAGGCCCTGCGCAAGCACGGCATCACCGCCCCCATCGATGTACACCTGATGGTCAAGCCGGTGGACCGCATCATCCCCGATTTCGCCAAGGCCGGTGCCACCTACATCACCTTCCACCCGGAAGCCTCCGAGCACATCGACCGCACCATCGGCCTGATCAAGGACAGCGGCTGCAAGGCCGGCCTGGTGTTCAATCCGGCCACCCCGCTGGACGTGTTGGAATACACCCTGCCCAAGCTGGACATGGTGCTGCTGATGAGCGTGAACCCCGGTTTCGGCGGCCAGAAGTTCATCCCCTACGTCCTCGACAAGGCGCGCAAGGTGCGCGCGATGATCGATGCGGGCAAGTACAACTGCCGTCTGGAGATCGATGGCGGCGTCGGTCCGGCCAACATCAAGGAAGTGGCCGAGGCGGGTGTGGATACCTTCGTCGCCGGTTCCGCCGTGTTCGGCAAGCGCAACGACAAGGACAAGAACCACTACAACACCATCATCGGTGAAATGCGCGCCGAGCTGGCCAAGGTCGGCAAGTAAGCCTAACCACGGAGGGCAGGGGACCACGGCGATTTTTTCGTGGTGAACGGTCCTGTGTCCTCCGTGCTCTCCGTGGTTCATTCCAATGCTTAGCAAACCCGAAATGATCCTCATCGACCTGGACGGCACCCTGGTGGACAGCGTGCCTGACCTGGCCTATTGCGTCGACGAGATGATGCGGCGGCTTGGCCGCGCGCCCCATGGCGAGGCCGTGGTGCGCGGCTGGGTCGGCAACGGCGTCGAGCGCCTGGTCAAGCGTGCCCTCACCGGTGAACTGGAGGCGGAGCCGACCGAGGCTGACTTCGCCCGTGCCATGCCGATCTTCACCGAACTGTATGCCGTGAACACCAGCCAGCGCAGCCGGCTGTTCCCCGGTGTGCGTGAGGGGCTGGAGGCGCTGCAGGCGGCCGGTGTGAAGCTCGGTTGTGTCACCAACAAGGCAGCACGCTTTACCGAGCCTTTGCTGCGGGATAAGGGGATACGCGATTTCTTCGGTATCGTGGTGAGTGGTGATACCACGCCACAAAAGAAGCCCCATCCGGCGCCCTTGCTCCATGCCGCCGATTTCTTTAAAGTCGAACCGGCACACGCACTGATGGTAGGGGATTCCATGCACGACGTGCATGCGGCGCGGGCGGCGGGCTTCGCGGTGGTGGCGGTCAGCTACGGTTACAACCACGGCATCGACATCCGCGAGGCCAATCCCGACGCCGTCATCGACTCCCTGGCCGAACTGCCGGGCCTATTGAATCTGCAAGCATGAACATGGTGCATACCGACAAGACAAAGCCGGGAATCACCGGGACGCGATGGCGCCGCTGGTAAGCGCACGCGTGTACCCGTTGATTCCGTAATCACTTTGCCTGTCAGGTAGCTGCCATGACCCCACAACGTTTCGCCGAACTCGCCTCCCAGGGCTATAACCGCATTCCCGTGGCGCGCGAGGTCCTTGCCGACCTCGACACGCCGCTGTCCACCTACCTCAAGCTGGCCAACGCGCCGTATTCCTACCTGTTCGAGTCGGTGCAGGGCGGCGAGAAGTGGGGCCGCTACTCCATCATCGGCCTGCCCTGCCGCACCGTGGTGCGCGTGCACGGCTACGACATCGAGGTCGAGCACGACGGCGTGGTGGTGGAGAGCGAAACGGTCGCCGATCCGCTGGCCTGGATCGAACGGTTCCAGCAGCGCTACCGCGTCGCCTGCGAGCCGGGTGAGCCGCGCTTCAACGGCGGCCTGGTCGGCTATTTCGGCTACGACACCGTGCGCTACATCGAGCCGCGCCTGGGCCCCTGTCCCAACACCGACGAGATGGGCGTGCCCGACGTGATGCTGATGGTGTCGGACGAGGTGGTGGTGTTCGACAACCTGAGCGGCAAGCTGCATGTCATCGTCCACGCCGATCCGGCACAGCGGGATGCGCTGGCGGCGGCGCAGCAGCGTCTCGATCAGCTCATCGCCCGGCTGCGTGGCCCGCTGCCGGCGCGGCCGGCCACGGCGCCGCACCAAGTGACCGAACAGGACTTCGTCTCCGGCTTCACCCAGCACGGTTTTGAGGAGGCGGTGCGCAAATCCAAGGAGTACATCGTCGACGGCGACATCATGCAGGTGGTGCTGTCGCAACGCCTGTCGATCCCGTTCTACGCGCCGGCGCTGGACCTGTACCGTTCGCTGCGCAGCCTCAACCCTTCGCCCTACATGTTCTACCTCGATCTGCATGGCTTCCAGGTGGTGGGCTCTTCGCCGGAGATCCTCACCCGTTGCGAAGACGGCAAGGTGACGGTGCGTCCCATTGCCGGCACGCGGCCGCGCGGCAAGAGCGAGGAACAGGACAAGGCCCTGGAGGCGGATCTGCTGGCCGACCCGAAGGAAATCGCCGAGCACCTGATGCTCATCGATCTCGGCCGCAACGATGTCGGCCGCATCGCCGAGACCGGCAGCGTCGAACTCACCGAGAAGATGGTGATCGAGCGCTATTCCCATGTCATGCACATCGTCTCCAACGTGGAGGGGCGGCTGAAGGCGGGCATGAGCGCCATGGATGCCCTGCGCGCCACCTTCCCGGCCGGCACCGTTTCCGGTGCGCCGAAGATCCGCGCCATGGAGATCATCGACGAGCTGGAGCCGGTGAAGCGCGGCGTCTACGCGGGGGCCGTGGGTTATCTGGCCTGGAACGGCAACATGGATACGGCCATCGCCATCCGCACCGCGGTGGTCAAGGAGGGCACGCTCTACATGCAGGCCGGTGCCGGCATCGTCTACGACTCGGTGCCGCGCAACGAATGGGACGAGACCATGAACAAGAGCCGCGCCATCTTCCGTGCCGCCACGCTGGCCGAGGCCGGCCTCGACAACGCGCGCCGGTGAGGGACACATCATGTTGCTGATGATCGATAACTACGACTCCTTCACCTACAACCTGGTGCAGTACTTCGCCGAGCTGGGCGCCGATGTGCAGGTGCATCGCAACGACCAGATCTCCATCGAGGAGATCGAGCGGCTGCAGCCGGAGCGCCTGGTGATTTCACCGGGGCCGTGCTCGCCGAGCGAGGCGGGCATTTCCGTCGCCGCCATCCAGCATTTCGCCGGCAAGCTGCCGATCCTCGGCGTGTGCCTGGGCCATCAGTCCATCGGCCAGGCCTTCGGCGGCAACATCGTGCACGCCGGTGTGATCATGCACGGCAAGACCTCACAGATTTATCATGCCAATGTCGGTGTGTTTTCCGGGCTGGAGAATCCGTTTCAGGCCACACGCTATCACTCGCTGGTGATCGAACAGTCGACCTTGCCGGCCTGTCTGGAGGTGACGGCGTGGACGCAGAATGCCGACGGCACGCGCGAGGCCATCATGGGTGTGCGTCACCGCGAGTTCGTCATCGAGGGCGTGCAGTTCCACCCCGAATCGATCCTCACCCAGCACGGCCACGACATGTTGCGCAACTTCCTCGCCATGCAGGGCGGGCGGCGCAGTTGAGGATGGCGTTGTCCTGCCTGTAGGAGCCCACGCCGTGGGCGAGCAGGCTGCCAGGCAGACGCGCTGTTCGCCGGGAGTGCCCGGCACCCACCCAAAAGGTTCTGAAATCGTGTCGAACACCAGCGCCGTTCCGGCGCATCATCCGCTGTTCATCGCCTTCGTGGTCGCCGCGCTGTCGATGCTGGCGCCGTTCACCATCGACACCTATCTGCCGTCCTTCCCCGCCATTGCGGCAGACCTGGCGGCAAGCCATGCGCAGATGCAGCAGACCATGGGCCTGTATCTGGCGGCCTTTGCCCTGACCACGCTGATCTATGGCCCGCTGTCCGACAGCTTCGGTCGCCGTCCGGTGATCATCGGCGCCTTGCTGTTGTATGTGCTGGGCAGTATCGGTGCGGCGCTGACCGATACCATCGCCGGTCTCCTGTTCTGGCGTGTGGTGCAGGGGCTGTCCGCCGGCGCCGGTGTGGTGGTGGGCCGCGCCATGGTGCGCGATGCCTTCAGTGGCCATCATGCGCAGCGGGTGCTGTCCCATGCGATGCTGATTTTTGCCATAGCCCCGGCCATCGCGCCGATGATCGGTGGCGTGTTGCAGGACTGGTCCGGCTGGCGCGCGGTGTTCTGGTTTCTCGCCCTGCTCGGTGTCGCCGTGCTGGCCGTCATCGTCTGGCGCGCGCCGGAGACGCTGCCGGCCGACGGCCGGCACTCGATCCACCCGCTGAAGGTGGCGGGGGCCTACGGCATGGCACTGCGTCATGGCCGCTTCATGGGGCTGGTGCTGGCCTTCGCCCTCAACTTCGGCGGCTTCTTCATCTATATCGCCGCCGCACCGACGCTGCTGTATGACCATTTGCATCTGGGCGTCAACGACTTCTGGATGCAGTTCGTACCGATGGTGGGCGGCCTGATGACGGGTTCGTATGCCATGAGCCGGCTCGCCGGGCGCATGACGCCGCCGCGCGGCATCCGCATCGGCTATGCGCTGATGCTGGCGGCGAGTCTGCTCAATGTGGCGCAGGCCCTGCTGTTGCCGCCGACGCCGGTGAGTGTGCTGGCACCGCTGGTGCTGTACGCCTTTGCCGTGTCGTTCAGCATGCCCAACCTCACGGTACTGGCGCTGGATTGCTTTCCGCGCAACCGCGGCATGGCCGCGGCAGTGCAATCCTTCATGCAGGTGGGGTTCAACGCATTGGTGGCGGGGTTGCTGGTGCCCTTCATCGCCCATCATGTCTGGAGCCTGGCCCTGGGCATGCTGGCGCTGGCCGGCGCCGGCCTGCTGGTGTGGGGCTGGCAGGAGCGCTACGGCGCCGCAGCGGCGCCTTGACCGCTGCGGCGGGGAAACGGGACAATCGCCCGACATTTTTGCCGAACATAACGCCAAAGGTTTTCCACCATGGATATGCAGACAGCCATCCGCGCCGTCACCGAGCGCCGCGACCTCAGCTCCGAGCAAATGACGGCGGCGATGCGCCTGATCATGACCGGCGAGGCGACTCCGGCGCAGATCGGCGGCTTCCTCGTCGGCCTGCGCATGAAGGGCGAGACGGTGGACGAGATCGCCGCGGCCGCCGGCGTGATGCGCGAACTGGCGACGCGGGTAGAGCTGGAGCTGCCGCATCTGGTGGATACCTGCGGCACCGGCGGCGATGGCGCCCACACCTTCAACATCTCGACCACGGCGGCCTTTGTGGTGGCCGCGGCGGGCGCCAACGTGGCCAAGCACGGCAACCGCTCGGTATCGAGCAAATCCGGCAGCGCCGACGTGCTGGAGGCGGCCGGCGTCAACCTGGAGCTGACGCCGCAGCAGGTCGGTGAATGCGTCCGCCAGGCCGGTGTCGGTTTCATGTTCGCCCCCAAGCATCACAGCGCCATGAAGCACGCCATCGGCCCGCGCCGCGAAATGGGCGTGCGCACCATCTTCAATGTGCTGGGGCCGCTGACCAATCCGGCCGGCGCGCCGCATCAGGTGCTCGGCGTCTACAGCGGCGAGTGGCTGGAGCCGCTGGCCCAGGTGCTGGGCCGGCTGGGCTCGAAGCATGTGCTCATCGTGCATGCCGAGGACGGCATGGATGAAATCAGCATCAGTGCGCCGACCCAGGTGGCGGAATGGCAGCACGGCACGCTCAAGCGCTATGCCATCACGCCGGAGCAGTTCGGCATGGTGCGCGCCGATGTGAAGCGCCTGGCCGTGGAGTTGCCGGAACAGAGTCTCGGCATCATGCGTGATGTGCTCGCTGACAAGGCGGGGCCGGCGCGCGATATCGTGGTGCTCAATGCGGGCGCCGCCATCTATGCGGCCGACCTGGCGGCCACGCTGGAAGAGGGCGTGCAGAAGGCGCGTGAAGTGATCGCCAGCGGCGCCGCACGCGAGCGGCTCGACCGCCTGGTGCAGGTCAGCAACAGCTTCAAGGCGGCATGACGTGAGCGATACCCCGGATATCCTGAAGAAAATCCTGCAGCGCAAGGCCGAAGAGATCGCGGCGCGGCGCAGTCGGGTGAGTATCGCGGAGTTGCGCGACCGCGTGCCGGCGGCGCCGGCGCTGCGCCCCTTCGTCGGCGCGCTGCGCGCCAAGCTGGCCGCCGGGCTGCCGGCGGTGATCGCCGAGGTGAAGAAGGCCTCGCCCAGCAAAGGCCTGTTGCGTCCCGATTTCCACCCGGCGGAGATCGCGGCCTCCTACGAACGCGGCGGTGCAGCCTGCCTGTCGGTACTGACCGATATCGATTTCTTTCAGGGCAGCGACGAATACCTGCAACAGGCCCGCGCGGCCTGTGGGCTGCCGGTGATCCGCAAGGACTTCATCATCGACACTTACCAGGTGGTGGAGGCGCGTGCCATCGGTGCCGACTGCATCCTGCTCATCGCCGCTGCATTGAGCGACGGACAGATGGCCGAGCTGACCGCCGCCGCGACGGAGCTGGGGCTGGATGTGCTGGTGGAGGTGCACGACGGGCAGGAACTGGAGCGCATGCTGCGCCTGCCGCTGCCCCTGGTCGGCATCAACAACCGCAATCTGCGCACCTTCGAGGTTTCCCTGCAAACCACCCTCGACCTGTTGGCGCAGATCCCGGAGGATCGCATCGTGGTCACCGAGAGCGGCATCCTGAGCCGCGACGACGTGACGCTGATGCGCCGTCACGGTGTGCACAGTTTTCTGGTGGGGGAGGCGTTTATGCGCGCGGCGGAGCCGGGCGAGAAGCTGGCGGAGTTGTTTAATACTTAGCTACAAGTTTCAAGTTGCAAGTGACACGCTAAAGGCAACACCCTCTTCCTTGCCACTTGCCACTTGCCACTTGCCACTTACCGCGCACCGAACACGACGATGGTCTTGCCCTTCACCGAGATCAGGCCCTGTTCTTCCAGGGTCTTGAGCACACGCCCGGCCATTTCGCGCGAGCAGCCGACGATGCGGCCGATCTCCTGGCGGGTGATGCGGATCTGCATGCCGTCGGGATGGGTCATGGCATCCGGCTCCCTGGTGAGGTCGAGCAGGGTGCGGGCGATGCGGCCGGTGACGTCGAGGAAGGCCAGGTCGCCCACCTTGCGGCTGGTGGTGCGCAGGCGTGCCGCCATCTGGCTGGACAGGGCGAAGAGGATCTCCGGGTCGTCGTGCGCCACCTGGCGGAAGCGGGTGTAGCTGATCTCCGCCAGTTCGCACTCGGTGCGCGAGCGCACCCAGGCGCTGCGGCCGGCGCTTTCGTCGAACAGGCCCATCTCGCCGAAGAAGTCGCCGGGGTTGAGGTAGGCGAGCACGATCTCGCGGCCGTTGTCGTCCTCGATCAACACCGTCATGCCGCCCTTGATGACGTAATACAGCACGTCGGGCTTGTCGCCGGCACGGATGATGGTGCTCTTGGAGGCGTATTTGCGGCGGTGGCAATGGACCAGGAAGCGATCGATCGCCGGGTTGCCGGTGCTCAGCGCCTTGGTCGTCATGGTGACCCCTTGTCCCTAGGAAATTAGTGGGTGTTACGTATACCAGCCTGCCTGGAGCCAGGCAAGCGGGTAGAATCGCACCAGAATAACCCAGCTTGGAGGAAAGTTAAAATGAAGGCGCGTATCAAATGGGTGGAGCAGGCCACCTTCCTGGGCGAGACGGAGAGCGGCCACGCGGTGGTGATGGACGGCCCGCCCGACCACGGCGGCCGCAATCTGGGGCCGCGGCCGATGGAGATGCTGCTGCTCGGCATGGGCGGTTGCACCTCCTTCGATGTGGTCAGCATCCTGAAGAAGGCGCGCCAGCCCATCCGTGACTGCGTGGCCGAGATCACCGCCGAGCGTGCCGACACCGACCCCAAGGTTTTCACCCGGATCCACGTCCACTTCATCGTCACCGGCCAGGACCTGAAGGAGGCCCAGGTCAAGCGAGCGGTCGAGCTGTCGGCAGAGAAGTACTGCTCCGCCTCCATCATGCTGGGCAAGGTGGCCGAGATCACCCACGACTACGAGATCGTGGCAGGCTGAGGGAAATTTTATCCCCCTTTTGCGGCTTAATCAGGGATAATGCGCGTCCCCGCCCGGCCAGGATGCCGGCGGGGACTTCCTGACTGTACTGCGGAGGTGCATGAATTGCCTGACTCTCTCGGAACCAAGCTCAAGCTGCACGGCTTCAACAACCTGACCAAGACGCTGAGCTTCAACATCTACGACATCTGCTACACGCAGACCGATGCCCAGCAGCGCGAGTACATCGAGTACATCGATGAGGAATACAACGCCGAGCGCCTGACCAACATCCTCACCGATGTGGCCGATATCATCGGCGCCAACATCCTCAACATCGCGCGCCAGGATTACGATCCGCAGGGCGCCAGCGTCACCATGCTGATCTCCGAGGAGCCGGTGCTGTCGCAAGACCGCTCCAACACCGAATCGCCCGGTCCGCTGCTGCCGGACGCCGTGGTGGCGCATCTGGACAAGAGCCACATCACCGTACACACCTATCCGGAGAGCCATCCGGACAACGGCATCAGCACCTTCCGCGCCGACATCGATGTCTCCACCTGCGGCCGCATCTCGCCGCTGAAGGCGCTGAACTATCTGATCCACAGCTTCGAGTCCGACATCGTCACCATGGACTACCGCGTGCGCGGCTTCACCCGCGACGTCAAGGGGCGCAAGTATTTCATCGACC
The DNA here is from genome assembly GCF_004001245.1 of Sulfurivermis fontis. NCBI lineage: Bacteria > Pseudomonadati > Pseudomonadota > Gammaproteobacteria > Thiohalomonadales > Thiohalomonadaceae > Sulfurivermis > Sulfurivermis fontis. Next base: position 418,419 of record NZ_AP018724.1, read on the forward strand.
ACAAGATCAACTCGATCCAGAATTACATCGCCCGCGATACGCTGGATCGCTACCAGATGATCGACGTCAACGTCTATCAGGAGAACATCTTCCACACCAAGATGATGCTCAAGGAGTTCGACCTGGATAACTACCTGTTCGGTGTCCAGGCGCGCGACCTCGACCCGGCGGATTCGCGCACCATCCGCCGGCGTCTGCAACGGGAAATGCTGGAGATCTTCTATGGACGGAATCTGACGAAGATTCCCAAAAAATAGTTCCAAGTACCAAGTTGCAAGTGACAAGCCAAAGACAACACCCTCTTTTCTTGTAACTTGTAACTTGTAACTTGTAACTTGTTTTATATCCAATAGGTCGTCCGCGTCATTACCTTCGACACCAGACCCATCAGCCTCTTCACCGGCTCCGGCAGCGGGGCGCCGCCGGCATGCAGGGCGAGGGTGGCGTGGTGCGCCTCGTCCTCCTTCATCTGCTCGAGGATGGCGCGGCTTTTCTGATCGTGCTCCGGCAATTGCGCCAGATGCTCGTCCAGGTGCCGCACCACCTGATGTTCGGTCTCCACCACGAAGCCCAGGCTCCACTTGTCGCCGGCGGCACCGGCCAGGGCGCCGATGGCCAACGAACCCGCATACCACAGCGGGTTGAGGTAACTGACGTGGGTGCCCATTTCCTTCGCGCGGCGCTCGCACCATTCCAGGTGATCGTTTTCCTCCAGTGCGGCGCGCTCCATCTTGTCGCGCACCTCCGGCAGGCGCGCGGTGAGTGCCTGGCCCTGATACAGCCCCTGCGCCGACACCTCGCCGGCGTGGTTGATGCGCATCAGCCGTCCGGCCAGCACGCGCTCGGCCTCGCTCAGCTCCGCCTCGGGCAGGTGCTCCGCCGGATTGGGGCGTTCGGTCAGCACCGGCCGTCCGAACACGGTACGCAGGGCGGTATCGAAGTTGAGAAACAGCTTGTCGATGGGGGAGTAGTTGCGCATGAAGGCTAAGTTACAAGTTTCAAGTGACAAGTTGCAAGATAGGGACAATCTTGCTTGTCACTTGTCACTTGTCACTTGTCACTTGTCACTTGTCACTTGTCACTTGTCACTTGTTTGACCAGCAGCGACACCGGATGCACTACCTCCACCGCCAGCCCCGCCGCGCGCAGTCCGGCCGCGAGATGCATGGCGCAGCCGATGTTGGCGCTGGCCAGCCACTGCGGTTGCAGTTCCGCCACGGCGGCGACCTTGTCGGCCCGCAGGGTATCGGCCTCGGCCGGATGGTCGACCAGATAGCTGCCGGCGGCGCCGCAGCAGCGCTCGTTGTGCGGCAACTCGACGACCTCCAGCTGCGGGATGTGGCGCAGCAGGGTGTACAGCGCCTGCTGCCCGCGCAGCACATTGCGCAGGGTACAGGACTCATGCACCGCTACCTTCTGCGGCAACGGCCGCAGCACCAGAGTTTCGGGCCAGTCCAGTCCGGCGAGAAACGCGTTGATGTCGATTACGCGACGGGCAAAGCCGGCGGCGCGCTCGTCCTCCAGCAGGTCGTCGTATTCATGCAGCAGGGCGCCGCAGCCGCTGGCCACGCTGAGGATGGCCTCGGCCTCGGCGGGGAAGGCCGCCAGATTCTGCTGTGCCAGGTGCCGTGCCGTCGCGCCGTCGCCCTGCTGCACATGCAACGCACCGCAGCAGCCTTGCTGTGACGGGATATGCACCGCATACCCCAGCGCACTCAACAGCCTGCGGGCATCGTGCAGCAAGCGGCGCTGCAGCAGGTCGCCGGTGCAGCCGGTGAACAGCGCCACCTGCCCGCGCTGTACGCCCTGTGCCGGCGTAAATTCCGGCAGGGACGGCGCGGCGCCGCCCTCCGGCAGGCCCTGCAGCAACCGTCCGACGGCACTGTCGCCGAGCAGATGCAGCCGCTGCGTGATCTTTTGCAGGCCGCTGGCCTGGAACAGGTGCAATGCGCCGCCCAGCAGCTTGCGCCGCGCCGGTGTCGCCAGCGTGTCGGCAAGGCGGGAATGTTCCTGCCGATATAAATGTTCGCGTGTGTTGCGCAGCAGGCGGCCGTAGGGCACCAGGGAGGGGCACATCGCCTCGCAGGCGCGGCAGCCCAGGCAACGATCGAGGTGGCCAAGCAGCCCGGCATCCGCCTCCAGCTGGCCGCGCGCGACCGCCAGCATCAGGGAGATGCGCCCGCGCGGCGATTCCGCCTCGTTATGGCTCAGACCATAGGTGGGACAGTGGGGCAGACACATGCCGCACAGCACGCAGCGATCAGCGTCGGCCAGGATCTGGGATAGCAAGTTCAATGTGGGGGTCACGGCAGGAAAACAGCGCCCCATGGTAGACTACGGGCCGGTTCAATAACAGTGGCGGGCGGACATGTCCTACTACAAACACCACGTTTTCTTCTGCACCAACCAGCGCGAAGGCAAGGCCTGTTGCCAGGACCACAACGCCCAGGCGCTGCGCGACTACGCCAAGGACAAGGTGAAGCAACTGGGCCTCGCCGGTCCCGGCGGTGTGCGCATCAACAGCGCCGGCTGTCTCGACCGCTGCAGCGAGGGGCCGGTGATCGTCATCTATCCGCAGGAAACCTGGTACACCTACGTCGACCGCGAAGACATCGATGAGATCATCGAACAGCACCTGCAGCACGACCGCGTGGTCGAACGGCTGAAAATCTGACACCGCCCCCTCCCGGCCTCCCACGGTGTGGGGGAGGAGAAAAAACCCTCCGGGTTATCCCCCGAATTCCCCTACAAACCCCGGTGTTGACGTGCCCGGAAATATCAGTATATTAGCCACTACTGATTTGCTGCTGCCCCCCAATGCGCAGCAAGTCTGTGACTCCTCCACCCTCCTTTGGTGGTTTTATTGGCCCGGCCACCCCGCCGGGCCTTTTTTATTTCAGAACTTGGAAAAACGGCACGGGGGCGCTAGGATCGCCGCCCGCAAGCGGTCCGGATCCTTTCGTACCTCGTACCTTGCCCCTCGTACCTGTCTGCTTGGGGGTTGTATCCCGCCCGCGTTTTCTATAAGATTCCGCCTCTTTTCGTGACACCCGCTCTTTCTGGAGTGATTTGGGATGATTGGTACAAAGACTTTTAGCGCGAAGCCCGCCGAAGTGAAGCGCGACTGGTACGTCGTCGACGCTGCCGGCAAGACCCTCGGCCGCCTCGCTTCTGAGATTGCTTCGCGCCTGCGCGGCAAGCACAAGGCCGTATACACCCCGCATGTGGATACCGGCGATTACATCATTGTGGTCAATGCCGAGAAGGTGCACGTCACCGGCCGCAAGGCGACCGACAAGATGTACTACCACCACACCGGCTTCCCCGGCGGCATCAAGGAAATCAGCTTCGACAAGCTGATCGACAAGGCCCCCGAGCGCGTGCTGGAAATCGCCGTCAAGGGCATGCTGCCGAAGAACTCCCTCGGCCGCGCCATGTTCAGCAAGCTGAAGGTATACGCCGGCCCTGAGCACGCCCACGCCGCCCAGCAGCCGAAGCCGCTGGACATCTGAGTTTTTCAGGACAAGCACCATGGCACAGACCCAAGCTATCAACACCACCGGCCGCCGCAAGACCTCTTCCGCGCGTGCCTTCCTGGCCCCCGGCAAGGGCGCCATCACCGTCAACGGCCGTGACCTCGACGCCTATTTTGGCCGCGTCACCGCCCGTATGGTCGTGCGCCAGCCGCTGGAAGCCGTTGAGCTGACCGACAAGTTCGACATCAAGGTTACCGTCGTTGGCGGCGGCACCACCGGCCAGGCCGGCGCCATCCGCCACGCCATCGCCCGTGCCCTGGTGGGTTACGACGAAGGCCTGCGTGGCGCCCTGCGCCGCGGCAACTTCCTGACCCGCGATGCCCGCGAAGTCGAGCGCAAGAAGGTCGGCCTGCACAAGGCGCGCAAGCGTCCGCAGTACTCGAAGCGTTAACAGCAGTTACAAGTTTCAAGTCGCAAGTTTCAAGAAAGCATGGATGCTTTCGAGAAGTTGGAAGTCTGGAAGCGGAGCGCGCGGCTATCTGTGGAGTTGTACAAGCAACTTTCAGGATGCCGCGATGCCGGGTTCAAGGATCAAATCACCCGCGCTGCTTTGTCGGTACCTTCCAATATCGCAGAGGGCTACGAGCGGGATTCTGGGCGTGAATTTGCCCGCTTCCTGCGCATTGCCAAGGGATCGTGTGGTGAACTGCGGACGCAGTTGTACATCGGTGCTGAGGCAGGGTTCATGGATAAGCCCGTGGCGCTCGACATGGTTGCCGAGGCAACCGAGATCGCAAGAATGCTCCAGGGTCTGATCGCGCGCTGCGCAGCGAACTGACTCTTGCAACTTGTCACTTGCAACTTGTCACTCGGTTTTCTTGGGGCGTAGCTCAACTGGCAGAGCGACGGACTCTGACTCCGTAGGTTCTAGGTTCGACCCCTAGCGCCCCAGCCAAATCAAAAAGGCCCTTCCGCAAGGAAGGGCCTTTTTGTTTGTGCGGCCAATAGACCGAATGTAGGGCGGGCTTCAGCCCGCCAACTCCTCAAGCTGCGCGGGGAGAAACTTCCTTTTCGATAGCGGCAAGCTCCACCCGCCGGGCGTTTTCCAATTCGTAATCCTTTTGCAATCCCATCCAGAATTCGGCGGTAGTGCCGAAATAGCGCGCCAGGCGCAGTGCCGTGTCCGCGGTCACTGAGCGCGATCCGTTAACGATGCCGCTGATCCGGTTGGCGGGTACATGCAGCGCACCAGCCAGGGCATTGGCGGAAAGCCCCAGCGGCGTCATGAATTCATGCAGCAGAATCTCCCCTGGGTGAACTGCGGGCAGTTTGTCCCCCGCTTCAACCAGATCGGAAAAGTCCATCTTGTTGAGGTCTTCACGCCGTATGGTCATATCTTGTACCTCAATGGTAATCCACTATCTCCACATCCCAGGCGTTGCCGTTTTCAAAGCGAAAACATATACGCCACTGCTCGTTGATGCGTATGCTCCAGCGGCCGTTCCGATCTCCCTTCAATGCCTCGAAACGGTTACCCGGCGGGATACGTAACTCATCAACACGACATACCTGTTCCAATTGCGCCAGCTTGCGGCGGGCCGGTTGCCTGATATCAGGGGGATAGCGCTTCACGCGCTCACCCATAAACAAGGCTGCCGTTTCCTTGTCGCGGAAGGACGTGATCATGCAGCAAGGATAATATGCTATACGTACAGCGTCAAACTATCTGAGCGCTAGGCAGGGTTTATCCTCGTTGTCGCCATACGCATGCTTTTCATGTGGAAATATCTGCGCTAGTATCTCCCGTCTGCCTCTGTCCCACCGTGTCCTCCCCCGCGATATTGGGAGGCCCCGAATCTCCTCCCCCACGAGTAGTGGGGGAGGCCGGGAGGGGGCCAGGAGGGCAGGGCTTGTGTTGCAAAAAACCAACATAAAAACAATTTGTGGTTTTTTTGAAAAAAGGTGTTGCATTCAGGGTTGGGAGTGGTCTAGAGTCAACCCCGTTTAAGATTGAGCTCAACCTTAAGCAAATCCTTTTCAAGGAAACTTCGTTCAACCATCTAGGAGATGAACAATATGAAGAAGAGTGCAATTGCTGTTGCCGTTGCTGCCGTGCTGGCTGCTCCCGTAGCCCTGGCTGAGGTTTCTATTTCTGGTGGCCTGCAGGCTGAGCTGCGTTCCGTTGACGGTGACGGCGGCATGCGCGATGGTCTGTATGCCACCGATGGTGGTGAGACCGGTTCCGAGAACGGTGGCTCCTACGGCTTCATCAAGTTCTCCGCTTCCGAGGACCTGGGTGACGGCCTGAAGGCCATCGCCATGTGGAACGGCGTTGCCAACGTTGGTGACACCAGCGCCGCTGGCGGTATCACTGGTCGTGACGCCTATGTTGGTCTGTCCGGTGGTTTCGGTACCGTTCTGGCTGGTACCCTGAGCACCCCGTACAAGTCCTCCACCGTAGGCTGGGATCCGCTGGTCATGACCTCCCTGCAGGCTCGTGGTAACGGTGGTATGTCCGACCTGCACAACGGCTATGCCTCCAACGCCATCGCCTATGCCGGTACCTTCGGTGCTGCCAAGGTTGTTGCTGCCATCGTCCTGGACGAGGGTAATGACCCCACCAATGCCACGGATACCAATGGCGAACACGCCATGTCCTTCTCCGTGAATGCCCCGGTTGGCCCTGTTGAGCTGGCTGTTGCCCACGTGGCTGCTGACAAGTTCAGCGACATCAACAACCTGGGTCTGGGTGCTACCGCTACCCTGGTTGGCGCTACCACCTTCAACGATCTGTCCGCTACCAAGGTGGGCGTGAAGTGGGTATCTGGTGACCTGACTGTTTCTGGCCAGTACGAAATGCTGACCGTCAACACCATTGACCCGACCGTGGTGAATGTCAACGCTGCCTACAAGATGGGCAACAACACCCTCGTTGTCTCTGTCGGCCAGACCGACTGGGATCAGGCTAACGTTGATGAGACCACCTACATGGCCGTTGCTGCTAAGCACGCCTTCAGCAAGAACACCACTGGTTGGGTTGGTTACCGCTCCACCGACCTGGGTAACCTGATGGGTGGTGCTGATCAGGATGAGACCAGCCTCTCCGCCGGTCTGCGCGTAGCGTTCTAATCCATCCTTACGGATGTGTTAGTGGGAAACGGGGCCTTCGGGCCCCGTTTTCTTTTGTGCGCCCTGTCTTTGGTTCTCCCTCATGTTTGTCTGCGGTATCAGCTTGTGGTCCTTCCTGTGCAGCGCTATATTTGTATAGCAATAGTGTGAGAGGTATAGGCCATGCTTGCCATTCGTTTACCTGAAGAAATCGAATCCCGCCTTGAGGCGCTGGCCAAGAAGACCGGCCGCACCAAGACCTATTACGCCCGCCAGGCGATCCTCGAATACATGGATGATTTGGAGGATTACTAGGAGTTTGGGGTCAGAGTAACAACCCCAATTCGTTCCTAGCCGATTTGTCTTTCCCGGTGGGATGGGAGTTTGGGGAGTTTGGGGTCAGGGGAGTTTGGGGTCAGAGTAACAACCCCAATGGAGTTTGGGGTCAGAGGAGTTTGGGGTCAGAGTAACAACCCCAATTCGTTCCTAGCCGATTTGTCTTTCCCGGTGGGATTGCCTACTATTCTATCCATGCCGACAATCCGCGGAATAACAGGACCTTACCGACTATTCTTTGTCAGTTTCGATTGTCATGAGCCCAAACACGTTCACGTACAGCGAGAGCGGAAGGTTTGCAAGTACTGGGTAAATCCCGTTGCATTGGCGAGCAACCACGGGTTTTCACCCACCGAGTTGAACATTATTCGCCAACTCGTGTTGGCGAATCGCGACAGAATCCTGGAGGCATGGGATGAGCATTGCGGCCCCTTTGGTTGAAGCACGTATTACCGACTTGCGCGTTACAGAGGCGGAGATCACCGCCTGTCTTGTGGACGGACGCACGGTGAGTGTGCCGCTCGCCTGGTCGTGGCGTTTGTCCGAGGCGAGCCCGGAACAGCGTAACCACTGGGAAATTCTTGGCGATGGGGCGTATATCCATTGGCCTGATGTCGATGAAGACATCAGTATCGAGGGTATGCTTTACGGCGCACCGGCCCCCCGTCCCCTGGCGGGGAGTTTGGGCGGGAGTTTGGGGTCAGAGTAACAACCCTAACCTACTGGTCGTTGTCCGGCGTAATCCGCTAATCTATCTATCGATCTGCTATCAACGCGTTGACTCAAGGAGGAGTCGATGGCCCGCCTGCCCCGCATTTGTCCCATTGGGATTCCCCAGCACGTCATTCAGCGTGGTAATAATCGTCAACCTTGTTTTGCCGATGAGCGGGACTTCGCCGCCTATGCCGATTGGCTGGGAGAGGCCGCGCGCAAATGTGGCGTAGCCGTCCACGCCTGGGTGTTCATGACCAATCACGTGCATCTGTTGGTGACGCCAACGGTGGCGGGCAGCGTTTCTCGCATGATGCAGGCGCTCGGGCGCCGTTACGTGCGCTATTTCAATCACACCTATCGCAGGACGGGAACGCTATGGGAAGGGCGTTTCAGGTCGTGTCTTGTCGAGGCGGATACGTATCTGCTGACTTGCCAACGCTACATCGAGATGAATCCCGTGCGCGCCGGCATGGTGGTGCGGCCGTCTGACTACCACTGGTCCAGCTTTCATGCCAACGCACTCGGCATCACGAGCGGTCTATGGACGCCACATCCGACCTATCTTTGCCTCGGTAACAATGCCCGAGAGCGGGCCCAAGCTTATCTTGGGTTATTTGCCGCCCCGCTTGACGAGCAATCCGTCGTGAAAATCCGGGCAGCCACAAATATGGGGCTGGCGCTGGGTAACGACCGGTTCAAGGAGGAAATCGAACGACTGACCGGTCGGAGGCTGAATAAGCTGAAACGAGGACCGAAGCCAACGGGTGAGTTGTTACTCTGACCCCAAACTAAAAACTACCGTCAGCTTGTGGTCTTTTCTGTGTGGCGCTATATTTGTATAGCAACATGATGAGAGGTATAGGCCATGCTTGCCATCCGTTTACCCGAAGAAATCGAATCCCGCCTTGAGGCGCTGGCCAAGAAGACCGGCCGCACCAAGACCTATTACGCCCGCCAGGCGATCCTCGAATATATGGATGATTTGGAGGATATCTATCTCGCTGAACAGGTCGCCCGGCAAATCGAAGCGGGCGACATGAAGACTTATTCGCTTGAGGATGTGGAGCGTGAGCTTGGTTTGGCAGATTGAGATATCTGCGCTGGCCAGGAGGCAACTGTCCAACCTCGACAAGGTGGTTGCCAGGCGTATCGTGACCTTTCTGCAGGAACGTGTGGCATCAAACGCGGATCCTCGTGCGACGGGCAAGCCGCTCAAGGGGGAATTAAAGGACTATTGGCGTTACCGCGTGGGTGACTGGCGCATACTGTGCGAAATCAAGGATAACTGTGTCACGCTGCTGGTGTTGCACGTTGGACATCGGCGTGAAGTTTACAAATAAGCAGGGTAGTTGATAGAACGACGGATGTGTGGCGCTAATGCAGGAGTATGACGGTGAGCGACAACAATCAGCAGCGGTACGACCCGGAGCACCACACCGATTTTTCCGTCGAGCACCGCGATTCGCTGATTGACGGGTTGCACAAGGTCATCCGTCAGGCGGTGCGCACGTTGGCGGTGTTGATGGTGCTGGTGATTCTGTGGGGTATCGGCGATGTGGTCTGGGTGCTGTATCAGCGCCTGATGGAGCCGCCGTTCATGCTGCTGGCCATCAACGATATTCTCGCCACCTTCGGCGCCTTTCTCGCCGTGCTCATTGCCATCGAGATCTTCGTCAACATCACCATGTACCTGCGTGATGACATCATTCACGTCAAGCTGGTCATCGCCACCGCTCTGATGGCCATTGCGCGCAAGGTCATCGTGTTCGATTTCAGCGTGGTCGGCCACGAGTACGTATGGGCCACGGCGGCCGTGGTGCTGGCGCTGGGTGTGACCTACTGGCTGGTGTCAGGTCGCGCCCGTTCCTGAGCATGGGTTTCAAGGATCACTTCTCCGGCCACGCCGCCGATTACACCCGTTACCGTCCCGGCTATCCTTATGCGCTGTTTGCCTGGCTGGCACAACAGGCGCCGGGGCATGAACGGGTGTGGGACTGCGCGACCGGCAATGGGCAGGCGGCGCTCGGGCTTGCCGCCCACTTCGACGCCGTTATTGCTACCGATGCCAGTGCCAACCAGATAGCTGCTGCCACTGCTCATCCGCGTGTGCGTTACGCGGTGGCCCCGGCCGAGGCTTCCGGCATCGCCGCGCACAGCGTCGATCTGATTACGGTAGGGCAGGCGCTGCACTGGTTCGATTTCCCTGCGTTCTACGCCGAGGCCGCGCGGGTGCTGAAACCGGGCGGCGTGCTGGCGGCGTGGAGTTATGGGCTGATGCAGATAAGTCCGGCCGTCGATGCGGCGGTGTGGCGGTTGTATGAGCCGATTACCGGCGCGTACTGGCCGCCGGAGCGGCGTTATGTGGAAGAGCAGTACCATACCCTGCCGTTTCCTCTCGATGAGATTGCCGCACCTTCGTTTGCCATGGAGGCGCAGTGGACCCTGGAGCAACTGCTGGGCTATCTCGGTACCTGGTCTGCCGTGCAACGCTACCGCAAGGAGCGGGGCAACGATCCGCTGCAGCTGATCGCTGATGAACTGGCGGCGGCGTGGGGCGGGGCGGACACTGTGCGGCGGGTGGTGTGGCCGTTGTCGATGCGGGTGGGGCGGTTCAATAGTTCGGGGGTGTAGTTGACGCCCCTCCCGTCCTCCCCCACGGTCGTGGGGGAGGGGTTAAGCTCCCTCCCTGCTGGGCGGGGAGGGTTGGGGAGGGGGGCTTGTTACGGCACTGTCCTGTTGCCGGCGGCCAAGTGTCGCAGGATGTCCTCCAGTACAGCCTCCGTTTCCCGTAACACCTGATTGTTCCAGTAGCGCAATACCCGATAACCGCACCGCCGTAGAAAGTCATCGCGTGCCGCGTCGTATGCGGAGCGTTCGGCGTGTTGCCCGCCATCGATCTCAATTACCAGTTTGTGTTCAAGGCAGGCGAAGTCAGTGATGTATCGGCCGATGGGGTGTTGACGCCGGAAGCGTGCGCCGTCGAGTTGGCGTTGGCGTAGATGACGCCAGAGCTTTTGCTCGGCATCGGTGGGATGGTTGCGCAGATTCCGTGCGCGTTGGGTCGTCCTTGAAGGCATGGGCGAATTATAGCGCCTCCTCCCGGCCTCCCCCACGGTCGTTGGGGAGGAGATTCGGGAGCCTCCTCCACTTGGTGTGGAGGAGGAGAAAACTCCCTCCCCATGGGATGGGGAGGGTTGGGGTGGGGGGCTTCGACGGGCGCCCCCTCCCGACCTCCCCCATGTTCATGGGGGAGGAGAAGTACTTGGCGGGGTAATTACTGCAGCAGAATAAACAACGCCCCTTCACGCCGCTGCACGTTGAGCAGCAGCGGTTCCTTGGGACGCACCACTGCACTCAGTGCCGCCAGATTGGCGGTGTTCTGCCGGTTGGCCTGGACGATGACATCGCCGCTGCGCAGGCCCGCACGCCAGGAGGGGCTGCCCGGTTCCACTTCCAGCACTACCACACCATCAATCTTGCCATACAGCGGCATGCCTTCGATGATGTCGCCGATGACGGCGCCGGCGAGGCGCGGATGCAGCTTGTCGCCGCCGATGGCGGTGGCGCGCGGTTGTTCCACCACGGCACGGATGTTGTGGGCCTTGCCGTTGCGCATCACCTTCATCTCGACCTTCTGACCCACGCGCAGCAGGCCGATGACGTTGCGCACGTCGGCGGCATCGCGTACCGCACGGCCATTGAGCTGGGTGATGATGTCACCGCTCTTGAGTCCGGCCTTGTCGGCCGGCGAGCCCGGCGTGACCTGGGTGACCACGGCGCCGCGTTGGGCGGCGAGGCCGAAGGCCTGGGCCAGTTCCGGCGTCAGATCCTGCGCCTGCGCGCCGAGCACGCCGCGCCGTACCTCGCCGTGTTCGATGAGCTGCGCCATGATTTCCTTCGCCATGTTGATGGGGATGGCGAAGCCGATGCCGACGTTGCCGCCGCTCTGTGACAGGATGGCGGTGTTGATGCCCACCAGTTCACCGCGCAGATTGACCAGCGCGCCGCCGGAGTTGCCGGGATTGATCGAGGCGTCGGTCTGGATGAAGTCTTCGTAGCCCTCGATGCCGAGGCCGGAGCGGCCGACGGCGCTGACGATGCCGGAGGTGACGGTCTGGCCGAGGCCGAAGGGATTGCCGATGGCGACGACGAAGTCGCCCACGCGCAATTGGTCCGAATCTGCCGTTGTCACGGCGTGCAGGTTTTCCGGCGCTACCTTGATTACCGCGACATCGGTTTCCTCATCGCTGCCCACCAGCTCCGCCTGCAGGGTGCGGCCATCGGCCAGGTTCACGGAGATTTCATGGGCGCCGTCGATGACATGATGGTTGGTGATGATGTAACCCTTGGCGGCGTCCATCACCACACCGGAACCGAGGCTCTGTGTAACGCGCTCGCGCGGTTGCTCCGGTACGTTGAAGAAGCGGCGGAAATAGGGATCGGATAGCAGCGGATTCTGCTGCACCGGCACGCGTGTGCGCGTGAAGATGTTCACCACCGCCGGTACCGTCTGTTCCAGCATCGGTGCCAGGGTCGGCAGCGGCGCGCCCTGGCTGTCGCTGGCGGGCAGCGCGGCGTGGACGGGAAGGCTGGCGGCAACGAGCAGCAGCAGGGCGGGGAGATGTTTGTGCATGTAGGGCCTCGGGGTCAGTGAATGAAGCGGCACGCGGGCCGTTATCGGAGTTTGTTTCTTGTAGCAGAAGCAGTCTTAAGATTTGGTGAAATGCCGTGAACGCAGCAGGTACGGGTCCTCTCGGCGCAGCGGTGCATAACCCCGGCAACCATTCGCCGAGAGGACTCGGCTCCTACTGTGAATACTCAGCCTTGCACCTGAATGCGCCGCGCACCGCCGCCACGTACCTTGGGCAGCGTGATGCGCAGCACGCCGTTGCGATAGCTGGCCTTGGCGCGGCTGTCGTCCACCTCGGCAGGCAGTGCCACGGCGCGTTCGAAGCGGCCGTAGGCGCACTCCATGACGTGATAGCGGCCGCGCTTTTCCTCGCGCTGCACGCGCTTCTCGCCGCGCACGCTGAGATAGCGACCGTCGACGACGCTGATGTCGAACTGCTCCTTTTCCATGCCAGGCGCCTCCAGCCGCACGACGACCTCGTCCTCGTTCTCCTGCACCTCGGCGGCCAACAGGCCCCAGCGTGCGCTGTTGGCGGCGATCTGATCTTCCGTGGTCTCCAATGCGCCACCGTGGCGTGTCGGCGTAAAACGTGTCATCGCCTGCGCCGCGCGTTCGCGCAGCTGTTGCCAACCCTCGGCCACCGAGTCCCAGGCGCGGGACAGGCCGTGACGGATTTGTTCCAGTGTGCTCATCGTCGTCTCCTTGTGATCGGTGTGATGAAAGACAGGATGTGTTGCGGCAAGTTCCGCGCCCCCTCCCGACCTCCCCCACGGTGTGGGGGAGGAGGGAATACTCCCTCCCCATGGGATGGGGAGGGTTGGGGAGGGGGGCGTCTAAAGGCACGCCCCCTCCCGACCTCCCCCACGGTGTGGGGGAGGAGGGAATACTCCCTCCCCATGGGATGGGGAGGGTTGGGGAGGGGGCGTCTAAAGGCACGCCCCCTCCCGGCCTCCCCCACGGTGTGGGGGAGGAGGGAATACTCCCTCCCCATGGGATGGGGAGGGTTGGGGAGGGGGCGTCTAAAGGCACGCCCCCCTCCCGGCCTCCCCCATATTCATGGGGGAGGAGATAACACAGAGGGTCAGCCTTCCAGATGTCGGCGCGGATTGAACGGCATGGTGCGCGCCATGTCCTCGTAAAATTTCTTTGCCTTGGCGTTGTCCGCCGGCGGCGTGACGATCTGCAGCACGGCGTATTGGTCGCCGGGCGGCTGGCCGGGCAGGCCGCGGCCCTTGAGGCGCAGCTTCTGGCCGCTGCGGGCGCCGGCGGGGATCTTCATCTCCACCGCGCCGCCCAGGGTGGGCACGGCGACGCGGGCGCCGAGGGCGGCTTCCCAGGGCGTGATGGGCAGGTCGAGGTAGATATCGCGCCCGTCCACCGTGTAGAGGGTATGCGGCTCGAACTCCACTTCCAGATACAGGTCGCCCGCCGGGCCGCCGCCCTGGCCGGGCGCACCCTTGCCGGCGAGACGGATCTGTTGGCCGGCATTGATGCCGGCGGGGATGCGCACCTTGAGTGTGTGCGGGCGCAGGGTGACGTGGCCGTGGGCATCCACCTGCGGGGTTTCCAGGCGGATGGCGCGTTCGCCGCCGTGGAAGGCATCTTCCAGGCGGATGCGGATCTTGGCGCGACGGTCTTCGCCGCGCATGCGGAAGCCGCCTCTGCCGCGGTGTTGTTGGAAGGTGTCGCCGAAGGGGCTGCCGTGGCCGAACAGGCTCTCGAAGAAATCGGAAAACTCGCTGCCGCTGAAGCCACCGCCACGGAATTCAAAGCCGGTGTCCCAGCCGGGCGGTGGGGTGAAGTCCTGACCGGCCTTCCAGTTGGCTCCGAGGCGATCGTAGGCGGCGCGTTTTTCCGGATCCTGCAGCACCTCGTGCGCCTCGTTGACTTCTTTGAAGCGCTCCTCGGCGTCCGGTTCCTTGCTGACGTCGGGGTGGTACTTGCGCGCCAGTTTGCGGTAGGCGCGCTTGATTTCGTCCTGGGTGGCGGAGCGCTCCACCCCGAGGATTTTGTAGTAGTCCTTGTATCTCATAGGAACACAGGCACGAGGTACGAGGGACCAGGTGCGAGGGGGCGAGCACGCTGGCGCGTGGTGTCATTGATATAACCATGCGCGCAGCGCATTCGTTCCCTCGCCCCTCGTATCTTGTCCCTCGTCCCTGTCTTCTTAGCCTTCGACCGTGATCTTGCGCGGCTGCACCCTCTCGTGTTTCGGCACGCGCACCTCCAGTACGCCATTGTTGCTCTTGGCGGTGATCTTGTCGGTGTCGGCGGTGTCGGGCAGGCTGAAGCGGCGGAAGAAGCTGCCGTAGACGCGTTCCACCCGCTTGTAGCCTTCCTTTTCCTCCTTCTTCTCCGACTCGCGCTCGCCCTTGATGGTCAGCATGCCGTTCTCGGCATGGACCTCGATGGCCTTGGGGTCGACGCCGGGAACGTCGGCGCGGATCAGGAAGCAGTCGGGTTCCTCCTTGATGTCCACCGCCGGCACCCAGTCGGATGCGGTGCTGATGCCGCTCTCCTCGCGGCCCTCGTAGGCACGGTCCATCTCACGGCGCAGTTGGTCCAGCAGGCTCCAGGGATCGTAACGAACCAGGCTCATGATTAACCTCCTTATCTTCGGTTGATGGGATAGCTGATACCACATATGGGAATCGGGTGGTGGTAGATCAAGGCCGCACCGCAGCCAGGGAAATCATAGACGTTGTTGTGGTCGGCATCTGGTTGGTGAGGACTTGCTTGCGGCCATGCGGGCTGAAAAACCGCTATATTAGGAACACAATATATTGTGTTCCAGCGCACAATTCTGGTGCTTGGCGTATCTTCATGAATCCACAAAGAAAATTTTTAATCCATTGTTTTGTAATAAATTTCTTTTTATTGACAGTCCGGGCCGGCACCCCTAACCTATTGCGCCCATAACAACATATTGTGTTGAGCAGCATCAGGACCACGACGTGTCGCAGGAAGGCGGCGGCACCTGAGCAGACAACAATAAAGGGAGAATTGAATAAGTGACCAAGAGCACGGCACATCTCAAGGCAGTTTCCACCACAGTCACCGAAATCCCGTTCCAACCCGCGTCCCTGGACATCTGGGACAAGAAATACCGCCTCAAGACCAAGTCCGGCGAGATCATCGACCAGAGCATCGACGACACCTACCAGCGTGTCGCCCGCGCCCTGGCCGACGTCGAGGAAACCCCGGAGAAGCGCGAGGAGTGGTATGGCCGCTTTTTGTGGGCGCTGCGCCAGGGCGCCATCCCCGCCGGCCGCATCACCTCCAACGCCGGCGCATTGGCCTACAAGCCCGCCACCTCCACCATCAATTGCACGGTGTCCGGCACGGTACGCGACTCCATGGACGACATCCTCGGCAAGGTGCACGAGGCGGGGCTGACCCTGAAGGCCGGCTGTGGCATCGGTTACGAGTTTTCCACCCTGCGCCCCAAGGGCGCCTTCGTCGCCGGCGCCGGCGCCTACACCTCCGGCCCGCTGTCCTTCATGGATATCTTCGACAAGATGTGTTTCACCGTCTCCTCCGCCGGCGGCCGCCGCGGCGCGCAGATGGCGACCTTCGACGTCGGCCACCCGGACGTGATGGACTTCATCCGCGCCAAGCGCGAGGACGGCCGCCTGCGTCAGTTCAACCTGTCGCTGCTGGTGACCCGCGACTTCATGGAGGCGGTCAAGACCGATGCCGACTGGCAACTCGCCTTTCCGCTGTCCGAGAAGGAGGTGGAGATCGACAAGATCGACCTGTCCGACCGTGCCAACGTGATCTGGCGTGAATGGCCCACCACTGAAGGCTACATCGCCAATGATGAAGGGCTGGTCGCCTGTCGCATCTACAAGACCATCCGCGCCCGTCGTCTGTGGGACATGATCATGGCCTCCACCTACGACTTCGCCGAGCCGGGCTTCATCCTCATCGATCAGTACAACGAGATGAACAACAACTGGTTCTGCGAGAACATCCGCGCCACCAACCCCTGCGTTACCGCCGATACCTGGGTGCAGACCGCCGCCGGCCCGCGTCAGGTAAGTGACCTCATCGGTCAGCCGTTTCTGGCCCGCGTCGATGGCGTCGATCACGCCACAGGTGCCGAGGGTTTCTTCCGTACCGCCACCAAGCCGGTGGTGGAGCTGCAAACCGCCGAGGGCTACAGCCTCAAGCTCACCGCCGATCACCGCGTGCGCCGCGTGACCCGGTTCACCCGCTACAGCACGGAAAGCGAATGGTGCGCTGCGGGCGAATTGCGGGCCGGTGATCGCGTGCTGCTCAACGACCACCGTGCCAACAGCGTGTGGAGCGGAGCCTACGGCCGTAACGAAGGCTATCTGATGGGCCTGCTGCTCGGTGATGGCACCCTCAAGCAGGACGCCGCCGTGCTGTCCGTATGGCAGACCGCTGCTGTGGCCAACGGGGCTGCCGCGCAGCTCGGCAACGGCGTGCAGGCGATGATGGCCGAGGCCCTGGCCGCCGCACGCAGCCTGCCGCACCGTGCCGACTTCGCCGGCTGGAGCGAAGTGGCCGGCCGCGGTGAATACCGCCTGTCCACCGCCGCCATCCGCGACCTGGCCTTCGAGCTCGGCATGACGCCGGGCAACAAGGCCATCACCGCACGCATGGAGCAGACCTCCAGCGAGTTCTACAGCGGCTTCCTGCGCGGTCTGTTCGATACCGACGGCTCGGTACAGGGCAGTCAGGCCAAGGGTGTATCCGTGCGCCTGGCCCAGTCCGATCTCGCCACCCTGCAAGCGGCACAGCGCATGCTGTTGCGTCTCGGCATTGCCTCCACCCTGTATCGCGATCGCCGTGTTGCCGGCAGCACGCTGCTGCCGAATGGCAAGGGCGGCGTGAGCGAGTACGTCACCCAGGCGCAGCATGAACTGGTCATCAGCGGCGAGAACCTGGCGCGCTTCCGCGAGCTGATCGGCTTTGCCGACAGCGACAAGGCCGCGCGTCTCGATGCGCTGCTGGCTGGTTACAAGCGCACCCTCAACCGCGAGCGTTTCACTGCCCGTGTCGAGGCCGTCGTGCCCGCCGGTGTGGAAGACGTGTACGACGTGCAGGTGCCCGGCATCAACACCTTCGATGCCAATGGCCTGCACGCTCACAACTGCGGCGAGCAAGGCCTGCCGCCCTATGGCTCCTGCCTGCTCGGCTCCATCAACCTGACCAAGTTCGTGCTGGACCCGTTCACCGAGCAGGCGCGCTTCGACTGGGACAGCTTCCGCGAGGCGGTCGCCGTCTTCACCCGCATGCTCGACAACGTGGTGGAGATCAACGGCCTGCCGCTGGAGCAGCAGCGCATCGAGATCACCACCAAGCGCCGTCACGGTATGGGGTACTTAGGGTTAGGTTCCACCCTCACCATGCTGCGCATGAAGTACGGTGACGACGACTCCGTCGCCTTCACCGAGCGTGTCACGCGCGAAATGGCCCTGGTGGGCTGGCGCACCGGCCTCGACCTGGCCAAGGAAAAGGGTCCGGCCCCGATCATGGAGCAGGAATTCACCGTCACCGGCGACATGCTGCGCAAGCGCCCGGAGATGAAGAAGGACGGCTACAAGGTCGGTGACAAGGTGAAGGGCAAGGTGCTGCATGCGCGCTACAGCCGCTACATGCAGCGTGTCGCCGAGGTCGATCCGGAACTGGTCAATGCCCTGGCCGAGGTGGGCTGCCGCTTCACCCACCACAGTTCCATCGCCCCCACCGGTACCATCTCCCTGTCCCTGGCCAACAACGCCAGCAACGGCATCGAGCCCTCGTTCGCGCACCACTACTCGCGCAACGTGATCCGCGAAGGCAAGAAGACCAAGGAGAAGGTGGACGTGTTTTCCTTCGAACTGCTCGCCTACCGCGAACTGGTCAACCCGCAGGCCATGCCCTACGCCGACAAGCCGGAGCAGAAGCTGCCCGAGTATTTCATCTCCGCCGATGAAGTCACCCCCAAGCAGCACGTCGACATCCAGGCCGCGGCGCAGAAGTGGATCGACTCGTCCATCTCCAAGACGGCGAACGTCCCCACGGACTTCCCCTACGAGGACTTCAAGGATATCTACCTCTACGCCTACGAACAGGACCTCAAGGGCTGCACCACCTTCCGCTTCAACCCCGAGGCCTTCCAGGGCGTCCTGGTCAAGGAAAAGGACTTGGAGAACACCACCTACCGCTTCGAACTGGAAGACGGCCAGGTGTTGGAGGTAAAGGGCAACGAAGAGATCGAATACGACGGCGAAATGCATACCGCCGCCAACCTGTACGACGCCATCAAGGAAGGCTATTACGGCAAGTTCTGACCCTCATCTCTCCCTCCCCCTCACAGGGGGAGGGCAGGGAGGGGGCCTTCCTCCTCCCCCGCTAGTGGGGGAGGTCGGGAGGGGGAAAGAGGACACAACAACAGCGTTTTGCCAGGGGGAAAGCCACGGCGGGCACGGAGAAAAAACAAAGCAACACCGTGCCCCCCGTTCTTAACCCCGGCTTAAGGAGGAAACCACATGGCCATCAAGATCGAAAAGAAGATTGTCGGCTACGGCGTCGTCAAAGAAGACGACAAGAAGGATCAGGCGCCCGCCGCCGCCGAGGTCAAGAAAGAGACCACCAACGTCGTCCACCTGACCGAGGCGCTGGAACGCCCGGAGATGCTGCTCGGCTCCACCTACAAGGTGAAGACGCCGCTCTCCGAGCACGCCCTCTACGTCACCATCAACGACATCATCCTCAATCCGGGCACCGACCACGAACTGCGCCGCCCCTTCGAGGTGTTCATCAACTCGAAGAACATGGACCACTTCCAGTGGATCGTCGCCCTGACCCGCATCATCTCCGCCGTGTTCAGAAAAGGCGGCGACGTCACCTTCCTGGTGGAGGAACTGCGCTCGGTGTTCGACCCGCGCGGCGGCTACTTCAAGAAGGGCGGCAAGTACATGCCCTCCCTGGTGGCCGAAATCGGCGACGCCATCGAATGCCACCTGCGCATGATCGGCCTCATCAAGAGCAACGACCTCGACGAACACCAGCGCAAGCTGATCGAGGAAAAGCGCGCCCAGTACAACGCCACCGTCAAGGACGCCGAGGCCAGGGAGCCGAGCGAATTCCCCGACGGCGCGCAGCTGTGCGGCAAGTGCCACACCAAGGCGGTGATACAGATGGATGGGTGTATGACTTGTCTGAACTGCGGCGATAGTAAGTGCGGTTGATGTCGTAGCCAGTCGCAGGCTCGCGGAGATACAACGCCACAACCACAGGAGAGAAGTCGTCCTCGATGGACTGCACCGGCGTCATGTTCAGCGGTCATGCACTGCGGAGGATGTTTGAACGCAAAATCGACCGTCTGAGTGTCTCCGCAGTAATCCGCTCGGGAGAGACGATAGTCGATTACCCGGATGACCGCCCCTATCCCAGCCGTCTCCTTCTGGGCTGGCCGGACGGCGGCCCGCTCCATGTGGTCGTCGCCCAGGAACCCGGCAACGGAATGTGCTATGTCATTACGGTGTATATTCCCGATGCGGTATTGTGGAGCGACGACTTCAGGACGAGGAGGTAGTCATGCAGTGCGTACTCTGTAGACAAGGCGCAACCAAGCCGGGTCATGTTACCGTTACCCTCGAGCGTGGCGGCAGCGTGGTGATCTTCAAGGATGTTCCGGCAGAGGTGTGCGAGAACTGCGGCGAATACTACCTTTCCGATGAAGTGACAGACCGGCTCATGAGCCGTGCTGAAGAGGCGATCCGCCAGGGCGCTGAAGTGGAGATTGTGCGCTACGCGGCATAGCTCATGCTACCCGAGGCTAACACCTCAAGAAGTGATGGGTGCGAAGGAGTTGGTCCAGTGACAAGGAAAGTCGACACGGGATGAATCAGAAGCCGGTACCTGCGGGAGTGGGTGCCGGCTTTCACTTTGCAGACTCAACGTTCCGCGCTTTAGCTATGACCATCAATCCCTACCTTCCTCCGCGCGCATCACTGGAGCAGGCTGTTGCGGCGTGGCGTCCGAATCCTTATTGGCGATGGGGCAACAGGTTATATGGTGTTGCCATGCTGATCTTCGTGCTCTTCCTGGTCCGGGGCAGGGCCTTGGTGCCAGATGTTCATACGTTTGTTACGCTGCTGTTATTTCTGGCACCCCTCGCCGGTTACTATGTGGCGGTATCCGCTTCGGCGGCACGGGCGCACAAACTGTGGCGCGTGGCGCACCTGCTCCTGGTGTGCTTCATGTTCTGGCTGGCTGTTGATGACTGGCTGCGCGACAAGTCGACGCCAGCCATCGGTTGGTTTCTGATTTCGCTCAATGTATTGTCGTTTACAAGCAACGAAATATTTCACCGACACAGACGCCGCGTGCCAGATTGAGTGGAGTTGGTTAAAGTATGTGTGGCGCAGGTAATCAAGGACGGACCGCGGTTTCAGCGTGGTAGGTTGGGCTGAGGTACGAAGCCCAACGAAACGTCCGGGATGTTGGGCTTCCTGCGTCAGCGCCAACCTACGATGATGCGCCGTTCGGGGCATTACAGAATAATCTTGAACAGATAACGGTTTTATGGCTCGACCGGGAAGTATATGGGGGTCGGTAAGCCAAGATTGAATCTTGGGGAGGGGAATTAAATTGACTAGAAAAATCGGTTTCCTCGTGCTGGCCGTTTGGCTCGTGTTGAATGGCCTGATCCCACTTCTGCACCTCAGCTTTTCCGGTATCGGTGTGGTGATGGCCGGACTGTCGATTGCTGCTGGTGTACTGATCGCGGTGGGACGTTAACTGATAGCAAGGTTTGCAGAGCTGCCTTAAAGCAACTCTAGACCGATGGGCATAGAACGCAGTTTTCGACGGGGGCGTGAAGTAATGGACGGCTGGGGTAATGTTCTGTTTGTCTTGTACGGTCTGCCGCCGGCCATCGTTCTTGCTGGGGCGTTGATGGCAAAACTTGTGGCCCGCTTGTTGGACAAGCGACTCGGATGGTGGCCGGCGCTGGGTATCGGGGTGGTGGTGCTTGTCGCCAGTTTCGTGGCGTATGCGCAGTACCTGATGCGGACCGATTGAGATCAGGGCAGATTTGTTTTTGTGATCGGCTCCAGACCGGTTGTTCTTGAAGGCAAGGGGACCGTAGTAATGGATGTGTGGGACGAGTTTCTGCTGTTCGTGTACGGTCTGCCGCCGGCCATCGTCATGGGTGTGGCGCTCATCGCACGGCTGTTTGCCCGGCTTGTGGGCAAGCCCATGGGGTGGGGGAAGGCGTTCGGCATCGGCGCGCTCGCGCTCGTGGTCGGTATCGTTGGGCTGGCGGTCTATTTGATGGTGAGCGGGTGACCATGTTGCTCGATTTGATCGTCCTGTGCGTCGCGCTGTTCCTCATCGGCTGGTTCCTGATCCATCGCTTCCGGGTGAGACATTTCGGGGCGGACGGGAATATCACCGCCTTCTCCACGCTCAAGGCCCTGATGATCTTTTTCCTGCTGATGTTCGCGCTGGGGGTGGTGGCGTTCGCGTCTGGCGCACTCGTCTGGTTCGGCCTGGGATTTTTCATGCCGGGTATCTCCGACGAATTGCGGATGAGTTATGCGGCAATGGCCGCGACGATTTTCTGCCTCTACCTGCTCGTGGGTCGGCCGCTGTGGCTGGTGTCGAAGGCCAAGGAGCAGGAGGACAGACAGGTTTGAGGCACGCGGCCCAGGGAACGCCTGCTTTGTCAGGCTTCCTGCGTCAGCGCAACCTGTGCTGATGGCGGGGCGATTAGAGTTCCAACTCCATCTGCTCGATGGTGATGATGCGGCCGGTGGACGGGCTGTAGCTGAATGTGCCGACCACGCGCAGCGTGCGGCCCACCAGCGGCGGCAGCTGGTCTTCCGGCAGCAGGGCGACGCGGTTCAGCTTGTCGTCCTCGATCCAGTAGTGGCGCGGGTTGTCGAAGGTGCGCACCACGCCGCGGGTGGCGACGCGCTCGCCGTCGTATTCACGTTGCATGTCCACCAGTGTTTCCAGCGTGACATTTCCGGAGTTCGTGCCGCAGGCGGTCAACAGGATTGCGTACAGGGCGGTGGCAAATAGCGGTTTCATCAAGGCGTTCATCATGGGTGTGCGCCGGGTTCCAGTAGTGCGGGGCCTTGCGTAGGATGGGCGGGGCGCAGCGTACCCCATCACCATAGGCAGGTAAAGCAAGCGGGGGATTGCGTTGCCACGCCACCCACCCTATGCATCTTACAGGATGTCGCCATGGACATGAAAAAGATTAAGGAAGCTCTGAATAAGTTCAGAGCTTCCGCGGCACAGGGATGTGCCGCCATTTTTCAACGACGATAAGTCGTTGAAAAATGAAGCCAAGCGAAAATCACACTTTTCGCTTGGCGTGGTCTGAGAAGTCCAGGATGGACTTATTCAGACCTTCCTTAATGCTGGCAAGCTGCGCGCCATCGGTTATGACGCCCGCGAGCGCCTGTTGCGGGTGCGGCTCGACGACGGCACGACGCTGCGGTACAGCGGCGTGGGTGAAGAGGTGTGGCGGCGCTTCAGCGGCTCGGGTGTGGCGTGGAACTTTTACCGCGACAACATCGAGGAGCAGTTTGCGGCGCAGCGGGTTTCGTCTGCATCGGCCGTCGACACCAGTGCGCTGGAGGCGTTGTTCGGGAAGAAGCAGGAGCAATGATGGGCAGGATGGCTGGTCTGCGTGAGATGTAAATTCGGACCGGATAACGCAACCGCCGCGGGTCGGAGCGCAAGCTGGGGCACTTGCGGCATGTAACTGGCGTAGCGAAAGGAGGTAGGGATGAGGGCCTGCAAACGTGTGGTGGGAATGTTGGCGATCTGCTGCGCCGTGCTGTTGCCCTGCACGGGTTTTGCGCTGGATGATTCATTGCGCGATCGCGTCAAGGAGCGCATGGCGGAGCGCCGCACCGCGAGCGGGCAAGCTGAGTCGGTCCCTGCCGCGACACCGCCCGGCGACCATGTTTATACCCTCCGTCACGGTGGGCTGGAGCGGCGATACCGCCTGCATGTCCCTACCGGCTACGACGCGGCCCGCCCGATGCCACTGCTGGTGGCCCTGCACGGTGGCGGCGGCAACATGGATTATCAGGCCAACGACAAGTTCTACG
This sequence comes from Sulfurivermis fontis, assembly GCF_004001245.1. Taxonomy (NCBI): domain Bacteria; kingdom Pseudomonadati; phylum Pseudomonadota; class Gammaproteobacteria; order Thiohalomonadales; family Thiohalomonadaceae; genus Sulfurivermis; species Sulfurivermis fontis. Next base: position 441,770 of record NZ_AP018724.1, read on the forward strand.
GGCTGATCTCCAAGTCGGAGCGGGAGGGGTTTGTGGTCGCCTTTCCCAACGGCTACAGCCGCTTGCGCGGCGGCAGACTGGCGACGTGGAACGCGGGTCGTTGCTGCGGCGATGCGCGTGACCGGAACATCGACGACGTCGGATTTATCCGCAAAATGGTCGCGGAGATTGGACAGCGGGTGAATGTCGATTCCGCCCGCATCTATGCTACCGGCATGTCCAACGGCGGCTTGATGTCTTACCGCCTGGCTTGTGAGATGGCGGATGTATTTACCGCCATCGCGCCGGTGGCGGGCACCGACAATACGCTTACGTGCAGTCCGGCGCGACCGGTATCGGTATTGCATATCCACGCGCGGGATGATGGCCACGTGCTGTTCGAGGGCGGCGCGGGGCCGGCGGCGGTGGATGGGGCCAAGATCACCGATTTCACCTCGGTAGCTGACACCGTGGCGAAGTGGGTGCAGTTGAACGGGTGCCGGCGCGAGGCGCAACGCACCCTGGAAACGGCCGGCGTCTATTGCGATACCTACAGCCAGTGCCGCGGCGGCGCGCAGGTGCAGCTTTGCGTGACTGAGGACGGCGGCCACTCCTGGCCGGGGGGCAACAAACCGCGCATTGGCGCCAAGCCGTCGCGGGCCATTTCGGCCAATGACGTGATGTGGGAGTTTTTCAGCCGCCGCTGAGGCCGTCGAGGATTGGCGTGGTCTGAGAAGTCCAGGATGGACTTATTCAGACCTTCCCTAGGGGAGGCCATCCCACGCCCGGTGGCGCAGGATACCTACGGCGTATCCGCCGTGCCCGTGCCGCGGCGTGTGGCAAGCACCTGATCGACGCGGTTGCGATCCACGTCCACCACCTCGAAGTCCCAGCCCTCCCAGGTGAAGCGCTCCGCCTTGCGCGGGATGCGGCCGAGGGAGGCGAGCACGAAGCCGCCGACGGTATGGAAGTTGCCCAGTTCCTCGTGCGGCACGCTGCCGATCTCCAGCTTGTCTTTCATCTCGTCGATGGCGAGCAGGCCGTCGAGCAGCCATGAACCATCGGGGCGGCGCACCGCCAGGCTTTCCTCCGGGCTGTCGGCCAGCGGCATCATCTCGCCCACCAGCGAGAGCATCAGGTCGTCCACGGTGACGATGCCTTCGGTATGGCCGAATTCGCTCACCACCAGCGCGAAGGTGGTCCGCTGCTGGCGGAAGGTGCGCAGCAGTTCGATCAGGGTCAGCGTCGCCGGGACATACAGCGGCTGTTCCAGCGGGATCTCGGCGAAGTCGATGTCGCCGGCGATGGCGGCCTGCAGGATGTCGTGACTCTCGGCGATGCCGATCACCTGCTGGATGTCGCCCTTGCACACCGGCAGTTGCGCGTGCGGCGCCTCGCGCAGCACGCGCAGATTGTCTTCGCGCGGCGCAGTGAGATCGAGCCAGGCGACATCGGCGATGGGCGTCATGATGGCGGCGAGACGACGATCATCCAGGCGCAACACATTGCCCACGAGCACGCTCTCTTCCGGGGCGATGGTGCCGGAGCGTTCGCCTTCGTCGATGTAGGCGAGGATGTCCTCGACGCTGGTGACGGCCGGCGCGGCCTGCACTGGCAGCAGGGCCAGCACGCGATCGGCGGACCAGGACAGAAAGTGGATCGCCGGCGACAGCAGGCGGATGAACAGTGACATGCTGGGTGCGCAGAAGGCGGCGACCTTTTCGGGATGGGCGATGGCGATGCGCTTGGGTACGATCTCGCCGAGCACGATGGAAACGGCGGTGACCAGGACGATGGTGATGGTCAGGGCGATGCCGCCGCTCCAGCCGGAGAGCATGGGCAGGCCGGTGGCGATGGCCTGCTCGATGGAGGCGGACAGCGCCGACTCACCGTAGATGCCCATCAGCAGGGCGGCGGCGGTGATACCGGTCTGGGTGGCCGCCAGCAGGCGGCTGGGGGCGTCCTTGATGGCGATGGCCGCACTGGCACCGCCGTCGCCTTCTTCCGCCATCTGTGTCAGCCGCGAACGGCGCGCCGAGGCGAGGGCCATTTCGGCGAGGGCGAAGAAACCGGACAGAACGATCAGGAAGATGAGGATCCAAAGGGCGCTCATGGCGGCACCTCCGTGGGGGTGGACCGCGCCATTCTACCCGTTCTGTCATGTCAGTTGTTGTGTTCAGACCGGGGCGGCACCGATGGTACAGCGAAATATCTCCGGCCTACTGCAGAGGGAGATTTCAGCCGACCCTACGGGAGCCGGAGCGAGTAGAATGGCGCCATGACCATACGATCCTTCTGGCAACTTCCCCTGGCACAGCTCACCGCCACGGAGTGGGAGCAGTTGTGCGATGGCTGCGGCCGCTGCTGCTTGCACAAGCTGGAGGACGAGGACAGCGGTGAGGTGTATTACACGCGCGTCGCCTGCGCCAGACTCGATATCGACACCTGCCGTTGCACCGCCTATGCAGCGCGGGCGCAGGCGGAGCCGGAGTGTGCGGTGATCACGCCGGCCAATATCGCCGCGCTGGATTACCTACCGGAGAGCTGTGCCTACCGTCTGCGCCACGCCGGCCTGCCGCTGCCGCCGTGGCATCCGCTGCTGAGCGGTGATGCGCGCAGCGTGCATCGCGCCGGCATATCGGTGCGCAGCTATGCGCTGCCGTTGTCCGCGGTGCCCGATCCGGATGACCTGGAAGACTTCATCATCGATCCGCCGTAACCGCGCTGCCGGCGCACGTGCATTTTCCGAGTGCCGGCGACAGTACGCACGGGAACACCTTCCTCGTATCTTGTGCCTTGTCCCTCGTATCTATCCGCCGTGCCGCGCCTGCCTGCGGCAGCTGCAACAGGAATGCGCCGATCAGGTCTGCGGGATGTAGGCGCAGTAGCCCGGCCGCGGACCGATGCGCGGATGGTTGCGGCAGGTGTCCGGGCGGCGTTCGTAGACCGTGCAGCGGCGTGTGGCGGCGTCGAGATAGACGCAGTCGCCATTGGCGCGCCGCGCCAGGGTGAACAGTCCGCTCCTGAGGTTGAAGTGCTCGATGAGGCCGGCCTTTTCCAGGCGCCGGGCGATGGGCTTGAGCGGCTCCTCCGCCTCGAAGGCATCCATCACGCCCAGGCGGATCAGATCGGTGACGCGCACCTCGGCCGGCAGTGTGCAGCAGGTGGCGCGGCAGTCGTCGCACAGGCCGTTGCGGTACTTGTGCCAGGTGGTGAGCCGTTCGGGATCGGCGCCGGTGCGGGGTTTGCTCATATGTTCCGTAGGGGTATGCCGGGGGCGGCATTATAGCGGCCGCCGCATGCATGAGTCGCGTGGCGCACAGTGGTCCGCCAGCGGCGTGTGTCCCCGTCCCGGCATAGGCGCCACTGCCGGCTTCCCGTATACTTGTGCCCATTACACGATATGCGCGCCGCGCCGCCGCCCCTGGCGACCGCAAGCGCAAGACTACTCTCCGGGAACCCCGCTTCATGAAGCCATCCCTCCGTGCCGTTGTGGCCTGCCTGGGTGTCTGCGCCGCCGTCGTGCTCGGTGGTTGCCAGGGCCGCGACGAGCCGGAGTACGCCCCGCGCTTTTCTGCCGAGGCCCCAAGCAGCGACCCGGTATACGTGTTCGGGGTGCATCCGCTGCACAATCCGCAACGCCTGCACGAGGTGTTCAGTCCGCTGATGGCCTACCTGAGCGCCCACATCGCGGGGGCCCGCTTCCGCCTGGAGGCCTCGCGCAACTACGCCGCCTACGACGAGAAGCTGTACGCGCGCCAGTTCCACTTCGCCCTGCCCAATCCCTACCAGACCATCAACGCCGTGAAGCATGGCTACCGTGTGTTCGGCAAGATGGGCGACGACGACAATTTCCGCGGCATCATCCTGGTGCGCAAGGACAGCGGCATCCGCGAGGTGCGCGACCTGCGCGGCAAGGCGGTGAGTTATCCGGCGCCGAGCGCGCTGGCGGCCACCATGCTGCCACAGTACTTTCTGCACAGCCACGGTATCGACGTGATGCATGACATCGAGAATCGCTATGTGGGTTCGCAGGAATCTTCCATCATGAACGTCTATCTCGGCGATGTGGCGGCCGGCGCCACCTGGCCGCCGCCGTGGCGTGCCCTCAGTCGTGAGCGGCCGGAGCTGGCAGCGGCGCTGGAGGTGCGCTGGCAGACCGATCCCCTGCCCAACAACGGTCTGGTGGTCCTGCCCGAGGTGCCGGAGACGGTGGTGGCGCAGGTGGGGCGGCTGTTGTTCTCCCTGCATGAATCGCCCGAGGGAAGGCGCCTGCTGGCGCCGATGGAGCTGTCGCGTTTCGAGCCGGCGGATGATGCGACCTACGCCCCGGTGCGTGAGTTCATCCACCGTTTCAGCGCCGCAGTGCGGCCGGTCGAGTAAATCCCATGTGGCGCTATTTACACCGTCTGTACACTGCCTCGATCACTAGGCAGCTGATGCTCGGCATTGCTGCTGTGCATGCCCTGTTGATGACCGTGTTCGTGTTCGACCTGGTGGGACGCGAGCGCATCTTCCTTTCCGAGCAGAGCGAGGCGCAGGCACTCAGTCTGGCCTCCACCCTGGCGGCCAATGGCACCTCCTGGGTACTGGCCAACGACATCGTCGGTATGGAGGAGGTGATTGTCGCCCAGGCGCATTATCCCGGCGTGCGTTATGCCATGTTTGTCGATCGGGACAACAAGGTGCTGGCCTATACCGACCGCAGTGTGGTGGGCCAGTATCTGGCCGACGCGGTAAGCCAGACACTGCTGGATGCCGCGCCGTTACCCCATCTGCTCATCAGCCGGGTAGAGTTCAACGATGCCGCCGCCCCGATCTTCAGCAACGAGGTACATATCGGCTGGGCGCGCGTCGGTCTGAGCCGGGGTGATATCACCGCCAATCTGCAGCAGGTAACACACGACGGCCTGACCTATACCGCCATCGCCATCGTCATCGGTTCGCTCTTCGCCTGGCTGATGGCGCGTGGCCTGACGCGCGGCCTGCGCACCCTGAGCGAACAGGCCGAGCGAGTGCGCCAGGGCGCGCGCAATGTGGAGTTTTCCTGCCAGCGCCATGACGAGATCGGCCGCCTGGCCGATGTGTTCGGCCGTATGGTAACGACGCTGGCGGAGCATGAGCTGATGATCGCCGAAAATCACGCCCTGCTGCGCTCGATACTGGATACCTCGCCGGACCTGATCTTCTTCAAGGACAGCAAAGGGGTCTATCTCGGCTGCAACAGTGCCTTTGCCGAGCTCGTTGGCCGCAGCGAGGCGGAGATTGTCGGCAAGACCGACCTCGATCTGTTCGATGCCGAGGTGGCGGAATCGTTTCGCGACAATGACCGCAAGATGCTGGAGCTGGGCGAGCGGCGCAGCAATGAAGAGTGGCTGACCTATCCGGACGGGCGGCGCATCCTGGTGGATACCCTGAAGACGCCATATTACGGCCCGCACGACACGGCGCTGGGTGTACTGGGCATCAGCCGCGATGTCACCGCCCGGTACCAGGCCGACGAGCAGGTGCGCCACACGCAGAAGATGCTGGAAAACGCCCAGCGTATTGCCCGCATCGGTTCCTGGGATCTGGATCTGGTGGCCAATCGCCTGCGCTGGACGCCCGAGGTCTACCACATCTTCGAGCTGGACCCGGCGGAGGTTACGCCCAGTTACGACGGCTTCCTGGCGGCGATACATCCCGAGGATCGCGACATGGTCGATCAGGCCTACCGCGACTCCCTGCGCACGCGCCGCCCCTACAAGCTGGAACACCGCCTGAGGATGAAGGACGGCCGCATCAAGTATGTCGAGGAGCAGGGCGAGACAATCTACGACACCAGCGGCAAGCCCATTCATTCCTACGGTACGGTGCAGGACATCACCGAGCGGCACCTGACCCATGCCCAGTTGCAGGAGAAGCAGCAGCATCTGGATCGCCTGGCCCATTACGACTCGCTCACCGGCCTGCCCAACCGTATGTTGTTCCGCGATCGTCTGGAGCAGTCGCTGCTCAAGGCGCGGCGGCGCCGCGAACAGCTGGCGGTGCTGTTCGTCGACCTGGACGAGTTCAAGCAGATCAACGACAGCCTGGGCCATGCGGTCGGTGACCTTGTGCTGCAGCAGGTGGCGCGCCGCTTCCTCTCCGTGGTGCGCGAGGAAGACTCGGTGGCGCGCCTGGGCGGCGACGAATTTACCGTGATTCTGGAGTCGGTACAGTCGGCGGAGAGCGTGTCGCAGGTGGCGCAGAAGCTGATCCATGTGACGCAGGAACCGCTGCACATCGACACGCGCGAACTGTATGTCACCACCAGCATCGGCATCAGCCTCTACCCCGGCGACGGCCAGGATGCGGAGACTCTGCTGCGCAATGCCGATACCGCCATGTTCAAGGCCAAGGAGCAGGGGCGCAACGCCTTCCATTTCTACACCGAGGACATGACCGAGAAGGCCTACGACCGCATCCTGATGGAGACCAATCTGCGCAATGCCCTGCGCAACGAGGAATTCGTGTTGTATTACCAGCCCAAGCTGTCGTTGCGTACCCGGGCCGTGGTCGGTATGGAGGCGCTGATCCGCTGGCAACTGCCCGAAGGCGGCATGATCTCCCCGCTACGCTTCATCCCGGTGGCGGAGGAGTCGGGCCTCATCATCCCGCTCGGTATCCGGGTCTTGCGCGAGGCATTCAAGCAGGCACGTCTCTGGCAAGAACAGGGACTGTTGCAGGGCCGCGTCGCTGTCAACCTATCAGGCAAGCAGTTGTATCAGCGTGATCTCATCGAGGTGATGCGCAACGTGTTGGCTGAAACCGGCTGCGACCCGACATGGATCGAACTGGAGGTGACAGAGGGTTTCGTGATGAAGAACCCGGAGCAGTCGATTCATCTGTTGGGTGAGTTGCGCGCCATGGGCTTCGAGCTGTCCATCGATGATTTCGGCACCGGCTATTCCTCCCTGGCCTATCTCAAGCAATTGCCCATCTCCAAACTGAAGATCGATCAGTCCTTCGTGCGCGGTATTCCTGCGGACAGCGACGACATGGCCATCGTCCGCGCCGTCATCGCCCTCGGCCACAGCCTGCAGCTCACCACCATCGCCGAAGGTGTGGAGACCGTGGCGCAGCGCGACTTCCTGCTGGCCGAAGGGGGCGACGAGGTGCAGGGCTATCTGTTCAGTCATCCCCTGCCCGAGGATCGGGCGAGCCAGTTTCTGGCGGCACACAAGATATGACGACCGCACGCCATCGCCTGGAACTGCTCGCCCCGGCCAAGAATGCCGAGTTCGGTTGCGAGGCCATCAATCACGGCGCTGACGCGGTGTATATCGGCGGCCCGTCGTTCGGCGCGCGTGCCGCGGCGGGCAATACCGTGGCCGATATCGCGCGGCTGGTGGACTATGCGCACCGCTATTCCGCACAGGTGTTCGTCGCCCTCAACACCATACTCAAGGACGAGGAACTGGAGGCGGCGCGGCAGCTCGCCTGGCAGGTATACGAGGCCGGTGCCGATGCCCTGATCATCCAGGATATGGGCTTGCTGGAGCTGGACCTGCCGCCCCTCGCCCTGCACGCCAGCACCCAGGCCGACAACCGCACGGCCGCCAAGGCGCATTTCCTGGAACAGGTGGGCTTCTCCCGCGTGGTGCTGGCGCGCGAGCTGTCGCTCAAGCAGATTCGTGAGATCGCGCAGGCCACCACCGCGGAGTTGGAGTTCTTCGTGCACGGCGCGCTGTGCGTCAGCTACAGCGGCCAGTGCTATGTCAGCCATGCGCAGACCGGGCGCAGCGCCAACCGCGGTGAGTGTTCACAGATGTGCCGCCTGCCGTTTTCCGTCGCCGACAGCAACGGCGCGATCGTGGTACGCGACCGCCATGTGCTCTCGCCCAAAGACAACAACCAAAGCGCCAACCTGCGCGCCCTGGTCGAGGCCGGCATCAGTTCGTTCAAGATCGAGGGACGCCTCAAGGACCTGTCCTACGTCAAGAACATCACTGCCCACTATCGCACCTTGCTGGATGAAATCATCGCCGAGGTACCGCACTACCGCGCCGCCTCCGCCGGGCGGTGCACCTTCTTCTTCCAGCCGCAGCCGGAGAAGAGCTTCAACCGCGGTTTCACCGATTACTTCACCCGGGAACGGCACCAGGACCTGCTGGCGCTGGACAGTCCCAAGTTTGTCGGCCTGCCCATCGGCAGCGTCACTCGCGTGGGACCGGACTGGTTCGAGGCGGAGAGCGAGGCCGAGTTGCACAACGGCGACGGCCTGAGCTGGTACGACGCCAACCATGAGCTGGCGGGCGTGCGCATCAATCGCGTCGAGGGGCGGCGCCTGTTTCCGGCGGAAAAGAACGTGCTGCCCGCCGTGGGCACCACGCTGTATCGCAACCGCGATCAGGCATTCGAGCGCCTGCTGGAGAAGAAGTCCGCCGAGCGCAGGATACGCGTGCAGATGCACTTTGCCGAAACGGCCGCCGGCTTTGCCTTGACTCTCATCGACGAGGAGGGTGTCACCGCCACCGTGGAGCTGGCGCAGCCGCATGAGCCGGCGCAGAACGCCGAGCGCGCCGAGGCCACCCTGCGCGAGCAGCTGGGCAAGCTGGGCAATACGATCTTCAAGGCGGAAGACATCACGCTGGCGCTGTCGGCGCCGTGGTTCATTCCCGTCGGCGCTCTCAATGCACTGCGCCGTGCAGCGGTGGACAAGCTGGAGGCGGCGCGCCGTGCGGCCTATCGCCGCCCCGTTCGTGCCCAGGCCGTCGAGCCGCCGCCGGCCTTTCCGCAGACCGAGCTGAGCTATCTGGGCAACGTCTACAACCAGCGCGCCCGCGATTTCTACACCCGCCACGGCGTCAGCCTCATCGCGGAGGCCTACGAGGCCAACCAGGAACGCGGTGAGGTGTCGCTGATGATCACCAAGCACTGCGTGCGCTACAGCTTCAACCTCTGCCCCAAGCAGGTGAAGGGCATCAAGCCCGATCCCATGACGCTGATCAGCGCCGGCGAGAACCTGCGCCTGGAGTTCGACTGCAAGCGCTGCGAGATGCATGTGATCGGGCGGCTGAAGCCGCAGAAGGTGGTGTTGGGGAGTTTGAAGCGGGGATAGCGCGCAGCGCTGTTTGACTTTGTTGTTGTGGTGCGCTGTCGCGCGGATTGATTTTTAAGGAAGGTCTGAATAAGTCCATCCTGGACTTTTCAGGTCGCTCCCGCCCCTCCCTGGGCTGCGCGACATAAGTCCATCCGTGGACAAAACCACGCCAAGCGAAAAGTGTGATTTTCGCTTGGCTTCATTTTTCAACGACTTATCGTCGTTGAAAAATGGCGGCACATCCCTGTGCCGCGGAAGCTCTGAACTTATTCAGAGCTTCCTTAACGGGGGATTCCGTCCCCCTGCGCCGGGTTACTTTTCTTTGAACGGCCAAAGAAAAGTAACCAAAAGAAAAGCCGCCCCGATGTCTCGCCCTGCGGGTTCCCTGCGCTACTCGCCCGGGACGGGTTTCTCCGACGGCACGTCCCTGTGCCGACGGAGAAATGCGCGCCATCCATGGCGCGCCCCCTGCGGGCTGTTCCGCCCCGGGCTGCGTTGCTCGGCGAGACAAAGGGGTTTGAAAGGCAAAGACGGCTCGCCTGACGGCATCGCGCTGTGAGGTGTGCGCTACGCGCACACAAAATGTGGGGTGCGCATTGCGCACCAATGCCGTGCCAGCCGAAGGATACGGTGCGTGGTGCGCACCCTACGGGAACCGGAGTGGTTTTGATTTTGGGTTTGTCTTTTGACTTTCCGCCTTTCCCCCCGTCTGCCGCGCCGAGCATCGCAGCCCGAATCGGGGGAAGCCCGTAGGGGACATGCCAGGGATGGCATGTCCTCGCCTTCGCGCCAGGACGGCGCGTAGGCGAGCGCCGATTCGGGCGAGAAGCGCAGGGGACCCGCAGGGCGCGGCAATCGGGTCGCCTTTTCTTTCGTTAGTTTCTTTTGGCGAGACAAAAGAAAGTAACACGTCGTACGGGGGCGGAACCCCGACCCAATTAACTCGCGCAGCGCACAAAACCCTAACACCGCAAAGCTCGCCCCTGGTGAGCCCAACCCCACAATGCGCTATCCTCCCCCAAACACCGGCAACACGAGGACACGCCATGCCCCGCCTGCTGACCCTGATGGCCCTGGCCCTGCTCGCCGGCGCCGCTGCCGCCGAGGACTACCTGCGCAACAAGGCGGAGGTGGAGGCGCTGCTCAGCGGTGCCACGCTGAACGGTGTCTATCTGCGCACCCAGTCGGCCTATACCCTGGAGTTCCGTGCCGACGGCACGCTGGTGGACAAGAACGGCGCCGGGGCGCGCTGGTGGGTGAATGACAGCGGGCAGTATTGCCGCGAGTGGCTGAGCGGGAGGCTGGCCGGCAATCGGGCGTGTATGGACCTGGCCGTCGAGGGGCAGCGCGTCGTCATCTATTCCAGCGGCAAGAAGGTGGCGGAAGGGGAGTTGGTCCGATGAGGGCGTTGCTGTTACTGGGGATGACGCTGGGGCTCGCGGCCTGCGGTTCCCTGCATCCGCCGGCGGCGCAGCGCCCGGTGCATCAGCCTGCCCCGGCAATGAGCACGGCGCCGATGTCGCGGGCGGTGGTGGTGGCGCAGCAGATGGTGGGCAAGCCCTATCGCTATGGTGGCAACACGCCGCGTGGTTTCGACTGCAGCGGGCTGGTGCAGTACTCCTACGGCCAGGCCGGCAAGGCCGTGCCGCGCAGCACCACTGAACAGTATTCCCGTACACGCACCATCCCCTATGCCCAGCGTGCCCCCGGTGACCTGCTGTTTTTCCGCATCGACGGCAAGCCCTCCCATGTCGGCATCTATCTGGGCAATGACCGTTTCGTACATGCCCCGTCCAGCGGTAAGCAGGTGGAGTACGCCTCCCTCGCCAACGACTACTGGAGCCGGCGTCTGGTCAAGGTGGGGCGGTTCTGAGATTCGGCCTATTCGCCGCGCCCTTGCGTGACGGTGGCATCGCCGTTTTGGTCCTGGCCGCGGTTCATCGGTCTCTGCCCCCCATGCTACACTTCGCCCTTGCCTGAGCTTACCCACGGCCGATCCCGATGAGCAGCGACACCCCCGCCCGCATCCGCGAAATCCCCTACAACTACACCTCCTTCTCCGACCGCGAGATCGTCATCCGTTTCCTCGGCGAGGAGATGTGGCAGGTGCTGAACCGCCTGCGCGCCGAGCGTGTCACCGGCCGTTCCGCCCGCATGCTGTTCGAGGTGTTGGGCGACATGTGGGTCATCACCCGCAATCCCTTCATCCAGGATGACCTGATCGAGAACAGCAAGCGCTGGGACTCCCTGGCCCATGCCCTGCATCACCGTCTGGATCAGATCGTCGCCCGTGCCGGCGGCAACGCGCTGGCCCTGCAGTTGGCCGACGCGGCGCGCGCCGCAGTACGCGAGTTCGAGAGCTGGCTGTCCAACCAGGCCGAGCGCCGGCGCCAGGTGCAGCGCCGCCTCTCCCGCGTCACGCGCAGGGACAACATCCAGTTCGATGGCCTGGCCCGCGTGTCCCACGTCACCGATGCCTCCGACTGGCGCGTGGAGTATCCCTTCGTCGTCGTCACGCCGGACAGCGAGGGTGAGGTGGCGGCCGTCGTCAAGGCTTGCATCGAACTGGGCCTCACGGTGATACCGCGTGGCGGCGGCACCGGCTATACCGGCGGCGCGGTGCCGCTGTATGCCGACTCGGCGGTGATCAACACCGAGAAGCTGACGCGCATGGACGAGGTGGAGCTGAGGGAGCTGCCCGGCGTGGCGCACAAGGTGCCGACCCTGTTCGTCGAGGCCGGCGTGGTGACGCGGCGCGTCGCCGAGCGCGCCGAGGCGGCCGGTTATGTCTTCGCCGTCGATCCTACCTCGCAGGACGCCTCCTGCATCGGCGGCAACATCGCCATGAATGCCGGCGGCAAGAAGGCGGTGCTGTGGGGCACCACCCTGGACAACCTGGCCTGGTGGCGTATGGTGACGCCGGATGCCGACTGGATCGAGGTGGAGCGTCTCAACCACAACTTGGGCAAGATCCACGAGCAGGAATACGCCGAGTTCCGCATCACACGTTTCGAGCCCGATGGCCGGACCCCGGTAGGCGAGGCGCAGATCCTGCGCATTCCCGGCCCCGAGCTGCGCAAGAGCGGCCTCGGCAAGGATGTCACCAACAAGTTCCTCGGCGGTCTGCCCGGCGTGCAGAAGGAGGGCTGTGACGGCCTGATCACCTCGGCGCGCTTCGTGGTGCATCGCATGCCGGCGCACATCCGCACCGTATGCCTGGAGTTCTTCGGCGCCGATCTGCGCCGGGCGGTGCCGGCCATCGTCGAGACCAAGGATTATCTGGACGGTCTGGACGGCGTGGTGCTGGCCGGCCTGGAGCATCTGGACGAGCGTTACGTGCGCGCGGTGAAGTACAGCACCAAGGCGCCGCGCAAGGAATTGCCCAAGATGGTGTTGCTGGCGGACATCGCCGGCGATGACGAGGATGCCGTGGCCGCCGCGGCCTCGGCGGTGGTGCGCCTGGCCAATGCACGCGAGGCCGAGGGCTTCATCGCGGTGAGCCCGGAGGCACGTCACCGTTTCTGGCAGGACCGCGCCCGTACCGCCGCCATCGCCGCCCACACCAACGCCTTCAAGATCAACGAGGATGTGGTGATCCCGCTGGAGAAACTGGGCGAGTACAGCGAGGGCATCGAGCGCATCAACATCGAGCAGTCGACGCAGAACAAGCTGCGCATGATCGATGCGGTGCTGGAGTATCTGGCCGGCGAGCTGTCGGAACTGGAGACCGCACCCGACTACGAGGCCAGTGCCGAGAATGACGCCATCGTCGCCGGCAAGAAACAGGCGGCACGCGAGCTGCTGCTGGCGGTGCAGGGGCGTTGGCAGGCGATCCTCGCCAACCTGGATGCGCCGGCCCTGGAGCACCCTGCCCTGGTGGGCAGCGAGCTGCTGCCCAAGATGCAGGCGGGGGACAGTCTGTTCAATCTGATGCAGCGGCGCGAACTGCGCATTTCCTATCGCCGCGAGGTGGAGCGGCCGCTGAAGGAGATCTTCTCCGGCCGTGACATGGCGCCGGTGCGTGAACAGCTCGATGCCATCCATGGCCGCATCCGTTCCAGCCGTCTGTTCGTCGCCACCCACATGCACGCCGGCGACGGCAACGTGCATACCAACATCCCGGTGCACTCCAACGACTACGCCATGCTGCAGGAGGCGGAGCGGGTGGTGGAGCGCATCATGGCCCTGGCCGAATCCCTCGGCGGCGTGATCTCCGGCGAGCATGGCATCGGCATCACCAAGTTCCAGTTCCTGCATCGGGATACCGTCGAGGCCTTCGCCGGCTACAAGCAGAAGGTGGACCCGGAGGGACGCTTCAACCGCGGCAAGCTGCTGGTCGGCGCCGGCCTCGACAACGCCTACACGCCGTCGCTGCGTCTGCTGCAGCAGGAGGCACTTATCCTGGAGGCGAGCGAGCTGGACCAGCTCAACAGCATGGTCAAGGACTGCCTGCGCTGCGGCAAGTGCAAGCCGGTGTGCAACACCCATGTGCCGCGCGCCAACCTGCTCTACTCGCCGCGCAACAAGATCCTCGCCACCGGTCTCATCATCGAGGCCTTCCTCTACGAGGAGCAGACCCGGCGCGGTATTTCGGTGCGCCACTTCGACGAAATGAACGACGTGGCCGACCACTGCACGGTGTGCCACAAGTGCGTCAATCCCTGCCCGGTCAACATCGACTTCGGCGACGTGTCGATCCTGATGCGCAACATCCTGCGCGCACGCGGCCAGAAGCGGCGCAGTGTCGGCACCGCCCTGTCCATGGCCTTCCTCAACGTCACCGACCCGCGCACCATCAAGCTGATGCGCACGGGACTGATCCAGTGGGGCTATGCCGCGCAACGCCTCGGCTACCGCCTGTTCAAGCGCTTCGGCCTGCTCGGCCGCGGCCGCCCGCAGGGCACCACCGGGCCGATGACGGTGCGCGCCCAGGTGGTGAATTTCGTCAGGAAGCCGATGCCGGCCAGTGTGCCGGCGCAGCCGATGCGTGCCCTGCTCGGGGTGGAGGACGCCAAGACCGTGCCCATCCTGCGCGACCCGCAGCGGGCCGGCGAAGATGCCGAGGCGGTGTTCTATTTCCCCGGCTGCGGATCGGAGCGCCTGTTCTCGGAAGTGGGCATGGCGACCCTGGCCATGCTCTTCCACAGCGGCGCCCAGGTGGTGCTGCCGCCCGGCTATCTGTGCTGCGGCTACCCGCAGACCTCGGCGGGCGATGCCGCGCGCGGCAAGCGTATCTCCACCGACAACCAGGTGCTGTTCCACCGCGTCGCCAATACCCTCAACTACATGGATATCAAGACGGTGATCGTCTCCTGCGGCACCTGCATGGACCAGCTGCAGACCTACCGCTTCAGCGAGATCTTCCCCGGCTGCCGCCTGCTCGACATCCACGAGTACCTGATGGAGCAGGGCGTCAAGCTGGAAGGCGTGCCGGGACAGCGGTTCCTCTACCATGACCCCTGCCACACGCCGATGAAGCGCCACAACCCGGTGAAGGTGGCGTCGACGTTGCTCGGCCAGGAGGTGCTGTTGTCCGACCGCTGCTGCGGCGAGGCCGGCACCTTCGCCATCAGCCGTCCCGACATTGCCAGCCAGGTGCGTTTCCGCAAGCAGGAGGAACTGCTCAAGGGGGTACGCCAGCTCACTGGCAAGGAGCGGGGCAACGGCGCGGTAAAGATCCTCACCTCCTGCCCGGCCTGCCAGCAGGGTCTGTCGCGCTACCGCGACGACACCGGCGCGGAGGCGGGCTATATCGTCGTGGAACTGGTGCGCCGGCTGCATGGTGACGACTGGCAGCAGCGTTTCATCGCTCAAGCGCAGCAGGGCGGCATCGAGCGGGTGTTGTTGTAAAGGAATACGGCACGCCGCCCTTGTATCTTGTATCTTGTAACTTGAATCTGTCTTCAATGAGGAGGAGTCCACATGAACAAGAACAAGCTGTTCGGCATCACCTTGGCAAGCGTCCTGGCCCTGGGTGCCGCCGCCCCTGCGGCCGCCGAGGACGAACCCATCGTCAACATCAAGCGCCTGTCCATGGAGATGGCCCTCAAACTGGCCCAGGCCGCCATTGCCCAGTGCCGCAAGGAAGGGATACAGATTGGTGTCACGGTAATCGATCGTGGTGGTCACCCGCAGGTGGTGCTGCGCGACGTGCTGGCACCGGACCTGACGCTGACCATCAGCCGGCAGAAGGCCTATACCGCCATGTCCTTCAACAGCCCGACCTCCGCCATGGAGAACCGCTTTACCCAGCCGTTCTCGGTGGGTAAGGTGGAGGGGCTGGTGTTCAGCGCCGGCGGCCTGCCCATCACGGCGGGCGGTATGATCCTCGGCGGCGTCGGCGTCAGCGGCGCCCCCACCGGCGAGCAGGACGAGCGCTGTGCCCGTAGCGGCCTGGAGAGCATCACCGCCGATCTGGAGATGGGCGCGTTCTGATGTCGTGGCCTGTAGGAGGCGGATCCTCTCGGTGAATGGCACCTGCCCAGGCGCGCCTTCGCCCACGGAGTGGGCTCCTACGGTTTTCTCGCTAGCGGTCCAACGAGCGGCAGGTGCCGCGCAACGAAAGGAGCAGTCATGTATCTCAAGCATGCAGCCAGCGGCGATCTGGTGGAGATCCTGGATATCAACTCCCTGGTCGACCCCTACCGCAAACAGGTGGCGGGTCGCTTTCATGCCGGCGAGGAGTTGCAGGATCCGGCCAATTTCGCCAAGAACGAGTTGATGTTCCCTTCCGGCGAGGCCTTGCCGCGTTGCTGGGTCGACCCCAGCTACCGCTGAGCTGTATTTACTTCCCGTTGTCCTTTCCGGAGCCCGATGAGCGGGCTCCCGTTTACTTTTGCCGTTTTCTACCGTTCAACGGCGTCCCTCCTGCAACTGCAGTGACTGCCTGAGCCGGCAGGAAAAAAAACGGCCACCCGAAGGTGGCCGTTTTGATTTATTGTAGGAAGAAGGATTACTTCTTCTTGGCCGCTGCCTTCTTCTTCGGCGCAGCCTTCTTCTTGGCTACGGCCTTCTTCTTCGGCGCAGCCTTCTTCTTGGCCGCTGCCTTCTTCTTCGGTGCAGCCTTCTTCTTGGCCGCTGCCTTCTTCTTCGGTGCAGCCTTCTTCTTGGCTACGGCCTTCTTCTTCGGCGCAGCCTTCTTCTTCGGTGCAGCCTTCTTCTTGGCTACGGCCTTCTTCTTCGGCGCAGCCTTCTTCTTGGCCGCTGCCTTCTTCTTCGGTGCAGCCTTCTTCTTGGCTACGGCCTTTTTCACAGCCTTCTTCTTGGCGGCTGCCTTCTTCTTGGGGGCGGCCTTCTTAGCTGCCTTCTTGCGGGCCGCGGGTTTCTTGGTGGCGGCCTCGGCGGTTGCCGGTTTATTGGCCTCGTTCTGCTCTGCTTCCATGGTTTTTTCCCCCTTGTGCTTGGTTGAGGTTTTCAAGGTTCGGATAATCGCATCGAAGATCTCGTCGATCTCACCGATGCCGTTGATTGTATGGAGTTTCCCTTGCCGACGGAAGTACTCGATCAGCGGAGCGGTCTGCGCCTCGTAGACGCGCAGGCGGTTGCCGATGGTTTCCTCGTTGTCGTCGGCGCGGTGGCGCAGGTTGCCGCCGCACTTGTCGCAGCGATCCTCCAGACGGGGTGGCGAGGTATAGATGTTGTACATCTGGCCGCAGGACTCACAGGTACGGCGGCCGGTCAGACGCTGCAGCAGGATGTCGAAGTCGACATCGATGAGCAGTGCGGACTCGATAGGCATCCCCAGCTTGGCCAGCATGGCGTCCAGCGCCTCGGCCTGGGGGATGTTGCGCGGGAAGCCGTCGAGGATGAAGCCCCGCTTGGCGTCCGGCTGCGACAGGCGTTCCTCGATGATGCCGAGGACGATGTCGTCCGATACCAGCTGACCTGCTTCCATGGCCGCCTTGGCACGCTGGCCGAGGGGGGAGTTGGCGGCTACCGCCGCGCGCAGCAGATCACCGGTGGAAATTTGTGGAACGTGATATTTGTCGACCAGCAGTTTGGCCTGTGTACCCTTGCCCGAGCCGGGCGCCCCCAACAATACGATTCTCATGTATCCCTCTCTGTCAGGTGACCTAAGCGGCAGTTATATAGGATTCTTAAGTTTTTTCCATGCCCACATACACAAAATGCATTACCTTTACAAGTAGCATGCGATTAAGCTAATCGCACTTATTATCCAAGTCAATGTATCCGAGTGAAATTGATATAAAAAATGCGTTGTAACGGCGTTGGTGAGCGATGAATTCCGTCCCTGACTTTACCGAGTCCGAACTGTGGACCGTGCGCGACACCCTCAAGCAGCGTTACGGCCATGACGTCGAGATCGAAATGGGCGATGCCGAACTGCGGCTCGACCCCCATTCCAGCACCCTGACCCCGTGCCCCGTTGTATTCTGGCGCGACGGCGGCGGCACCAACTTCGTCATCTTCAAGGTGGGCGACCGGCGCTACCGCAGCCAGTTCTTCTACCGGGTACACCAGCAATTCGGCACCGGCATAGACGAGTTCGACAATCTGGCCGAGTGCACGGTCACCCTGCTGCAGGTGCAGGCGGACCACGAGGCGAAGCAAACGGCAAAACAAGACCGCTAATTCACTATCGAACGGGAGCAACCAAGCACCATGGCAAAGAAAAAGAATGCCTTCTATGCCCAGTCCGGCGGCGTGACCGCCGTCATCAACGCCTCCGCTTGCGGCGTCATCGAGACCGCCCGCAAGCACAAGGACAAGATCGGCAAGGTCTACGCCGGCCGCAACGGCATCATCGGCGCCCTCACCGAGGACCTCATCGACACCTCCAAGGAGTCCGCCAAGGCCATCGCGGCCCTGCGCCACACCCCGTCCGGCGCCTTCGGCTCCTGCCGCTTCAAGCTCAAGAGCCTGGAGCAGAACAAGGCCGAGTACGAGCGTCTGATCGAGGTGTTCAAGGCCCACAACATTGGTTATTTCTTCTACAACGGCGGCGGCGACTCGGCCGACACCTGCTACAAGGTGTCCCAGCTGTCCGAGGCCATGGGCTACCCGGTGCAGGCCATCCACGTGCCCAAGACCGTGGACAACGACCTGCCGATCACCGACAACTGCCCCGGTTTCGGCTCGGTGGCCAAGTACATCGCGGTCTCCACCCTGGAGGCGACCTTCGACGTGCGCTCCATGTGCGCCACCTCCACCAAGGTGTTCGTCCTGGAAGTGATGGGCCGCCATGCCGGCTGGATCGCCGCCGCCGGCGCCATGGCCTCGACCAAGGATCAGGAGTTGCCCATCGTGGTGCTGTTCCCCGAGGTGGAGTTCGATCAGGCCAAGTTCCTGGCCAAGGTCGACGACATGGTGAAGAAGTTCGGTTACTGCACCGTGGTGGTGTCCGAGGGCTGCCACTGGCCGGACGGCAAGTTCCTGGCCGAGCAGGGGACCCGCGATGCCTTCGGTCACGCCCAGCTGGGCGGTGCCGCCCCGGTGGTCGCCAACATGATCAAGGACGCCCTGGGCTACAAATTCCACTGGGGGGTGGCGGACTACCTGCAGCGCGCCGCCCGCCACATCGCCTCCAAGAGCGACGTGGAGCAGGCCTACGCCATGGGCAAGGCGGCGGTGGAGTTCGCCCTCAAGGGCCACAACTCCGTGATGCCGACCATCGAACGCGTCTCCAGCAGCCCCTACAAGTGGAAGGTGGGCATGGCGCCGCTGTCCAAGGTGGCCAACGTCGAGAAGATGATGCCGAAGAACTTCATCACCAAGGACGGTTTCGGGATTACCGACAAGTGCCGCGAATATCTGCTGCCCCTCATCAAGGGCGAGGATTACCCGCCGTACAAGAACGGTCTGCCGCAGTACGCGACGCTCAAGAATGTCGCGGTGGCGAAAAAACTCAAAACAACCTTTGAGTTGAAGAAGTGATGGTGACAAAGGGGAGCGTAAGCTCCCCTTTGTGCTTTATGGGGCGTAATTGCGTTTAGTCAGTTTCTGTTCAAAAACAAATGCACCAAAACAGGAGGAAGCGAGCATGAGTAGTGGATTGTGGTTTGCGTTGGCCTGTGCCGTCGCGGCACTGGTATATGGCGCGGTGTCCATCAAGTGGATACTGGGCAAGCCCACCGGCAACGACCGTATGCGGGAGATCGCCGCGGCGGTGCAGGAGGGCGCGCAGGCGTATCTGAACCGCCAGTACACCACCATCAGCATCGTCGGCGTGGTGTTGTTCGTGGTCATCTTCGTGGCGCTGGGCTGGCAGACGGCCGTCGGCTTTGCTCTCGGTGCGGTGCTGTCCGGTGTCACCGGCTATATCGGCATGAATGTGTCGGTGCGTGCCAACGTACGCACCGCGCAGGCCGCCAGCGAAGGCCTGAATGCCGCGCTCAATGTGGCGTTCAAGGGCGGCGCCATCACCGGTCTGCTGGTGGTCGGTCTGGGCCTGCTCGGCGTGGCCGGTTACTACGCCGTGCTCACGGCCATGGGCGCCAGCTCCAGCGAAGCCACCCACGCCCTGGTCGGCCTGGCCTTCGGCAGCTCGCTGATCTCCATCTTCGCCCGTCTCGGCGGCGGCATCTTCACCAAGGGCGCCGACGTCGGCGCCGACCTGGTGGGCAAGGTCGAGGCCGGTATCCCCGAGGATGATCCGCGCAACCCGGCGGTTATCGCCGACAACGTGGGCGACAACGTGGGCGACTGTGCCGGCATGGCCGCCGACCTGTTCGAGACCTACGCGGTGACGGTGATTGCCACTATGTTGCTGGGTGGCCTGATGATCACCGGCTCCCCCGAGGCGGTGATCTATCCGCTGGTCCTCGGCGGTGTGTCCATCATCGCCTCCATCGTCGGTACTTTCTTTGTCAAGGCGCGCGATGGCGGCAAGATCATGAACGCGCTGTATCGCGGCCTGATCGTCTCCGGTCTGCTGGCGGTGATCGCCTTCTACCCGGTGACCACCATGATCCTGGGCGAAGGTGTCCAGATTGGCGACAAGATGGTGTCGTCGATGAACCTGTATCTGGCCTCGCTCATCGGCCTGGCCCTGACTGCGGCGATGGTGTGGATCACCGAGTACTACACCGCCACCGAGTTCAGCCCGGTGCGTCACATCGCCCAGGCCTCCACCACCGGTCACGGCACCAACGTCATCGCCGGCCTCGGCGTGTCGATGAAGGCCACCGCCGCCCCGGTGCTGGCCGTGTGCGCCGCCATCGGTGCCGCCTACGCGCTGGGTGGCCTGTACGGCATCGCCATCGCCGCCACCTCCATGCTGTCCATGGCCGGCATCATCGTGGCGCTGGATGCCTACGGTCCGGTGACCGACAACGCCGGCGGCATCGCCGAGATGGCCGAGCTGCCGGAGGCGATCCGCAACATCACCGACCCGCTGGATGCGGTGGGTAACACCACCAAGGCCGTGACCAAGGGCTACGCCATCGGCTCCGCCGGTCTGGCCGCCCTGGTGCTGTTCGCCGACTATACCCACGCCCTGACCGGCGCCGGCAACGCCGTGCTGAGCTTCGACCTGTCCAACCACATGGTGATTATCGGCCTGTTCATCGGCGGCATGGTGCCCTACCTGTTCGGCGCCATGGGCATGGAGGCCGTCGGTCGCGCCGCCGGTTCCATCGTGGTGGAGGTGCGCCGTCAGTTCAAGGACATCCCGGGCATCATGGAAGGCAAGGCCAAGCCGGAATACGGCACCTGTGTCGACATGCTGACCAAGGCCGCCATCAAGGAGATGATCATCCCGTCGCTGCTGCCGGTCGCCGTGCCGGTGGTCGTCGGTCTGCTGCTGGGGCCGCAGGCTCTTGGCGGCGTGCTGGTGGGTACCATCGTCACCGGCATCTTCGTGGCCATCTCCATGACCACCGGCGGTGGCGCCTGGGACAACGCCAAGAAGTACATCGAGGAAGGCAACTTCGGCGGCAAGGGTTCCGAGGCCCACAAGGCGGCGGTGACCGGCGATACCGTCGGTGACCCCTACAAGGATACCGCCGGCCCGGCAGTGAACCCGCTGATCAAGATCATCAATATCGTGGCGGTGCTCATCGTGCCCCTGCTGTAAGGAGACAGGTACGAGGGACAAGGGACGGGGTACGAGGGAAGGAGCGGGCTGCGCCCGCAGTGTATGTGAAAGGCCGCGGGCGCAGCCGCACCCCCCCTCGTATCTCGTAACTCGTCCCTTTTATGCAGTTATAAGGCCGGTATATAATGCCGGCCTTTTCTTTTGCCATTCCGCACGAGGTTTTCCCCATGAATCTGGACCGCGTGACGTCCGGCAAGGACGTCCCCAACGACATCAACGTCATCATCGAGATCCCGGCCCATTCCGACCCGGTGAAGTACGAGGTGGACAAGGAGACCGGTGCCATGTTCGTGGACCGCTTCATGAACACCGCCATGCACTACCCCTGCAACTACGGTTATGTGCCGCACACCCTGTCCAACGACGGCGACCCGGTGGACGTGCTGGTGGTGACCCCGGTGCCGCTGATCCCCGGTTCGGTGATCCGCTGCCGTCCGGTGGGGGTGCTGAAGATGACCGACGAGTCCGGCGACGATGCCAAGGTGCTGGCGGTGCCCATCGACAAGCTGTGCCGCATCTTCCGCCAGGTGAAGGATATCGGTGACGTGTCGCCGGCGCTGCTGGAACAGATCGCCCACTTTTTCGAGCACTACAAGGACCTGGACGAAGGCAAGTGGGTGCGCGTGCAGGGTTGGGAAGGCGTCGAGGAGGCCAAGGCCGAGATCATGGCCAGCGTGCAGATGTACAAGGACGCGCCGGTCAAGCCCAACTTCTGATACTTCAGAGACGAGAGAAAAGATACGAGATACGAGGAAAGGCACGCGTAGCGCTCATTCCCTTTTATCTTTCAGCTTGTATCTTTTCTCTGCTCCTTCTGCTGGCGCAGTCGAGCCGACTGCAATTCCAGCGTATGCCGTACCAGGGCATCGCGGGCCACTTCCGCCAGCTGGGTGAACTCCACGCCGATGCGGTAGGGCAGCGGCGTCGTGTGCCCCGTTTCGGTGCAGTGCACCACCCGGCCCAGGGCGTTGATTACGGTGTGGCCCGGAAACAGCATCAGGCGCAATTCCAGCTTGCTTTCCGGGGGCAGTGGTTCGGTGCGGTAAAAGGCGATGCCGCTGCCGCTCAGGTTGACTTTGTGGTTGGGGCCGCTGATGTGGCCGAGCTGGCTGCCGAGCAGGGCGCGGCTGAGCAGTTCGACCTTGCGGTCGATGATCGCCAGGTACTGGCCCACTTCCGGATCGCGCTTGCGGATTTGCGCCAGGATGCTGCTCGACTGGCTGGTCAGGCCGTGCAGCTGCAGGGCCAGCGCCGAGGTGTCCTGACGTGAGCCGGCCGGCTGTTGCAGGCGCTGCTGATAGTCCTCCTCCGGCAACTGGCGGTATTCCAGATAGACCTCGTCGTCGATGCGGAAAAAGCGGCGGCGTTCCTGACCGCGTCCGGGCATGACTGTATTCATGGCGTTTCACTCCGATCCTTGATGCGTATTTCCACACGGCGATTGCGCGCACGGTTGGCCTCGCTGTCATTGGGCAGCAGCGGTCGAGCGTCGCCATAACCTTCGGCGATGAGCCGTTCTGCGGCGACGGTGTGCATTTCGAGCAGCCGGTGTACCACCGACACGGCGCGGGCGGTGGACAGATCCCAGTTGGAACGGAAGCGTGCCGTGCTGATGGGGCGATCGTCGGTGTGGCCGGCAACGATCACCGTGCCGTGCGTGGTGGCGATGAGCCGGCCGATACGATCGACCACCGGACGGAAGCGGGGCAACAACACCTCGCTGCCGGACTCGAAGGCCGCCTCGTGGCGGAAGCTGATCAGCAGCTCACCTTCGGTATTGCGGCTCACCTCCAGCAACTCGTCCCGGATGTCGTCCAGCAGTCCGGTGTGGAAGCGTTCCAGGTTGTGATCCAGCGCCGGTTCGACCGCGTCCTCCGGGGCGGCAGGAGGCGTTACCTCCAGCGGCTCCACCATCCCCGATGGTTTTCCCTCCATCAGCACCTCATGCCCCGGTGATTCGCTGCGCTGGGTCAGCCACTGGATGCCGAAGGCGCGCTCCAGCGAGCCGGCGATCTGGCGATAACGCTGGGCATCGATCTGCGATACCGACAGCAGCAGCACGAAGAACGTGGTGAGCAGGGCCATCAGGTCGGCGAAGGTGACCATCCAGGAGGGGGCGCCGCCACGGCTTTTCTTGGTGGTCATTGCCATAGCTACGACGGCGGAGTGCCGTCTGTCTCCTGTGCGCGGCTGTCCAGCAGGGCGGCGAGTTTTTCGCGCTGCTGGTGTGGCAGATAGGCCTCCAGCACCTCATCCATCAGGCGAGGATTCTGTCCCTGCTGGATGGCGGCCATGCTCTCAATCATCAGCAGTTTGTTGACCCGCTCCTGCAGGCCGCGCAGTTCCAGTTTGTCGGCGATGGGCAGGGCGATGAGGTTGGCGATGAGGGCGCCATACAGGGTGGTGAGCAGGGCCACCGCCATCGCCGGGCCGATGCTGGACGGGTCCTGCAGGTTGGCCAGCATCTGTACCAGACCGACCAGGGTGCCGATCATGCCGAAGGCCGGGGCCGATTCGCCGATGGCGCGGAAGATGCGCTGGCCGATTTCGTGCCGTTCCATGGATTGCTCCATGTCCTCGCGCAATGTCTTGCGCACGAACTCCGGCGGCAGGCCGTCCACCGCCAACTGGATGCCGCGGGCGAGAAATTCGTTGCTTACCGGATGGCCGTCCAGTGCCAGGATGCCGCTCTTACGTGTCACCGCCGCCAGTTCGTTGGCCTGGCGGATCAGATCGATGGGGTTGTCGATTTCGTCGCGGATGGCCTTGAAGGCCACGCGCACCGCGCTGAGGCAGTGGGTGAGCGGGAATTTGATCAGGGTGGCGGCGATGGTGCCGCCGATGACGATCATCAGGCCGGGCAGGTTGATGAAGATGGTCAGATCGGAGCCGGTGATGATGGCGGCAAAGATGACAGTGAGGCCGCCGATGAGTCCCAACAGGGTTGCTATGTCCACGCCTGATCCCTTATCGCCGCTATGTTACCGAGTGTAGCGCCTGGGCGCAGGAAGGGAAAAGACGCTCAACGCAAAGACGCAAAGGGCCGCCAAGATATATTGGTAGTGCGGTTTGCCCGCGGCTGCGGCGCCCGGTGCCTTGTCTGTGCCGGGGGCGCTGCGCGCAATCATCCGGAGTGGTATGCCCCAAATCCCTTTGTGCTCTTGCGTCCTTCGCGTCTTTGCGTTTAAGCCTTTGGTGCTTTACAGCGTTCTGACGCCGCTGGGAGTGCCGACCAGCACCACGTCGGCCGGGCGCAGGGCGAACAGGCCGTTGGTGACCACGCCGACGATATTGTTGAGGCGTGCCTCCAGCTCGGTGGGTTCCTGGATTTGCAGGCCGTGTACGTCGAGGATGACATTGCCGTTGTCGGTGACGAAGCCGTCACGGTACACCGGGCTGCCGCCCAGCTTGACCAGCTCGCGGGCGACATAGCTGCGCGCCATGGGAATGACCTCCACCGGCAGCGGGAACTTGCCCAGCACGTCCACCACCTTGGTTTCGTCGACGATGCAGACGAACTTCTTGCTCGCCGCCGCCACGATCTTCTCGCGCGTCAGCGCGCCGCCGCCGCCCTTGACCAGGTGCATGCGGCGGTTGGTTTCGTCGGCACCGTCCACGTAGACGGAGATTTCGCTCACCTCGTTCAGGTCCAGCACCGGGATGCCGTGCTTCTTCAGGCGCTCGGCGCTGGCCACCGAGCTGGCGACGGTGCCGGCCACCTTGTGCTTGATCTCCGCCAGGAAGTCGATGAAGTGGTTGGCGGTGGAGCCGGTGCCGATACCGATGACGGTATCCGGCACCACATGCTCCAGGGCGGCCTTGGCAACGGCCTGTTTCATTTCGTCTTGTGTCATGGGTGCTCTCCGATGTGCCCTGAATTGTTGTCTTGTAATTGCCGCTGCAAACGGTCGTGTCTTGAGAAAGTGCCCGATTATACGCCAAGCGCGCGCACTGACACCGGGGCGGCAGAACTGGTATCGTAGCCGGATGCTCGAACATTACGCCAAAAAGATATTGCAGGCCCGGGTTTACGACGTGGCCCGGGAGACCCCGCTGGAGAGCGCCCCCGGCCTGTCGCGCCGCCTGGGCAACAAGGTGCTGCTCAAGCGCGAGGACCTGCAGCCGGTGTTTTCCTTCAAGCTGCGCGGTGCCTACAACAAGATCGCCCTGCTGTCGCCGGAGGCCCGCGCCCGCGGCGTCATCGCCGCCTCCGCCGGCAACCATGCCCAGGGCGTGGCGCTGGCGGCACAAAAAATGGGACTCGACGCCCTTATCGTCATGCCGCGCACCACCCCGGAGATCAAGGTGCAGGCGGTGCGCCGGCGCGGTGCCCGTATCGAACTGCACGGCAACGCCTACGACGAGGCCTACGCCCATGCCCGCCAACTGGCGGATGAACAGGGCCGCACCTTTATCCATCCCTATGACGACGAGGATGTCATCGCCGGCCAGGGCACGGTGGCGATGGAGATCCTGCGCCAGTACTCCGCCGACGACCTGCATGCGGTGTTCGTCCCGGTGGGCGGCGGCGGCCTCATCGCCGGCGTCGCCGCCTATATCAAGTACCTGCGGCCCGAGGTGAAGGTGATCGGCGTCGAGCCGGATGATGCCGCCTCCATGCACGACGCCCTCAAGGCCGGCGAGCGGGTGGTGCTGGAGCAGGTGGGCATCTTCGTCGACGGCGTGGCGGTGCGCCAGGCGGGGGCGGAGCCGTTCCGCATCGCGCGCCAGTGCGTGGACGAGGTGATCCTGGTGTCCACCGACGAGGTATGCGCCGCCATCAAGGACATTTTCGAGGACACCCGTGCCATCGTCGAGCCCGCCGGCGCCCTGGCGGTGGCCGGCATGAAGCGCTACGTGCAGCGCGAGGGCGCGCGTGACCAGGCCCTGGTGGCCATCAACTCCGGCGCCAACATGAACTTCGATCGCCTGCGCCACGTCGCCGAACGCGCCGAGCTGGGCGAGCAGCGCGAGGCCCTGTTCGCCGTCACCATTCCGGAGCGGCCGGGCAGCTTCCGCCGGTTCTGCGAGGCCCTGGGGCAGCGCGCCATCACCGAATTCAACTACCGCTATGCGGACGCCCGCGAGGCGCACATCTTCGTCGGCGTGGAGATGCACGACGGCGCGCGCGACAAGGAGGAGCTGATTTCCCTGCTGAAGAGCCAGGGCTATCCCTTGCTCGACATGACCGACAACGAGATCGCCAAGCTGCACGTGCGCTACATGGTGGGCGGCCACACCGGCGGCCTGGCCGACGAGCGTCTGCTGCGCTTCGAGTTTCCCGAACGCCCCGGCGCCCTGCTGCGTTTCCTCAACCACATGGGACGGCACTGGAACATCAGTCTGTTCCACTACCGCAACCATGGCGCCGACTACGGTCGTGTCCTATGCGGTATCCAGGTGCCGGCCGCCGACGAGGCCAAGTTCCAGGAGTTCCTCGCCCAGATCGGCTACCCGCACTGGGACGAGAGCGGCAATCCGGTCTATGAGCTGTTCCTGCGCTGAACAGAAAAGCGTTAAACGCAAAGACGCAAAGGACGCCAAGAACGCAAAGGCTGGATTGCCCCGCAGGGTGGGTTGGCGCGAAGATGAGTTGCCAATCGCGGCAGAGTCGCTCCTGCCCAGGGTTTCTTTGCGGACCTTTGCGAACTTTGCGTTTATTCTTCATGGGTTATTCCAAAGCCAAAATCGCCTCCCACTCCTGCGGGCTGACCGGCATCACCGACAGACGGTTGCCACGCCGCACCAGGGGCATCTCGGCCAGTTCCGGCCGCTGCTTCAGCTCCTCCAGGCTGATGGTGCGCTTGAGCTTGCGCACCAGGCGCACGTCCACCATGTACCAGATGGGTTTTTCTGCCGTGCTCTTCGGGTCGTAGTACTTGCTGTCCGGATTCCACGCTGTATGGTCGGGGTAGCCGGCACGGACGATCTCGGCGATGCCGACGATGCCCGGCACCTTGCAGTTGGAGTGGTAGAAGAACACCTGATCGCCCAAGCGCATCTGGTCGCGCAGCATATTGCGGGCCTGGTAGTTGCGCACGCCGTCCCAGTGCTCGGTCTGCCCGGAGCGGCTTGCCAGGTGGTCGATACCGAAGACATCGGGTTCGGACTTCATCAGCCAGTAATTCATGGGAACATGCTCTTGTGGGGGACAAAAGGCCGATATGGTAGCTAAAACGGGCAAAAAGAAGGCCAAACGGGCATTTTTGTGACCCAGGCCTCTTGTCAGGCAAAAAACCATGCGCTATATAAGTCATTCGCAATGAAGCGACAGTTGCCAGGGAGGCAGGGAAGAGGTAATGGAGGTCAGGATGAGACGACGCAAACCCGACTTGCTCGTGGTGCTTGCCGCCCTGATAGCGATGGGGGTCCTCTTTACCGGAATTACGCAGGCGATGATGAGTGACTCAACGCCGGCGCCCACGGTGGCCGAGGCCAACAAGAAATAACCAAGCCACGACAGTCCCAGAGAACAAAACCCGCCGCAAGGCGGGTTTTTTATTGCCCGCAGCGGAACAGCCGCTGCTCGGTGGCGATGCCATGCAGCGGCACGTCCCAGGCGGCGCAGGGCAACTGGGCCACCTGCTGGAAGGCGTAGGCGGTGCCAATGAGGAGCGGTTTGCGCCAGTGCGTGCGGTGCAGCAGGTAGGCCAGGGTGCGATCGTAGAAGCCGCCGCCCATACCGAGGCGGTTGCCCGCCGCATCGAAAGCCACCAGCGGCGTGAGCACCAGATCGATGGCGGCGGCGGGGCGCATGCTGCGCCAGCCTAGAGCCGGCTCGGCAATGCGGAACTGGTTGTGACGCAGCGGGGTATCGGGCCGGTAGGGCGCGAACCACAGGCGATTGTGGAAGGCCGGGCTCAGCACCGGCAGGTAACAGCGCTTGCCCATGGCCCAGGCGCGGCGTATGAGCGGCATCAGATCCATCTCGCCGTCGTTGGCGAGGTAAAAGGCGATGTGCTCGCTGCGCAGGAACAGGGGCGAAGTGCCCAGTTGCCGGGCCAGGGCCTGCGCGGCCTCGCGCCTGTCGGCCGGCACCAGGGCGCGGCGCCGGCGGCGCATCTCGCGGCGGATGGCGTTGCGGTCGGGAGGGGACGCGGGATCGTTGATCGGTGGCGCGCGGTTGCTGTCACTCATCTTACGCTTTGTCGATCTCGCGCAAATAAGGAGGGTGCCCTCCGCCTGGGCCGTCGTCGCTGTTGCTCCTTGAACCCAATGGTTCAAGTGGGACTGCCGGACGGCGTATCAGGCTTTCCGCAGCGCGGACATGCACACAACACCGTCGCCAGCAGCCCCGGGGGTGTGATTATCGGCTCAAGAAATCCCCAGCGACTAACGAACCCCGCAGGGGGCACCCATAGTTGAACGGGTCTTGCTGATTCTACAGCTTGAGCTGGCGGTCTTCGCTCTCCAGGACGCCTTCGATGCGTTCCTGCAGGCGGCGCAGACGCCGGCCGAGGTCACCAGTATAACCGCTTCCCTGCTGGCGTTGTTGCAGCAATTCGTGGGTGATGTTGAGTGCTGCCAGCACCGCGATGCGTTCGCTGCCGATGACCTTGCCGGTGTTGCGGATATCGCGCATCTTGTCGTTGAGGATGCGCGCCGATTCCAGCAGGCCTTCGCGTTCCTCCGCCGGGCAGGCGATGGTGTATTCCTTGTCGAGGATGCGCACCGGCACCTGCAGGATGTCATTGGCGGCCATCTCAGCCCTGCTCCATCGCCTTGATGCGGTGAATCATCGCCTCCACCCGGGTACGCGCCAGCTCGGTTTTTTCCAGCAGCTTGGCGCGCTCGGCCAGCAACGAGGATTGCTGCTCGCGCAAGGACAGATTTTCGTCGCGCAGACGGTCCACGGTGCGGATGAGTTCATCCACACGGCGTTCCAGCATGCTGATGTCCAGTTCATCCTTCATGGTCGACGGGCGGCACTGCTTCTGTCATGGCAAGAGCGCGGCGGCTGCCGCAAAAGCGAAACCACTATAGAGCGGCGGCGATAGGCGGTCAATGTCGCATCCACCGTGGGGTGTTGTCGCTGTCACGGCGATGCTACGATCATCCCACTTTGGGCGGCAGCCTGCCGCCATGTCCGGAGATCCCATGAGCGAAACCCCCAACGATGCCGCGGTCCTGGTCGATGCCGCTTTGCGCCGTCTCGATGCGGAGATGAGCGTGGCCGAGTGTCACGGCGTTCTGGCCGGTTGGTTGTGCGCAGCCCACGGTTTGACGCGCGAGCAATGGCTGGGGCATGTCGCGCCGGAGCTGAATGCCGGTGATGTCCTGGCACAGGAGGCCGCCGCCACGCTGGAGGGCCTGCGTCAGGCGGTGGTGGCCCAGCTCAATGACTCGATGCTGGATTTCCAACCCCTGCTGCCCGGCGATGATCAGCCGTTGGCGGACCGGGTGGCGGCGCTGGGCGAGTGGTGTCAGGGTTTTCTGCTCGGCATGAGTCTGGGCGGACTGAAGGATGTGGCGAAGATGCCGGGTGACAGCGGCGAGGCGTTGCGCGATCTGGTGCAGCTGTCGCGTGCCGCCAGCTATGACGTGGGCGGCAGCGAGGAGGACGAGGAGGCCTACACTGAACTCTTGGAGTATGTGCGTACGGCGGTGTTACTGGTGAACGAGGAACTCAACCCCACCCGCGCCGCGCCGCGCCTGGATCCGACGACCCTGCACTGATCATGACCCGTAGTGAATTTGCCAAGCGGCGCAAGCGCCTGATGCAGTCCATGGGAGCGGACTCCATCGCCATCCTGCCCACCGCGCTCGAGCGCGTGCGCAGCCGTGATACCGAATACCACTATCGCGCCGACAGCGATTTCTACTATCTCACCGGCTTCCCTGAACCGGAGGCGGTGGCGGTGCTGATCCCCGGCCGCGCCCATGGCGAGTTCCTGCTGTTCTGCCGCGAGAAGGATGCCGAGATGGAAACCTGGCACGGCCGCCGTGCCGGGCTGGACGGCGCCATGGAGCAGTACGGCGCCGATGATGCCTTCCCCATCACCGATATCGACGAGATTCTGCCCGGCCTGCTGGAGAACAAGGAGCGGGTCTACTACACCATGGGCGCGCATCAGGACTTCGACCGCCGGGTGATGGACTGGATCAACACCCTGCGTAAGAAGTCGCGCGCCGGCGTGCATACCCCGGGCGAGTTCGTCTCGCTGGATCACCTGTTGCACGACATGCGCCTGTACAAGAGCGCCGCCGAGGCGGCGGTAATGCGCAAGGCGGCGAAGATCACCGCCCAGGCCCATCTGCGCGCCATGCGCGCCTGCAAGCCCGGTGTGCGTGAATATCAGCTGGAGGCGGAGATCCTGCACGAATTCATGTCCCATGGCGCGCGCTTCGCTGCCTACAATTCCATCGTTGGCGGCGGCGCCAACGGCTGCATCCTGCATTACACGGAAAACAGCGACGAACTGAAGAACGGCGATCTGGTACTGATCGACGCCGGCTGCGAGTACGATTATTACGCCGCCGATATCACACGCACCTTTCCGGTCAACGGCAAGTTCTCGCCGGAACAACGCGCGCTGTACGACATCGTGCTCGAGGCCAATTACGCCGCCATCGAGCAGGTGCAGCCGGGCAATCACTGGAACCAGCCGCACGAAGCGGCGGTGAAGGTGCTGACCCAGGGGCTGGTGAAGCTGGGCCTGCTCAAGGGGCGGGTGTCGCAGCTCATCAAGGATCAGGCCTACCGCCAGTTCTACATGCACCGCACCGGCCACTGGCTGGGCATGGACGTGCACGACGTGGGCGAATACAAGGTCGGCGAGGAGTGGCGCGTGCTGGAGCCGGGCATGGTGCTGACCATCGAGCCGGGCCTGTACATCAGCCCGGCCAAGGGCGTGGCGAAGAAGTGGCACAACATCGGCATCCGCATCGAGGATGACGTGCTGGTCACCAGGACCGGCCATGAGGTGTTGACCCGGGATGCACTCAAGGATGCCGATGCGATCGAAGAGTGGATGGAGGGAGGAGAGTGACAAGTCCCAAGTGGCAAGTGACAAGAAGCCCCTCTTGTAACTTGCGGCTTGTCGCTTGTAACTTGCAACCATGACCTACGACATCGTCATCATCGGCGGCGGCATGGCCGGCGCCAGCCTGGCGCTGGCGCTGAAGGATCTGCCCTTGTCCATCGCCCTGGTGGAGGTGGTGCCCTACGACTCCGCGGCGCAGCCCGCCTTCG
This sequence comes from Sulfurivermis fontis, assembly GCF_004001245.1. Lineage (NCBI taxonomy): Bacteria > Pseudomonadati > Pseudomonadota > Gammaproteobacteria > Thiohalomonadales > Thiohalomonadaceae > Sulfurivermis > Sulfurivermis fontis. The sequence continues at coordinate 473,060 of NZ_AP018724.1, forward strand.
ACGCCCGTGCCATCGCCCTGGCGGCCGGCTCGCAGCGCATCCTGCACAGCATGGGTGTGTGGGAGGCGATGGCAGCACGCGGGGTCACCCCTATCGAACATATCCATGTCTCCGAGCGCGGCGGTTTCGGCTCGGCGCATCTGGCGGCGACGGAAGAAAATGTCACCGCCCTCGGTTATGTGGTGGAGGGGCGCGTCATCGGCGCCACGCTTACCGCCGCGCTGGCGCAGTGCGCCAATGTCGAGCTGTTGTGCCCGGCCGAACTGGTTGCCGTGCAGGTGGAGGAGGATGGCGTGGCCGTGCAGTTGCAGCACACGGGGGCGCCGCGCACGCTGCGTGCGCGCCTGCTGGTGGCGGCCGACGGCGGCCGTTCCACCGTGCGCGAGCAAGTAGGCGCGCGCACCTGGGAACTGGGCTATGGGCAGACCGCCGTGATCGCCACCGTCACCACCGACCGGCCGCACGGCAATACCGCCTACGAACGTTTCACCGATACCGGCCCGCTGGCCCTGCTGCCCTGCGATCCGCCCGGCGATGCCGACCAGGCGTTGCGCGGTCGGCGCTGGTCACTGGTCTGGACGGCGCGCGACGATCAAGTCGATGAATTGCTGGCATTGCCTGACGAGGAGTTTTTGCAGCGCCTGCAGCAGCGCTTCGGCTACCGCGCCGGCCGTTTCCTGCGCACCTCGGAGCGCCAGGCCTACCCGCTGGTGCTGCGCTTCGTGCGCGAGGCGGCCAGCGCGCGTGTCGCCTTCATCGGCAATGCCGCCCATGCCATTCACCCGGTGGCCGGGCAGGGCTTCAACCTCGGCCTGCGCGATGTGGCGGCGCTGGCGCAGGTGATCGCCGCTGCCGTGGCACGCGGCGAGGACATCGGCCGCATGACGGCGTTGCAGGACTATGCGCGCTGGCGCCGGCCCGACTACCTGCGTACCGCGGCCTTCACCGACGGTCTGGTACGCACCTATTCCAACAACCTGCCGCCGCTGAAGCTGGCACGCAACCTCGGCCTGCTGGCGCTGGACGCCCTGCCGCCGGCCAGGCATCTGCTGGCACGGCAGGCGATGGGGCTGATCGGTCATTTGCCGCGGCTGGCTTGCGGATTGCCGTTGCAAGTGACAAGTGACAAGGAGGAAGTGCGGGTGACAGGCGGCAGATTTGAACAGGATTGTTTTGTGACTTGCCACTTGAAACTTGCAACTTGAAACCATGAATTACGACATCGCCATCATCGGCGGCGGCATGGTGGGCGCCTCGCTGGCCTGTGCCCTGGGCGGCTCACGGCTGCGCGTGGCGGTGGTGGAGCCGGTGGCGGCGCCGCGCCAGTTTCCCGCCGAGGAGTTCGACATCCGCGTCAGCGCCATCACCCGCGCCACGCAGAACGTGTTTGCCGCCGTCGGCGCCTGGGAGGGCATGGTGGCGCGGCGCGTGCAGCCCTACGAGGCGATGCATGTGTGGGATGCCTGCGGTAACGGCGCCATTCATTTCGACTGCACCGAGCTGGGCGAGCCCGACCTTGGCCACATCGTCGAGAACCGGGTGATCCTCGCCGCGCTGCTCGATCGTCTGGGCGAGTTCGACAACATCGACTTTCTCTGCCCGGCCCATGCCACCGGCCTGCAACTGGGCGACGACACGGCGCAGCTGTTCCTCGCCGACGGCCGCACCCTCACGGCGCAGCTGCTGGTCGGCACCGACGGCACCACCTCCTGGGTGCGCGAGCAGGCCGGCATCGACAGCACCGGCTGGGCCTACGACCAGAGCGCCCTGGTGGCCACCGTGCAGACCTCACGCCATCACCAGAACGCGGCCTGGCAACGTTTCCTGCCGACCGGCCCGCTCGCCTTCCTGCCCCTGCCCGGGGGTTACAGCTCCATCGTCTGGTCCACCGGCCATGAGCAGGCCGAGGTGCTGCGCACCCTGCCGGCGGGCGAGTTCCTCGATCGGTTGCAGCAGGCCTTCGGCGACAGCCTGGGGCGCATGGAGTCGGTGGGGCCGCGCGGTGTGTTCCCCCTGCGCCTGCAGCACGCCGACCGCTACGTCCTGCCGCGCCTGGCCCTGGCCGGCAATGCCGCCCACGCCCTGCATCCCCTGGCCGGGCAGGGACTCAATATCGGCATGCTGGATGTGGCCGCCCTGGCCGAGGTGCTGCTCCATGCCGGGCACCGCGATATCGGCAGCCTGAGCCTGCTGCGCCGCTACGAGCGCTGGCGCAAGGGCGACAACATCGCCATGGTGGGCGCGATGGACGTGTTCAAGCGCTTGTTCAGCAACGACAAAATGCCGCTGGTCCAGTTGCGCAACGCCGGCCTGAGTCTGGCCGACCGTTTGCACCCGGTGAAGAATTTCTTCATGCGCCGGGGCATGGGCCTGGCTGGCGACCTGCCGCCGCTGGCAAGGCGGCCCCGAGCCGGGTTATAGTGCCGCACCGACCCTAGAAGTCGTGGGAGAGAGCAGGCCCGCCCTGCCGCCGAAGGCGCAAACCGCCCGGACACTCGCTCAGGCAAAAGGACCGCGGCATTCCGGTCGGCTCTGGAGAGAGGCTGTTGATCAGTCCGCCGAAGGGGTTAAAGCTCTCAGGTGCAAGGGACAGAGGGGCGACGCAAGGCTGGGGCCTTGCGTCGCCCCTTTTTCGTTTCCGGGGCAAGAAAGAAGCCCAATGCAAAGACGCAGAGAACGCAAAGGGCGCAAAGATTATTGTCGTGAGACCCAAGCCATGCCGGGGACCCGGTAAATCCGGATGCAACAAACCTTTGCGAACTTCGTGTCTTGCGTTTAACGCTTTTGACTTTGGAGTTTGAGTGCATATGAGCCGTGGCAGCATCGCGATCCCTGTGTTCGACCACTCGGCGCAGCCCAATGTGGGGCGTATGCCGGCGTGGGTGCGCCAGTCGCTGGCGGCGGGGGACTATGCGGCGACCGCGCAGCGGGTGCATGGCCACGGTCTGCATACCGTGTGCGAGGAGGCGCGCTGCCCCAACCGCGGCGAGTGCTGGAGCCGCGGCACCGCCAGCATCATGCTGCTGGGCGATACCTGCACCCGCGCCTGCGGTTTCTGCGCGGTGAAGACCGGACGGCCCGGCACGGTGGACCGGGACGAGCCGCGCCGGGTGGCGGAGGCGGTGGTCCAGATGGGGCTGGATTATGTGGTGCTCACCTCGGTGAACCGCGACGAGCTGGCCGATGGCGGCGCCGGCATCTTCGCCGCCACCCTGCGCGAGCTGCGTGCGCGCCGCCCGGCCATCGGCCTGGAGGTGCTCACCCCGGACTTCCGTGGCTGCCAGGAGCAGGCCATCGAATTGCTGTGCGCCGCCGCGCCGGAGTTCGTCTGGGGCCACAACGTGGAGACGGTGCCGGCGCTGTACCGCACGGTGCGCAAGGGGGCGAAATACGAGCGCTCGCTGCGCCTCTTGGAACTGGCCGCGGCGCAGCCCGGGGTGGAGGCCAAGTCGGCGCTGATGCTGGGCTTGGGCGAGGGGTTTGACGAGGTGGTGGCGGTGATGCGCGACCTGCGCAGTGCCGGCGTGGCGCGGCTGGCCCTGGGCCAGTACCTGCGTCCGACGCGCCAGCACCTGCCGGTGCGGGAGTATGTGCACCCCGACACCTTCGCCGCCTACGCCCGCGAGGCGGCGGCGTTGGGTTTCGCCTGGGTCAAGGCCGGGGCGATGGTGCGCAGTTCGTATCACGCCGAAGAATAGATTTCTGTCTGACAGGAGAAGCATTTTGGGTAACAGAACGCCGTTGTACGAAGCGCATGTGGCGCTGGGGGCGAAGATGGTGGATTTCGCCGGCTGGGACATGCCGATCCACTACGGTTCGCAGATCGAGGAGCACCATCAGGTGCGCCGTGACGCCGGCATGTTCGACGTGTCGCACATGTGCGTGGTGGACCTGCGCGGGGCGCGGGTGAGCGACTTCCTGCGCTATCTGCTGGCCAATGACGTGGCACGTCTGACCGTGGCCGGCAAGGCCATCTACAGCTGCATGCTCAACGAGCGCGGCGGGGTGATCGACGACCTGATCGTTTACTATATGGAGCCGGTCTGGTTCCGCATGGTGGTCAACGCCGGCACCCGCAACAAGGACATCGCCTGGCTGCGCCGCCATGCCCCGTCCTTCGGCGTCGAGGTGGACGTGCAGGAGGAACTGGCGATGATCGCGGTGCAGGGCCCCAACGCCCGCGCCAAGGCACAGGCCGCGCTGGGCACGCGCATCGGCGCCGCGCCGCAGCTGCCGCGTTTCGCCGCGGTGGAGTCCGGCAGTCTGTTCATCGCCCGCACCGGCTATACCGGTGAAGACGGCTACGAGATCATGGTGCCGGCGGAGCACGCCGAGGAGCTGTGGAACGATCTGTATGCCCAGGAGGTAAAGCCCTGCGGCCTCGGCGCGCGCGACACGCTGCGCCTGGAGGCGGGCATGAATCTGTACGGCCAGGACATGGACGAGGACACCACGCCGCTGGTGTCCGGTCTGGCCTGGACCGTGGCCTGGGAGCCGCAGGGGCGTGATTTCATCGGCCGCCCGGTGCTGGAGGCGCAGCGTGCTGCGGGTGTGCCGCAGCAGCTGATCGGCCTGGTGCTGGAAGACAAGGGCGTGCTGCGCAGCCACCAGCAGGTGTACACCGCGCAGGGCGTGGGAGAGATCACCTCGGGCACCTTCTCCCCCAGCCTCGGCCGCGCCGTGGCGCTGGCGCGCGTGCCGGCGGGCGAGGTGGGCGAGTGCGAGGTGGACATCCGCGGCAAGCGCCTCAAGGCGCGCGTGGTCAAGCCGCCCTTCGTGCGCAACGGCCAGTCCTGCATCGATTGAACCGAACCAACCAAAGCTTTGAGACCGAGGAGACAACAATGAGCAACGTACCGGCCGAACTGAAGTACACCAAGACCCATGAGTGGGTGCGCGCGGAGAGCGACGGCACCGTCACCGTGGGCATCACCGAGCATGCCCAGGATCTGTTGGGCGACATGGTGTTCGTCGAACTGCCCGAAGTAGGCCGCGTGCTGAAGAGCGACCAGGACTGCGCGGTGGTGGAGTCGGTGAAGGCCGCCTCCGACGTATACGCGCCGCTGGCCGGCGAGATCACCGCCGTCAACGACGCGGTGGTGGACTCCCCGGAGCTGGTGAACAAGTCCCCCTATGGCGACGGCTGGCTGTTCCGGATGAAGCCGGCCAATGCGGCCGACCTGGCCGGCCTGCTCGATGCCGCCGGCTATGCGGCGGTGGTGGCGGAAGACAGCCACTGAGTCCAGGCGACATGTGGCGCGCCGGGTTCGCCGCGCGCCACCTCTCCTCTGCAACGGAAGACCAACATGCCGTTCATTCCGCATACCGAAGATGATGTGCAGGCCATGCTGGCGGCCATCGGCGCCGACAGCATCGAGGCGCTGTTCGACGAAATCCCGGCCGAGCTGCTGGCCAAGGGGCTGCCCAACGTGCCGCCCGGCATGAGCGAGATGGCGGTCGCCCGCCTGATGCACCAGCGTGCGGCACAGGACGGCATGCCGCTGTGTTTCATCGGTGCCGGCGCCTACGAGCATCACATCCCGGCGGCGGTGTGGGAGATCGCCTCGCGCGGCGAGTTCTACTCGGCCTATACGCCCTACCAGGCGGAGGCGAGCCAGGGCACGCTGCAGGTGTTGTACGAATACCAGACGATGATCGCCAGCCTGACCGGCATGGATGCCTCCAACGCCTCGCTGTATGACGGCGCGTCGGGGCTGGCCGAGGCGGTGCTGATGGCGGTGCGCGCCAACCGCAAATCGAAGAGCAAGCGCGTGCTGATGCCGGCCACGGTGCACCCCATCTACCGCAAGGTGGTGCAGGCCATCGTGCGGAACCAGGGCATCGAACTGGTGGAGCTGGATTACTCCGGCAGCGGCAATATCGAGCCGGAATATCTCAAGCGCTACGCCGGCGAGGACTATGCCGCGCTGGTGATCCCGCAGCCCAATTTCTTCGGCGTGCTGGAAGAGGTGGATGCGCTCACCGACTGGGCCCATGCCAACCACGCGCTGGCCATCGGCCTGGTGAACCCGACGGCCATGGCGGTGCTGACGCCGCCGGGACAGTGGGGCGGCAAGGGCGCCGACATCGCCGTGGGCGAGGGCCAGCCGCTGGGCGCGCCGCTGTCCTCCGGCGGCCCGTATTTCGGCTTCATCACCTGCAAGCAGGAACATGTGCGCCAGATGCCCGGCCGCATCATCGGCCGCACCGTCGATCTCGACGGCAAGGTCGGCTACACGTTGACCCTGCAGGCGCGCGAGCAGCATATCCGCCGCGCCAAGGCCACCTCCAACATCTGTTCCAATCAGGGGCTGATGGTCACCGCCGCCACCATCTACATGGCGCTGGTCGGCGCCGAGGGCCTGGCGCGCGTGGCCCATGCCTGTCATGCCAACACCCGCGCCCTGGTGGAGCGGTTGACGCAGATCGACTGCGTGGAGCAGGTGTTCTGCTCGCCCTATTTCCACGAGGTGGTGCTGCGCATCAACCAGCCGGTGGCCGAGGTGCTGCGCGCGCTGGCGGTGCAGGACATCCTCGGTGGTTACGATCTGTCCGCCGACTATCCGGAGCTGGGCAACGCCATTCTGGTGTGCGCCACCGAGACGCGCACGGCGGAGGATATCGAACGTTACGCCCAGAACCTGGAGCGCATCCTGTCGCGGCGCAAGGACGGTCCGATCTGCACCAAGCTGCGGCCGAAGGAAGGCACCCTCTGAGCCATTGGCTACACTTCGGACTCCGACCCGACAACCACAGGAGAGGCACACCATGGCCACCATCACCCTGAGCGGCAACCCCATCACCACCAATGGCGACCTGCCCGCCGTCGGCAGCCAGGCCCCGGACTTCAAGCTGACCCGCGCCGATTTGAGCGATGTCACCCTGGCCGATTTCAAGGGCAGGAAGAAGCTGCTCAACATCGTGCCGAGCCTGGATACCGGCGTCTGCGCCACCTCCACGCGTAAGTTCAACGAGGCGGCGAAGAAGCTGGGCGACCAGGTGGTGGTGCTGATCGTCTCCGCCGATCTGCCCTTTGCGCAATCGCGCTTTTGCACCGGCGAACACCTGGACAACGTGATCAGCCTGGCCATGATGCGCGACAAGAATTTCGCCAAGGATTACGGCGTGCTGATCCAGGACGGCCCGCTGGCCGGCATCTGCGCCCGCGCCGTGGTGGTGCTGGATGGGAACGACAAGGTGCTGTACACCGAACTGGTGCCCGAGATCGTGCAGGAACCCGATTACGACCAGGCCCTGGCGGCCCTGTAATTCACCGATTCCGCTAGCGAAAAGCGACCAACGACATGCTGATCTTCGAACACTCCCGCAGCGGCCGCGTCAACGCGGCGCAGACCCCCGGACCGCAACCGGCCTATGACGGCATCCCCGATCGGTTCCGTCGCAAGGACCGGCCGCTGCTGCCGGAGGTATCGGAGCTGGAGGCGGTGCGCCACTACACGCGCCTGTCGCAGAAGAATTTCTCCATCGACACGCAGTTCTACCCGCTGGGTTCCTGCACCATGAAGTACAACCCGCGCGGCTGCCATACGCTGGCCTCGCTGCCCGGTTTTCTGGCGCGCCACCCGCAGGCCCCGGTGGCGACCCACGGCCAGGGTGTGCTGGCCTGCCTGTACGACTTGCAGGAAATACTGAAGGACGTTACCGGCATGAAGGGGTGCTCGCTCACGCCGGCGGCCGGCGCCCAGGGCGAGTTCGCCGGCGTGGCAATGATCCGCGCCTATCACGACGCGCGCGGCGATACGGCGCGGCGCGAGATCCTGGTGCCCGACGCGGCGCACGGCACCAATCCGGCGACGGCGGTGATGTGCGGCTACGAGGCGCGCGAAATACCCACCGACGAGAATGGCGATGTCGATCTGGCGGCGCTGAAGGCGGCGGTGGGGCCGCAGACCGCCGGCATCATGCTGACCAATCCGTCGACGCTGGGTGTATTCGAGCGGCGCATCAAGGAGATCGCGCAGATCGTGCATTCGGCCGGCGGCCTGCTGTATTACGACGGCGCGAATCTCAACGCCATCCTTGGCAAGGTGAAGCCGGGCGCCATGGGCTTCGACGTGGTGCATCTCAATCTGCACAAAACCTTCTCCACCCCGCACGGCGGCGGCGGCCCGGGTGCCGGCCCGGTGGTGGTGGGCGAACGCCTGCTGCCGTTCCTGCCCATCCCGATGGTGGGCTACGACGGCCGCGAATACCGCTGGCTGGAGGAGGCGGACTGCCCGCAGTCCATCGGCCGTCTGTCGGCCCATGCCGGCAACGTCGGCATCCTGCTGCGCGCCTATGTTTATGCGCGGATGCTCGGCCGCGAGGGCATGGAGCGGGTGGCCGATTACGCTACGCTGAACGCCAACTATCTGATGGCACGCCTGCAACAGGCCGGTTTCGAGGCGGCCTTCCCCGCGCGCCGTGCCACCCATGAATTCATCATCACGCTGAAGAAAGAAGCCAAGGAGTGGGGCACCGGCGCGCGCGATTTCGCCAAGCGTCTGCTCGACTACGGTTTTCATGCGCCGACCACCTACTTCCCGCTGCTGGTGCCCGAATGCCTGCTCATCGAGCCCACCGAGACCGAGAGCAAGGAGACGCTGGACGCCTTCGTCGACGTGCTGGCGAAGATCCGCGCGGAGGCGCAGCAGACCCCGGACATCGTCACCGGGGCGCCGCACACCTTGCCGGTGAAGCGTCTCGACGACGTCAAGGCGGCACGTGAGTTGGATCTGGTCTGGAAGAAACCGGCATAACAGCCATGACCGAGATCAACAAGCCCGGCCACAGGGGCCTCAGCCATGTCGTCAAGGCCTTCGGTTATTCCGTACAGGGGCTGAAGGCCGCCCTACAGTATGAAGAGGCCTTTCGCCTGGAACTGCTGGCACTGATCGTCATGTTGCCTGCTGCGCTGTGGCTGGGCGGCAACGGCATCGAGCGGGCCCTGCTGGTGGGCAGTCTGCTGCTGGTGCTTATCGTCGAGCTGATCAACTCCGCCATCGAGGCAGTGGTGGACCGCGTCGGTGTCGAGCACCATACCCTGGCCGGCCGCGCCAAGGACATCGGATCGGCGGCGGTATTCATGGCGCTGATGAACGTGCTGGTGGTGTGGGGCTTCGTGCTCTATGACCGGTTTGTGGCTTAAAACCCAGTTACAAGTTACAAGTTACAAGTTACAAGTTACAAGTTACAAGTTACAAGTTACAAGTTACAAGTGGGGGAGTGCGCTGCGCGCACGGTTGTTTAATTCCAGAACAGCACAAGCGTGGCTAGTTCATTCCCCTTGTATCTTGTAACTTGTATTTTGGGAAGGTCTGAATAAGTCCATCCTGGACTTCTCAGGTCGCTCCCGCCCCTCCCTGGGCTGAGCGACATAAGTCCATCCGTGGACAAAACCACGCCAAGCGAAAAGTGTGATTTTCGCTCGGCTTCATTTTTCAACGACTTATCGTCGTTGAAAAATGGCGGCACATCCCTGTGCCGCGGAAGCTCTGAACTTATTCAGAGCTTCCCTTGTATCAATTTTTTACAACAGGGGAGCACCATGTCTGCACTGATCTGCGGTTCCATCGCCTATGACACCATCATGGTGTTCCATGATCGCTTCAAGAACCACATCCTGCCCGATCAGGTGCACATCCTGAATGTCTCCTTCCTGGTGCCGGACATGCGCCGCGAGTTCGGCGGTTGTGCCGGCAACATTGCCTATAATCTGAAACTGCTCGGCGGCAAACCGTTGCCGATGGCCACCGTGGGGCGCGACTTCGAGCCCTATGCCGATTGGCTGGAGCAGTGCCGTATCGATACGCGCCATATCAAGGTGCTGGACAACACCTACACCGCGCAGGCCTTCATCACCACCGATCAGGATGCCAACCAGATCACCGCGTTCCATCCCGGTGCCATGAGCTTTGCCCACGAGAACCGTATCGACGAGGCCAAGGGGGTGACCCTCGGTATCGTCGCGCCCGATGGCCGCGACGGCATGATCGAGCACGCCACCCAGTTTGCCGAGGCCAACATCCCCTTCATCTTCGATCCGGGCCAGGGCCTGCCGATGTTCGATGGTGATGACCTCAAGTGCTTCATCGAGCAGGCCACCTGGGTGGCGGTGAACGATTACGAGGCGCAGTTGCTGGAGGAGCGCACCGGCCTGTCGCCGCACGAGATCGCCGAGCGTGTCGAGGCCCTGATCATCACTAAAGGTGCGCACGGTTCGTATATCTACACCAAGCAGCGCCGCCTGGAGATTCCCACTGCGCCGGTGCGTGAGCTGCATGACCCTACCGGCTGCGGCGATGCCTATCGTGCCGGCCTGATCTACGGTCTGATGAACGACATGGACTGGGAGACCACCGGCCGTGTCGCCTCGCTGATGGGGGCCATCAAGATCGAGCATCCCGGCACGCAGAACCACCGCTTCACCTTCGACGAGTTCAAGAGCCGCTTCCATGAGGCCTTCGGCTATCACCTGTAGGGCGCGGGTTTCACGCCGGCAGCAACGAACAAGGCCCGCTTGCGCGGGCCTTGTTCGTTACAGCAGTCAGAGCCGATTACTTCGCGGCCTTGACCTTGCTGCTCTTGGCCTTGCGGCTTTTCTCGATCATGCCGTGGATGATCGGGGCGAGGATCAGTTCCATGGCGAAGCCCATCTTGCCGCCGGGGACCACGATGGTATTGCGGCGTGACATGAAGGAGTTGGGGATCATGTTCAGCAGATAGGGGAAGTCGGTATTGAACTTCGCCGGGTCGCGGAAACGGATCACCACGAAGGACTCGTCCGGGGTCGGGATGTCGCGGGCGATGAATGGATTGGAGGTGTCGACGGTCGGTACGCGCTGGAAGTTGATGTCGGTACGGGAGAACTGCGGGGTGATGTAGTTCACGTAGTCCGGCATGCGGCGCAGGATGGTGTCGACGATGGCCTCGGCGGAGTAGCCGCGCTGGGCGTTGTCGCGGAATATCTTCTGGATCCACTCCAGGTTGACGATGGGCACCACGCCGATCAGCAGGTCGGTATAGGCGGCGACGTCGATCTTGCCGTCCACCACGCCGCCGTGCAGCCCTTCGTAGAACAGCAGGTCGGTCTTGTCGCTGATGGTTTCCCATGGCGTGAACTCACCGGCCTTGTAGTTGGCGTTCAGGCGCGCGTTGTGCTCGACGGCTTCGGCGTCGCTGTGGATGTAGTAGCGCCGCTTGCACTTGCCGGTGCGACCGTAGGTGGCGAAGGTTTCGGCCAGCAGGTCGAAGTGGTTGGCGTCGGGACCGAAGTGGGACAGGTTCTTGCCCTTCTTGGCGAACTCTTCCAGGGCCTTCTTCATCTCGGCGCGGTTGTAGCGGTGGAACGAATCGCCTTCCACCACCAGCGGCTTGATGTTTTCGCGGTGGAAGATGTGTTCGAAGGCGTTCTTGACCGTGGTCGTGCCGGCACCGGAGGAACCGGTGACCGCGATCACTGGATGCTTCTCGGACATTTCGTGTGCTCCTTAAGAAAGAAAATTAAAGCTTTGGTTTTGTGTTCGTTGAATTCGTTTTGCCGCTGTTGGGGCGATTTCGCGCGCACAGGTCTGGGCATGATACGCAAATACCGGGGGTAAAGGCCAGACACCCGGTTAGACCGCGATGACCATGAGCCGCCCGCCACCGTAGGTCAGGCGTGGCCGGCCGGTTTCACCGCCTCGTCGAAGGTGTAGCGGTAGCACCGGTCGTCGGCCCCAGCCGTTCACCCAACGGATCGTGCAAGGTCAGTGCCGGGCTGGTGGGGAACACCGCGTCAGCCCCCTTCACGCTGGATGGCGCGCCAGGCGATGTCCCGGCGATAAAACAGGCCGTCCCAGCGGATCTTGCCGGCCAGGGCGTAGGCGCGGGCCTGGGCCTCGCTGACCGTGGTGCCCAGGGCGGTGGCGCACAGTACGCGGCCGCCGGCGGTGACCACTTGTCCATTCCTGTCGGCGGTGCCGGCATGGAACACCTTGGCATCCGGGGCTGTGGCCTCGTCCAGGCCGGAGATGACGTCGCCCTTGCGATAGTCGCCCGGATAGCCGCCGGCGGCCAGCACCACGCCCACGGCGGCGCGGCTGTCCCACTCGGCGCTGACTTCGTGCAGGCGGCGGTCGAGCGCCGCCTCGCACAGTCCCACCAGTTCGGATTTGAGGCGCAGCATGATGGGCTGGGTCTCCGGGTCGCCGAAACGGCAGTTGTATTCGATGACCTTGGGCGCGCCGTCGGGGGTGATCATCAGGCCGGCGTAGAGGAAACCGGTGTAGGGGTGGCCTTCGGCGGCCATGCCGCGCACCGTGGGTTCGATCACCTCGCGCATCACGCGCGCATGCACCTCCGGCGTGACCACCGGGGCCGGGGAGTAGGCGCCCATGCCACCGGTGTTGGGGCCGGTGTCGCCGTCACCGACTCGCTTGTGGTCCTGGCTGGTGGCCATGGGCAGGATGTGTTCGCCGTCCACCATGACGATGAAACTGGCCTCTTCGCCTTCCAGGAACTCCTCGATCACCACGCGATGTCCGGCCTCGCCGAAGGCGTTGCCGGCCAGCATGTCGCGTACTGCGTCCTCGGCCTCGTCCTCGGTCATGGCGACGATGACGCCCTTGCCGGCGGCGAGGCCGTCGGCCTTGATGACGATGGGGGCGCCCTGTTCGCGCACATAGGCCAGCGCCGCCTCCATGTCGGTGAAGGTGGCGTAGGCGGCGGTGGGAATGCCGTGGCGGGCGAGGAAGTCCTTGGTGAATGCCTTGGAGCCCTCCAACTGGGCCGCCGCCTGGCTGGGACCGAAGCAGCGCAGGCCGGCGGCAGTAAAGGCGTCCACCACGCCGAGCACCAGCGGCACTTCCGGGCCGACGATGGTGAGGGCGACAGCGTTGTCGCGCGCGAAGGCGACCAGCCCCTGGATGTCTTCCACCTTGATGGCGACGTTCTCCAGCTTGGCCTCGCGCGCGGTGCCGGCGTTGCCCGGCGCCACGAAGACCTTGCGCACGCGCGGCGACTGCGCCGCCTTCCAGGCCAGGGCGTGTTCGCGCCCGCCGCTGCCGATTACCAGTACGTTCATCTGCCTGCCCTTCTCGTTCTGTCTGCCCTGAAACGATGCGGCTGCGGAACGGTGACAGCGCACGTCCCGCTCCCACTGCCTAGTCCGGCGTGACCGGCTTGTTGTGATACAACATGTACTTGGCGGTTTCATGGTAGGCCCGCGTCATCTGTTCCATGCGTGCCGCCACGTCGGGGTAGCGCTCAATCACGTTGTCACGCGGCTTTTTGCTGTCCAGCCGGTGCAGATGGCGATAGCTGCCATCCGCGTTGGTCTCGAAATAGAACTCGTCGCCGATGAGACCGATACGTACCGGGGTACTCTGGATGATCTTGAAGGCATAGCGCTCGCCGTCGAAGCGTGGATCGAGCAGGTTGCGTCCCAGTGTGGTGTTCACATAGCTTTGGCCGGCCAGCGCGGCGAGGGTGGCGAGCACGTCGGTTTCGCTGGCGACGGTGTCGATGCGACGCCCCTGCGGTATCAGCCTGGGGCTGTAGATGATGAAGGGGACGCGATTGCTGGTGAGATCCAGCTGCACGTCGGCCCGGCTGGCATGCTCCGCGATGCCCGGCAGGCCGTGGTCGCCGAAGAAGGCGAACACGGTGTTGTCGGCATAGCCGGCTTCCTGTGCCAGGCGCATGAACTCGCCGATGCTGTGATCCATGAAGCGATAGGCGTTGAATTCCTCCACCGAGTGGAAACCGGCACGCTCCAGTTCGCGCGGCGACGGGTGCAGCAGTTCGAAGCCGGCGTTGTCCTCGGGGATGGTATAGGGGCGGTGATTGCCCGAGGTCTGCACCACGGCGACGAAGGGTTTCTGCTGCTGGCGGAATACCTTGTCCGCCTCACGGAACAGGTCCAGGTCGGAAATGCCCCAGACGTCGACGACCGGCGCGCTGTAGCTGCCTTCCTCATACAGGCGCAGGTCGGGGATGTTGTTGGTGAGCAGGCCGCGGATGTTGCCCCAGCTGACGCTGCCGCCGAGGAAGTAGAACTTGTCGTAGCCGGCAAAGCTGTTGAGCAGCGTGTGTTGATCGACGATGCGCGGATTGCGCGACGAGGTGCCGTGGGTCTCCACGTCGGGAATGCCGGTGATGGCGCAGAAGATGGAGCGCGCCGTGCCGGTCTGCGGGGTGTAGAAATTGGGGTAGAAATAGCCGTCGGCCGCCAGCCGGTCGATGTGCGGCGTCGGGGCGAGGGGATTGCCGGACAGGCCCGACTTGTAGCTGGCGAAGGACTCCATGATCACGATCACCACATTGGGCGGAGTGCTCGGTGTCTGGCCGGGAACGTGGCGGCGGCGGAAGTCGAGGCTAGCCGGATCGGGGTTGTCGACGCCCAGCCAGGCCGCCATCTCCGGGTAGTAGCGGCGCACCTGTTCGGTATCGAAGGTCACGCCGCCGCCGTTGAGCAGCGTATCGACGAAATACAGCAAGGGGTTGAAGGTGAGCTGGGCGGAGAAGGTGTGGGTGCCGAAGAAGGCGTCACTCCAGCGCAGCGGATAGGCGGAGAACTTGCCGTACAGGCCGCCCAGCAGCAGCAGGGTGGTGAGCAAGGTGGTGACGGTGCGGCCCTTCCAGTTCAGTCGCGGCGCGGGCGTCACGGCGCAGCGCAGCAGCAGACGGTTCATCGCCCAGGACTGCAGGGCGCCAGCGGCCAGCAGCGCGGCGCCGAGGGTCAGCACCGGGTAGGTCTCCCAGACCATCTGCAGCGAGATGTCGAGGTTCTTCAGAAAGCGCAGGGCGCTGGCGTCGACGCGGGTCTGCAGGTAGGCGTAGTGGCCGAAGTCGATCATGTAGAACAGCAGCGTGGCCATGCCGGTCAACGTCAGATAACCGACCCAGAACCGGCGCGCTGCCGCCGAGTGGAACGGGCTGAGCCAGGGCAGCCAGGCGAGCAGGAACAGCGGCAGCAGGATCAGCAGGGTCAGGCGCAGGTCGAACTTGAGGCCGAGGTACAGCGCCGTCAGCAGCTCGCCGCCGGGCAGCGGGTCGCCGGCGGCATCGAAATACAGCCAGAACCCCAGCCGCAACAGGCTGAAGACCAGGAGGTACAGTACGGTGGCGAGGGCCAGGAAGCGCGGCAGGCGAGGTATCTTGTGCATGGATGCGTGAGCGGGCGCTGCGGATAAAATGGGGTCGGCATTGTACCATAGGGTGGCCAGCCGCCATGGTGGCGCCGGTCTGTTCGTTGGTCTGTTTCACCGCTAGGGAGTTCCCATGCCTGTAGCCTTTGTCCATGTCTTTCTGCGCTGGTTGCGGCGCCTGTTGTTGGGGGTGCTGGTGTTGGTGGCGCTGTGGGGTGTGGGGCGGCTGGGGCAGGTGGCCTGGCAGAGCGCTTATGACGGTGCCCGTGAGCCCTACCTCCAGGTGGTGAGCCACGACGGCATCACCCTGCGCTGGCAGAGCGGTGAAGAGGAGATTGGCGTGGTGCGTTATGGCACCGACCCCGCGCGGCTGGAGCACGTGGTGCGCGAGACGACGGCACGGCTCTCGCATGAGGTCCGGCTGGCCGGATTGCAGCCGGCGACGCGCTATTACTATGCCGTGGGCACCGATGCGGCGGTGTATCGCGGCGGCCCGGACTACTGGTTCCATACCGCACCGCCTCCCGGTGACCGCGGCCCGATCCGCCTGTGGATACAAGGTGACCCGGGTTATTGGCACGAGGGGACACGCACGGTACGTGATGCCGCTTTGCAGTGGTCGGCGCAGCATCCACGGTCCGGGCGTCCCCCCTTCGACCTGTGGCTGACCACCGGTGACAACGCCTACAGCTCGGGCAAGGCACGGGAGTTTCAGGAAGCCCTGTTCGAACCCTATGCCGCGTTGCTGCGCAACATTCCCTATCTGCCGGTGTATGGCAACCATGATGCCCGCCGCTGGACCTTTTATCGTGTCTTCAGCTTTCCGGCCGCCGGTGAGGCCGGTGGTGTGCCATCGGGTAGCGAACGGTATTTTTCTTTCGACTACGCCAATATCCATGTCGTGGTGCTGGACTCCGAGTCTGGTGACTTGTCGGCCGACGGGCCGATGTTGCGCTGGTTGCAGCAGGATCTGGCCGCCAACCGGCTGCCGTGGACCGTGGCCCTGTTCCACCACCCGCCGTACAGCCGCGGCGGGCACAATTCCGACAGCTGGCGGGACAGTTGGGGGCGCATGGTGGACATGCGCACCACATTTCTGCCGGTGTTGGAGGCCGGTGGTGTCGATTTGGTGTTGAGCGGCCACAGCCATGTGTACGAGCGCAGCCATCTCCTGGCCTGCCATTACGGTAGGGCCGATACGTTGCGGCCGGAGATGGTGCTGGACAGCGGCGGTGGCGGGCCGGAGGCCCCCTACCGCAAGCCGGCGGGGCGTGCGGCCCATGGCGGCACGGTGTATGCGGTGGTCGGTTCGACGGCCAAGCTCGATGCCGGACCGCTCGATCACCCGGTGCACGCGGTGAACCGGCGTGAGCTGGGGTCGCTATTGATCGACGTGGAAGACGCCCGGTTGGACGCGTATTTCATCAATGCCCACGGTCAGGTGAGCGATCGCTTCCGCATCGTGAAGTCAGCGGATATCGCGCCGGTGGAACGCCGCTGCGGTACGGGGAGATAGACAGCCGGGGCGCAGGCGCGCCCCGGTCCCCAGGCTGTCAGCCGCCGAAGATGCGGCTCAGGGTCTTGGACAGCCAGCCCTTGTCGTGGTCGCCGTTGAGATGGGCCTTGACTGTGGCGACATAGTCGCGGTCTTCCTGTTTGATGTGATTGGTCAGCCAGATACGTAGGTCGGAGAGCAGCTTCTTCGAAATGTCCTCGCCCTTGTCGAAGCGGGCCTTGTAGTCGCGGACCCGGGCGGTGAAGGCCTCGTGGACCTTGCGGTGTGGCTCCAGATGGCCATAACCGGCCTTCTCTTGCAGGCTTTCCTCGAAGGTGAAGTGGCTGACGGTGTAGTCGATGAGCTGGTTCAGCACCTGCTCGATATCCTCTTTGCTCTTGTCGGCGATGGCGTCGTGCAGCTGGTTGATGTATTCAACGATGCGCTTGTGCTGCGAATCGATGATGTCGATACCGGTTTCCAGACTTGAGTCCCAGACAAAGTAGTACATGGGTTGATCTCCGTATGCTGCTCATTGTTGTGTTTCCCTGCACAGGCAGGCGCTTGGGCGTGTGGAGTGTGATATCGCTATCAGATTTTGTGAGTTAACAAAAATCCCTACCTTGTTTGGTGAATTTAATCACATTTTTTGTGGGATAGAAAAGGGCGCAGACACGAAAAAGGCCGGTTTCCCGGCCTTTTTCGGCAGCAACCGACTGCAACAGCGGGCAATCAGTGGCGGAAATGACGCATGCCGGTGAACACCATTGCCATGCCGTGTTCGTCGGCGGCGGCGATCACCTCTTCGTCACGCAGCGAGCCGCCCGGCTGGATTACCGCGGCGATCCCGGCCTTGGCGGCCGAGTCGATGCCGTCGCGGAACGGGAAGAAGGCATCCGAGGCCATCACCGAGCCCTTGACCTCCAGTCCGGCATGCTCGGCCTTGATGGCGGCGATGCGCGCGGAGTTGACGCGGCTCATCTGACCGGCACCGACGCCGATGGTCATCCTGTCCTTGCCGTAGACGATGGCGTTGGATTTGACGTACTTGGCGATGCGCCAGGCGAACAGCAGATCCTCCATCTCCCGGGGGTGGGTTGGCGCTTGCTCACCACTTTGATCTCGCCGGTCAGCAGCAGGTCGGCCTCCTGCAGCAGCAGGCCGCCGGTGACGCGCTTGAAGTCCAGGCGCTGGGTGGCTTGTGACGGCCACTGGCCGCACTCCAGCAGGCGCACGTTCTTCTTGGCGGCGACGGCCGCGACTGCGGCGGCGGAGATTTTGGGCGCGATGATTACCTCGACGAACTGGCGCTCGACGATCACCCTGGCGGTTTCGCCGTCCAGCTCGCCATTGAAGGCGATGATGCCGCCGAAGGCCGATTCCGGATCGGTCTTGTAGGCGCGTTCGTAGGCGTCGAGCAGGTTGCTGCCGATGGCCACGCCGCAGGGGTTGGCGTGCTTGACGATGACGCAGGCCGGACCTTCCGGGAACTGCTTGACGCACTCCAGCGCGGCGTCGGTGTCGGCGATGTTGTTGTAGGACAGCTCCTTGCCCTGCAGCTGGCGCGCGCTGGCGACGTTGCCGGCCTCGGGGTCGTGCTCGACGTAGAAGGCGGCCTTCTGGTGCGGGTTCTCGCCGTAGCGCATCTCCTGCACCTTCTTGTATTGCAGGTTGATGGTGCGCGGGAAGTCAGTCTTTGCGCCGCTGGTGAGGCGGCCGAAATAATTGGCGATGGCACCGTCATAGCGCGCGGTGTGCTCATAGACCTTGATGGCCAGGGAGAAGCGGGTGGCGTGGGTGGTGGCGCCGTTGTTGGCCTTCATCTCGTCCAGCACGGTGGCATAGTCGGCGGCATCGACCACCACGGTGACATCCTTGTGGTTCTTGGCCGCGGCGCGCAGCATGGTGGGGCCGCCGATGTCGATGTTCTCGATGGCGTCTTCCAGCGTGCAGTCCGGCTTGGCCACCGTTTGCTCGAACGGATACAGGTTCACCACGATGAGGTCGATGGGCTGGATGCCGTGCTGGGCCATCACCGCGTCGTCGGTGCCGCGGCGGCCGAGGATGCCGCCGTGGATCTTCGGGTGCAGGGTCTTGACGCGGCCGTCCATCATCTCGGGGAAGCCGGTGTGGTCGGAGACCTCGATCACCGGCACGCCATTCTGCGCCAGCAGCTTGCAGGTGCCGCCGGTGGAGAGCAGCTCCACGCCCATGGCGGCGAGGCTTTTGGCGAATTCCACGATGCCGGTCTTGTCGGAGACGCTGAGCAGCGCGCGCTGAATCTTGTTCATGTTGTTTTCCTTTAAGAAAAAAGCCTGCAACGCAAAGATGCAAAGGACGCCAGGAACGCAAAGATATTCATTTGTTATCCAGGAACTGGCGCAGAGCTCTGCATTCGGCTGGGCCGGATTACCGCATCAGGGAAGCAATTATTACTTTGCGTCCTTTGCGCTCTTGGCGTCTTTGCGTTTAAGGAAGCTCTGAATAAGTTCAGAGCTTCCGCGGCACAGGGATGTGCCGCCATTTTTCAACGACGATAAGTCGTTGAAAAATGAAGCCAAGCGAAAATCACACTGTTCGCTTGGCGTGGTCTGAGAAGTCCAGGATGGACTTATTCAGACCTTCCTTAATTCTTTTGGGTTTCAGTTGTCCAGACCGTACTGCTTGAGCTTCTTGCGCAGGGTGCCGCGGTTGATGCCGAGGGCCTGGGCGGCGCGGGTCTGGTTACCCCGGGCGTAGTGCATCACGGTCTCCAGCAGCGGGCGTTCCACTTCGGACAGCAGCAGTTGGTAGAGGTCGTTGGGCTCGTGGCCGTTCAAATCCTGGAAATACTGTTGCAGTGCGTTGCGTACCATGCCGTTGAGCGGGATGGTGCGGGCTGCGCTAGTGGTGTTCATGCCGCCAATTCCTCCCCGTTGATGATGCGGTCGAAAAAGTCCCTGACCATTTGCAGTTGCTGCGCCGCACCCTCCACGCGGTTCACCTCCTGGCGGAAGGCGGCACCGTGGCGCTGCCCCTTGCTGTACCAGGAGATGTGCTTGCGAGCCATGCGCACGCCGGTGTACTCGCCATAAAAGGCGTACAGGTTGTTCAGGTGACCGAGCAGGATGTCGCGCACCTCCTGCGCCGAGGGTTCGGGCAGCAGCTCGCCGGTGGTCAGGTAATGCTGGATGTCGCGGAAAATCCACGGCCGCCCCTGGGCGGCGCGGCCGATCATCAGGCCATCGGCGCCGGTGTAGTCGAGAACCTGTTTGGCCTTCTGCGGTGTGGTGATGTCGCCGTTGGCGATCACCGGGATGCGCACGCTGGCCTTGATGGCGGCGATGGTGTCGTATTCGGCTTCGCCGCTGTAGCCGTCGGCGCGGGTGCGGCCGTGCACGGCGAGGGACTGGATGCCGACATTCTCGGCGATACGGGCGATGGTGACGCCGTTCTTGTGCTCGCGATCCCAGCCGGTGCGGAACTTGAGGGTGACCGGCACCTCGGGCACGGCGCTTACCACGGCTTCGAGAATGCGCCGCACCAGATCTTCGTCGCGCAGCAGGGCGGAGCCGGCGGAGACGTTGCACACCTTCTTGGCCGGGCAGCCCATGTTGATGTCGATGATCTGCGCGCCGTTGTCCACGTTGTAGCGCGCGGCGTCGGCCATCAGTTTGGGGTCTGCGCCCATGATCTGCACGTTGCGCGGCTCCACCTCGCCGTCGTGATCGGCGCGGCGCTTGGTCTTTGCGCTGCCCCACAGCAGGGAGTTGGACGATACCATCTCGGACACCGCCATGCCGGCGCCGAGCTGTTTGCACAACTGGCGGAACGGCCGATCGGTGACCCCCGCCATGGGCGCGAGCACCAGGTTGTTGGCCAGTTTGTAGGGTCCGATCTGCATGGGCGGCGCGGGGCTGAAAACGCGGGAACCGCGAATCATACCCCAGGAACGGCAAAGAAGGTACAAGGGACGAGGTACGCGGGGCGAAGGGGCTGCGTGCCGCGCACGCAAGTAGTTGATATGTCGCGCAGCGAGATCCTCCTCGAACCTTTTACCTCGTGTCGCGCATCGGAAGGCGCGTGTCGGCGCGCCTAGGGAAGGTCTGAATAAGTCCATCCTGGACTTCTCAGACCACGCCAAGCGAACAGTGTGATTTTCGCTTGGCTTCATTTTTCAACGACTTATCGTCGTTGAAAAATGGCGGCACATCCCTGTGCCGCGGAAGCTCTGAACTTATTCAGAGCTTCCCTAGTGGAAGGTGAATTCGAAGCCGACGGCCTCGCTGCCCGGATCGACCACCTCCAGCGTCAGCTGGGCAGTGGCCTGCGGTTCCAGCATTGCAGGTACCGATCCGACGAGATACTCCTTGGGCAGAAAGCGGCGCCACGCCACCACCTTGCCGCCGAGGTCGCGCATCACCACCTCCACGGCCGGGTAGGGTTGGGCGAAGGCGGCGCGGTTCTGCAGGGTGGCGTGGATGGTCAGTGCGCCCTGGTACTGTTCGTGGGAGCGGATATCGCGCTCCAGTAGGGTCAGCGCGGCAAGGTCACGCCGCGGCGGCAGCCGGCAGCCGGTGTAGGCGCACAACTGCTCCAGAAGCGGCCGCAGTTCGGCCTGCTGCACGAAGGTAAGGCGATTGAGGTAGACGAATTGCACGGCCAGGACGGCAATGAGTAGCAGGCTGCCCAGGGTCCAGCCCAGCGTGGCCAGCGGGCGGCGGCGCGGTGCCTCCTCTTCTTCCGCCAGCAGTGCCGACAGGGGGGACAGAGCGGCCGGAGCGACGCTGCGGGCCGTGGTGAGCGCTTCTTCGGGCTGGTCAAATTCGGCCACCGCGACGGATGCCGTGTCGATGTCGGTGCTGGCAGGCCCGGAATCCTCCACCGGCGGCTCGTCCCAGGGCAGGGGGTAGGTCTGCGGGGCGTCGTCGCCGTCGCCGCTGTGCGGCCCGAATTTCAGCAGGGCCTCGATATCCTCCTCGTCATAGGTGGCGGCGGTGGTTGCGGGTTCCGGCGTTGCTATTGCTTCGACCGGCGTGTCTGCATCCTCCGCGGCGGCGGTTGTCTCCGTCGCTTCTTCCGTGTCGCTGCCGAACAGTTCGTCCAGGTCGATGGCGAGGGTCTCCTGTGCCTCCTCAGCGGCGCTTTCCTCCGTTATTTGCGAGGCGATGTCCTCTGCCGCCGGCGCAGATTCAGCCGCGCAGGGTTCTTCCGCAACAATCGGCTCCTGCTCCGGCTCGCGCAGCAACTGCTCGTAGTCGGGCTCGTCGTGCGGCGGTTCGGCGGCGGGATGGCCGGGCAGGGTGTCGGTGAGGAAGTCCGGCGCGTGGAACACGCCGCGGCATTCGCCGCAGCGCACCTTGCCGCCCGCCGCCTGCAATTGCTCAGGGGTGATGCGGAAGTAGGTGTGGCAGGTCGGACACTGGGTATACATGCGGGCGAAAGTAATCTATTTCCGGCAGCCTTCCAAGCGCACCCAGCCGTCGTGCTCGACCGGCGGCTGCATGTCGAACCACGGCCGGTAGGCGGCCAGTACCTCCTCGGCCTGCTCGGGCAGGATGCCGGACAGCACGATGGCCGCGCCGGGGCGCACCAGGCCGGCGAAGCGGGACGCCAGTTCCATCAGCGGTCCGGCGAGGATGTTGGCGATGAGCACATCGCTCTGGCAGGAAGGCAGGCCTGCGGGCAAGGCGGTGTGGATGCGCGCGGCGACGGCGTTGCGTTCGGCATTGTCGCGGGTGGCGATGAGGGCCTGCGGATCGTTGTCGATGGCCCATACCTCGTCGGCGCCGAGCAGGGCGGCGGCGATGGCGAGAATGCCGGAGCCGCAGCCGTAGTCAATGACCTGTTGCGCGGCGGTGGGGTGGGTGTCCAGCCATTCCAGGCACAGGCGGGTGGTGGGATGGGTACCGGTGCCGAAGGCGAGACCCGGGTCGAGCAGGATGTTGACGCATGCCGGGTCCGGTGCCTCGGTCCAGCTCGGCACGATCCACAGCCGCGTGCCGAAACGCATCGGCTTGTAGGTGTCCATCCACTCGCGGGTCCAGTCGCGGTCTTCCAGCTGCTCCAGGCGCCAGGGCGGCAGCTCACCGGGCCAGGCCGCGCCCACATCGGCAAGGGTGGTGGTGATGTCGTGTCCCGCCTCGAACAGCGCCACCACGCGGGTGGCCTGCCACAGCGGCGTGGCGCCCGGCGGCGGCTCGTACAGCGGCTGGTCGGCGTCGTCCTCCATGGTGACGGCGACGGCACCCGCCTCGCTCAACCGTTCGGCCAGAGCGGGGGCGTGTGTTTCGTCGGTTTCGAAGATCAGTTGCAGCCAGGGCATGGGTCGGAGTGCGGCGTCGGCAAAGGCCGCATGATACCCCATCCGTAGGTGCAGCACGCGAAAAGCCGTGAGGTCGCAACCTGCCTCGACCCGCTCCGGCCTACAGGGTGGGCGCTAGCTCAGCCGAACAGCGATTGCCACAGCCGGCCGGCGATGGACTTCTTTTCTGTGGTGGCGACGGCGCCGCGGGAGAGGAAGAAGGGGCCGTAGTGCTGGTCGTCTTCCATGATGTGTTTGGTGAGCCAGATGCGCAGGAAGTGCAGCAGTTCGAAGGTGACCGAGGCCTTGCCGCTGGCCAGCTTGTCCTGCAGCGCGTGGATTTCGTCGATGAGGTGGTCGTGCTGCTGCTTGTGGTCGTCGTAGGCGGGGTAGCCGAGGATGCGCATCAGGCTCTCTTCCACGGCAAAGTGGATCTTGGTGTAGTCCACCAGTTCACCGAGGATCGCTTCGGCGGCGGCCTTGCCCTGGCGCTGGTGGATGGCGCGGTGCAGCTTGTTGAGCAGTTCCACCAGGAACTGGTGCTGGTCGTCGATTTCCTGGATGCCGACGCTGAGTTCGTCGCTCCAATCGATGAGGTTGCCGCTCGAGGCGGGCCGCGGGGTCTCTGCGATCTGGTTCATGGCGATGGGACTCTACGCGGTTCGATGGGAAATGCACTCATTGTCACAAATTAACGCAAGTGTAATATTGATTTTTGTCAAAGGCTGTACGATTTTTCCGCAAAAAAAAGCCGTTACCTGCTGGTAACGGCCTTTTTGCCGCTGATGGCCGCTGGTCTGTACGGAATCAGAGTTTCAGCTTCTTTTCCAGGTAATGGATGTTGGTGCCGCCGGCCTGGAAGGCCGTGTCACGCAACAACTCCTGGTGCAGCGGGATGTTGGTTTTGATGCCGTCGATGAACATCTCGCTCAGGGCCGTGCGCATGCGCGCCAAGGCCGCGTCGCGGTTTTCGCCCCAGGCGATGAGCTTGCCGATCATCGAGTCGTAGTAGGGCGGCACCTTGTAGCCATTGTAGATGTGGCTGTCGACGCGGATGCCGGGACCGCCGGCGAAGTGCACCTGGTTGATGGTGCCGGGGCAGGGCATGAAGGTGGCCGGATCCTCGGCGTTGATGCGGCATTCGATGGCATGGCCGCGCAGGGTGATGTCGCTCTGCTTGTAGGACAGCGGCAGCCCGGCGGCGATGCGGATCTGTTCCTTGACGATGTCCACGCCGGTGATCATCTCGGTGACCGGGTGTTCCACCTGCACGCGGGTGTTCATTTCGATGAAGTAGAACTCGCCGTTTTCGTACAGGAACTCGAAGGTACCGGCGCCGCGGTAGCCGATCTCCTGGCAGGCGCGTGCGCAACGCTCGCCAATCTTCTTGCGTTGCTCCTCGGTGATGCCGGGGGCCGGGGCCTCTTCGATCACCTTCTGGTGGCGGCGCTGCATGGAGCAGTCGCGTTCGCCCAGATAGATGGCGTTGCCGTGGGTGTCGGCCAATACCTGGATCTCCACATGGCGCGGATTCTCCAAGTACTTCTCCATGTACACCATGTCGTTGTTGAAGGCGGAACCGGCCTCGGCGCGGGTCAGCGAGATGGCGTTGAGCAGCGCGGCCTCGGAATGCACCACGCGCATGCCGCGACCGCCGCCGCCGCCGGCGGCCTTGATGATTACCGGATAGCCCACCTCGCGGCCGATGCGGATGCATTCGTCCGGGTCGTCGGGCAGGGCGCCGCCGGAACCGGGCACGGTGGGCACGCCGGCCTTGATCATCGCGTTCTTGGCCGAAACCTTGTCGCCCATCAGGCGGATGGTGTCGGCGCGGGGACCGATGAAGACGAAGCCGCTCTGCTCCACGCGCTCGGAGAAATCGGCGTTCTCCGACAGGAAACCGTAGCCCGGATGGATGGCCTGGGCGTCCGTGACTTCCGCCGCGCTGATCAGCGCCGGGATGTTGAGGTAGCTTTCCTTCGACGGTGGTGGGCCGATGCACACCGACTCGTCGGCCAGACGCACATGCTTGAGGTCGCGGTCGGCGGTGGAGTGCACCGCCACGGTCTTGATGCCCATTTCACGGCAGGCGCGCAGGATGCGCAGCGCGATTTCACCGCGGTTGGCAATGACGATTTTGTCGAACATAGAAGATGGATGGCTCGTGTTCGGCTTGGATTATTCGATGATGAACAGCGGCTGGCCGAATTCCACCGGCTGGCCGTTCTCGACCAGGATGGCCTTGATCACGCCGGCCTTGTCGGCCTCGATCTGGTTCATAATCTTCATGGCTTCGATGATGCACAGGGTGTCGCCGACATTGACGCGCGAGCCGACTTCGACGAAGGCCTTGGCCTGCGGCGAGGGCGAACGGTAGAAGGCGCCGACGATGGGGGAGGTCACGACGTGACCGCTGACCTCTTCCTTCTTTTCCGCGGCGGGCGCCGCTGCGGCTACCGGCGCGGTGGCGGCCGGGGCCGCTGCCGGTGCAGCGATGGCCACGGCCGGTGCGGCGCTCTGACTGTAGCGGCTGATGCGCACCGACTCTTCGCCTTCATGGATCTCGATCTCGGCGACGCCGGACTCTTCCAGCAGTTCGATGAGTTTCTTGACCTTGCGAATATCCATTGTGGTTAGTCCTGTTCAGTTGTTGTTCGCAGAAATTTGTTTGAGCGCAGCAAGAAGCGCCAGTTCATAAACCATCGGCCCCAGCCCGCTGATCACGCCGCGGGCGAGGTCGGAGAAATAGGAGTGCTTGCGGAACGGTTCGCGCGCATGCACGTTGGACAGATGCACCTCGATGAATGGAATGGCCACTGCCGCCAGGGCGTCGCGCAGGGCGACGCTGGTGTGGGTGAAAGCCGCCGGATTGATGATGATGAAGGCGATACCCTCGTCCCGCGCCCGATGCACGCGCTGCACCAGTTCGTGTTCGGCATTGCTCTGGAAACATTCGACGCTGTGACCGGCGGCCGTCCCCTGCTGCTGCAAACGGGCATCGATCTCCGCCAGGGTGGCATGGCCGTAGTGACCGGGCTCGCGCGTTCCCAGCAGGTTGAGATTGGGGCCGTTCATTACCAGCAGTTTTGCCATGGGGCTTCCCCGGAGGATGGTCGGGTGTGGTTGGTTGTAATGATTTTCCCGCACGTTGTTCGCGCGCCTCCCTGCGCCCCACCCCGTCCGGGGTTGAAGCGACGCATCGCTTCCGGCGAAGCGTTCCCGTCGAATTGCCGCACATTCCACCTTGCGGCACCTTTTACCGCAGGCGCGGCACGGGATACGGCGTGAGATTGTGCACCAGCCGGAGGGGTTTGTCTACGAATCGGGAGTTACCGCCCGTTCAAAGCAGTTCCGCGCAAATTTCGGTCATATAAAGCTGTGACAGGGTGCTCATTTACAACAGCAGTCCCCTGTTTACAACAGCGGCAATACGGCCTCCTCGGCCTGTTGCAGGGTGATTTCGCTGCGGTGGGTGTAGACGGCGCGGCCCTGACGGTCGAGTACCACGGTGTAGGGCAGGGCGCCCACCTTGTTGCCCAGAGTCTGCGCCAGCTCCAGGCCGCCTTCCTCGCCGATGAGGATGGGAAAGTCGATGCCGAGACTGTCGGCGAAGCTCTGTGCATTTTCCCGTGTGTCGATGGTGATACCGACCACGGTGAGGCCGCGGGCGGCATATTTTTCCTGCAATTCCATCAGGGCCGGCATTTCCTCGCGGCAGGGCGGGCACCAGGGCGCCCAGAAGTTGAGCAGGACCACCCGTCCCTGCCATTCATTCAGATGCCGCTGTTTTCCCTCCAGATCGGGGAAGTTGAACGCGATGGGGGTTGCGGCGGCGTGGCTGGCCGGTGCGGCCGGTACGGCGCTGGTTTCCGAGCCGCAGCCGGCGGTAAACAGGACGGCCCCCAGGGCCAGGACGGGCAACAGACGGTGCATCGCAAAAACCTCAGCAAATAAATAGTCGGCGAATGAACGCCAATTCACGCAAATATGTTTCCAGTGATTTCATTTGCGTCTATTCGCGTTCATTCGCGGATGAAGGATTTTCAGGTTCAACGCAGCGCCCGCTCCACATGGGCGCGGAACTCTTCCGGTCCCATGAAGCCCACCACGCGGAAGCCCTGGCGTTCCTGGCCGTCGGCGCCGAAGAACAGCAGGCTGGGCGGGCCGATGAGCTTGAAGTGGCGCAGCAGGGCCTGATCGTCGGCGTCGTTGGCGGTGACGTCGGCCTTGAGCAGCACGGCACCGGACAGGGCCTGGATCACGCCGGCATCGGAGAAGGTGTACTTGTCGAACTCCTTGCAGGAGACGCACCAGTCGGCGTAGAAGTCCAGCATCACCGGCTTGCCCTGGGCGGCGGCGGCGGCCACCGCCTGTTCCATCTCGGCCACGGTCTTGACCTTGCGGAACTCCAGTTTGGCCGGTTGCATCATGCCGGCACCGCCGCCGAAGGCCACCCCACGCAGCGGCTGTAGCGGGTCGTTGCCGCCGGCGGCGGCGCCCACCAGCAGCAGGGCGCCGTGGATCAGCAGGGCCAGGCCGAGGCCCTTCCACAGCTTGCTCCAGCCGGAGGCCTGGTCCTTCAGCGGCTCCAGCGCGCCCATGTAAATGGCGGAGATGATGATCAGCAGGGCCCAGGCCAGCATGGTGACGAAGGCCGGCAGCACGCGCTCCAGCATCCACAGCGCCACCGCCAGCAGCATCACGCCGAACACCGCCTTGATGGCGTTCATCCAGCCGCCGGCGCGCGGCAGCAGCTTGCCTGCCGAGGTGCCGATGAGCAGCAGCGGTGCGCCCATGCCCATGGACAGGGCGAACAGGGCCAGGCCGCCCAGCACCGCGTCGCCGGTCTGGCCGATGTAGATCAGGGCACCCATCAGCGGTGGTGCCACGCAGGGGCCGACGATCAGCGCCGACAGCAGGCCCATGATGGCCACGCCGATCAGGCTGCCGCCCTGCTGCTTGTTGGAGATTTCGCTCAGCTTGGTCTGCAGGGCCGAGGGCAGTTGCAGTTCGTAAAAGCCGAACATGGACAGGGCCAGCAGCACGAACACCAGGCTGAAGGCACCCAGTACCCACACGTTCTGGAACGCTGCTTGCAAATTGGCGCCGAACAGGCCGGCGAGCACGCCGGCCACGGTGTAGGTCAGTGCCATGGCCAGCACGTAGACCAGAGACATGATGAAGGCCTTGCGCGTGGTCAGCCCTTGGCCCTGGCCGACGATAATGCTGGACAGGATGGGGATCATCGGGAACACGCAGGGGGTGAAGGCCAGCAGCAGGCCGAGGCCGAGGAAGGTGAGGACGGTGAGCCAACGGTTGTCGCCGGCCAGGGCGGCGGCGAGGGAGTCCTGTTCCGACTGCGGCGCGGCGGCAGTCGCCGCGGCTGGCACGCTGGCGGTGCTGATGCCGGCGGCGGCCGGATTCAGGTTCACCTCCTTGCGGATCGGCGGGTAGCAGATGCCGGTGAGTTCGGCGCAGCCCTGATAGCTCACCAGCAGGGTGGCGTCGCCGCTGCGCTGCACCGGGATGCTCACCTCCACCGCATCGTGGAACACGAAGATGCGGCCGAAGAACTCGTCGTTCTTTTCCTCGCCGGCGGGCAGGGCGTACTGGCCCAGGATCGCCGCGCTGCCTTCCTTGAGCTGGAAGGCGAACTTGTCGCGGTACAGGTAATGGTGGGGCGCGATCTGCCAGCGCAGGGTCACGGTGTCGGCGTTGACGTCGGCAGCGAAGCGGAAGGCAACGTCGGGCTCCAGCACCTCGTCGTCTGCGGTGGCACCACTTAGGGACTGCTGCACCTGGCTCAGCGGTTTGGCCGCCACGGCCTTGGCCGGCAGGCTCACCTTGACGGTAGTGCGCTGCGGCGGATAGCACACGCCGATCTCGGCGCAGCCCTGGGTGCCGACAACCAATTCGAGGCTGTCCGGTGCTGCGGCGCCGCGGGTCAGCGGGATGTCGACGACAGTACGGCCGGCAAAGGTTTCCACTTTGCCGAAGAATTCGTCCTGCTTGACCTTGCCGGCGGGAAACCTGGCGGGTCCCAGGGTAATCCCGGGGGTGGTGGTGCTGAAGCTGAAGCGTTCCTTATATAAATAATAACCCTTGGCGATATCCCACTCGGCGCGCAGGGTATTGCCATCCACGGCGCTCACCTTGAGCGGGAAGGCCTGCTCTGGTGCCAGCAGTTCTTCTTCCTCGGCCATCGCCGGGACGGTCAGTAGCAGGGACAGGGTGAGCCAGAGCTTCAACAGGATTTTCATGCGTTGTTTTCCGTCTGTTGGTCGATCCAGTGGAGATAGGCCGGCAGGCCAGCGGTCAGTGTGACAGCGATGATCTCCGGCAGTTCATACGGGTGGTGGCGGCGCAGGGTTTCTTCCAGCGCGGCATAGCGCTCGCCGCGGGTCTTGATCAGCAGCTGACACTCGGTTTCCTGCTGCACCACGCCTTGCCATTCATAAATCGAGTGCACCTGGGGGACGATGTTGACGCAGGCGGCGAGGTGCTCGCGCACCAGCAGTTCGGCCAGGCCACGGGCGCATTCGAGATTAGGACAGGTGCAGAGAACGAGGTAGTGCGGCATCGCTGCAAGATATCGGATTCGCCGTGCGGCTGCATCATCGGGCATAATCGTGGGGTCGATTTTCCCGCTGTTGAGAGTAGTGATGTCCCTGCCGCGTCTTTTATTCCTGTTGTTGCTGTTGCTGCCCGTGCTCGAGATCTACCTGCTGATCCAGGTGGGCGGCGTGATCGGTGCCATTCCCACCATTGCCCTGGTGGTGTTCACCGCCGTGCTGGGTGCACTGTTGCTGCGCCATCAGGGGCTGGCGGTGTTGCAGCGGGTGCAGCAACTGACGCAGCAGGGCGAGGCGCCGACCGCAGCGATGCTGGAGGGGGTGGTGATCCTGCTGTCCGGGGCCATGTTGCTGCTGCCCGGTTTCCTCACCGATGCGCTGGGCCTGCTTGGCCTGGTGCCGCCGCTGCGCCAGGCCTTGGTGGCGGCCCTCCTGCGTCGTGGCCTGCCCCGCCGCCCGCCGCCGGGCGGACCCGCGGCGCGTCCGCGCCGCGGCCCCGCCACCCTCGAAGGCCAATACACCCGGGAAGACGACTGAGCGCCGTTTTCCCTCCGCTCCGCCCCTTGACTCTCCCCGACTCGTCATTATTATTAGCACTCACCAGCGGCGAGTGCTAACAGTTCGGCCGCCGCGCGACTTCCGACCGCAGTCTGGCTGCGGTCGATTTTATAGAAAAATCATCAGCTTAAGAGGGTAACTGAGCATGAAAATTCGTCCCCTGCATGATCGCGTGATCGTTCGTCGCAAGGAAGAGGAGCGGATGTCCGCCGGCGGCATCGTTATCCCGGACAGCGCCACCGAGAAACCGATTCAGGGCGAAGTCATTGCCGTAGGCAAGGGCAAGATCCTGGAGAACGGCGAGGTGCGTGCCCTGGACGTGAAGGTGGGTGACAAGGTGCTGTTCGGCAAGTACGCCGGCACCGAGGTCAAGGTCGATGGCGAGACCCTGCTGGTCATGCGCGAAGAAGACCTGATGGGCGTGATCGAGGGCTGAGCCTCTCCTCCGTCGCACCTTCAGATAAAGCCAACGAATTACAGAGGAACGAAGCAAGATGAGCGCAAAAGAAGTCAAGTTCGGTGATTCCGCCCGCCACGGTATGCTGCGCGGCGTCAACATCCTGGCCAACGCCGTCAAGGTGACCCTGGGTCCGAAGGGTCGCAATGTGGTGCTGGAGAAGTCCTTCGGCGCCCCGACCATCACCAAGGACGGCGTTTCCGTCGCCAAGGAGATCGAGCTGAAGGACAAGTTCGAGAACATGGGTGCGCAGATGGTGAAGGAAGTCTCCTCCAAGACCTCCGATGTGGCCGGCGACGGCACCACCACCGCCACCGTGCTGGCCCAGGCCATCTGCATCGAGGGCATGAAGTCGGTCACCGCCGGCATGAATCCGATGGACCTGAAGCGCGGCATCGACAAGGCCGTGGCGGCCGCCGTCGAGGCGTTGAAGAAGATGTCCAAGCCCTGCACCGACAGCAAGGCCATCGCCCAGGTCGGCACCATCTCCGCCAACGCCGACGAATCCATCGGCAAGATTATCGCCGATGCCATGGATAAGGTGGGCAAGGAAGGTGTTATCACCGTGGAAGACGGCTCCGGTTTCGAGAACGAGCTGGACGTGGTGGAAGGCATGCAGTTCGACCGCGGTTACCTGTCGCCGTATTTCGTCAACAACCAGCAGGCCATGACCGCCGAGTTGGAGAACCCGTACATCCTGATCCATGACAAGAAGATCTCCAACATCCGCGAACTGCTGCCGGTGCTGGAAGGCGTGGCCAAGTCCAGCCGTCCGCTGCTGATCATCGCCGAGGACGTGGAAGGCGAGGCCCTGGCCACCCTGGTGGTCAATACCATCCGTGGCATCGTCAAGGTCGCCGCCGTGAAGGCGCCGGGATTCGGTGATCGCCGCAAGGCCATGCTGCAGGACATCGCCATCCTCACCGGTGGCCAGGTGATCTCCGAAGAGGTCGGCCTGTCCCTGGAGAAGACCTCCCTGGACGATCTGGGCACCGCCAAGAAGGTGGTGGTGGCCAAGGAAAACACCACCATTATCGATGGCGCCGGCAAGGCCTCCGATATCAAGGCGCGCGTCGAGCAGATCCGCGCCCAGATGGAAGAGACCACCTCCGACTACGACCGCGAGAAGCTGCAGGAACGCATGGCCAAGCTGGCCGGCGGTGTGGCCGTGATCAAGGTCGGTGCCGCCACCGAGGTGGAAATGAAGGAGAAGAAGGCCCGCGTCGAAGACGCCCTGCACGCCACCCGCGCGGCAGTGGAGGAAGGCGTGGTCCCCGGCGGCGGTGTCGCCCTGATCCGTGCCCTGGAAGCCATCAAGGGGCTGAAGGGTGACAACCATGAGCAGGATGTCGGCATCAGCATCGCCCGCCGTGCCATGGAAGAGCCGCTGCGCCAGATCGTCGCCAACGCCGGTGAAGAGCCGTCCGTCATCGTCAACAAGGTGAAAGAAGGCAAGGGCAACTTCGGTTACAACGCCGCCAACGGTGATTTCGGCGACATGATGGAAATGGGTATCCTGGACCCGACCAAGGTGACCCGCTCCGCGCTGCAGAACGCCGCCTCCATCGCCGGTCTGATGATCACCACCGAGGCCATGGTGGCCGAGCTGCCGAAGGAAGAGAAGGGCGGCGGTGCCCCGGACATGGGTGACATGGGTGGCATGGGCATGATGTAAGGCCCGGGCACGGGATGCGAGGAACGAGGTGCGAACCCCGTTCCCTTGACCCGGCTGTCCCCAAACATAGCCCCCGCTGGCAACAGCGGGGGCTTTTGTTTGGGCGCCATCCACACGGACCAGCAAAAAGCCCCGCACGGTGCTCACCGGCGGGGCGTTTGTTGTTGGCGGCTGAAGCCCGCTACGGTTTATCTAAGGATGCTCTGAACAAGTAATCCAATATGAGCAAATCGTCGATATCAGCGAGTCATCACGCGCCGAATCGCACCGGCAGCGCCGGTATTTGCTCATCCCGGCGGCCCGTGAGCCGCATTTGGCGTAGTGCATCGGCACTACGCCTGCAAAGTACGCAGCAGCTGCCTGCGCACCAGGTAGATGTTGGCCAGGGCACAGGTGACAAACAGGCGGTTGGCATTCTTCTCCAATCCCCGGTAGCGGGTCTTGGCAAAACCGAATATCCGTTTGATGACACCGATGCTGTGTTCGACCCGTGCCCGGATGGTGGACTTGAGGCGGTTCTTCGCCCGTTCGGCTTCGTCGACCCAGCCCTTGTAGCGGTAGCGTCGGTGGGTGAGGTCGCGGGCCCTGGGCGCATGCTGTTTGATGACCTCGGTCTGGCCCTGATAGGCCGAATCCCCCCAGACGCGGGTTTCATCGCCGTGCAGCAGGTCGGGCAGGCAGTGGGAGTCGTGGACGTTGGCGGCGGTGGCCACCACCGAGTGGATGAGCTTGGTGCGGTGGTCGACACCGACATGGGCCTTCATGCCGAAATACCACTGGTTGCCCTTCTTGGTCTGGTGCATGTCCGGGTCGCGCTGCTGGTCCTTGTTCTTGGTCGAGGACGGGGCGCTGATGAGGGTGGCATCGACGATGGTGCCGGTGCCCAGCTTGAAGCCATGGCGTTGCAGGTACTGGTGCATCTGCTGGAACAGCTTGCGACCCAGGCCATGCTGCTCCAGCAGGTGGCGGAAGCGGCAGATCGTGGTTTCGTCCGGCACCGGATGCTCGCCCAGGTCGATGCCGGCGAAGGCGCGCATGCTGAGCGAGTCGTACAGGGCTTCCTCGGCCATCGGGTCCGAGAGATTGAACCACTGCTGGAGGAAGTGGATGCGCAGCATCATCTCCAGCTCCTTCGGCGGCCGGCCGTTACCGGCCTGCGGGTAGTGCGGCGCTATCAGCGCGCACAGCTCCGCCCACGGCAGCAGGCGGTCCATGTCGGACAGAAACGCCTGGCGCTTGGTCGCCTTGGTGTATTTCTCGAACCCCGTGGTCATGCTCAGTTGTTTCATTTTCCCCGTCCTCGGCTCCGGTCATGCGGTTGCAAGATCAGATCGGGGACTTTTGCAGAAGTTCCCTAAGGAAGGTCTGAATAAGTCCATCCTGGACTTCTCAGACCACGCCAATCGAAAAGTGTGATTTTCGATTGGCTTCGATTTTCAACGAGTTATCGTCGTTGAAAATTGGCGGCACATCACTGTGCCGCGGAAGCTCTGAACTTATTCAGAGCTTCCCTAAACCTTCACGTACAGCCAGCCTTCCTGCAAGCGATCCACCACCCGTTCCAGTCCGGACTTGGTGGTACCCACTTCGGGCAGCAGCCGGGTGTCGACGCCCTGCTCCTGCAGCCAACGCAGGGTGTTGGCGCAGGCCAGCACGGCGAGATTGTCGTACTTGCGGATCAGTTCCTGGGTACGCTGCGGGTAGGGCGAGACATCGGAGCGTAGCAGGGCCATGCCCTCGCCGTTGGCTACCACCTCCAGCTTGATGGGAATGCCGCGGGCACGATAGGAGCTGAGCAGCGTGTCCACCTCGTCCAAGGCATAGCCGAGCTTGGCCGGGTCGCTGGTGGTGATGTGCAGCACTACGTTCTGCTGCATGCCCTGGGCGGACAGCAGCTGCACGGTCTGGAAGGCGTCGAGGTCCTGGCGCTCGTAGGCGACCTGTTCCGGCAGCGCGACGGTGTTCCGCGCGCCGTTGGCGAACCAGCCGGCGGCGGCGCCCACCGCCAGCAGCACCGAGGCGGCGACGGCATCGCTCAGGCGCCAGCGGCGTGGCGGCGTCGCTGGCGCCGGGACCAATGGCGGTTCGGCATAGGCATGGCGCACCATGTCCTGCAGGCGGCGGATTTCGCACACCTTACGGCTCAGGTCGTCATCCTGCTTGAGGGCAGCAAAGATCTGCTCCTGCTCTTCCGTTGTGAGCTGGCCGTCGACGAAGGCGTGCAGCTGCTCATCGGAGATGTGTCTGTTCATTATTTGATCCTCACCAGCCTTGGTTCCTGTTGCCGGCCATTCACGGCTGCGTCGATCAGTTTTTCCTTCAGTGCCTGGCGCGCGCGGCACAGGCGGCTCATCACGGTGCCGATGGGGATGGTCAGGATATCCGCCACCTCGGCATAACTGAATCCTTCCAGGTCCACCAGGGTCACCACCTCGCGTTGTCCCTGCGGCAGTTGCGCCACCGCCTCGCGTACCTGGCGCACGGTCTGCATTTCCTGGTTGGCCTGTTCCGGGCTGGCGTCGCTCTGGAACGCGTTTTCATCGAACTCCTGCATGTCGCGCCGGCTGCGCAGATGACCGCGCCAGCAGTTGGTCAGGATGCTGAACAGCCAGCTGTCCATCGCTTCGAAGGAGCGCAGGCTGGCGGCGCTCTTCATCGCCTGCAACATGGTTTCCTGCACCAGGTCGTCGGCCAGGTGGGTGTTGTGACACCAGGAGTACGCCACCCGGTACAAGCGCTTGCGGTTCTGCTCGAGGCGATTGTTGAAATCGTGCGAGCGGCAAAACAGCCCCAATATCCCCATGATCTCCTCCACTTCAGCTCTTCGGTTCAGTTCTTGTTGTTATGCGGCGTCTGTTGCGCCTTGCCGGTTATAGATGCGGCGGCCACCCGGACTATTCCATTGGTCGCCGACGGAATAAATCATCCCTGGCAGCCATCTTAACCCCGCAGACAACCGACGCAAAGCCACTGTTATTTAATGCCTTTTTTGTGTGGTTTTGTGCCGGCCGGCTTGGGCGTGCGGCCCGTCCCCCATTTCGCGGGCCGCATGTATTTGTGGGGATCCTCCTTTCCCCCACCTTGGGCTGGGATTCGGCCGACATCAGCCCCGGCCGGGTCCCGGTTTCTTTTTGCCTTACGGTACAATCAGGCTTTCCCTTCCAGGCCGGATCGATTGTGACCCCCGAACAGAGCATCAGCGACGCCCTGCGCGCCATTCCCCAGCCCCTGCAGGAGCGCGTGCAGCGGCAATGGCAGTCCCTGTCCGAATCTTCCCCGGAGCTGGCCCTGGCTCCGGAATTTCTCGCCGAGCTGGCCCGGGTATGGGCCTGCAGCGAGTTCGTGGCCGACGCCTGCGTGCGTTACCCCGACATGCTGCAGGATCTGCTCGGCAGCGGCGATCTGCGGCGCAGCTATCCGCGCGGCCACTATCGTGCGCGGCTGAGCGCAGTGCTGGCTGATGTGGCCGACGAGATGCAACTCGGCGTGTTGCTGCGGCGCTTCCGCCGGCGCGAAATGGTGCGCATCGCCTGGCGCGACCTCGCCGGATACAGTGAGCTGAACGAGGTGGTGACCGATCTGTCGGCCCTGGCCGATGCCTGCATCGATCTGGCGCTGGACCATTTGTATCGCTGGCATTGCCTGCAATGGGGCACGCCCTGCAATGCGGATGGCGTGCCACAACGGCTGGTGGTTTTGGGGATGGGCAAGCTGGGTGCGCAGGAGCTGAACTTCTCATCGGACGTGGACCTCATCTATGCCTATCCGGAGGATGGCGAGACCCGCGACGGCCGTCGCAGCCTGAGCAACCAGGAATTCTTCATCCGCCTCGGCCAGCGCCTCGGCAATGTGCTGAGCAGCATCACCGCCGAGGGTTACGTGTTCCGCGTCGATACCCGCCTGCGTCCCTTCGGCGAGTCGTCCGCCCTGGCGTTGTCCTTCGATGCCATGGAGGACTACTACCAGGTGCACGGCCGCGAGTGGGAGCGCTACGCCATGATCAAGGCGCGGGTGGTGGCGGGGGATCAGGAGGCCGGCGCCGAGCTGATGGCCATGCTCAAGCCCTTCGTCTATCGCCGCTACGTCGACTACGGCGCCTTCCAGTCGCTGCGCGAGATGAAGGCGATGATCGGTCGCGAGGTGCAGCGCAAGGGCATGGAGGACAACGTCAAGCTGGGCGCCGGCGGCATCCGCGAGGTGGAGTTCATCGGCCAGGCGTTTCAACTGATTCGCGGCGGACGCGAACCCACCTTGCAGGTACGTCGCATCCTGACCGTATTGGAAGCGTTGCGCGGCTTCGGCTGGCTGCCCGATTTCGTGGTCGACGAACTGACCGAGTCCTACATCTTCCTGCGCAACACCGAACATCGCATCCAGGAATACCAGGATCGCCAGACCCACGCCCTGCCCGAGGACGAGACCGGCCGCCTGCGTCTCGCCTGGAGCATGGGCTACGACAGCTGGGCCGCCTTCGAAACGGTGCTGCGCGATCACATGCGTCGCGTGCACGAGCATTTCGAGCAGGTGTTCGCCGCGCCGCAGACCGAGCATGCCGAGTCCGACAGCCTCGATCTCACCGGCGTATGGCAGGGCAACCTGGATCAGGAGCAGGCCTGCCAGGCCCTGGCCCAGGCCGGTTATGGCGACACCGCCGAGGTCTACCGCCTGGTGCAGCAGGTACGCCAGGGGCGTGCCTTCCTCAGTCTCAGTGCCCAGGGACGCACGCGCATGAATCAACTGATGCCGCTGCTGCTCGGTGCGGTGGGGCAGGGCGAACAGCCGGACATCACCCTGGGACGCCTGTTGCATCTGGTGGAGACCATCGCCCGGCGCAGTTCCTATCTGGCCCTGCTGGTGGAAAATCCCATGGCCCTGTCGCAGCTGGTGCGGCTGTGTGGCGCCTCGCCCTGGATCGCCTCGCAGCTGGCGCACTACCCGCTGTTGCTCGACGAACTGCTCGATCCCCGTACGTTGTACGTCCCGCCGCGGCGCAAGGAGCTGTCCAACGAGCTGCGCCAGCGCATGATGTATGTGGCGCCGGACGACCAGGAGGCGCAGATGGATGCCCTGCGCCACTTCAAGCAGGCCAATACCCTGCGCGTGGCCGCCGCCGACGTGATGGAGGCGGTGCCGCTGATGGTGGTGAGCGATCACCTCACCGAACTGGCTGAAGTGCTGCTGGACGAAACCCTCACCCTGGCCTGGCGCCATCTCGTCGCCCGCCATGGCCGCCCGGCCTGCGGCGAAGGGCGCGCCTGCGACACCGGATTCGCCATCATCGCCTACGGCAAGCTGGGCGGTATCGAACTGGGCTACGGTTCCGATCTGGACATCGTGTTCCTGCACAGCAACGAAAGCGAGGGCCGGCAGACTTTCGGCGACAAGCCGGTGGAAAACGCAGTGTTCTACGCCCGCCTGGCCCAGCGCATCATCCATATCCTCGGCACGCGCACCCCGGCTGGTGTGCTGTACGAGGTGGACACCCGGTTGCGTCCCAGCGGTGCCTCCGGTCTGCTGGTGTCGGGGCTGGCCGCCTTCGCCACCTATCAGGCGAGCGAGGCCTGGACCTGGGAGCATCAGGCCCTGGTGCGTGCCCGTGGCGTGGCCGGTGACCCGGCCGTTCTCGAGTCTTTCGAGGCGATCCGGCGCCAGATCCTCGGCCGGCCGCGCGAGCGGGAAAAATTGCGCCAGGAGGTGCGCGAGATGCGTGAGCGCATGCGTAGCCAGTTGGCCAAGGGTGGGGCGGATAAGTTTGATTTGAAACAGGATGCCGGTGGTATCGCCGACATAGAATTTATGGTGCAATATGGCGTTCTGGCGTGGGCCCATGAACATCCGGCCCTGCTCGATTTCACCGATAATATCCGCCTGCTCGAACGCCTGGCCCAGGCCGGACGGCTGCCACCGGCCGATGCCGCTTTGCTGGCCGATGCCTACCGCGCCTACCGTGCCCAGGTGCACCGGCTGACCCTGCTGGAACAGCCGACGCTGGTCGAAAGCGGTGAGTTTGATGCGCTGCGTGCGCAGGTGATACGCATCTGGCGCGAGCTGATGGAATGATGATCACCGCCATTGCCGGCGGTGCCACGATGGGCAATATTCGTTCGAGGAGAATATTTGATGTCGATGTCTGACCGCGACGGCCTGATCTGGCTGGATGGCGAAATGGTGCCCTGGCGCGAGGCCAAGACCCATGTGCTCACCCATACCCTGCACTATGGCATGGGCGTGTTCGAGGGCGTGCGTGCCTACAAGACCGACAAGGGTACGGCGATCTTTCGCCTCAAGGAGCACACCGATCGTCTGTTCCGTTCGGCGCACATCCTGATGATGCCGATGCCCTTCGACAAGAACACCCTCAACGAGGCGCAGCGCGCCGTGGTGCGGGAGAACAATCTGGAGTCGGCCTACATCCGTCCGATGTGCTTCTACGGTTCCGAGGGCATGGGCCTGCGTGCCGACAATCTCAAGGTGCATGTGATGGTGGCCGCCTGGACCTGGGGCGCCTATCTCGGCGCCGAGGGCATGGAGAAGGGCATCCGCGTGCGTACCTCGTCGTTCACGCGCCACCACGTCAACATCACCATGTGCAAGGCCAAGGCCAACGGCAACTACATGAACTCCA
This sequence comes from Sulfurivermis fontis, assembly GCF_004001245.1. Lineage (NCBI taxonomy): Bacteria > Pseudomonadati > Pseudomonadota > Gammaproteobacteria > Thiohalomonadales > Thiohalomonadaceae > Sulfurivermis > Sulfurivermis fontis. The sequence continues at coordinate 511,853 of NZ_AP018724.1, forward strand.
TGCTGGCCCTGCGTGAGGCGCTGTCCTGCGGTGTGGACGAGGCGATGCTGTTGGACAACGAGGGCTATGTGGCGGAAGGTTCCGGCGAGAACATTTTCATCGTGCGCGACGGCGTGATCTACACGCCGGACCTGACCTCGGCACTGGACGGCATCACTCGTAACACCATCTTCCATCTGGCTGCAGAACTGGGTCTGAGCATCAAGGAAAAGCGCATCACCCGCGACGAGGTGTATATCGCCGACGAGGCCTTCTTCACCGGCACCGCGGCCGAAGTGACGCCGATCCGCGAGGTGGATGGTCGCGCCATCGGCAGCGGCAGCCGGGGTCCAATCACCGCACGGTTGCAGGCCCTGTATTTTGATCAGGTACATGGCCGTCGAGCCGAAAATGCAGACTGGTTGACCTACGTAAAATAAAGCACCGGGTATGTCGCGCCCCGGACGGATGTCCGGAGTGCGGCGATCTGAAGGGCACAGGAGGCAATTCATGAACGCAGCAGCACCGGCCAGGAATGGCACCACCCAGCGTTACTACGAAGTGACCGCGGCGGATCTGCCCGTGCACTGTCCTCTGGACAGCGGCAGCCTGTGGAGCATGCATCCGCGCGTTTACCTGCCCATCGCCGCAAAGGGCGAAGCAACCTGCCCCTATTGCGGGGCCCGCTATGTCCTCAAGGGCAAGGTTGGCCACTGAAGCTCCCTGTCCCCTCGCTATCCGGTTCCTGCCATTCGATGAAACTGCGCATCCCTGATTTTTCCACCAGCCGCGTCCTGGTTGTCGGCGATCTGATGCTGGATCGCTACTGGCATGGTGACACCTCGCGTATCTCACCCGAGGCGCCGGTGCCGGTGGTGCACGTGGGCGAGGCCGAGGAACGTCCGGGTGGTGCCGGCAATGTGGCCCTCAATATCGCGGCATTGGGTGGCCGTGTCGCCGTCATCGGCCTCACTGGCCAGGACGAGGCCGCCGATGTGCTGCGCCGCCGGCTGGAATCCGAAGGCGTCGAGTGCCATTTCGAACGGCTGGAGAATTACTCCACCATCACCAAGCTGCGTGTCATCAGCCGCCATCAGCAATTGATCCGCTGCGACTTCGAGGATGGTTTCCAGGGACATGACCCACAGGGTCTGCTACAACGTTTCCACGCGCAGCTCGCCGCAGCCGGTGTGGTGGTGCTGTCCGACTATGGCAAGGGCACGCTGCGCGCGGTGCGCGAACTGATCACGGCGGCACGGGCCGCCGGCAAGCCGGTGCTGATCGATCCCAAGGGCACCGATTTCGAGAAATACCGCGGCGCTACCCTGATCACGCCCAATCTGACCGAGTTCGAGGCAGTGGTGGGGCGTTGTCACGGTGAAGATGATCTGGTGGCCAAGGGCGAAAACCTGCGCCGTCATTTGGAACTCGAAGCACTGCTCATCACCCGCAGCGAGCGCGGCATGACCCTGTTGTGCGCCGAACATGCGCCGCTGCATCTGCCCACCCGCGCACGTGAGGTGTTCGATGTCACCGGCGCCGGTGATACGGTATTGTCGACGCTCGCCGCGGCCCTGGCCGCCGGTCAGGATCTGGCGGACGCCACTGCCCTGTCCAACGTCGCCGCCGGCGTGGTGGTTGGCAAACTGGGGACCGCCACGGTCAACGTGCAGGAACTGGGCAAGGCGCTGCGCGATCAGAACGAACTCGAGCGCGGTATGGTCGATGAGGATACGCTGCTCGCCCTCGTGCGTGAGGCCAAGGCCCACGGCGAGACCGTGGTGATGACCAACGGCTGCTTCGATATCCTGCACGCCGGCCACGTCACCTATCTGCAACAGGCGCGCCGGCTTGGCGATCGCCTGATCGTCGCCGTCAACGACGACGCCTCGGTGAAGCGCCTGAAAGGCCCTGAGCGTCCGGTGAACACCCTGGAGCGGCGCATGTTCGTGCTCGCCGCACTGGGTTGCGTCGATTGGGTGGTGCCGTTCTACGAGGACACGCCGACGCGCCTGATCTGCAAGGTGCAGCCCGACATCCTGGTCAAGGGTGGCGACAACAACCCGGCCAATATCCCCGGCGGCGACTGCGTGCGCGAGGCCGGCGGCCAGGTACTGGTGATGGACTACGTGGACAACTGTTCCACCACCGGCCTCATCAAGGCCATTCGCGCCACGGCCAAGACCGATTGACGGGATGACAACCCCCGCCGATTGTCAGGCTGATGTGGTGATCTGCGGCGGCGGCGTCGCCGGCCTGTGGTTGCTGGCGCGTCTGCGCCAGCAGGGGTATCGCGCCCTGCTGATAGAAAACCAGGCACTCGGTGCCGGTCAGACCCGTTATGCTCAGGGCATCATTCACGGCGGCACCAAGTACGCACTCACCGGTGCGGTGAGCGGATCGAGCGAGGCGATCGCCGCCATGCCGCCGCTATGGCGCGCCTGCCTTGCGGGGCGTGGCGAGATCGACCTGCGAGCCGTGCGCCTGATGTCCGATCACCAGTACCTGTGGTCCACCGCCAGCATCACCTCGCGCATGGCGGGATTCTTCGCCAGCAAGATGATGCGCAGCCGCATCGCGCCGCTGGATGCGGCGGATTATCCCGCCGTGTTTCGTCACCGCAATTTCCGCGGCCAGGTCTATCGGTTGGAAGAGCCGGTGCTGGATACCGCAGCGCTGGTGCACGCCCTCGCGCTGCCGCACGAGTCGGCCATCTGGCGCGGCCGGGTCGTGCAAGCGGATGGTGTGCGGTTGACCCTGGATGATGGAGGGCAGCAGATAACGTTCGCCGCGCGGCAGGTGGTGTTGACTGCAGGCAAGGGCAATGCGGCATTGCTGCAGCTCTTCGGTCGCGACACACCCCAGATGCAGACACGACCGCTCAAGATGGTAATGGTGCGCGGCGAGCTGCCACAGGGCGTCTATGCCCATTGCCTCGGTGCCTCTAGCAATCCGCGCATCACCATCAGCACCCACTACGATGCACAAGGGCGGACGGTATGGTATCTGGGCGGCGATCTGGCGGAGGTCGGCGTCAAGCGCAGCGATGCCGAACAACGGGCGGCGGCACGGCAGGAACTGGCAGACCTGCTGCCGTGGATCGATTTCTCTGCCTGTGAATTTGCCACGCTGGATATCGAGCGCGCCGAGCCGCGCATGCCCGACGGCCGCCGCCCCGACGATGTTTATGTCGACGGGCGTGACGGTGTGATCACGGCATGGCCCACCAAGCTGGCCTTTGCGCCGCGGCTGGCTGCGCGAATCGCTGACATGCTGAAACAGGAAAACATTATGCCGTCGGTGGCCATGGCGGGGTTCCCGGCATGGCCATTCCCCGGCTACGCCCTGTTGCCGTGGCAGGAGGAAGAACGATGGAGTTGAGGGTGCTGGGCTCTACCGGCATGCAGGTCAGCCCGCTGGGACTCGGCACGGTGAAGATAGGGCGCGACCAGCAGGTGAAGTATCCGACCGGCTTCACCATCCCCGACGATGCCGCGGTGCGCGCGCTGTTCGATCTCGCCTGGGAACTGGGAATCAACACGCTGGATACGGCACCGGCCTATGGCAACAGCGAGGAGCGTCTGGGTCAGTTGCTGCCGCATAAGGACGACTGGATCATCGTCGGCAAGGTGGGCGAGATCTTCGAGAACGGGCAGTCCTCATTCGACTTCTCAGCGGCATTCACCCGTCGCAGCGTCGAGCGGAGCCTCAAGCGCCTGCGGCGCGATTACCTCGATATAGTGCTGGTGCATTCCGACGGCGATGACATGCGCATCATCCGCGAAGAAGCCGTGTGCGACACCCTGCAACAGCTCAAGCAGGAGGGTCTGATTCGCGCGATCGGCATGTCTACCAAAACGGTCGCGGGCGGTCTGTGGTGTGTGGAGAATATGGATGTGGTGATGGCCACCTACAATCTGGCCTATACCGATGAGTTGCCGGTATTGCAGCGAGCCGCGCAACTGCACAAGGGGGTGCTGATCAAGAAAGGCCTGCAAAGCGGGCATGCACAGAGCGTCGAGGAGGCGTTGCGCTATGTCTTTGCCCAGCCGGCCGTGCACAGCGTCATCGTCGGCACGATCAACCCTGGACACCTGCGTGCCAACGTCGCCATTACCGAACGAATTCTGGCAGGCCGCTGATGGTTGCCAGATCACGCATTCTGGTGATCGGTCCGGCCTGGGTCGGTGACATGGTGATGGCGCAGAGCCTGTTCATTGCCTTGCGCCGGGACGGGGCAGAGGTGGATGTGGTTGCGCCACAATGGTCGCTGCCTCTGCTGGCGCGCATGCCGGAAGTGCATCGTGCCATTGCACTGCCCGTGGGGCACGGTAACTTCGGCTTGCTGGAACGCTGGCGCATCGGCCGCAGCCTGCGCGCCTATCATTATGACCGTGCCATCGTAATGCCGCGTTCGTTCAAGTCCGCATTGATTCCCTTCTTCGCCGGCATACCGCGTCGCACCGGTTATCGGGGTGAAATGCGCTACGGCCTGCTCAATGACATCCGCCCGCTGGACAAACAGTTGCTGCCCCGTGTCGTAGATCGCTATGTCGCCCTGGGTTTGCCGATGGATGCTCCGTTGCCGCCGCGGGATATCCCATTGCCGCGTCTGAACGTTGATGTGGAAAATCGCCAACGCCTGATTCGCCAGCTTGACCTCGACATGGCGCGTCCTGCCGTTGCCTTCATGCCGGGCGCGGAGTACGGGCCAGCCAAGCGCTGGCCGCTGCCGCACTATGCGGCACTGGCGCGCGAGCTTCTCGCCAGCGGGCGTCAGGTATGGATACTCGGTTCTGCCAAGGAGCAGGCCGATGGCGAGGCGATCGTTGCGGCGGCACCGAGTGTGCGAAACCTGTGCGGCATGACCCGGCTAGAGGACACGGTGGACCTGCTTTCCCTGGCCAGTGCCGCCGTGAGCAACGACTCCGGGCTGATGCATGTGGCCGCTGCGACCGATGTGCCTCTGGTGGCTTTGTACGGCTCGTCTTCGCCAACCTACACCCCGCCGTTGTCGCACGAGGCGCGGGTGCTCTACCTTGGCCTGCCGTGCAGTCCCTGCTTCAAACGCCACTGCCCGCTGGGTGATACTCCGTGCCTGAAGGACATGACACCACCGCAGGTGATGTCGGCATTGCAATCGATCTGGGAGTCGGAAGATCATGCCTAAGATATCGGCGTGCATTATTTCCTTCAATGAAGAACAGAAGATCGAGGACTGCCTGCGCAGTCTCGAAGGTATCGCCGACGAAATCATCGTGGTTGATTCGCTGAGCACAGACCGCACGATCGAGATCGCTGGCCGCTATACCGATCGAATCTATCACCAGAAATTTCTTGGTTATGCAGAACAAAAGAATCTGGCGGTAAGCCATGCCAGTCACGACTGGATACTCAGCCTGGATTGTGACGAAAGACTCTCGCCACAGCTGCGGCAGGCCGTTCTGGAGGTGAAAGACGCGCTGGACGAGCGTTGTGCCTATCGGATGCCGCGAAAAACCTTTTATGTTTACCGCTGGCTTGAGCACTGCTGGTACCCGGATCGCAAGGTCCGCCTGTTCAACCGCAGGAATGCCCGTTGGGGCGGCACCAATCCCCATGACCGTGTGGTGCTGGATGCCGGAGTGAATGTGGTCGACCTGAAGGGCGATATTCTGCATTATTCTTTCAGCAGCATTTCCGAACATCTGCGTACCATCGACAGCTTCACCGAAATCGGAGCACGTGAGATCATCGCCAAGGGCAAGCCGGTGTCGCTGCTGTCGCCGCTCAGCCACGGTCTGTGGACCTTCATCCGCCTCTATATCCTCAAGCGGGGATTCCTGGACGGTTTCGCCGGGTTTGTCGTGGCGACATTGTCTTTTATGCATGCGTTCATCAAGTATGCCAAGGTGCTCATGCACCAGCGCAATCCAGGGCGGAGCAGGCTGTGAAGATACTTGAACTGTGTACTTCAGATGGCGTGGGCGGGCTGGAGTTATATGCACTGCGCAGCACCGCCGCCCTGCAGCGTCTGGGACATGATGTAATGGCCGTGGTGCGGCCCGGCACCATGTTGCAGCAGCGTCTGCACGAACAGGGGCTGGCTCATTTTGTGTTGCCGCGGCGCAGCCGTGCGTTGCCGCTGCTGGCGGCATGGCGATTGGCGCGCCTCATCGACAAGGCCCAGGTTGATGTGATTCATATGCACTGGGGGCCGGATCTGTTTCTGGCCGCGCTTGCCAAGCGGTGGGCAAGTCGTCCCGTGCGCCTGGTATACACGCGGCAGATGGCCCTGACACGCCCCAAGAACGATGCCTATCATCGTTTTCTCTATCGGCAGATCGATCTCTATCTGACCATTACCGACAAGCTGTTGCAGCAGGCACGGCAGCTGCTGCCATTGCCCGCCGAACGGATACAGAGGCTCTATTACGGTGTCCCGGCGCCGGCAGTGCTGCAGGATGCAGAGCGGCGTGCGCTGCGTCACTCGTTACAGATCCCGGAGCGGGTATTTGCCATCGGACTGATTGGACGCATGGAGGAGCAGAAGGGACAGCATCTCCTGATTGAGGCAGTACAATACTTGCGTGCGGCGGGCATACCGGCACACGCGACGCTGATCGGCCCGGCGATGGATGCGGCATACCAACAGCGTCTGCAGCGGGAAATTGAAGAGCGTGGACTCCAGGATGCGGTGATCTTGCGCGGACCGCACAAGACACCGATGGACATCATGCCGGCATTCGATGTCATTGTGCTGACGACGCGGATGGAGACCTTTGGTCTGGTACTGGCCGAAGCGATGCGCTGCGGGGTGGCGGTGGTCGGAACGGACGCCGGCGGAGTGCCGGAAATCATCGAGGACGGACGCAGCGGCCTGCTGTTCACTCCGGAAGATGCATCTCATCTGGCGCGGCAGCTGGAACACCTGGCTCGCAATGATGGCCTGCGCCGTCAACTCGCTGCTGCCGGCAAGGCGCGTGCGGATGATCTCTTTGCCGAAGAAAACCACTATCGGCGGCTGGCCGATACCTTGCTGAATGTCACCTAATCGGTCAGAAACTGGCGGCTGATAGCCTGTGCCGCCGCAACGACGTCGATACTGCCCATATCCGTTTCGCCGGCTTCATCCGGGGGCGTGAAAGCAAGACGACGTTCGGGAGAGTTGAGCGTCTGCCAGCGCAGTGGTGTGGCGGAGCGGCGACGCGGGTAGAACGCCGCTGTCGGTACATCGAGAGCACCGGCTATGTGCAATGGTCCGGTAGAGCCGCTGATGAACAGGTCGGCACAGGCGATGTGGCGGGCATAGTCGGCAATCCCGGTGGTGCGCAGGATGGTGTGCTGCAGATCACCGAGGAGTGCAGCCAGGGCTTCAGCCTTGAAATCTTCGCCAGGCCCGCAGCCGATGACAAAATACAGTGGCTGCTGTGAGTGCAGTGCTGTGGCGAGGGCTGCATATTGTTCCACGGAGAGGTTGCTGGCTGAACCGCCGCTGCCGGGATGAATAAATATCACACGAGCATAGGGCTGAAGCATATAGGCATCACAGAAGGCAGCGCGTCGTTCAGTTTGCGTGTCTGGCGCGAAACGTAAAAATGGGGCTGTCGGTTTTGGTGCTGGCGTAATTTTGAAATCGGTAAGAAATTTCTCCACTAGATCAAGATTGTACTGATACTCGGGCTTTTCAGAGCGAGAGCGACGTTGCTTCAGTCGATGGTTGTACAGGAACTGTGCCACTTTGGTGGCAGGCGCAAGGCGGTAGGGAATGCCGGCGGCAGCGGTGGCGAGCGCCACCCGGCCGGTGGAGAAAAGAGTGATCACCGCATCGAAGTGTTCAGCACGTAATTGACGCGCCAGTCGTACCCAGTCAGTGCTGCTGGCGTTGCTTCTGTCGTCCACTAAAATACTGTCGATGCCAGGGCATATCGCCGCCATTGGCGCTGTGTACGGCGGCACAAGTGCAACGATTTGTGCTTCTGGCATACTGGCCTTTAGCCAGGCAAAGCTTGGCCAACTAAGCATGAAATCGCCGAGCTTGTCGTTGCGAATGACGAGGATGCGCACGAATACAGTCCCGTAATTTAATACCGTGACGGCACTGCACGCAAATAAAATACGGCCTGGTCGCCTCGGCCTTCGCTATTCAATCGATGTGCTTGTTCTGTAAAGGCTTGTATTTCTTGTTTTGAGAAAATGTTCCGCTCATTCTTGTCGGCAGTTAATGGGATGTCGCGGGCATACAGTTCACTTCCGATAAATTGGAATTTTGAAGAGTCGTAATCAACGTTATCGACTTCCAGCCCACTCTCCATTGCCAGCAGCCCGATGCTACGTCGGCTGTGTAAATAGAGATGGCGGGGTGCGTCCAATTGAACCCAATTTTCTCGGTAACGTTCCCATGCATAGGAGTCGACGAGCGGAATACGCAACAAGATAGTGCCCCCCGGGGCGAGTAATCGTGCTACAGCCTGTAGGGCGCCTAGGGGATTCGGCATATGTTCGAAGGAGTGGTGCAGCATGATTAGATCGTACGAAAGTCCAGCCTCCGTATGCTCCTCGATTGTACGCTTGAAAATGCGTACACCGCTGCCGTACATGTGGTCGGCCGAAACGAAAGGATCTATGCCATGCAAATGGCGAAATCCGCCCAATGCCATACGCAACAATAGGCGCCCCTGACCACAGCCAATGTCCAGAATGCGTGCGTCTTTGTTGATGCCTGCACGTTGTATCCAAGGTGCGTATTCCAATGGCTTGCTGATAACGTTGAAGATGCGGCCGAGAAAGTCGCGTCCGGTCAGCAGGTAGTTGACCCGATGGAAATCGACCCAACGACGGATGGGCGCTCGCTCAAAGCGCGCCATGCTTTTGTATGAATAGTAGTCTGTAGGGTAATAGTCGCCCAAATGCTCAGGGATCGTTTCGATTTGCAGGCAGCCGCATTGGGGACACTGAAAATAGCGAAACGAATGACGTGTCCCCAACATCATCTCGCGGACGTCGTAGAAGTCAAAATCGGTAGTGTTGCGACAAACGCGACAGATTGGCTGCATGGAGAGGTGCCTGCTTGTTCAGCTTGTCGGATACCGGCGATTCACAGGGCGGTAAGTCAATTTACGCGTCAGGGCGCTGCCCAGCGCAAAGTAATACTTCCAGTCGAGAATCATCCAGCGAGTGAGTACCGATAGCATGGTGACGGCAAGATGGTCAGGCCAAAGCCTAGTGGGCAGGTGTCGCCAAGTGAACAGAAATTTGTTTCGCATCGATACCAGTCGGCGCTTGGTGTTGCTTCGATATGTGCCGATGGTAGAGCTTATCTGATGATATATGCGGCATTCCGGCTTATATATGAGCTGATACCCTGACTTCATGGCTCGCTGTGCGAGATCGGCGTCTTCCCAGTAAAATGGAGAGTAGATTTCGTCGAAACCGCCGAGTCCTACTGCTTTCTCACGATCGCAGACGAAACAGCACCCCAACAAAACAAATTGGTGGTTGATCTCCGGCAGGAAGTCGTTGGGGTTTGGCTCAATTTTCTGGTTGAATCGTAGAAAACCACGGCGGTAGTACAGAAGTGAAGTCCGCTCTGTGTTGATTATGGCGGAAAAATCGGATCGATAATTCAGAATATCACCCTTCAGCGCAAATACTGCGGGATATGAAAATTCAGGAATCGCTTGTGCAAAGTAGTTGTCAGTGAAGGTGACATCGGTGTTGGCTACACAGAGTAACTGCTTCTTCGCAGCGAAAATACCCTTATTACAGGTGGATGAGAATCCCTGATTAATTGAATTTTGCAGTATGATGATGTCAGGGTATTGGCTGCGCAGGAAGTTCACGCTGTCATCACTGGAACAGTCATCGATAACAAGTATCTCGAAATCTTCAATCCCTGCAACGCGAAGTGATTGGTATATAGTCGGTAGATTCCTCTCAAGTAAGTGACGCCCATTGAAATTGGGCAATATTACGCTGACAGATTTGGGGAAAGTGGACATCAATACTCAGCCTAGTTGGCGGAAAAGATGCTCAAATCGGGAACGATTCGCAAGGACGTAAGCGGGGAACCGTTCGTCTGGCTCGACAAAGGTGTACGTGTATTCACGTCCAAATAGATCCAGGCCGGCATTAATGGCCAGATCGAGATTGCCGGGAACAAGCAAGTGTGAAAAATCGTATTTTTGTTCCTTCGAATGAGCAAACGAACGGAGTTTGTCTAGGACCATGGACGTGCCGCCTAGATAGGTAAAATGCCACCCACCGTCGGCGATTTGTGTTACAGCAGCACCTGGATTGTCACGGCGTTTGCGAAACTCCTTTGTATTGGAGAAATCACAGAATGGCGCCATGACGCTGCCACGCCAATAGTGGTAGCCGCCAACGTTAAGCTCACATGGTGTAACTGGCCCGGATGTGGCGACACAATTTATGAAGTAACTACAAAATAACTGCTGAAAGACCTTTGTTCCCGGGGTGTCGCGGTATTCGAGCACCTTGGAGGCACGGGGGATTTCATCAAGGTCGGAGTAGATGATGACATCACCCGGCTCAGCTCCAGCAAGCCCGCGGATGATCTGGTTCTTCTGGTGATTGTCGTAGTCCATCGGACGGGGTACACGGAACCGCCGGAAGAATCCCGGATAGTCGTCCACTACGATGTGAATGATTTTGTGCCAGAACGCCTTGAACCGCTCTTTGTTTTCTGCGTAATAAAGCGGCTTTGGCTTCTTTTGAAAGGTGCGTGTGGCCTCGACGAGAACGAAGTGATCGACGACTGGATCGAGTTCATGCAACCGAATCTCTAGGAGATCCAGTTCGTTGAAGAACGCGAAGCAGTCGTAGACCTTGGGCATGGCGTCAGATCAATCCTTGCTCAATCAGCGATGCGAAATAGGAGATGGTGGGTTTGAGGCCCTCCTCCAGCTTGATCTTTGGTTCCCAGCCCAGCTTTTCTTTTGCCAGCTGGATGTCGGGTTGGCGCTGCCTTGGATCGTCGTGTGGCAGAGGTTTGTGGATGATTTTGGATTTGGAGCCGGTCATGGCGATAATCTTCTCTGCCAGTTCCATAATGGTGAATTCCACAGGGTTACCTGTGTTGACAGGACCAGTGAAGTCGTCTGGGGTGCCCATCAGTCGAACGAACGCCTCAATCAAGTCATCCACATAGCAAAAAGAACGGGTTTGCTGCCCCTCTCCGTAAACAGTGATGTCGTGGCCCTTCAGTGCCTGGACGATGAAATTCGATACCACCCGCCCATCATTGGGATGCATCTTGGGCCCATAGGTATTGAAAATGCGTGCTACCTTGATGCGGAGTTTGTGCTGTCGGTGATAATCAAAGAACAGCGTTTCGGCACAGCGCTTGCCCTCGTCGTAGCAAGAGCGGAACCCTATCGGGTTCACATGTCCCCAGTAGCTCTCCGGTTGCGGATGTACTTCTGGATCGCCGTATACCTCGCTGGTGGAGGCCTGCATGATCTTGGCCTTGCAGCGGCGGGCTAATCCAAGCATGTTTAGTGCGCCCAAGACGCTGGTTTTGGTCGTCTGGACCGGGTCGGCCTGGTAATGGGGAGGCGAGGCCGGGCAGGCGAGATTATAGATCTCATCGACTTCCGTGTAGAGCGGCTGCGTCACGTCGTGGCGCAGGATCTCGAAGTGGGGATTGTCCAGCAAGTGCAGGACGTTGTCACGGGTGCCGGTGAAGAAGTTGTCCAGGCAGATGACGTCGTGGCCGTCGTTGAGCAGCCGTTCGCACAGGTGTGAGCCGAGAAAGCCGGCGCCGCCGGTGACCAGGATGCGCTTGCGCAGTGCGTACATGTCCTAGCCCCCAACCTTGCCGCGGCCGATGCCGAAGTATTCAAACCCTAGATCTTTCAGTTCCGATGGATCGTACTGGTTACGGCCGTCGAAGATAATTGGGGCTGTTAGGGTCTTCTTGATGCGGTCGAAGTCCGGGTTGCGGAACGGCTTCCATTCGGTCACCAGAACCATGGCATCGGCGCCGTCCAGCGCGTCGTACTGGTGTTCGAAGAAGCGGACGCGGCCATCGTCGAGCCAGCCCTGTTTCATTTCGCGGGTGGCGGTTTCGATGGCCACCGGGTCGTGGGCGCGGATGGTGGCGCCGGCGGTGATCAGCTGCTCGATCAGCACCAGCGATGGGGCCTCGCGCATGTCGTCGGTGTCGGGCTTGAAGGCCAGGCCCCACAGGGCGAAGGTCTTGCCACTGAGATCAGTGCCGAAGCGGGCAAAGATCTTTTCGGCCAGGCGGTGTTTCTGTCGGTCGTTGCGTCGCTCGACCGCATCCAGTACCCAGGCATCCAGCCCATTTTCCTGCGCCATGCGCAGCAGCGCCTTGACGTCCTTGGGGAAGCAGGAGCCGCCGTAGCCGCAGCCGGGATAGATGAAGTGGTAGCCGATGCGGCGGTCGGAGCCGATGCCGAGGCGCACCTGCTCCACGTCCACGTCGAGCCGCTCGCACAGGGCGGCGATTTCGTTCATGAATGATATTTTGGTGGCCAGCATGGCATTGGCGGTGTACTTGGTCATCTCCGCCTCGCGCACGCCCATGGCGATGATCACCTCATGGTTGCGCATGAAGGGAGCGTACAGATCATGCATAATCTTGGCAGCTTTTTCACTGTCTGTGCCAATCACTACGCGATCAGGACGCATGAAGTCGTCGATGGCGGCACCTTCCTTGAGGAACTCTGGATTGCTGACAACATCGAACCTGATGTCATTTCCGCGCTTGTCGAGTTCGGCCTGAACGGTTGCCCGGACCTTATCTGCTGTACCAACCGGCACAGTGGATTTATCGACAACAATATTGTAACTACTGACCATCACCTTGCCGAGGTCGCGGGCGACGGCGAGGACATACTTGAGATCGGCAGAACCATCTTCACCTGGAGGGGTGCCTACGGCGATGAAGAAAATATTGGCGTGTTGCGCCGCCTCGGCGAGCGATGTCGTGAAATGTAGGCGGCCTTCCTTGAAGTTCTTGTCCACCATGTCATCCAAGCCTGGCTCGTAGATGGGTAAAACGCCATGCTTGAGGCCTTCAATCTTGTCGGCATCAATATCGACGCAGGTAACGTTATGTCCCATTTCTGCAAAGCAAGTCCCAGTGACTAGACCAACATACCCGGTGCCGATGACGGCAATATTCATAGCTTTCATAGGTTCTTACGTCACTTCGTTGACAAATGGAATCTGGTTCAGGGCGCTGCACATTGCAGCAAATACTTCGTCGACGGTCGGAGCGGTACCATCGGGATGGTATATGCACTTGTGTATGCCGTAGCGCGGCTCATAGCCAAAGGTTGTTGTCGGAAACAGCAACGTGCCGACGGTCGGCGTATCAGTGGCAATGGCCAGGTTGCGGATGCCGGTGTCGTTGCTGACTACAAGATGAGCGTTGGTGATCAGTGCATTGGTCTTCTCACCGCCCTGCATGAACTGAAAATTCGGCCGTAGTCCAATACGGTCACGGATGATGTCGCATTTCTCCATTTCCCACTGAGCGATGCCGCCGAGCAAAATATGGGTAAACTCGCCGAGCGTGTTAGTGGCTCTGGCGATTAAATCGGCATAACGGTCTACCGGCCAGCATTTGTATTCTGCTGACGCAGTCGGAAAATAGACGATATATGGTGCGGCGACGACAGGCGGCAGGGAAGGGAACGAAAAGTCAAGTGGTGTGACAAAATCCATTCCTAACACGTGCAGTTGCTCGAGAAATGTTTCGGCTTCAAATCGATAATGCGAGCGGGGAATGGCTACGTCATATAGGTAGCGGTGCCAGAGACGATGTATGAAACCAATCTTCAGACCGGCAGGATTGAGTCGGCTAATCCAGAAAGAGCGAGTGGTAGCTGAGATATCAAATAGAATATCTTGGTAACCAAGAGACTTGTAACTCTTCTTGATTTCACCAACAGACGTCTTGCGATCATTGCCAATTGCAACGTGTACCCGGTCGACCAAATCTTCGGGGATACCTCGCATGTAGTTGGAAACCACGCTGACCGTTAGTTTCGCGTTAGGAAAGTAGTTGCGCAGGGTTGTAAACATGGGGCGGGTCAGCACCATGTCCCCGAGGGCGCCATGCTTGATGACCGCAATGTTTTTAACGCTGTCGAAGTCGAGTTCTGCGGCCCGAGCTGCTGCCTGTTTTCCTACCCAGCTATTGGGGGTGGTCCAGAGTTTCATTGCAGTTTGTTGCAGCCTATTGCTTGTTCAAGCTTGCCGATCACATCTTGTGGTTTGATTAGTGTCATGGCGTTGTCATTCCTGACTCGGGTACCCCAAGGCAGCTGGGCGGGAAGTTTACCATAGTGGGCCTGTACCGCCTCGTTGTACCGATTCACAGTCCATGCTGCGCTGAGGTAGGGGCGGGCGCGGTCCGGGTCGGTACAGGCGTAGAGACCGATGACCGGGGTGCCGACGGCGGTGGCCAGGTGGGCGGGGCCGGCGTCGGGAGAGAGCAGGACTGTGGCGCGGGACAGCAGCGCCAGCAGCTGTTTCAGGCTGGTTTGGCCGATGACGTTGATCGCTCGATAGTGCATGTGCCGCTCGATGGCTGTGCCGTAATCGCGCTCCAGGGCACTGGGACCACCGCTCAGCACGACGCGCATGCCGTGCTGCTCTACAGCGTAGTCTGCCACGGCGGCATAACCCTCCGCCGTCCAGTTGCGGTACGCCATGCTGGAGCAGGGGCTGATGATCAAGGTGGGTTGGTCACCGGGCAGCAACGCCTCGGCGTAGCTGCGTGCCGCCTCCGGGATCGGGATGTCCCAGCGCAACACCCGGTTTGTGGCACCCAGTGCATCGCTGAAGCCGTACAGGCTGTCCAGCACGTGTTCGCGCTCACGCGGGGCTATTTGGGCGTTGGTGAACAGCCATTGCCCGTCCTTGGCCCGGGCACGATCGAAGCCGAGCTTGATGGGGGCGTCTACCAGCAGGCTGATCAGGCTGGCGCGCAGGGCCATTTGCATGTGCAGCAGGACGTCGAAGCGGCGGCCACGCAGTTGGCGGCGGACGTCCAGGTAGGCGCGCCATCCCCGCTTTTTGTCAAAGATGATAAAGTCGATGCCCGGAATGTCGCCCACCAGGGCGTGTTCGGTCTTGCCGATGATCCAGGTGAGGCGCGTGTCGGGCCAGCGGGCCTGCAGGGTGCGTACCGTCGGCAGGGTATGGCTGATGTCGCCGATGGCGGACAGGCGCAGGATACAGAGGCTCTCCGGCGGCGATGTGAGCGGTAGAGAAGGCATGCGACCCATTCAGACCCAAAGCGGAAAAAACCACATCCTATATGATGCGGAATTGCCGATCCATGCGGAGCCGGCGTTGTTCGAACCGGCGGCGTGGCGACGGCGCGGCCAGTTGTTGGGTACCGCGCGTGGTCGTGGCGAGACGGCCTTTGTGGGGGACGGCACCCATGAATACGTTTTGCGTCACTATCGTCGCGGCGGTTTGCCCGGCCGGCTGGTGCGCGACAGCTACCTGTGGACGGGACTGGAACGGACGCGTGCCTGGCGCGAGTGGTATCTGACGGCCGAATTGTACCAGCGTGGTCTGCCGGTGCCACGACCGGTGGCGGCGCGGGTGGAGCGTGAGGGGTTGTTCTATCGTGCCGACCTCATGACCCTGCGCATTCCGCAGGCGCGTTCACTGGCTCAGGCCGTGGCTGCCGCGGCATTGCCGGCTGACCGCTGGCAGGCCATCGGCGCCTGTATCCGCCGTTTCCATGAGGTCGGCGTGCATCACGCGGATCTCAATGCCCACAATATTCTGCTTGCCGGGGACGACATTTATCTCATCGATTTCGATCGCGGCCGCCTGCGTTCACCCGGGACCTGGGAACAGGGTAATCTGGCTCGGCTGTTGCGCTCGCTGCGCAAGCTGTATAACGAAAGTCTGGATATCGCCTTCAGCGACGCCGACTGGCAGGCGCTGTTGGCGGGGTATGGCGCAAGCTGAACGTCCAACACCAAAAGCCTTCAACGCAGAGACGCGCAAAAACGCAAGAGCGCATCGTATTCGCGATTCCGGCGTGGCGAGGCTCACCTGTTGCGAATACGATACGCCCCTGCGCTAGTCATGGCCGGGGTACGCGGTTAACGCCGGCTCAGGCCTCGCACCACTCCTCCAGCGCCACGGCATAGCGCTGCGCCATGTCGCGGCGCCGTTCCACCAATTGTTGCGCGGCGGCACCCAGTGCGGCACGGCGTTCCGGCTGTGCCAGCAGGGCGCTGAATACCTGTCCCAGCGCGTCTGCATCCTGCACCTGCACGGCGCCGTCATGCTCCAGCAGCAGTCTGGCTTCATCGGCAAAATTCTCCATATGCGGCCCAAATACCAGGGCCTTGCCGAGGCGGGCTGCCTCCAGGACATTCTGCCCACCCCTGGGGACCAGTGAGCCCCCCATGAACACCAGTTCCGCTCCGGCCATGAAGCCGGTCAATTCACCAAAGGTGTCGGCGATGTAAACGCGGGTGGCGGGAAGAATGGTCTGAGCCCGGCTGCGGACGGCGATCTGTCCGGGGGGCAGAGCGAGGTCGCGCAGTATTTCCGGTAGCCGCTGCGGATGGCGCGGCACGATGACCAGTAAATGATTTTCCGGTGCGGCCTGTCGCCAGGCGCGCCATACCAAGGTCTCCTCGCCGTCCCGGGTTGAGGCGGCCAGCACATAGGGGCGTGGCAAGGGAATATTGGTAGCTGTTTTCTGCGTCTCGGCACTGAATTTGATATTGCCGATCACCCGCACCCGTTCTGCCGGTGCGCCGAGTGCGATGAAGCCTGCTTTGTCCGCTTCGGAACGGGCCAGGATTGCCGTGACACTGCCGAGGGCGCTGCGGTATAGCCGACACAGCCAGCGTGGCGCGTTGCGCGTGCGCAGTGACAGGCGGCCGTTGACGATGATCAAGGGCAGCCGACGTGCGGCGCAGGCGGCGAACAGATTGGGCCACAGTTCGGTTTCCATGATCAGGGCGCAGCGCGGGCGGTAGTGGTCGAGGAAACGTCCCACCGCCCCGCTCCAGTCCAGCGGCAGAAAGGCATGTGACACACCGGCGGGCAGCAGGCGCATAGCGAGTCGCGCGCTGCTGAGCGTCGTGGTGGTGATCAGGAGTGCTTGCTCGGGGTGGCGGTTGCGCAGGGCATCGATCAGGGGCAAGGCGGCATTCAGTTCACCCACCGAGGCGGCATGCAGCCATAGCGGTGATGCTTCCATCGGGTTGCCGCGGTAATGGCCACAGCGCTCGCGCAGATAACGCCAGGATCGTTCCCGCAACGCCTGCCACAGGGTATAGCCGAGCAACAGCGGCGTCAGCAGGTTGAACAACAGGCGGTAGCGGGTGAGGGCGGGGCTGGTCATGGTGCTCAGTGGTACACGCTCTGTTCACCGCCCGGGCGGGTTTTGAAACGGCGGTGAATCCACAGATATTGTTCCGGCATGTCGCGTATCTGCTGTTCGAGCAGTGTATTGGTACGGCTGGCATCCTGTATGTCATCCCCGCTGGGGAATCCCTGCAAGGGCGGCAGCAGGGTGATGCGATAGCCACGCAGCCCAGGCAGTCGCTGCGAGACAAAGGGAATGACAGGGGCGCCGGTAAGTCGCGCCAGGCGCGCGGTGGTGGTCAGTGTCGCGGTGGGCACACCGAAGAAGGGAGCGAACACCGAGCGCTCACGACCGAAGTCCTGGTCCGGGGCGTACCACACGGTCTTGCCGGACTTGACGTTGCGCACGATGGTGCGCATGTCGGTACTTTCCAGCAGGTCGTCGAACAGTTTTTTGCGCATGCGCACCATCACCGCTTCATAGAGTGGATTGTGGGCACGCTTGTAGATGGGCTGCAGACCATCGACATGGCAGGCCAGAAAGCGTCCGCTGATCTCCAGGGTCGTGTAGTGACTGCCGAGCAGGATCACGCCATGTCCCGCGGCACGGGCGGCAAGCAGGTGCTCCAGTCCTTCCACCTGGTGCAGGCGGCGCATGCGTGCCGCGCTTCCCCACCAGGACAGGGCATTTTCGAACACCGCCATACCGGAGGAGCGGAAGGTGGCGCGCACGAGCTTTTCCCGGGCCCGTTCCTCCCGTTCCGGGAAACACAGGCGCAGATTGATGCGTGCGATGCGACGGCGGGAGGGAAGCAACAGGTACATCAGCAGGCCCAGGCCATGACCGAGCAACAGCAATGCCGGATAAGGCAGCAGTACGCTTATGCGCAACAGCCCCAGTCCAAGCCAGGTCGGCCAGTGGCGTGGGGCAAGGAAACGAGAGAGAGGGGGCGAGGCGTCGTTCATGGTCACTGCCGGGATTATGCCACGGCAGGGTGTGTTACAGCGGTGCGGGCTGACCGCGGCGTTCGGCCATCTGCTTGCCCAGTTTTTTCAGTTCGTCGCTACTCAGGATATGACGTGCCAGCTCCAGCAGTTCCTCGTTTTCCCGTGCGACGTGGGTGCGGTGGAGGGATGCGAACTCATCCACCAGGGTGGCAAAGGCGTCGAGATCCGCGATGCGGGAAGGCGTCGCCAGCAACGGGCTCAATTGTTGCCACAGGTGGTCCATGCGTGCGTGATCCTGGCGCAGGCGATGCACCAGGTCGGCCAGCTTGAGTGACTGGCGTGCGAGGCGCGGAAACAGATCCTGTTCTTCATCTTGGTGGTGGTGGCGGCCGGCGGTGCTGAAATAGTGGTGGATCTTGCCGGCCGCGCTGCGGGCATCAGCATCCGCGCCGTGGTCACGCAGGTGTCCGACCAGCCGTTCCAGCGTGGCGCAGTGCTGCAGGATGCGTTCATGGCAGGCGCGCAGCAGCCCCAGCGGGTTGCTGAAATCCGGTGCGGCTTCGGGGAAAGGGGACGGGTTCATGGTGTTGCGAATCTCAACGCAGGATGTAGAACAGTACAAGGGAATGAACGCGCTGCGCTCGTACTGATTTTGATTTCAAACTACCGTGCGCACGGTGCACATCTCGATCTTGTATCTGGTTTATTTGATCAATGCGGTAATGGCCTTGAACTGCGGGTGCGCGGCGTCGCGCAGCCATTCGAACACCACCGATTCGGTGTTGGTGACGATGGCCCCGGCCTGGCGCAGGCGCGCCATGGCGTTCTGTCGGTTGGCTTCGTCGCGCGAACTGACGGCATCTTCCACCACGAACACCTGGTAACCACGGCCGAGCAGTTCCATGGCCGTCTGCAACACGCATACATGGGCCTCCATGCCGGCCAGGATCACCTGATGGCGGCCCCGATGGGCGTCGAGGGCGGCATTGAAGCCGGCGGCGCCGCTGGAGGCGAAGCAGGTCTTGCACACCACGTCGAGTTGCGCGGGGAAGTGCTGCGCGACATCGTCTTCGGTGTTGCCCAGGCCCTTGGGGTACTGCTCGGTGGCGATGACCGGCAGTTCGAGCAGGCGTGCCGCCTGCAGGAGGATAGCGGTGTTTTTCACCACGCGCTCGCGCACTTCCGGCGGCATGGCCGCCGCCAGGCGCACCTGTACGTCGATGACGACGAGCTGGCTGGTTTCCGCCGCGCAAAGCAGTGCCGTGGTCGTACCCATCACTGCAGCCAGCTGTTGATGTATTCGAGGTCGGCGTCGCTGAGGATGCCGGCCGCCTGTTTCAGGCGCAGGGTGGACAGGGCGTAGTCGTAGCGGGCACGGGCGTAGTCGCGCTGGGCGCGGAACAGTTCGCGCTGCGAGTTGAGCACCTCCACGGCGGTGCGCGTGCCCACCTCGAAGCCGGCCTGTGTAGCCTGCAGGGCGGTCTTGGCGGAGGACAGCGCCTGGCGGCGGGCCTGCACGGTGCTGATGCCGGCGGTGACACCGAGATAGGCGTCGCGGGTCTGGCGCACAGTGGCGCGGCGGGTCTGTTCCAGCCCTTCCTGTGCCTGGGTATAGAGATGGGCCGCCTGGCGTGTGCTGGCGCTCACCCCGCCACCGGCGTACAGCGGCAGATTGAGCTGTAACCCGATGATGTTGCTGTTGTACTCGCTGCCGGACAGGTCGGACTCACTGGTGTCGGACCAGTTGTGGCTGGCCACGATATCCAGGGTCGGGTAGTGGCCGGCCTCGCGGCGCTTCATTTCCTCGCGTGCCACATGGGTCGCCGCCTCGGCCGCCAGCAGTTGCAGGTTCTGCTGCAGGGCGGTTTCCTCCCACTTATCGATACTGGCCGGGTCCGGACTCTGCAACGGGATTTCACCCGCCAGCGGCGCCAGCGCCGTGTGGTCGCGGCCGGTGATCTCGCGCAGCACTTCGCGGGCATTTTCCAGCTGGTTCTGCGCCACGATCTCCTGCGCCACGGCGGCATCGTAGCCGGCCTGCGCCTCATGCACGTCGGTGATGGCGGACAGACCGACCTCGAAGCGCTGCTGGGTCTGGCGCAACTGCTGGGCGATGGCGGTCTTTTCCGCCTGGGCAAAGCGCAGGTTGTCCTCGGCGGAGAGCAGATTGAAATAGGCTTCGGCGACGCGGACGATGAGGGCCTGCTTGGCCGCGCCGTACTGGGCGTCGGCCTGGGCAATGCCGGCATCCGCCTGACGCAATTGCACGTAGTACTCGTGGTGGTACAGCGCCTGGCGCAGGCTGAGCGAATAGCTGGAGGAGTTGTATTCGTTGTCGGGGTAGGCCGGCGTGTCGTACTCGAAGGCGTTGCGCTGGGTCTGCGCAGTGAAATTGATACTGGGCAGCAGGGCGGCGCGGCTCAGCGGGCGGGCCTCCAGGGCGGCGCGGTGGCCGGCTTCGGCGGCACGCAACTGCGGATCACTTTCCTGGGCCAGGCGATAGACATCGCGCAGGTCTTCACCCTGGGCGGCAGCGGCACCGGCCAGCAGGGCCAGGGCGAGCACTCTTGCTACGGAATTGGACATGGTATCCCTCATGACGGGGTGTATAAGGAAACGCTAATAATGCGGTTGCGGCCGTACCGGATCAAGTCACAACACGAACCGCGGCGGTCGTGGTGCGTTCTGCAGCGGGGGCAGCTCGGTTTCGAACAGGCTTTCGCGGGTCCAATGATTTTCACCGACGCGGGTGATCAGCAGGGCCTCCATGGCCGGCGCCTCCCCTACCACCACAAACAGCCGGCCGCCGATATTCAGTTCCTGCTGCAGCGCCTGCGGCAGTTCCGGCAGCGAGCCGGTGACGGCAATGACATCATAGCTGCCGCGGCGCGGCCAGCCCGCCGCGGCGTCACCTTCGTCGACGGTGACGTTGGTCAGACCGCGTGCCGCAAGGCGTTGTTCCGCTGCCTGCTTCAGTTGCGGCACGATCTCCACGCTGTACACATGGCGCGCCAGTTGTGCCAGCAGGGCGGTGACGTAGCCGCTGCCGGTGCCGATCTCCAGCACACTTTCATCCGGTTGTACCGCGAGGGCCTGCAGCAGGCGTGCCTCCAAACGCGGCGGCATCATCACTTGGCCGTGGCCGAGGGGCAGGGCGATGTCGGTGAAGGCCAGGTTGCGGTACGGCGGCGGCACGAAGTCCTCGCGCGGCGTGCGCATGATCAGGTCGAGCACCTGGTCATCCACCACCTCCCACGGACGGATCTGCTGTGCGATCATGTTGTGGCGGGCCTGTTCCAGATTCATGTCGACCATGCTGATTCCTCGGGGTTTTTCTTGTGGGAGTAGCGACTGACCGATTGGTCAGCCGGAGGTTACGCCTTTCCTGTATCGTGAACAAGCGGCGCGGCATCAAGTAACATCACGTTTTATAGCGAATATTTCAAGCAAGGCAAAGACTTACCTTGCAACTCGGGCACCGATCCGATATGTTTGCAGCTACTGCTAGGGGTGCCCGTGAGGGCTGAGACAGACCCTTGGAACCTGATCCGGGTTGTGCCGGCGGAGGGAAGCGGTGCATCCGCGCTCTCTTCCTCCCGCTAGCGCCGCAACCCTCCGCGAGGATTTTTCGATGAGCGCCATCCCCCAGGAATTCCTGCAAGAAACCGCCCGCCTGTCCGAAGAGGTGACGCGCCCCTTCCCCAAGTCCAGCAAGATCCACGTGTCAGGTTCACGTCCGGACATCCAGGTGGGCATGCGCCGTATCGAGCAGGACGCCACCCAGACCCGGAACGGCACGGAAGAAAATCCGCCCATCTATGTCTATGACACCTCCGGCCCCTACACCGACCCCAAGGCACGCATCGACCTGACCCGCGGCCTGTCACCGTTGCGTGAAAAGTGGATCGAGGAGCGCGGTGACACCGAACTGCTCAGCGGCCCCACTTCGGAGTATGGGCGCACCCGCCAGCACGACCCGCAGCTGGCCAGCCTGCGCTTCGAGCACATCCGCACGCCGCGCCGCGCCAAGGCCGGTGCCAACGTCACGCAGATGCACTACGCGCGCAAGGGCATCATCACGCCGGAGATGGAATACATCGCCATCCGCGAGAACTGCATGCTGGAGGCGATGCGCGCCGACCCGCGCTACGAAAAGCTGCTACGCCAGCATCGCGGCAACGGTTACGGCGCCAATATCCCCGAGCTGATCACGCCAGAGTTCGTGCGCGCCGAAGTCGCCGCCGGCCGCGCCATCATCCCCGCCAACATCAACCACCCGGAACTGGAGCCGATGATCATCGGCCGCAACTTCCGCGTGAAGATCAACACCAACATCGGCAACTCGGCGGTGACCTCGAGCATCGCCGAAGAGGTGGAGAAGCTGGTGTGGTCCTGCCGCTGGGGCGGCGACACCCTGATGGATCTGTCCACCGGCAAGAACATCCACGAAACGCGCGAATGGATCCTGCGCAACTCGCCGGTGCCCATCGGCACCGTGCCCATCTACCAGGCCCTGGAGAAGGTCAACGGCAAGGCCGAGGAATTGACCTGGGATATCTTCCGCGACACGCTGATCGAACAGGCCGAGCAGGGCGTCGACTACTTCACCATCCACGCCGGCGTACTGCTGCGCTACGTGCCGCTCACCGCCAATCGCGTCACCGGCATCGTCTCGCGCGGCGGCTCGATCCTGGCCAAGTGGTGCCTGGCGCACCATCAGGAAAATTTCCTCTACACCCACTTCGACGACATCTGCGAGATCATGAAGGCCTACGACGTGGCCTTCTCCCTCGGCGACGGCCTGCGTCCCGGCTCGCTGATGGATGCCAACGATGCCGCGCAGTTCGCCGAGCTGGAAACCCTGGGCGAGCTGACCAAGCGCGCCTGGGAACACGACTGCCAGGTGATGATCGAAGGCCCCGGCCATGTGCCGATGCAGATGATCGAAGAGAACGTCACCAAGGAACTGGCCGACTGCTTCGAGGCACCGTTCTACACCCTCGGCCCCTGGTCACCGATATCGCCGCCGGCTACGACCACTTCGCCTCCGGCATCGGCGCCGCGCAGATCGGCTGGTACGGCACGGCGATGTTGTGCTACGTCACGCCCAAGGAACACCTCGGCCTGCCCGACAAGGAAGACGTGCGCGAAGGCATCATCGCCTACCGCATCGCCGCTCACGCCGCCGACCTGGCCAAGGGTTTCCCCGGCGCGCAGGTGCCGGACAACGCCATGTCCAAGGCGCGCTTCGAATTCCGCTGGCACGACCAGTTTGCCCTCGCCCTCGACCCGGATCGGGCGCGCGAATTCCACGACGCCACCCTGCCGCACGAATCGCACAAGGTGGCGCACTTCTGCTCCATGTGCGGCCCGCAGTTCTGCTCGATGAAGATCTCGCAGGAAGTGCGCGACTATGCCGCACAGGGGATGGAAGAGAAGGCGGTGGAATTCGTCAAGGGCGGGGCGGAGGTTTATCGCAAGGTGTAAGTCCGCCACTACCTGCGATATCACTCAGCGCCCTTCCCATCCTGTGGACAGGGCGCTTTTGTTTTGCGGAGTTCAGAGGCGGGATGCGTTGGCGCAGGGCAATGCGACGGCGGTGACTTCGGTACCGCTCGTGGTCACTCGACGTAACCACGACCGGGGAAATCGCAGAGCTAAGGAAGCTCTGAATAAGTTCAAAGCTTCCGCGGCTCAGGGATGTGGTTTTGTCCACGGATGGACTTATTCAGACCTTCCCTGATGTGAGAAACATGCGCCACAGCAGGATGGCGCATGCGGTGAATTATTCGTCGCCACCCTCATCCTCGTCATCGTCGGCATCGTCGACGAAGATCTCTTCGTCGTAGTCGTCACCACCGAAATCGGTGGCCACGGCGGCGGTCTTGGCGGTGGCGGGGCGTCCCTTTTCAGGGATGTTGACAACCTTGGCGCCGCGCGGGGTGAAGCCGTTGCGGGCCTTGCGGTAGGCGTTCTTCAGCTCGGTTTCCAGTTCCTTTTCCGAGGCCTTCAGCTCGCGCAGCTTGGGTTCGACGATGGCACGCTTGTATTCGAGGATCTCGCCGCGCTGCAGGTTGAACACGTAGACGGTGGTGGGGTCGCCGGTGTTGAGGCGGCTATCCATGGCCACGGGGGAGCTGCGCTCGCCGGCCTCGAGGTAGCCGTACCACAGGGTGTTGTCGGACATTTGATCTCTCGCGCTGGATTCGGAATGTGAATGTCGCGCATTTTCGGCAAAGCCGCAGCGCTGTCAATAGGGCCGGGAGGTCATTTTTCGTCCCTGCCGCAGGGCCAGGGGCAGGAACAGCAGGACGCAGAGGATTTCCAGGCCGCCGACGATGAGGAAGGCCGGCGGGTAGGCGCCGAACAGGCCCACCAGGGCGCCGCCGCTCAGGGGGCCGAGGACGAAGCCGAGGGAGCCGGCGAAGTTGAAGCCGCTCATGGCCAGGGCCTTGTGTTCCGGGCGCGACAGCTCGGTCACCAGCACCAGCGAGGGGGCGTACATCAGCGAGGCCGTGACACCGCCGGCGAACATCAGCCAGGGGATGTGGCTGCCGTCGACGTAGCCGATGGCGGCGAGGGTGAGGCCGTAGGCGGCGCTGCCGGCCAGCATCATCCACAGCGGGTTCCAGCGCCGCGACAGCAGCCCGGCAGGCCAGGTGAGCAGGGAGAAGGGCAGCAGGAACAGGGCCATCACCAGGCCGATGCGGCCGGCGTCCAGGCCGATGACCGTGGCCAGGTACAGCGACAGGGTGGAGACGATGAAGCCGACGGTGAGACGGTCGACGAAGGCGAAGGCGTAGGGCAGCAGCAGGCCGCGATTCTCCGGCAGGGCGCGCAACAGGGCGCGCAGGCCGCCGTGG
This sequence comes from Sulfurivermis fontis, assembly GCF_004001245.1. Lineage (NCBI taxonomy): Bacteria > Pseudomonadati > Pseudomonadota > Gammaproteobacteria > Thiohalomonadales > Thiohalomonadaceae > Sulfurivermis > Sulfurivermis fontis. The sequence continues at coordinate 536,965 of NZ_AP018724.1, forward strand.
TCATGCTGTGCGGCGTGTTCGCGCAGGGCGAGGGCGGCGAAAGGGGTGAGCAGGGCAAGCAGGACGAAGCCGTAGGTGAGCACTGCCTCACCACCGCCGTGGCGACCGATGAGTCCCCCCAGCGGCGCGCCGCTGGCGACGCCCAGGCTGATGGCCGCGCCGATCAGCCCCATCACGGCGCCGCTGTCGCGTTCGCGCACCTGATCCGCCGCCAGCGCCATCAGCAGGCTGAGGGCGGTGATGTGGGCGCAGCCCTCGAGGAAGCGCCACAGCAGGTACACGCCGTAGCTCCAGTCCTGCAGCAGCATCAGCAGGGAGAAGGCGTTCAGTGCCAGCGCGGCGACGATGATCACCTTGCGCCGCCGCCACAGGTCCGACAACAGCCCGGCCAGCGGCACGAACAGCAGGGCCCCCACCATGTTGGCGGACATGAACAGGTGTTGCTCGAAATCCGTGAGGTGCGGATAGCGCCCGCCGGTGAGCTCGCGCAGCACCGGCACCATGCCGGTGACCGGCAGCATCAGGAGGTAGAGGCAGAGGGCGATGGGGGCCAGGGACATGACGGCAGTGGCGTGTATTGGGTGCCGCCACCATAGCACGTCCCTCGCGCCTTCCGGCTGATCCAGCTCAAGGCACCCCCTATGTAGGTCGGACTCCAGTCCGACCTACATAGGGCGGTCATTTCTCGAAGATCAGCCCGTCCGGCACGGCACCCAGTTCGATGAGGGCGGCGTTGACGGAGTTGACGAAGGGCGGTGGGCCGCAGACGTAGAAGCGCTGGCTGAAGTCGTCGATGGTGCTGCGCAGGAAGTCGAAGTCGATGCGGCCGCCGCGGCAGTTGCAGTCGGTGGCGCGGCTGCACAGCAACTGGCTTTGCTCGCCCAGGTAGCCGTGCAGTTCCTGGCCGCAGATGATGTCGGCGGGGCTCTTGTTGCTGAAGATGAGACGGTGGCCCGCCAGTTTTTCCTCGGCGGCGAGCTGGCGCAGGATGGCCATGAACGGGGTGATGCCGGCGCCGGCGGCGATGAAGGTGCCCGGCCCCTGGTAGCGGATGGCACCGAAGGGCTGGCTCATCAGCAGCCGGCTGCCGGGGCGCAGCCGGTGCAACTGTGCGGTGACGCCGTGATGCTCGGGGTAGCCCTTGATGGTGAACTCCAGCACGCCGTCGCCGGGCAGCGAGGTGGGGGTGAAGGGGCGGCCCTGATCGCGCCACTCCGGCGTGTCGATGGCCAGTTCCACACCCTGGCCGGGGACGAAGTCGAATCCCGTGGGGCGGCTGACGATGAGGCGCCGCACGTCGTGGGTGACGAATTCGTTGAGCAGCAGGTCGACCTGGTAGTCCATGACGTCCTCCCTACAGACCGAAGGCCTCCACGCTCCAGCTGGCGCCGCCGGGCACCGCCTCGGGGTAGTGATGGAGGATGTAGTCCTCCACCGCTTTCACCTTTTCCGCCGGCACGTCGATCATCAGCAGGATCTCGCCGTGGGCCAGGGCCGCGCGGAACTCGTTCAGGTGTACGTGGGGCACATAGGTGGTGAACAGGAAGCCGCCGAGGAAGGTCAGCGCCATCACCGCCAGGCTTGCAACCGCCCAGCCGGTGGCGCCTTCCACCAGGGCGGCGATGAACACCAGCAGGGCGAGGCCGAACAGCAGCAGATTGCCGTTCCACAGCCAGGACTCCAGGCGGCCGGCGAGGTCGGATTGCTGCTGCGCCGTCGGGCGGGGCAGGCGGGCGAGACGGCCGGCGCGCTGGGCGAGGGCGTGGATGTGGCGGGCATCCACCCCGGTGCCGTCGGCCAGGGTGTCCACCGCGTGGCGGGCGTGTACCGGATCGGGGAACAGGAAGTAGAGTCGGCGTTTCATGGGGGGCCTCCCGGCGTAGGGCGCCTGTTGGCGGTGTGTACCTAAAGCTATAGAAATGTTGAGCCGATTTATCAAGTTTTGCCGGTGGTAGAATGCCGCCACTTTGGTCCGGGGGTGGAACAACGGCGTGAAAACAGAAGGCAGCATGCGGCTGGACCGCTACGTCAGCCAGGCGGCCGGGGTGTCGCGGGCGGCGGTGCGCGCGCTGCTGCGGCGCGGTGCCGTGAGCGTGGACGGCAGGGTGGTCAAGGCGGCCGACCTGCAGGTGCCGGCCGGCAGCCGGGTCGAACTGGAGGGCCAGCCGCTGGCCCTGCCCGGTCCGCGCTATTTCATGCTCCACAAGCCGGCCGGGGTGGTGTGCTCCACCAGCGACGGCGAGCATGCCACGGTGCTCAGTCTGCTGGCGGAGCCGCGCCGCGAACTGCTGCACCCGGTGGGGCGGCTGGACATCGATACCACCGGCCTGGTGCTGCTCACCGACGATGGCGCCTGGTCCCATGGCATCACCAGCCCGCGTCGCCACCGCGACAAGGTCTACCGCGCCACCCTGGCCGAGCCGCTGGCGGCGGATGCCGCGGCGCGCCTTGCCGCCGGCCTGCTGCTCAAGGGCGAGGAGAAACCCACCCTGCCGGCGCAACTGGACATCCTGTCCCCCACCGAGGCGCGCATCACCCTGCACGAGGGGCGCTACCACCAGGTCAAGCGCATGTTCGCCGCCCTGGGCAATCGCGTGATCGCGCTGCACCGCGAGGCCATCGGCGCGGTGGTGCTCGACCCGTCCCTCGCGCCGGGGCAGTACCGCGCCTTGCGCGCCGACGAGGTGGCGGCCCTGCGATGAGTCACGACGGCGCCCTGGCCCTGCTGTTTCCATTTCTCCGCGCGCAAAGCGCGCCGGCACTGTGGGTGCTCGACGAGCACGGCGGCGGTCCCGGCATGCCGTCGCCCAACCGCGCGGTGACCGTGCTGTCCAACCGCATCGACGTGACGGAGGAGATGCAGGCCGCCGGCTGGGTCGTGCAGTTTTCCGACTTCGATTTCGCCCCCTGGCCGGCGGGCAGCCTCGATGCGATCTTCTTTCGTGTCGCCAAGGAAAAGCCGGTGGTGCACCACGTCATCAACGCGGCGGCCGAGCGGCTTGCGCCGGGCGGCCGCCTGCTGCTCAGCGGCGGCAAGCAGCAGGGCATCAAGACCTATGCGCGGCACGCCGCGGAGCGTCTCGGCGGAGCGCTCGATTTCAGGAAGATGGGCAATGAATATCTGGCGGTGATCCGGTGTGGCGACCAGCGCGGTGCGGCCCTGGATGAGCGCGACTATGCGACGCTGCGTCCGGTGATCAGCGACGGTGCGCTGAGCTACCTCAGCAAGCCGGGCCTGTACGGTTGGGACAAGGTGGATGCCGGCAGCGCCCTGCTGGTGGCGCATCTGCCGGAGTGCGCGCCGCAGCAGGTGCTGGACCTGGGTTGCGGCTATGGCTATCTGTCGGTGCAGGCCTGGCACCGGCTGCAACCGCCGCGCATTGTCGCCACGGACAACAATGCCGCCGCGCTGCTCGCCTGCCGCGCCAACTTCGCGGCGCAGGGTATCGTTGGCGAGGTGATCGGCGCCGATTGCGGCGCGGGCGTCGACGGGCTGTTCGATCTGGTGCTGTGCAATCCGCCCTTCCATCAGGGCTTCGGCGTCGAGCGCGATCTCACCGAACGCTTTGTCGCCAGTGCGCGCCGCCATACTTCCGCGCAGGGGCAGGCACTGTTCGTCAGCAATGCCTTCCTGCCGCTGGAACAGGTGGCGCGGCGGCATTATGCGCAGGTCACCACCCTGGCCAACGACGGCCGCTTCCGGGTGACGCAGATGTTGCCGTAACAGCGGGCAGGCTTATCTTTCCCCTGAAACGAAGAACCCCGCCAGGGGCGGGGTTCTTCGGTCAGAACGTGAAACGGTTCTGGCTTACTGGGCGACGACGTTGCTCGCCTGCGGACCCTTGGGGCCGTTCTGCAGGTCGAAGGTCACCTTCTGGCCTTCGGCCAGGGTCTTGAAGCCGGAGCCCTGGATGGCGGAGAAGTGGACGAAAACGTCCGCACCGCCGTTGTCCTGGGTGATGAAGCCAAAACCCTTAGCCTCGTTGAACCATTTCACAGTACCGGTAGCCATTACTTAATACCTCAAAAACAATTAATTAGGGTGGTGCGTGCAGTTCATGAGAGGGGGTGTTCGGGAGGTATCACGGAGGAGTGACGACCTAAACTACCACTGCCATCATCTGCAGCTGTCGGGCACTATACCCCCTTCCTTCGCCGAACGCCAAGGAATTCTTGAGGCAAGTTTAGGGAAACCGGCGGGCCGATGTGTTAGCCTGTCGCCACCGTTTGCGCGGCACAATTTCAAGGGAAGGTCTGAATAAGTCCATCCTGGACTTCTCAGGTCGCTCCCGCCCCTCCCTGGGCTGCGCGACATAAGTCCATCCGTGGACAAAACCACGCCAAGCGAAAAGTGTGATTTTCGCTTGGCTTCATTTTTCAACGACTTATCGTCGTTGAAAAATGGCGGCACATCCCTGTGCCGCGGAAGCTCTGAACTTTTTCAGAGCTTCCCAAGGCGGTGCCCGTGTAGCCGTCCACCACCTGTCCGTGCCGGTCCTCGTCACCGCAGGTACCACCATCAACGACAAACCATTCGGGGATGCCGGTCTCTCCGGTAGGGCCCCGCCGCGACATTCCCCTGTCCCGGACTTGGCACAGCCGTGATGGCACGGTTGTGCGCACCACTATCAAGCTGGAGGTTTTCATGAAAACGATGTTTGTCGGCAATCTGGCCCCGGAAACGCGCGAAGATGACGTGCGCGAGCTGTTTGCGCAGTTCGGCACCGTGCGCGGCGTGAAGATCGCCATGGACGTGTTCAGCGGCAATTGCCGCGGTCATGCCCTGGTGGACATGGAGGGGCACGAGACCCGTGCCGCCATCGCCGCTCTCAATGGCACCCAGTACAAGGGCAAGGCGCTCAAGGTGGTCGAGGAGCAGCCGCGCAAGGGTCGCGGCGGCCGCCGTTAAAGTACGCTAACCGGCGTTTCCCTCCGGAGGCGCCGTTTCCTCCTCCTTCCCGCCCAATGCCGCCAGCACCCGGTGGCGTGCCTGGGCCAGTGCCGTGCGGGCCTGGCGCAGTTTTTCCTCCGAGCCATCCTGCCGCTCCAGCCAGTGCAGGCTGCTGCGGTGGTAATCCTCGAACACACGCCGCGCCGCCGCGAGATCGGGCGGCGGGGGCTCGGCCGCGACCGGCGCGACCTCGCCTTCCAGCCGTGTCACGAGGGTGGAGCGTGGCACCATGCGCTGTGCCCCGTTGTCCAGGCTGCGCGCCAGCAGCGGGTTGATCTTCTCGTAGGTCGAGCCCTGCCAGAGAAAGCGCTGGCCGGGGCGAAGCTGGTGAAATTTGGCTTCCATCATGGGTGCCTGGAGTATCCTGTCGCGGTGGAGGATGCCGTCATGGAGAAAACAGCAGTCAAGCTCATGCTCACCCTGGCCGTCGGCGCCCTGCTGGCGTTGGCGGCCAGCGGCGCGCTCGACCGTGCCGGATTCGAGTATACCGAGCGCAGCTTCAAGCGGGCACTGGTGACCTTTGCCGTGGCGCGTGGGCTCAACGCGGTGATTTCGGTGGCGCAGGGTACGGAGATCGCGGTGGAGCCGGCCGGGGTCGGCGTGAACTTCGCGCCGGGCCAGGTGCTCGATCCGGTCAACGACCTGGTCGAGCAGTTCTCCTGGGTGATGCTGGCCAGCGCCACCGCCCTCGGCCTGCAGCGCCTGTTGCTGGAACTGTTTGCCACGACGGGCTTCACCGGGCTGCTGGTGATGGCGTGGGCGCTGGCCTTGCTGCTGTTGTGGTTGCCGCGCCTGGCCCCGCGGGCGCGGGTCTGGCTGCTGCGCCTCGGCCTCCTGCTGCTCGCGCTGCGTTTCGTCGTGCCCCTGCTGGCGCTGACCGGCGAGCTGTTTTACAGCGGCTTCCTGCACGAGCGCTACGCCGCCTCGACCGAGCGCATCGAGCAGGTGACGGGCACCATCCGCGAGATCAACGAAGGTGCCGAGCGGGAGGCCGCGGCGGCGGAGGTGGACCCGTCCCTGCTGGATCGGATGCGGCGGGCCTACCAGTCGGCCATGTCCGCATTGGATGTGGGCAGTTATCTGGATCGCTACGAGCAGGCGGCGGCGGATGTGAGCGAGCAGGTGGTCAATCTGATCGTGGTGTTTCTGGTGCAGACCGTGCTGCTGCCCTTGCTGTTTCTGTGGGGGTTGCTGCGCGGCATCGGCTGGCTCTGGCGTCTGCCCCTGCCGGTAGCGGACGGGCGTGCTTTACGCGCCGATGCAGGCGGTGCATCGGGACAATGAACTGCCAATTTTGGCGCAATGTGGCGGCTCGTCCGCCAAAAATGGCATAAATTGGGGTGCCCCAGTGAGTCGTCTCATGGGCATGTCGTGAGTAATTCTCTTTGTGTGGCAACGGCTTGGAACGCTGCGTCGGTCCCGGGACGGAGTTGGTACGGTGTGTGCAATAAATAACATCGTAATGACTCCTCCAGGGGATGACAGGCGTGTGGTGGGACCTCCTGTGGTTTTAAGTTTTGTCATCCCCTCTTTCCAAGCCCAGGGCCACCTGGGCTTTTTTTTGCCCGGCGAACAGTCGGCTTGAGCTCCGACGGCCTGCGGCCTGGGGCGTTGTTCCGGTGGTAAACTTCGCCCCTTCCATGATTTCCCGTCCGTAACCCTGTGAGAGGCATGGCCATGGAGCAACAGGCGTTGCAGGTGCTGCGCACCGTTTTCGGTTATGAGTCCTTCCGTCCGCCGCAGGAGCAGGTGATCGACACCGTGATCCGCGGCGGCGATGCGCTGGTGCTGATGCCCACCGGCGGCGGCAAGTCGCTGTGTTACCAGATCCCCGCCATCGTACGTCCCGGCACCGGCATCGTGGTGTCGCCGCTCATCGCCCTGATGCAGGACCAGGTGGCGGCGCTGCGCCAGTCCGGCGTGCGCGCCGCCTTTCTCAACTCCACCCTCGGCGCCGCCGCGGCACGGGCGGTGGAGGAGGCGCTGCTCGCCGGTGAGCTGGACCTGTTGTACGTGGCGCCGGAGCGCCTGCTGACCGGGCGCTTTCTCGACCTGCTGGCGCGCGCGCCGCTGGCGCTGTTCGCCATCGACGAGGCGCACTGCGTGTCGCAGTGGGGCCACGACTTCCGTCCCGAATACATCCAGCTCTCGGTGCTGCACGAGCGCTTTCCCGCCGTGCCGCGCATCGCCCTCACCGCCACCGCCGACGAGCCGACGCGGCGCGAGATCATCGCCCGCCTGCAACTGGAGCAGGCGCAGGTGTTCCTCAACGGCTTCGACCGTCCCAACATCCGCTACCGCATCGTCGAGCGCGGCAGCAACGCCCGTGAGCAATTGCTGCGTTTCATCCGCGCCGAACACGACGGCGAGGCGGGTATCGTCTATTGTCTGTCGCGCAAGCGGGTGGAGGAGGTGGCGCATTGGCTCGCCGAACAGGGGCTGACCGCGCTGCCCTATCACGCCGGTCTGCCGGCGGAGACGCGGCGTGTGCACCAGGAGCGTTTTCTGCGCGAGGAGGGCGTGATCATCGTCGCCACCATCGCCTTCGGCATGGGCATCGACAAACCCGATGTGCGCTTCGTCGCCCATCTCAACCTGCCCAAGAGCGTGGAGGCCTATTACCAGGAGACCGGCCGCGCCGGCCGCGATGGCCTGCCTGCCGACGCCTGGATGGCCTACGGCCTGCAGGACGTGATCACCCTGCGCCAGATGCTGGCGCAGTCCGAGGCCGACGAGAGCCACAAGCGCGTCGAGCACCACAAGCTGGATGCCATGCTCGGTCTGTGCGAACTGACCAGCTGCCGCCGTCAGGCCCTGTTGCGCTATTTCGGCGATCACCTGCATGAACCCTGCGGCAACTGTGATACCTGCCTGGAACCGCCGCAGACCTGGGATGCCACGGTGGCGGCGCAGAAGGCGCTGTCCTGCGTGCACCGCACCGGCCAGCGTTTCGGCGTCAACTATCTCATCGACGTGTTGCTCGGCAAGGACGACGAGCGCCTGCGCCGTTTTGGCCACCACCAGCTGTCGGTGTTCGGCATCGGCCAGGAGCTGAATGTGAACGAGTGGCGCGGCGTGTTCCGCCAGCTCATCGCCCGCGGCCTGCTGGCGGTGGATATCGAGGGGCACGGTGCGCTGCGCCTCACCGAGCGCTGCCGTCCGGTGCTACGCGGCGAGGAGACTGTCCTGTTGCGCCGCGAAATCAAGGCGGCCAAGGCTCCGCGCAACCGGCGCAAGGGTGGCGCGGCGGTGGCGGGCAGTGATGAGGCCTTGTGGGAGGCGCTGCGCGCGCAAAGGCGCCTGCTCGCCGAGGAGCAGGGCGTGGCGCCCTACATGATCTTCCACGACGCCACCCTGATGGAAATGATGGCGGCGCGCCCCACGACGCTGGCCGCGCTGGCGCATATCTCCGGCGTCGGCACGCGCAAGCTGGAGGCCTACGGCGAGGCGTTTCTCGCTGTGTTGCAGCAGCATGCCGATGCGGAGACGGAGCGCAGTGATACGGTGGAGGACACCCTGCAACTGTTTCGCCGCGGCATGCATGCCGAAGCCATTGCGCACCGGCGCGGTTTGACCGTGGATACCATCCATAGTCATTTGGCGACCGCCATAGCCCGTGGCCAGGTAGAGCTGAATGATGCGCTGGGTCTGGCGCAGGCAGAGGTGAACGCCATCGCCGACGCCCTGTTGGCGCAGGATGGCGGCAAGCGGCTCAAGCCGGTGTATGAGATGTTCGACGGGCGCTACGGCTATGGCGTGCTACGCTGCGTACAGGCCGCCCTCGGCCGGGAGATACAAGATGCAAGGGAATGAGTGCGCCACGCGCACGGCTGTTTGTACTTCAAACTCGCGCAGCGAGTTCACCTCCTTGTATCTTTATATCTGCCTTATCCTTCATGCAGCCCGCCCATGACGCTTTCGTCCACGGCGAAGCAGGCCTCCTGGCGCGGGTTGGCCGGGTCGCGCAGATGTTCGGCCAGGCAGAGGAACTCATGGCCCTGGCTGTCGCGCAGCGCGACATAGGGGCTGTGTTCCAGGGTTTCGTAGCGCGAGCTGTCGGCGAAGATGAAGTCGTAGTCGCCGTTGATGCTGACGGCGAAGTCGCCGCCGTGGGCCTCGCCGTAATCCTGCCAGCGGCTCTGCACGTCGGCCCCTTCGATGACCGGCGACATGCGTCCTTCCGGGGCGTCGTGCCAGGCGACCAGGGTGGGTTCGGTTTCCAGTTGCAGCGCCACGGCGCGGGCGATGGCGTTGGCCATCTGATAGTCCAGCGGCAGGCCGCGGAGGGTAAGTTCGATGTGTTTCATGATGGCGTCCTCCGTTGCAGAGGTCGGGGTGAGTATTATTGAGCGAAATGCTCAGGATGATCCAAGCATAGTCCGCCATGGCGGTCTGTCAAAGCGAGGGGGATATGGAACGGGTGATGATCGAGGCGGATGGCGCGGCGCTGGATTTCAACCATGCCAAACGTATGGCCGATGCGCTGGCGGCGGAACGGGTGGAAGAGCCGCTCCTGCTGTCGTGGTATGACCGGGCGCGCGACCTGGAGTCGCCGGCGGGGGTGAACGAGTGTCATCGCCACTGCGCCACGCCGGGTTATGTGGCCTATGCCGAGAACCGTGGCGGCACCTTGCTGGTGGATGTGGCGCGCGGCGCCTATGTGTTCTGCTATCGTCCCCTGGGTGAGTTCGCCTGAGGCGTATATGCAAAGCCTATCCCGTCATTGCCTGTGGTTGTGCTGGCTGCTGGCCGCGCTGGCGTGCGGTCCCTTACCGGCCGAGGAGAACGTGGCGCCCGGCATCAACCGACACTATGAAAACCCCGATTTCGCGCAATGGCGCGCTACCTTCGAGCAGCCGGGGCGCGAGGTGTATGCGCGGCGTATGGACATCCTCGCCGCCACTGCGGTGCGGCCCGGCATGACCGTGGCCGATATCGGCGCCGGCAGCGGGCTGTTCACCCTGCTGTTCGCGCGCGAGGTGGGGACGCAGGGACGGGTGTACGCGGTGGATATCGCACCGGAATTCGTCGCCGGTATCGCGGCGCGCGCCCGGGAGGAGGGATACGGCAACGTGGTCGGCGTGGTGAGCGAACAGCGCAGCACGCGCCTGGCGTCCGACGCCATCGATCTGGCCTTTGTCTGCGACACCTACCATCACTTCGAGTATCCGCAGGCCATGCTGGCGTCCATCCATCAGGCGCTGCGTCCCGGCGGCCGCCTGATCATCATCGACTTTCGCCGCGAGGCCGGTTTCAGCTCGCCCTGGGTGATGGGCCACGTGCGCGCCGGCGAGGCGCAGGTGATCGCGGAGGTCACGGCCGCCGGTTTCACCTTGACCGCGCAGCCGGATCTGCTGCGCAGCAACTATTTCCTGATCTTCACCAAGCAGTGATATCCATGGCCAAGAACCTGCCCCACGATCAACCCCTCGAACTGGGCCGCGTGCTCGACATGCTGATGGCCGACGGCCTCCTGGACGAGGAGCGCGGCCGTACCCTGAAGGCGGTGGGGCCGGTGATGCAGCACAAGCAGCACCCGCTCATCACCATCGCCCAGCACAAGTGGCCCGATGCGCGCGCGCCGCAGCGGGTGCTCGATCTGCGGCTGCTCACCGAGTGGCTGGCGGAGCGCAGCGGCCTGGAGTACCGCCGCATCGACCCGCTCAAGGTGGACGTGCCGGCGGTGACCGCGGTGATGTCCTACGCCTATGCCCGCCGCTTCAACATTCTGGCGCTGGAGGTGCGCGCCGACGAGGTGGTGATCGCCACCGCCGAGCCGGAAGTGCGCGAGTGGGAGCGCGAGCTGATGCGCATCCTGGGCAAGCGCATCGTGCGCGTGCTGGCCGATCCGGAGGAGATCGGCCGCTTCCTGGTGGAGTTCTACACCCTGTCCCATTCGGTGCGCGCGGCGAGCGACGACAGCCGCCAGGGCGAGCGCTCCGGCGTGCAGAACCTGGAACAGCTCATGGAACTGGGCCGCGCCGGCAAGCTGGAGGCGGACGATCAGCACATCGTCAGCATCGTCGACTGGCTGCTGCAATACGCCTATGCCCAGCGCGCCAGCGACATCCACATCGAACCGCGCCGCGAGCAGACCAACATCCGCTTCCGCATCGACGGCGTGATGCATATGGTGTATCAGATACCCGCCTCGGTGGCGGCGGCGGTCACCTCGCGCATCAAGATCCTCGGTCGCATGGACGTGTCGGAAAAGCGCCGCCCGCAGGACGGCCGCCTCAAGACGCGCAGCGCGCAGGGCAGCGAGGTGGAGCTGCGCCTGTCCACCATGCCCACCGCCTTCGGCGAGAAGCTGGTGATGCGCATCTTTGACCCGGAGGTGCTGGTGAAGGACTATGCGGCGCTCGGCTTCAGCAGCGCGGAGTCCGAACTCTGGCAGCGGATGATCACCGAGCCCAACGGCATCATCCTGGTCACCGGTCCCACCGGTTCGGGCAAGACCACGACGCTGTACACCACCCTGAAGGAACTGGCCACGCCGGACGTCAACGTCTGCACCATCGAAGACCCCATCGAGCTGGTGGAGCCGAGCTTCAACCAGATGCAGGTGCAGCACAACATCGGCCTCGATTTCGCCAGCGGCGTGCGCACCCTGTTGCGTCAGGATCCGGACATCATCATGGTGGGCGAGATCCGCGACCGCGAGACCGCCGAGATGGCGGTGCAGGCGGCGCTCACCGGCCACCTGGTGTTTTCCACCCTGCATACCAACGATGCGCCGGCGGCGATCACTCGTTTACTGGAGATCGGCGTGCCGCCCTATCTGCTCAAGGCCACCGTGCTCGGCGTGCTGGGCCAGCGCCTGGTGCGCACGCTATGCCCGCACTGCAAGGAGCCGGCGCCGCTGGATGAGGACCTGTGGCTGTCGCTGGTGAGTCCGTGGAAGGTGAACAAGCCGGCCAGCGTCTATCGCCCGGTGGGCTGCCTGGAATGCCGCCAGACCGGCTACCGCGGCCGCGTCGGTGTGTATGAAATGATGGCGCTGACACCGGCGGTGAAGAAGCTGATCAGCGCCGATTGCGACATCGGCCGCTTGCGCCGCCAGGCCATCGGCGACGGCATGCGGCCGCTGCGCCTCAACGGCGCGCAGAAGGTGGCCAACGGACTCACCACCATCGAAGAGGTACTGAAGGTGGTGCCGCCGGAAACCGTGGAGGGTTGATGCGATGAGTGGTTGGGGGTGTCCGCACGACAGCAATGGCGAATGCCTCAAGGTGCCGGGGCGCGCCTGCGACCCGGGCATGAAGGGCTGCGTGCTGTTCGGCCGTTTCGCCTTCAGCAAGGAAGAGAAGAACCGGCCGGAGGAAGCGCGGCAGCGGCGCCGCGAGCGCGAGGGCCGCGGTTGAGCCGGTCATGACGTTGCCGGCCGTTCTCCCCAGGCATTGAAAAACTGTCGGGCGGTGCGCCCGCTGCGTGTGCCGCCCTTGCTCTGGGCGAACTGCAAGGCGGCATGGTGCAGTTCGCTGCGATCACCGCGGTAATCGGTGAAGTAGCTGTCCACCATCGCCAGATATTCATCCTGGGTCGCCGGATAGAACGACAGCCACAGGCCGAAGCGATCGGACAGCGATATCTTTTCCTCGATGGCATCGGCGTAGTGCAGTTCGCCCTCCACCAGCCCCGAGGCCAGGTTGTCCTGCATCGACTCGGGCATCAGATGGCGGCGGTTGGAGGTGGCGTAGACCAGCACGTTGTCCGGCGGCAGCTCGATGGACCCCTCCAGGACCGACTTCAGTGCCTTGTAGCTGCGCTCGCCGGCCTCGAAGGACAGGTCGTCGCAGAACACGATGAACCGCTGCGGCAGCTCACGGATGTCGTCGACGATCTCCGGCAGGTAGAGCAGGTCGTCCTTGTCCACCTCGATGAGGCGCAGGCCGCGTGGCGCGTAGGCGTTGAGCAGTGCCTTGATAAGCGAGGATTTGCCGGTGCCGCGCGCGCCCCACAGCAGGGCGTTGTTGGCGGGTAGGCCGGCGAGGAAGCGCTCGGTGTTGTGCACCAGGGCCTGTTTCTGCCGTTCGATGCCCAGTAACTGCTCCAGCCGGATCGGGTCGAGGTGGCGCGCAGCACGCAGCGCCTGGCGGTGGTGACGCCAGAGCGCGGCCCAGGTCCGCTGCCAGTCGATGCGCTCATCGTCCATCGTCTATTCCGCCATCAGCTCGTCCAGCTCGCCTTCCATGTGCATCTCGGTCAATTCGTTGAAGCCGCCGATCCAGCGCCCGTCGATGGTGATCTGCGGTACGGTACGCGCGCCATTGGTGATGTGGGAAAACTCCTGCAGCAGGCTGCGGTCGAGGTCGATACGCGCCTCCTCGTAAGCGATGCCCCACTTGTTGAGCAGGGTCTTGGTCTTGTCACAGATGGGGCAGGTGCCCGTGCTGTATATCTTGACGCGTGCCATGGTCACTCCAATTTATTGTTGGCGGGGGTGTCGTTGCCGGGCAGGTACAGCTCATGCTGCTCCGCGCGCATTTCATGTTGCAGGAAGAAGTTGAGTGCGGTACGGATCACGGCGATGGCGCCCAGCTTGCCGATCTGGTCCCAACTCGGAGCAATCGCCGTGGACAGGATATCGGCACCGAGCTGGAACTCCAGCGCCAGGCTCAGATAGCGCGCGAAGGTCAGGCGCACGGCGGTGAAGTCCGCCTCGCGGCTGGAGTGCAATGCCCGCACGAAACCCTGCACGGCAAAGACGATGCCGAGGGCGATGATCAGGGCGCCGGTGGTTTCCACAATCAGGCGCAGCCATTCCACGCCGTTGATGATGCTCGCCTCCAGCGCGCCGGGATGGGGACCGGGCAGCCAGGCCTGTGCGGTATGAGGTTCCGTCATCGTCATCCTGCTCCAGTGGGGGTATGCCTATCCTAGCAGTCGCCGGCTGGGTTATAACAGTACGAGGTGAAAGGGAGGCTGGAGTCATGACAGAAACGGCGTGGGACTGGGATGTGCTGGTGCAATATGCCGGCCATCAGGGGCTAGGCTGGTTGCTGCTCGCCGTGGTGTTGCTGTCGCTGATTTTGCTGCGTGCCGCACCGGCGGCACGGCCGACATTGTTCAATACGCTGTTGTTGTTTGCCGTCAGTCTGGCCGGCCTGCTGTTCAGTGCCTTGCTGTTTGCCTCCGGGCTGGATGCGGCGGCTGCGGCTCTGCGCGAGTTGTTCCTGCTCATCGAGGGCATGGCGGCGATTCGCCTTGCCGGTCTGGCCTTGTTCCGCTGGCTGTTGCCGCTGCTGCGCCTGGCGCCGCCGCGCATACTGGAGGACATGGCGGTGATCGCCGCCTATCTGGTGTGGGCCATGGTGCGCCTGCGCTATGCCGGATTGGATTTGTCCGGCATCGTCGCCACCTCGGCGGTGATCACTGCGGTACTGGCGTTTTCCATGCAGGACACCCTGGGCAACATCCTCGGCGGCATCGCGTTGCAACTGGATGACTCCCTGCAGGTGGGTGATTGGATCAAGGTGGATGACGTGACCGGCAAGGTGGTCGACATCCGCTGGCGCTCCACCTCGGTGGAGACGCGCAATTGGGAAACCGTGGTGATCCCCAACAGCCAGCTGATGAAGAGCAAGTTCGTGGTGCTGGGGCGGCGCCAGGGGCAGCCGGAGCAGTGGCGGCGCTGGGTGTGGTTCAATATTTCCTACGGCATACCGCCGGCACGGGTGATCGACGTGGTGGAGCGCGCCCTGCGCAATACCGCCATTCCCAATGTGGCGCGCCAGCCGTTGCCCAATTGCGTGATGATGGATTTTTCCGACAGCGCGGCGCGCTATGCGGTGCGTTACTGGCTTACCGATCTTGCCGTGGACGACCCGACGGATTCGGCGGTGCGCCAGCATATCTATGCCGCCTTGCAGCGGGCGGGCATTGAACCGTGCATCCCGGAGCAATACGTGCATGTCGAAAAGGAGAGCGCCAAGCACGAGGAGTTGCGCCATGCCCGTGAGATGCAACAGCGCCTCGCCTTCCTGCGTCAGGTGGAACTGTTCCGCGCCCTCACCGAGGACGAACTGCGCCTGGTGGCGGAACGGCTCAAATACACCCCCTTCGTGCGCGGTGACGTGATCACCCAGCAGGGGGCGGTGGCGCACTGGCTCTATATCCTGACCGAAGGCGAAGCGGAGGTGGTGCTGGAGGCGGGCGGTGGACAGCGTCCGCTGGGGGTGATCGATGCGACACAGGGACCGGGCTTTTTCGGTGAGATGGGGCTGATGACCGGTGAGCCGCGCACGGCGACGGTGATCGCACGCAGTGATGTCGTGTGCTACCGTCTGGACAAGGCTTCGTTCGAGAGCATCATCCAGTCGCGCCCTGCCCTGGCCGAAGAAATTTCCCACGTCATGGCCAGCCGCCGCGGTGGTCTGGACAGCGCGCGCCAGGCGTTGGATACGCAGGCACAGACGATGCATACGGCACAGCGCGAGTCGGAGATGCTGCGCAAAATCCGCCGCTTCTTTCATTTGGATCAGGCGTGATGACAGCCCGTATTGCATTCAGATGATACACGCGTTCCGGGGAGCGCCATGAAGATCGGTAATCTGTTCCGTAACCTGCCCGCCAGTCTGCCGGAGGAGTTGTTCGAGACCCTGGTGCAGGCGCGCGCCACCCGGCTGGAGCGCATCGTCTCCCACGGCCAGGCGTCACCGCCGGATTTCTGGTACGACCAGCCCGATCACGAGTGGGTGGTTCTGCTGGCCGGTAATGCCGGTTTGCGCTTCGAAGGCGATGGCGACGTCGTGGTGCTGCGGCCGGGCGACTATCTCAACATCCCCGCCGGGACCCGTCATCGGGTCGAATGGACCAGCACGCAGCAGCCCACGGTGTGGCTGGCACTGCACTATCAGGATTGAGGAGATTGTCATGGCCACTATCGGCGCCACGCAGAGCATGGCCCTGTTCTGCGACTTCGAGAACGTCGCCCTCGGCGTGCGCGATGCCAAATACGACAAGTTCGACATCGGCAAGGTGCTGGAGAAGTTGCTGCTCAAGGGCAGCATCGTGGTGAAGAAGGCCTATTGCGACTGGGAGCGTTACAAGGAATTCAAGGCGCCCATGCACGAGGCCTCCTTTGAACTCATCGAGATTCCCCATGTGCGCCAGTCGGGCAAGAATTCCGCCGATATCCGCATGGTGGTGGATGCCCTCGACCTCTGTTACACCAAGTCCCACGTCGATACCTTCGTCATAATCTCCGGTGATTCGGACTTCTCGCCGCTGGTGTCCAAGCTGCGCGAGAACAACAAGCTGGTGATTGGCGTCGGCGTAAAGAAGTCCACTTCGGACCTGCTCATCGCCAACTGCGACGAGTTCATCTTCTACGACGATCTGGTGCGCGAGCAGGAAAAGAAAAAGACCCGCAGCCGCAAGAAGGCGGCGAAGAAGAGCGCGGAAAGCAAGGAGGTGCCGCGCGACGAGGAAGACAAGGTGCAGGAGGCCTTCGACCTGGTGACCGAGACGGTGGAGGCGCTGTTCGCCGAACGCGGCGAGGAAGAAACCATCTGGGCCTCGATGGTCAAGCAGGCCCTGAAGCGGCGCAAGCCCGGCTTCAACGAGTCTTATTACGGTTTCCGCTCCTTCAGCAAATTGCTGGAGGAAATGGCGGCGCGTCACCTACTGCAGATGGTGCGGGACGACAAGTCCGGCAATATCCTTATCCGCAGCGTGGCCCACGAGGAGTAGGGTAACGCCCCTGTATCTTGCAGACCTATTGCCATCGCCAGGCCAATGCGCTAGGGCCTGGTCGCCCGGGAACAATCTCGGGATGGACTCATACCGTGGCGCGGCTACAATAGGCGCCGCCGCCGGCAGTGGATGCACCGCGGCATTTCCCGACGGCAGGGACCGGCCTACCGACTCTTGTGGTGTTTGCTATGGCGACGATGGTGCTGAAAACCCATGATGGCAACGAGGCCGAGGCTTATGTCACCGGCCCGGATACGGCACGCCATGCCGTGCTGATTATCCATGACTGGTGGGGTGTGCTGAAGTACAACCAGCAGTGGGCCGACCGTATCGCCGCGCTGGGCTACAAGGCGATGGTCCTCGACCTGTACGACGGTGAGAAGGCCAGTAATGCCGAACAGGCCGGCGAGCTGATGCGCAACCTGGACCAGGATATCGCCGACAACAAACTGCTGGTGGCGCTGGAGTACCTCAAGCAGGGGGGGCGTACCGTCACCACCCTGGGCTGGTCGCTGGGTGGGCGTCAGGCGCTGCTGGCGGCGCTGCTCGATCCGGACACCGTGACCTCCGCCATCCTGTTCTACTGCCGCATGGTCACTGATGTGGCGGCATTGCGCGAGCTGGGTGGCCCGGTGCTGGCGATCTATGCCCAGCAGGAGCGCACCTGGCCGGACAAGATGGAAAGCTTCAACAAGGCCATGGCCGCCGCCGGCAAGACCGTGGAAACCCACACCTTCGATGCCGGTCACGGCTTCGTCAACCCCGGTAGCGAGCGTTACAACGAGGCCATCGCCAACCGTTCCTGGGAGCTGGTGAAGGAATTTCTGCAGCGCGTCGCCCCAGTGTGAGATAGTGCCTCCTCTTTTTGCGCCTGGCCGCATGCCAGGCTGTTGCACGATAACCCGTTGGAACCATGCAGGAACGACGCGCCAGTCCCCGTGTAAAAATCCGCTTCAAGGTTGGTGTCATGCTGTCCGGCGGCGGGGTGCACTACGTCTGGACCTACGACATCTCTCTCGGCGGTATGCAGCTGCTCAGCGAATACAGCGCCGATGTCGGTGATGTGCTGCGCATCTTCTTCAGCGCCCTGGATACCGAGACCGACGAGTATGTCCGCGTCATGGCACGCGTGCGCGTGGTGCGTTCGGTGTATGACGGCAGCGAGCAGTGCTTCCGTATCGGCGTGGAGTTTGTCGATTTCGACGGCGACGGCCGCACCGTCTACAACCGCTACCTCGATTCCCGTCTCTATTCCCGCTACGGTCAACGCCTCGGCGTGGGCTGAGTGCTCATCCCGGCAGCACGAAGTGCTGCCGCAGGATGGCGGCAGTGAAGGCGGCACGCAGGTAGTAGCCGCGCGGGTTGGTGAGTACGCGCTCGCCATCGAGCCCCACGGTGTGGCGCAGGGCGCGGCTGTTGGCGGCCTTGGGGCGGATCTGCAGCACCTCGCCGTGGCGTGCGCTGATCTGTTCCAGTTCGCCGAGCAGGATGCGTTCGTTCAGTTCCTCCCAGTCGCGGCGCAGCAGCGCCTCCTCTGCCGCTGACGGACTCCATAGCAGGGCGCTGCCGACGTGCCGTTCGGCCAGTGGGATATTCTTGTCCGCCTGTACCGGCAGCCACAGCACGCGTGCCAGTTTGCGCCGCAGCCAGCTGTGTTCCCAGTCTTCCCCCGCCGTTTCCAGCGGTACGGTACAGACATAGGTGGATTCGCGCGGCAGGCCGCGGCCGTCTACCGGCAGGGTCTTGAGTTCCACACCGATGGCCTCAAAGTCAGGGGCGGCGAGCGAGCCGGCGCTGGCGCCGAGGGCCTGTTCGAGGAGCTGTCCCACCCAGCCCTTGTGGCGGCGCAGATCGGCCGGTACCGTTACCCCCAGTCCGGCAGCGATATCGCCCAGCGTGCGGCCGGCAAGGCGGTGCGCGCGGGCGAGCAATTCTGTTTCGTCGCGGGGAGGGGGTATGTGGGGCATGGCGTGAGTATGCTCAGCCGCCCCGTTCGTGTCGAGCCGTCAAGCCCGATACACTGTCATCCGACGCATCCGTCCGCAAAGGAGAACCCGCAATGAATGAACCTCTGAACGATACGGCCCTGGACACCCTGTTCCGCGCGGCCCGCAGCTTCAGTCACTGGCAGGACCGCTCGGTGAGCGAGGCGCAGCTGCGTGCGCTGTACGACCTGATGAAGTGGGGGCCGACCGCCGCCAACAGTTGTCCGGCGCGCATCGTGTTCGTGCAGAGCGCGGCGGCCAAGGCGCGGCTCAAGCCCTGCCTGGCGGAGGGCAATGTGGACAAGTCCATGTCCGCCCCGGTGGTGGCGATCATCGGCATGGACCTGGAGTTCTACGAGAAACTGCCGTGGCTGTTCCCGCACACCGATGCCCGTTCCTGGTATGCCGGCAAGCCGGACAAGATCGCCGCCAGCGCCACCCTCAATACCGCGTTGCAAGGCGGCTATTTCATCCTCGCCGCGCGCAGCCTGGGGCTGGATTGCGGCCCGATGTCCGGTTTCGACAACGCAAAATTGGATGCGGAGTTCTTCCCCGACGGCAAGGTGAAGTCGCTGTTCATCTGCGCCCTGGGCTATGGCGTGCGCGAGAAGCTGTATCCGCGCGGGCCGCGCCTGGCCTTTGAGGAGGCGTGCCGCATCGAATGACAGGCACGCGATGCGGGGTGCGAGCTACGCGCCGGCTCATCCCCCGCGCCTGGCATCTTGTGCCTCGTGTAAGGCCCCGGCGGCAAAGGAAAGGTGGCGGTTTCCGGTTGCAGGGTGACGTGGTCGAGGGCAAAGCGCTCGTGCAGCAGGCTCCCAAGCGGCGAGACGGGCGGGCACGATTGCATGCGGCCAGCGTGGTCGTGGCGGCAGGCAGCGAGTAGCTGTGGCCGGGACGGGTCAGCCGATCACCTGGCCACGATAGATGCGGCGCACGTCGGCGGATTTTCCTTCCGGCGCCTGCGCAGCGGCTGTCACCGGGGCGCCACGGTAGCGCGGTGCCGCCGGCGCGGCGGGTTCGGGAACCGCTTCCGTCGCCGTCAGGCTCTCCAGTTCGCGTCCCATCTGCCGCAGCAGGGTGTTGCGGGCGCGGGCGGCAAAGGCGATCAGTTCTTCCGTGGCATCCGTCTCGCTCAGCAGCACGGTCACACCGAACTCTTCGCGCACCATGCGCCGCATCATCAGCATCAGGCGGATGCGTTCGCGGGACAGTTCGTTGCCTGGGGTCGGGCGTGGGGTCTGCATCGTTCACTCTCCTTGGGGGCAATACCGATGACAGAGCAAAAGACGGGCCAGCGCGCCGACGCGCACCGGCGCGGCAATTCCGCTGCCGGGTGAACGATATCGGGGCAGCGGCGCCGCGCTGTGCCCTGGGGTAGTGCAGCGGCACGTCAGCTGCGCCGCTTGGCGCCGTTACGGTTTGGGCTTGAGCATCACCAGATACATGCCGAGGCCGGCCACCGCGGCCCACAGCACCATGGCGAGGGGGCCGAAGGTTTCCCACATCGAACCCATGAACAGCAGCATGACGAGGGCGAGGCCAAGGACGGCGTTGCCGAGCCAGAAGTTGGGGCCGAATTCGTTGTCGTTCATCGTGGCGCAGTTTCAGGCAGTGGGTTCTTCGCGCTGCCAGTGGCCGGACTTGCCGCCCTTCTTTTCCAGCAGACGCACGTTGTCGATGGTCATGCCGCGGTCGACGGCCTTGCACATGTCGTACACGGTGAGCAGGGCGACCTGCACGGCGGTGAGCGCCTCCATCTCCACGCCGGTCTGGCCGGCGGTTTCGCAGGTGGCGCGGCAGTGCACGGCATTGTTGCTCTCATCCAGTTCGAATTCGATGTCGACGTGGGTGAGGGCGATGGGATGGCACAGCGGGATCAGTTCGGCGGTCTTCTTGGCGCCCATGATACCGGCGATACGCGCCACGCCGAGCACGTCGCCCTTCTTCGCCGTCCCCTGCTGCACCAGCGCCAGGGTCGCCGGCAGCATGGTGATGCGCCCGGCGGCGACGGCGGTGCGCGCGGTGATTGCCTTGGCGCCGACGTCGACCATGTGGGCCGCGCCGGCAGGGTTGAAATGGGTCAATTCGCTCATGATCGTCGCCAAGTGGTTCGCTTCGGTCAACCATGATAGGCTCTCGGCAGTTTGGGGCGCAATTGAGCGGAGGCCATGACCATGACTGTCGCGGTGAAATTTTTTGCCAGCCTGAAGGAACAATTGGGCTGCGACGGCGCCACGGTGGAGATCGGCGAGGTGGCGACGGCGGCCGATGTCTGGCTGCAGGCCGCGGGTGGCAAGGCCATGCCAGGCAACGTGCTGGTGGCCATCAACATGGAGTATGCCGATCAGAATGCCACCGTGCACGACGGTGACGAGGTGGCCTTCTTCCCGCCGGTGACCGGAGGCTGAGATGAAGATCGAGGTGCGTGCCGCACCGCTGGAGCCCTGGCGCGAGGTGGCGGACTACGAGCAGGCGCAGAGCGCGCTGCACGGTGCCGCCGGGGCGGCGGCGGTGTTTGTCGGCACCATGCGCGACATCAACGAAGGCGCCCCAGTGACGGCGATGACCCTGGAACATTATCCGGGGATGACCGAGCGGCACCTGGAGAAGATCTGCCGCACGGCCGCCGAACGCTGGACACTGCTCGATACCCTGGTGGTCCATCGCGTCGGCGAACTGCACCCGGCCGATCCCATCGTCCTGGTCGCGGTATGGTCGGCGCACCGCAAGGACGCCTTCGAGGCCTGCCGCTACATCATGGAAGACCTCAAGTCCAATGCCCCGTTCTGGAAGAAGGAACGGCTGCCGGAGGGTGGCCACCGCTGGGTGGAAAAGAACACCGCCGGATATTGACCCCGAACTCTGCCATTCACCGGGAGTGCCCGGTGCATAGGAATCATCATGACGCGTCTGAGCGACGAACAACTGAATACTTTGCAACATCTGCTCACAGCGGAGCGCGCGCGCCTGCGCGGTGAAATTCGTGATCATCTGCTCGCCACCGACCGCGAGCAGTATGGCGATCTGGCGGGCCAGGTGCACGATGCCGGCGAAGAATCGGTCGCCGATCTGCTCGCCGACGTGAATGTGGCCGTGCTGGGACGGTTGATCATCGAACTGCGCGAGGTGGAGGCGGCGCTGGAGCGTATTGCCACCGGTGGTTACGGCCTGTGCGAGGATTGCGGCATCGATATTCCCTACGCCCGCCTGCAGGCCTATCCGGCGGCGCGGCGCTGCGTCGAGCACCAGGCCTTGCACGAAAAGCAGTATGCCGAAGAAGGCAAGCCGACGCTCTAAGGAAGGTCTGAATAAGTCCATCCTGGACTTTTCAGGTCGCTCCCGCCCCTCCCTGGGCTGCGCGACATAAGTCCATCCGTGGACAAAACCACGCCAAGCGCAAAGTGTGATTTTCGCTTGGCTTCATTTTTCAACGACTTATCGTCGTTGAAAAATGGCGGCACATCCCTGTGCCGCGGAAGCTCTGAACTTATTCAGAGCTTCCCTAAACAAAGGTACGAGATACAAGGGGCGAGGGGATGAACTCGCTATGCTCGTGTTGTTTTTGAACTCAAACAACGGTGCACGCCGCGCACGCCGTCCTCGTCCCTCGTATCTTGTCCCGCGTACCTTTTATTTTTTCCATCCCGGCACGTCGCGGATCTCGAACTCCATCGTTTCCAGATCGCCGAAGATGTAGCTGGCGCGCGGGCCGACGCCGGCGACGGTGCCGGGATTGAGCAGCAGGGTGGTGCCGCCCTTGACGTTGGCGATGGTCTTGATGGCCGGCCGGTGATCATGGCCGCAGCAGACGATGTCCCAGTCGCCGGTGAGGGCGAGGGCCTGGGCGTAGTGCGGGTAGTGCACCAGGAAGATGCGCTTGCCGCCCTGCTCGAGACCGGCGTCCTGGCCGTGATAGAAGATTACGCTGTTGGGTTCCTGCGCCAGCATGAACATGGCATAGGTGTCGCCCATGTTGTTGCCGTGGATGACATGCACCGGCAGGCCGAACTGCTGCAGCGGCCGCAGCGCGGTGGGCGCCACCACGTCGCCGCAGTGCCAGACCACCTGGGCCCCCAACTCCCTGGCTTCAGCCACGGCGGCGGTGAGCAGGGAGCGGTTGTCGTGACTGTCGGATACGAGGCAGATCTTCATGATTAGGGGGCATTGTCAGGCGATTGTGCGCTTAGGATACTCCAAACGGTAGGCACGGGGGACGAGGTCAAAGAAACGAGGGATTGAGTGCGCTGCGCGCGCAGTTTGAACAGCACTGCCTTCCTCGCATCTCGTATCTTGTCCCTCGTCCCTGGCGCCCGCAGGGCGCCCTACGGGCGGCGCTGACTCAGTCGTTCCAGCCACAACTCGATAAATCCCCAGAAACGTTCCTGCAGACGCCGGCGCCATGAGCGCTGGCGCCATTCGCCGGCGAGGAATTCACGGCTGTGGGTGAAATCGGCCTCGAACAGGGCGGCGACCTGCTCGGCCAGCGCGTGATCCTCGACCTCCTGGTTGGCTTCCAGATTCCAGCTGAAGTTCCAGCGGTCGATGTTGCTGGAGCCGATCGACACCCAGGTGTCGCACAGCAGGATCTTGGCGTGCAGGAAGCGCGGCTGGTATTCGAAGATGCGCACGCCGGCGGCGAGCAGCTTGGTATAGTAGCGCCGGCCGGCATGGCGCACGCCGGGGTGATCGGTGTGCGGGCCGGGTAGCAGCAGGCGTACGTCGCAACCCTGGCGCGCGGCCTGGTACAGCGCGCGGCGTATTTTCCATGACGGGATGAAGTAGGCGCTGGCGATCCAGATGCGGCGTTCGGCGCCGCGCAGGCGCTTGAGCAGGGAGCGCTTGATCTCCATGCGGATGGGCTCATTGAGGGTCACGCGGCCGGCGCTGTGGCCGGGGGCGGCGCCGGCCGCCGGGGGCGGCAGCGGCAGGGGCGGGGTGGGGTTGCGGCTGTTGCCTTGGTTGAGATGCCACACCTGTTCGAAGGCCGTGTGCCAGTCTGCCACGCAGGGGCCGCGCACCGCGAGCATCACGTCGTGCCAGTGCAGCGGTTCGGTGGGGGCAAACTCATCGGTGATGCCGGCGCCGCCGGTATAGGCCACCACGCCGTCCACCAGCAGCAGCTTGCGGTGATCGCGCCACAGGTTGCGGCGCAGCTTGCCGTAGTGCAGCGGATTGTAGAAGGCGAGGTGCACGCCGGCGTCCAGCAGGCGTTGCCGATCGGACGGCAACAGGCCGCGCGCACCGAAATCATCCAGCAATACATAGACTTGCGCGCCACGGCGGGCCGCGCTAGTGAGCGCATCGATGAACTCACTGGCTATCATCCCCGATTCGACCAGGTACATTTCCAGCAGTATGTATCGTCGTGCCGCCTTGATGGCGGTGAGCATGGCGGGAAAAAAATGGCTGCCATCGACCAGCAGGTCGAAGCGGTTGCCGCCGCGCCAGGGGAAACGTTTGCGGTTGAGGGGCAGGGGGGCCTGCATGGCGATCAGGGCGTGAACTGGCTGATCTGCAGCCGGCCGTCAACCACACGCAGCAGCAGCTCGCCGCGCAACAGCCGTTGCAGGTCGTGACCCACCAGTTGCGCGCGCCAGCCGTGGCGCAGTGCGGCATCGGTATCGTCGCCGAGCAGGCGCTCCACCTCCCGGCGCGGCGCCAGCGTGGGCACGCTCACCTGCTGCTCCATGGCGCGCAGGCGTACCAGTGCCATCATCGCATCCACCAGCGCCTCCTGTGGCGGCGTCAGGCGGACCACCGGTTCCAGTTGTGGCCAGTCGTCCTGCGGCATCTTGCGGCCCTGCTGGATCAGCTCCAGCAGGCGTTGACCGTTACGTTCCAGGATGCCCTTCTCCAGGCCGCGGATGCGCCCCAGCTTGTCCAGGCTGTCCGGCATCAGCTTGGCCATGTCGAACATCACTTCATCCTTCAGCACCCAGCGTCGCGGCCGATCCGAGTCCTGCGCCACCTGCTCGCGCCAGGCGGCGAGCTGCTGCAGCACGGCGAGCTGCACGCCCTTGAGGAAGTTGACGCCCTTGATGCGGCGCCAGGCCTCCTGCGGCGGGTTGTCGTAGGTGTGCGCATCGGACAGGGCGGCGAAGTCCTCCGCCAGCCAGGGCAAGCGGCCATTCTGCTCCAGCGCGGCGCGCTGCTTCTGGTACACCTGCACCAGGTAGCGCACGTCGTCGGCGGCATACTCCAGTTGCTCCGGCGTGAGCGGGCGCAGGCTCCAGTCGGCGCGGCTGTGCGCCTTTTCCAGTTCCACGCCGAGGGTTTCCTTCACCAGGGCGCCGTAGCCGATCTGATCGCCGTGACCGAGCAGGGTGGCGGCGAGCTGGGTGTCGAACACCGGCGCCGGCGGCGTGCCGCGCATGACGTGGAAGATTTCCAGGTCCTGGCGCGCGGCGTGCAGCACCTTGAGGATCGCCGGGTCGTACAGCAGGTCGAGCAGCGGGCCGAGGTCGTCGATGCCGAAGGGGTCGATGCACACGGCCCCGTCCGGGGTGGCGATCTGGATCAGGCACAACTGCGGGTAATAGCTCTTCTCGCGCATGAACTCGGTGTCGAGGGCGAACCAGTCATGCCGGCGCAGTTCGGTGCAGTAGGCGGCGAGGTCGGCGGGATTGTCGATATACGGTACGGACATGGGCAACTCGTGGTTTGCGGAAGGTGTGTCAAGTATACGGTCAGCCCTCGTGCATTGCTGCGGTGTCGGCGCGAAAGGTATCATGCCCGCCACATGCCGGATGCCGGATAGGGAAGCCATGCCGCAATTACTCAAGGTCTTCGTGGATATCTGCCTGCTGCGCGCCGGGCCGCAGGATCTGCCGGCGTCACGCTTTCTGCTGCTGCTGACCCTGGCATTGCACGTGCTGCTCGGTTTTGCCTTCGCCCTGTTTACCGTGCCGCTGCCGCAGGCACTGCTCGTCGCCGTCATCGGTACCGTCCTGCTGCTGGCCGTGGTGCAGGGGCTGCTGCTGGCGTACCGCAAGGCGGCGCGCCTTACACAGACCGCTACCGCCCAGGCCGGCAGCGAGATCGTACTCGGGCTGGCGGCCCTGCCGCCGACCGTGTGGTTCTATGCCGTCGAGGGTGCCGAGGCGCGGCTGCTGCCCTCGCTGCTGTCGCTGCTGATCATCGTCTGGAGCGTGATGGTGACGGTGCACATCCTGCGCCATGCGCTGGAGGTCAACCAGGGCATCGCCCTGTTGCTGGCCCTGGGCTACACCTTCCTCACCTACAGCGTGATGGGGCTGGTGGTTTAGTCACGGCAGGTACGAGGGACAAGGTGCGAGATACGAGGGAGGCGGGCGCGGTGCGCACGGTTGTTTTGCTACAGAACACCCGGGCGTAGCGGGCTCATCCCCTCCTCCCTTGTCCCGCGCATCGCGTACCTTTCTTCGTGGTCGGTTTGTAGAGGAAACAGGCGGAGCGCCTGTTCGGAGTTATATGCACATACATATCCTCGGCATCTGCGGCACCTTCATGGGCGGCATCGCGCTGCTGGCACGCGCCGCCGGTCACACGGTGTCCGGCCAGGATGCCGGCGTCTATCCGCCCATGAGCGAGCAGCTTGCCGCGGCGGGCATCGCACTTACCGAGGGTTATGCGCCCGAGGGTATTCCCGCCCATACCGATATGGTGGTGATCGGCAACGCGCTGTCGCGTGGCAATGCGGCGGTGGAGCACGTGCTGAACCGCAACATCCCCTACACCTCGGGGCCGCAGTGGCTGGCCGAGCATGTGCTGCGCGACAAGTGGGTCCTTGCCGTCGCCGGCACCCACGGCAAGACCACCACCGCCGCCATGCTGGCCTGGATCCTGGACCATGCCGGCATGGCGCCGGGTTTTCTCATCGGCGGCGTGCCGCACAATTTCGGCCTTTCCGCCCGCGCAGGCAGCACGCCGTTCTTCGTGGTGGAGGCGGACGAATACGACACCGCCTTCTTCGACAAGCGCTCCAAGTTCGTGCACTACCGGCCGCGCACCGCGATCCTCAACAACCTGGAATACGATCACGCCGACATCTTTCCCGACCTCGCCGCCATCGAGCGGCAGTTCCACCATCTGGTGCGTACCGTGCCGGGGCAGGGCCTGATCCTGGCGCCGGCGCAGGATGCCGCGCTGGCCCGGGTGCTGCAGATGGGCTGCTGGACGCCGGTGGAGAAATTCGGCGCGGCGGCGGGCTGGAACGCGCAATTGCGGGCGGACGATGGCAGCCGCTTCGATGTTTTCTGGAATGGCGTTCTACAGGGCGAGGTGCAGTGGGAACTGCTCGGCGCGCACAACGTCAGCAACGCCCTCGCCGCCATCGGCGCGGCGCGCCATGCCGGCGTGCCGGCGGCGCAGGCCTGTGCGGCGCTGGGGGAGTTCAGGAGCGTGCGGCGCCGGCTGGAACTGCGCGGCACGGCCGGTGGCGTGGCGGTGTACGACGACTTCGCCCATCATCCCACCGCCATCGAGACCACCCTGGCCGGTCTGCGCAACCGGGTCGGTGCGGCGCGCATCCTGGCGGTGCTGGAGCCGCGCTCCAACACCATGCGTCTCGGCGTGCACCGCGACACCCTGGGCCCGTCCCTGGCCGCCGCCGACCTGGTGTTCCTCTACCACCCCTCCGACCTGAGTTGGGACCTGGGCGCCGCCGCCGCCGCACTCGGCGAGCGGGGCATCGTCTACGCTGATATCGACGCCATCGTCGCCGCAGTGCGCGCCGCCGCCCGCCCCGGCGACCATGTGCTGGTGATGAGCAACGGCGGTTTCGGCGGCATTCACGCCAGGCTGCTGGCGGCACTGCAAGCAAAGTCTTAAACGCGAAGACGCCGAGAGCGCAAAGGACGCAAAGGGATGATGAGAAATTCTTCCAGCACCAGCCATGCGTTCCTGGCGTCTTCGCGTTTGCAGAGGGTTTCGGGATGAGCCGCGACGCCATCAGTCTGGCCATCACCGGCGCCTCCGGCGCGCCCTACGGCCTGCGCCTGTTGCAGTGTCTCATCGCGGCGGGGCAGCCGGTGTATCTGATGGTGTCCAGTCCGGCGCAGGTGGTGCTGGCGACGGAAACGGAGCTGAAGGTGCCGGGGCGGCCGGAGGAGATGCAGACCTTCTTCAGCGAACTGTATGGCGCCGCCCCCGGGCAGTTGCAGGTGTTCGGCAAGGAGCAGTGGCTGGCGCCGGTGGCCAGCGGTTCCAGCGCGCCACGCGCGATGGTGGTGTGTCCCTGTTCCACCGGCACGCTCTCGGCCATCGCCACCGGCGCCAGCAACAACCTCATCGAGCGCGCCGCCGACGTGATGCTGAAGGAGCGGCGCCAGCTCATCATCGTGCCGCGCGAGATGCCGCTGTCCGCCATCCATCTGGAACACATGCTCACCCTGGCACGCCTCGGCGTCACCGTGATGCCGGCGGCGCCCGGTTTCTATCACCGGCCGCAGCAAGTGTCCGATCTGGTGGACTTCGTGGTGGCGCGCATCCTCGATCATCTCGGCATCGAACAGCAACTCGCCCCGCGCTGGGGGGAATAGCCACGGCGATGCGCAGGTTGAACGTCCCCTTGTTTCCCCTGCATACCGTTCTGTTTCCCGGCGGCGTGTTGCCGCTGCGCATCTTCGAGCCGCGCTATCTCGACATGGTGAGCGAGAGTCTGCGTCTGGACAGTCCCTTTGGTATCTGCCTGATCCGCGAGGGGCATGAGGTGGGCGAGGCGGCCAATACCTACGACATCGGCACCCTGGCGCGTATCAACTGGTTCGAGCGGCGCGATGACGGCCTGCTCGGCATCAACGTCGAGGGTGGGCAGCGCTTTCGCATCCTCACCACCGAGGTGCAGCCGAACCAGCTGATCCGCGCCGAGGTCGAACTGCTGGCTCCGGAACCGGCAAGTGCCGTGCCGGCGGACTGCACGCCGCTGGTGGCCCTGCTGCAGGGCATATTGGATCAGCTCGATTTCCCCTACGCCAAACTGGAACGCCGCTACGAGGATGCGGCCTGGCTAGGGGCGCGTCTCACCGAGTTGTTGCCGCTCAAGCTGGAGCTGAAGCAATATCTGCTGCAGATGGATGACTCGCTGGCGCGTCTGGAACGCCTGTTGGCGATCATGGAGAGCGGCGACTTCGTGTGAGTGCGTTACACGTGGGGTCTTCCGCATCTCCCGTCCTCACGGTTGCCGCAACAGCATCACCTCACCACCATCCTGCCGTCGCTGCAGCGTGGGCTGCCAACCGGCCGCGGCGAGATCCCGTTGCAGCAAGCCCAGCGGCGTGACGAAATCGGCCAGCGTGCGCGGCACGGTAAAACTCCCCAGTACACGGCTGCTTTCCACCCAGGCGGTATTACCCAGCCACAGCGGCGTGTCGCCCGGTTGCAGGCGATGGCCGCTGGGCCACAGGCGCAGCACGCGCAAACGCCGGTCATCGGCATCCGCCTTGATGAGCAGCAGTTGCTGGTGTTGCCCGGCGTGTACCTGCGGCAGGATCGGCTGCTGTGCCGGCGAGGCCGCCAGGTTCAGCCATTGCAGCCAGCTGACGGCGTCGAGGGCGACCGGCTCGCGCCAGCCGAGTGGCTCCAGGGCCTGTTGCAGCGCCGCGGGTTCACCGGCGTATTGCAGGGTGAGGGGGTGGCTGTGGCGATGGCGCAGATCTTCCCGCTCCGCCGGCAGGGTGGCCCAGCCCTCCTGCCGCCAGAGGGCGGCGTCGATGTCGCGCAGTGCCGGTGCGCGGGCATGCGCGGCCAGATCGGTCGCGTAATGTGCGCTGCGGTACCACAGGCCGGCGGCAAGCAGGCAACCCAGCGCGACCAGCAGCAGCGGCCGCGCCGCCGGCCGGCCGCTGCCGTGGCGCAGCCAGGCGATGCCGAGCAGCGTGGCCCACAGCAGTCCCAGCGACAGGCCGAGGATCACCTCGGACAGCCGCTGGCTGGCGAGGTAGAGCTGGGCAAAGGCGATGCCGGTGAGCAGCAGGGCGGTACCGCCATACACCAGCCAGCGCCAGCGCTCACTGGCCTCGCGTGCCAGCAATACGGCGAGGAAGCCATACACGGCGGCGGCCAGTGCCAGCGACGGGGCCGCCGTGGTGTGGTCCTGCAGCCACCGTTGCAGCAGGGCAAACAGGCCGGCAAAGGCGGCCGCAGCCAGCCAGTGGAGCGCGGCCTGCCAGTGGTGCCGCGCCAGCAGCCACAGCATAACGCCGCCGATCAGCGGCAGCAGGGTGGCCAGTTTGCCCAGGGCCGCGAGGGGCAGCAGCAGTCGATTCGCCCAGGGCGTGTGCAGCGCGGCCAGGCCATCGCGTACGGTGGCATCCAGATCGGGCAGGGCCGTGCCGCCGAGGGCTTGCAGGGTCCACAGCAGGGTGATGCCGGCCAGGAGCAGCAACAGGCCGAGCAGGCTCAGACCGCGCGCCTCGGGGTGATCCGGATCGAGCAGGGCGGCCGGCAGGTGGCCGAGACGGGGGTGGCGGGCGGACCAGTCCAGCCCGTAGCGCAACACGCGGTAGGCGTGGCGATGCCACAGGCCGAACAACCGGCGTGTCAGCCACAGCGCCAGCAGCAGCAACATCAGCAGGGTGCCGAGCAGCAGCGCCAGCCGTGTCGCCACCTCGGCGGCGAGGCCGAGCGAGGCGGCGAACACCATGCCGGGCAGCACGTACACCGGCGCCCACAGCACGCCGGAGATCATGTTGACCACGGCGAAGCGCCGCACCGGCATTTCCAGCATGCCGGCCACCAACGGGATCACCGGCCGCAGCGGGCCGACGAAGCGGCCGAGCAGCACGCTCTTGCCGCCGTGGCGGTGGAAGAAATCGACGGCGCCGGCCATGAGTTCCGGGTGGCGGCGCAGCGGCCACATGACGCGGATGCGCTGGTGGTAGTGCCTGCCGAGCCAGAAGCTGATTCCGTCACCGGCGATGGCGCCGGCCGCGGCCCAGGCCAGCGTCGGCCAGAGTTCGAGCACGCCGGCGCCGATCAGCGCGCCGATGCCGAACATCAGCACTGCGCCGGGCAGGAACAACCCCACCACGGCCAGTGATTCGCCACAGGCGATGAGCAGCACGGCGACACCGGCCCACGCCGGGTGGGCGCGCAGCCAGTCGAGCACGATATCCAGCAGGCCGAAGTCCATGGCTTGATTCTAACGTGTTGCGGGGGGCGCCTGCGGCGGGCACACTGCCCGTTTGGACAGAGGTAGGGGGGCAAGGTACGAACTCGCTGTGCTCGTGATGTTTTGTAGCAAAACAACCGTGCGCGCAGCGCACACCGGCCTCGTATCCCGTACCTTGTCCCTCGTGCCTGTCCGTTTGGCGGAGGCGCGATGCCCATCCCGGCATCGGCAATCAAACAACATGATGAGAGGAGTCACAGCGTGAAACTGGAAACCATCGCCATCCACGGCGGCTATTCCCCCGAGCCCACCACCAAGGCGGTGGCGGTGCCCATCTACCAGACCACCTCCTACGCCTTCGACGACACCCAGCATGGCGCCGATCTGTTCGACCTCAAGGTGCCGGGCAACATCTACACCCGCATCATGAACCCCACCACTGCCGTGCTGGAGCAGCGCGTGGCGGAGATGGAAGGCGGTGTGGCGGCCCTGGCGGTGGCCTCCGGCATGGCGGCGATCACCTACACCGTGCAGGCGCTGTGCGAGGTGGGCGACAACATCGTCGCCACCACCCGCCTGTACGGCGGCACCTACAACCTGTTCGCCCACACCCTGCCGCGCATGGGTATCGAGGTGCGCTTCGCCGCCCACGACGACATCGACGGCCTGGCCGCGCTGATCGACGACAAGACCAAGCTGGTGTACTGCGAGTCCATCGGCAACCCGGCCGCCAACGTGGTGGACTTCGGCCGTCTCGCTGCCGCGGCGCACGCCAGGGGCGTGCCGCTGGTGGTGGACAACACCGTGCCCTCGCCCTATCTGTGCCGCCCCATCGAGCACGGCGCCGACATCGTGGTGCACGCCCTGACCAAATACATGGGCGGCCACGGCACCTCCATCGCCGGCATCATCGTCGACTCCGGCAGGTTCGACTGGAAGGCCAACGCCCAGCGCTTCCCCATGCTCAACACCCCGGACCCGTCCTACCACGGCGTGGTCTATACGGAAGCCTTCGGCCCGGCGGCCTTCATCGGCCGCTGCCGCGTGGTGCCGCTGCGCAACATGGGCGCCGCGCTGTCGCCGTTCAATGCCTTCCTGATCCTGCAGGGCATCGAGACCCTGGCCCTGCGCATGGAGCGTCATGGCGCCAACGCGCTCAAGGTGGCGCAGTTCCTCCAGGGCCATCCGCAGGTGAGCTGGGTCAACTATCCCGGTCTGCCCGACTCGCCCGACTACCCGCTGGTGCAGAAGTACATGCGCGACGGCAACGCCTCCGGCATCCTTTCCTTCGGCATCCAAGGCGGGCGCGAGGCGGGGGCGAAGTTCATCGACGCGCTCAAGCTCATCGTGCGCCTGGTGAACATCGGCGATGCCAAGTCGCTGGCCTGCCACCCGGCCACCACCACCCACCGCCAGCTCAACGACGCCGAACTGAAGTCGGCCGGCGTGACGCCCGACATGGTGCGCCTGTCCATCGGCATCGAGCACGTCGACGACATCATCGCCGACATCGAGCAGGCCCTGGCGGCGGCCCGGTAGGGCGTGCCACAGAAAGCAAAACGCCGCTGGTGACAGCGGCGTTTTGCTTTGCGGGAAGAGCAGACGCGTCTACTTGGTCAGACGCCCCAGCATCGCATCGATCTCGCGCTCGGCGGCGCACCAGTCATCCATTTCGGCGCCGCCGCCGAAGCCGCGGTGCAGGGCGCGGTAGTAGGCGGCCTCGCGGATCATGTGCTGGCGCATCTCTTCGCTGACCGTGACGGCCGCCGCCTTCTTGGCGCGCGGCTTGGGGTCGGCCGCCTTTTTCGGCGCCGTCTGCTTCGGGGCGGCCTTTTTCGCGGCAGCAGCCTTGGGCTTGGCTTCCGTGCTGGTGGATTTCCTGGATGGAGTGGTCGACTTTTTCTGCTCTGCCATGATGGTGCTCCCTGACCTGATATTAAGCGCGAACGTTATTTAACGTAGCTGACTTTTCGTATTGTGCTACGAAACCATGAAAGTGCAATGACAATTTTCTCCTGTGCAAGGCCGGGCCAGCGGCGCAGACGTGAAGGCACGCACGCCTTGTAGCGCATGGACGCGGCATAGTGGCATGAGGAGAACACGGGAATAAAATGCCGCCTCCCTGACTCCTAGCAACCAGGAAAGGAAGGGTTGCAGGCGCCGTTCTGCAGCCGTTCACAACAATAACCGAAGCAGGGGTCGCCGCGCGCCGGCGCGGCTGCACGAGGAGAAGCCACTATGAATTCCATGAATCACCACTGGTCCCGCCATGCCTGGCTGTTGCTGGTGGCCGCCGTATTGCTCGGCGGGACGGCCTGGGCGGACGACGAAATGCCGGGGCGTTCGCGCTATCCCACCGTGAAGCCGGTGGAGCTGGCGCAGCTGCAGGCCATGCGTCCCAACGTCATCATCGTCGATGCCCGTTCGCACTACGAGTACGAAACACTGCACATCAAAGGGGCGGTCAACGTCCCGCTGGGGGAACAGGGGTTTGTGGAGGGCGTCAAGGCGCTGCGGGCCGAATCCAGCCATCCCATCGTGTTCTACTGCAACGGCCGCACCTGCATGAAGTCCTACCAGGCGGCCCTGGAGGCGCAGAACAGCGGCATCGTCAATGTCTATGCCTATGACGCCGGCATCTTCGACTGGGTCAAGGCCTATCCCGACGACTCGGTGCTGCTGGGGCGCACGCCGGTGGATCCCGCCCGTCTGCTCGGCAAGGACAAGCTGCAGGCGCATACCCTGAAGCCGGCCGAGTTCGAAAAACGCATCGACGACAATGCGCTGATCCTCGATGTGCGGGACAAGTTCCAGCAGGAAGCCATCACCCTGTTCCCCATGCGCCAGCACTCGGTGCCGCTGGATAACAAGGCCTTGCAGAAATATGTCGATCAGGCGCGGCAGGAGGGCAAGACCCTGCTGATCTACGACGAGGCCGGGCATCAGGTGCGTTGGTTGCAGTATTACCTGGAGTCGGAAAAGGTGGCCTCGTACTATTTCCTGGCCGGGGGCGCCAAAGGCTATTTCGACCTGATGATGGGCGATATCGTCGGCCAGAACTCCCGACAGTAGCCTGCGCGGCGAAGGTCCGCTGCCTCAACGGCGACCCTGGCGGGCGGTGCGGGCAGGCGCTGGCCGGGGCAGTGTCAATCCGCCACGAAGGGGTTGCCGAGACGTTCGCGGCCGAAGGTGGACAGCGGGCCGTGGCCGGGGATGAAGGTGACGTCGTCGCCGAGGGGAAACAGCCGGGTGCGGATGGCGCGGATCAGGGCGTCGTGGTCGCCGCGCGGAAAATCGGTGCGGCCGATGGAACCCTTGAACAGCACATCGCCGACGAAGGCCAACTGCGCGGCGGGCTGATAAAACACCACGTGTCCCGGCGTGTGGCCGGGGCAGTGGATGACATCGAGCGACAGCGTGCCCACCTGCACCGTGTCGCCGTCGTTGAGCCAGCGATCAGGCAGAAACGCAGCCGTATCGGGAAAGCCGAACATCGCCGCCTGCTCCGGCAAGTTCTCCAGCCAGAAGCGATCTTCCTCCTGTGGCCCCTCCACCGGTATGCCCAGGCGGTCGGCCAGAAGGCGTGCGGCACCGACGTGATCGAGATGGCCATGGGTGAGCAGCAGCCTGGTCAGCGTCACGCCGGCCTGCCGTGCCGCGGCGAGCAGCCTTTCTTCATCGCCGCCCGGGTCGATGAGCGCACCCTCCATGGTCTGCTCGTCCCAGACGAGGGAGCAGTTCTGCTGGAAGGCGGTGACGGGGATGACCTTGTAGTTCATGAAGGCAGTCGCAAGTTTCAAGTTACAAGTGGCAAGCAAAAGACAAACCAGGCCTCTCTCTTGTCACTTGCAACTTGCCACTGTTCTACAGCGTGCGCAGCACCTTGCCTGCCGCTGCGATGGTGGCATCCAGGTCCGCCGTGGTGTGGGCGGCGGAGACGAAGCCGGCCTCGAAGGCGGAGGGGGCGAGGTAGACGCCTTCATTCAGCATGCCGTGGAAGAACAGCTTGAAGCGGTCGACGTTGCACTTCTGCACCGCCTGGCCGTAGCTGGTGATCTTTTCCTCCTCGGTGAAGAAGAGGCCGAACATGCCGCCGACGTGGTTCTCGCTCATGGGGATGCCGGCCTTTTTCGCCTCCGCCATGATGCCGTGGACCAGGTACTCGGTCTTCTGCGCCAGGTCTTCATAGAAGCCGGGCCGGGTGACGAGGTCGAGGTTGGCCAGGCCGGCGGCCATCGCCACCGGATTGCCGGACAGGGTGCCGGCCTGATAGACCGGGCCGAGGGGGGCGATCTTTTCCATGATCTCACGCTTGCCGCCGAAGGCGCCCACCGGCATGCCGCCGCCGACCACCTTGCCCAGGGTGGTGAGGTCGGGTTTGATGCCGTAATGACCCTGGGCGCCGCCGAGGGCGACGCGGAAACCGGTCATCACCTCGTCGAAGATCAGCACCGCGCCGTACTCGTCGCACACCGCGCGCAGGGTTTCGAGGAAGCCGGGCACCGGCGGGATGCAGTTCATGTTGCCGGCCACCGGCTCGACGATGATGCAGGCGATGTGAAAGCCGTCGGTCCTGAAGGCGGCCTTTACCGCCGCGGCGTCGTTGTAGGGCAGGGTAATGGTGTGTTCGGCCAGCGACGCCGGCACGCCGGGGCTGCTCGGCACGCCCAGGGTCAGCATGCCGGAGCCGGCCTTCACCAGCAGGGAGTCGGAGTGACCGTGGTAGCAACCCTCGAACTTCACGATCTTGTCGCGATTGGTGTAGCCGCGCGCCAGGCGGATGGCGCTCATGGTCGCTTCGGTGCCGCTGGAGACCATGCGCACCATGTCCATGGACGGCACCAGTGCGCACAGGCGGTCGGCCATCAGCGTCTCGCTCACCGTCGGCGCGCCGAAGGACAGGCCCTTGGCCGCGGCCTGTTGCACCGCTTCGATCACCTTGGGATGGGCATGGCCGACGATGGCCGGCCCCCAGGAGGCGACGTAGTCGATGTACTTCTTGCCGCTCTCCGACCACAGATAGGCGCCCTCGCCGCGCTGGAAGAAGATCGGCTCGCCGCCGACGCCCTTGAAGGCGCGCACCGGGGAGTTGACGCCGCCGGGGATGTGCTTCTGGGCGGCGGCGAAGAGTTCGTGCGAGTGGGGCATGGTGATACCTTTCCTAACGAGTAAAAAACAGTTCAACGCAAAGATGCGAAGGTCGCCAAGGGACGCCGCTTTTTTGTGGAAGCGCGGTTATACCGGGCGATGACGACACCTGGACAGCCCATGCCGCCTGATAAATCGGGCTCCCACAACGCAACATATCTTTGCGCCCTTGGTGTCCTTTGCGTCTTTGCGTTTAAGCCTTATTCGAACAGGCGGGACAGGCGCATTGCGGCGGCGCGAACATCACGCTGGCCGAATACATCGGAGATCACGGCGAGCAGGTCGGCACCGGCCGCGACCAGCCGCGCGCCATTGTCGGCGTTGATGCCGCCGATGGCAACCACCGGCACCCGGAGCCGCCCCTTGGCCTGGCGCAGCAGGTCGCATTCGGCGCGTACCGCGCCGGGCTTGACCGTGGATGGGAAAAAGCTGCCGAAGGCCACATAATCGGCGCCGGCAGCCTCTGCCGCGACGGCACGTTCCAGCTCGTTGTAGCAGGAGACGCCGATGATGGCGGCGGGACCGAGGGCGGCGCGGGCGCTGGCGATGTCGCCGTCGTCGCGGCCGAGGTGGACTCCGGCGGCGCCCACCGCAGCCGCCAGGGCCACGTCGTCGTTGATGATCAACGGCACGCCCAGCGGCCGGCACAGATGGACCAGGTCCTGGGCCTCCCAGCGGCGCTTGTCCGCATCACTGCCCTTGTCCCGGTATTGCACCATGACGGCGCCGCCGGCGATCGCGGCGGCCACCGCCGGGACCAGCCTTTCATCCGGGATGAGGCCGCTGTCGGTGAGGACATAGAGTCCGTGCGGGATATTTTTCATGGGCGCGAGAGTTCACGGCGTGGCGGTCGGGCGGGACAGCATAAAACATCCGCTCCGGACAGGCACCCTGTACGGGGCGGGCAGCCGTCGCAGCCAGTGCTTGAACAGCGCACGAACTCCCGACTACCCTTGCTGACATGAGTCCGGCCACCCTTCGCCTCTGTACCGCCCTGATCGGCCTGCTGTTGCTGGCCGGGACGCCCGCCTGGGCGGTGGGCGAACCGCCGTTGCACCAGGCCGGCGAACGGCTCGATTACCGCATCTCCTATCGCGGCGTGTTTACCGCCTATGTCTGGAAGGACCTGGCGGACATGGCGCTGTATGCCTTTCCCGGCCGCGAGCGGTTCAACGGCGCGCCCATCTGCCGGGCCACCATGACGGTGGATACGCGCAATTACGGTTTTGCCGAGTTTTCCTACCCGGTGCGCCTGCGCTACGACGCCCTGGCGGCGCCGGACCTGTCGTTCACCCATCTGGTCAGCGATCACGACGACGGTGTGGAAAACATCCATAACGTCATGTGGTTCGACTGGGAACACGAGCGCATCAAGTATTACCGCAAGCGCCTGTACGTGCCGGCCGAGCCGCGCCAGGTCGGGCCACGGTTCAGCTGGGAGACGGATGAGCACCGCTGGGAGGCCGATGGCAAGGAGCGGTTGCCGGCGTTTCTGACCGACTATGCGCCGGTCGGCGACGGGCTGAGTTATCTGATTCATGACCATACCCGACGGCGTATCAGGGAGGGTGCGGCGATGGACCCGCTCACCATGCTTTATGCACTGCGTACCTATGACTACGACGTACGTCCGGAACGCGAAATCGCTGTGGTGCACAAAGAGCAGATTGGCCGTTACGTGGTGCGGCTGCTCGGGCGGGAGACGATGCAGGCCAATGGGCAGACACAGGAGGTGTTGCATGTGCGTGTCAGGAAACACGATGCCGCCGTGGGCGCGCCGGGGCAGTTGGATGTGTGGCTGGCCGACGACCAGCAGCGCGTCATCACCCGCTTCGACATCGAGGCCAAGGTGGGGCTGATTCGTGTCGATCAGGTCGGCCGGCAGGGTTCCACCATGCTCGGCGGCTGTGTCGACGGCACGCCGCTGCAGTGGGCGTCACGCTGAAACCGTAAGCGGGTTGCCGATAGACAGCGGCCGGGACTTCGCTAGAATAGCCCGCTTCCGCTTGAATGGCGTCCCGCCTTTCTTTCATTCTTGCTCAAGCATACGCAGAGGTATCTCCATGGCTTTTTCCGTTCAGGTCGAGAACATCAAGTGTGGCGGCTGTGCCAACACGATCCGCAAGCGCGTGACCGAGATTGACGGCGTAAACGGCGCCGAAGTGGTGGTGGAGCAGGGGCTGGTGAACGTGGAAGCCGACGAAGCTTTGCGCCCGGCGGTGGTGGCGGCGCTGGCCAAGGCGGGTTATCCCGAAGCCGGTTCGGTGCAGGGTATGGCCTCGATCAAGGCCAAGGCCACTTCCTTCGTGTCCTGCGCCATCGGGCGCATGGACGATTAAGACCAGGTACGAGGATCAAGGTACAGGATACGAGGAAGGTGTGCGCTGCGCGCACGGTTGTTTGAGTCCAGAAACACTACGAGCGTGGCGAGTTCATTCCCTCGCATCTCGTCGCTTGTCCCTCGTACCGCTGTTCTTCATTCCTCTTCCGCCCGCGCCCAGAACAGCCGGTTGGGCAGCAACTGCCCCATGCCGATGCGGTAGCCGTTTTTCAGCGCCTCCCAGGTGTATTCCTGCGCCTCGTGGATGGCGCTGAAGGGCTCCAGCCCCTGGCCGAGCAGACCGGCGATGCTGGAGGCGAGGGTGCAGCCGGAGCCGTGGTAGCTGTGCGGCAGGCGCTCCCAGGTGAAGGTTTCCAGCTTGCGCATGTTGCCGTACAGCACGTTGTCCACGGTGGCGGTGTTCTCGTGGGTGCCGGTGATCAGCACCAGCTCGCAGCCGGCGGCGAGCAGTTCCTGACCGCAGGCATCCAGGGTGTCGGCCTCGGGGGCGAGGCGGCGCGCCTCCTGGCTGTTGGGGGTGAGCACGGTGGTCTGCGGCAAGAGCAGCTCCGTCATCGCATCAATCAATTCCGCATCGGCCAGTTCGCCGCCGCCGCCGGCGCGCAGGATCGGGTCGGTCACCACCGGGATGTCCGGGTAGTCGCTCAGGATGGTGTGGATCGCCTCGACGTTCTCCACGCTGCCCAGCATCCCCAGCTTGAAGCAGGCCACCGGCATGTCTTCCAGCACGGCACGCGCCTGCTCGATCACCAGCAGTGCCGACACCGGCTCGAAGCGGATTACGTTGCGCGTGTCTTGCACGGTGAGCGCGGTGATCACCGGCGCCGCCTGGCAGCCCATGGAGGCGATGGCCTCGATGTCGGCCTGGATGCCGGCGCCGCCGGTGGGGTCGTTGCCGGCGAAGGTCAGCACCACCGGGATGTCGTACTGGGTCATGTCTGTCCCCGATTCCTTGTAAAGTCAAAGGCGCTCAACGCAAAGGCGCAAAGTACGCAGAGGCCGCAAAGATTTTTTGTGGAGCCTGATTTATCGCGCGCCAGGCCGGTCCAGGTGTCGCTAGCGCCCGGCGTAGCCGGGCTCCCACAATGTAAAGCGCAAATCCCCCTTTGCGTTGAGTTTCTTTTCTAAGGAAGGTCTGAATAAGTCCATCCTGGACTTTTCAGGTCGCTCCCGCCCCTCCCTGGGCTGCGCGACATAAGTCCATCCGTGGACAAAATGGCGGCACATCCCTGTGCCGCGGAAGCTCTGAACTTATTCAGAGCTTCCCTAAAGCGTCCCCGCCAGACGCGCGATGTGGGTGGTCTGGGCGGAGAGTTCCAGCGAGCAGGTCCACTTGTAGGCCAGGTTGAGCGTTTCGGCGCAGGCGTAGACGCCGTGGCCGCGCACCACCGTGATCGGGTATTCGGCCAGCACCTCCGCCACCTTGTGCGGCGCCTCGGCGACGTAGTGGCTGTAGGGGATGGTGATCACCGGCACGCGCGGGAAGTAGAGCTGGCCCTCGAAGTCCGGCGGCAGGTAGTCCTGCCCGTTCAGGGTCAGGGCGACGGTGTGGGCGCCGTGGCTGTGCAGCACCGCGCGGGCCTTGGGATTGCGCTGGTAGACCTGGATGTGCAGCGGGGCATCGAGGGAGGCGCGCTCGCCCAAAGTGCCATCGATGTGGCAGCGCACCAGGTGGTCCGGCTCCAGCAGGTCGGCGCAGCAGCCGGTGGGGGTGACCCACACGGTATCGCCGTCGCGCACCGAGGCGTTACCGCTGTGGGAGTCGTTGATGCCGTACTGGCGCAGCCAGCGGTAGTGGCGCACCAGGTCTGCCTTCAGATTTTCCATCGCGCTATTCCATCACAAGACGTCCGCCTTGACGACACTGTCGTGTACTCGCGTATTTACGCAATTGACAATCATTCTCATCCGCATTTAATATCATGACCATGAAACACAGGGGCATGCCGTCGTGACATGGGTGGGCGCACCGCGCGGTCTGCAGCTTTCCGCGGCGGCGGTGAGTTTCGGTCTGCATGCGCTGGCGGTGGTGCTGGCCGTGTGGGTGGCGGCGCCGTCGCTGACGCCTCCGGCCGCGCCGCAACAGGTGGTGACGGTCTCCCTGCTGCAGAGCCGCCCGGCGCCGCCGGCCAAGATGGTATCGCCGGCCCCGGAGCCGCCGTCCAGACCGGCGCCCCGGCCGACACCGCAGAAGGTGCAGGCACCGTGGGTCGAGTCGCGGCAGGTGCAGGCGTCGCCCGAACCGCCGCCGGCCGTGCTGCCGCCGCCCGCGGCGGTGGTGCAACCCGCAGCACCGGCGACGGCGGAGGTGGCCGACGTGGCCGAAGAAGAGATGCCTTTGGTGGAGCCGAGCTTCCAGGCCGACTACCTGCGCAATCCGGCTCCCGCCTATCCGCGCCTCTCCAGGCGGCTGGGCGAGCAGGGCGAGGTGAGCCTGCGCGTGCTGGTCGACCCGCACGGCAAGCCGCGGCGCGTGGAGTTGGCGTCGTCCAGCGGCTCCGAACGCCTGGATCGGGCGGCGCTGGAGGTGGTGCAGCGGTGGAGTTTCGTCCCCGCGCGGCGCGGCAGCCGGGCGGTGGAGGCTTGGGTCATCGTGCCCATCGTGTTCAGTCTGGGGTGAAGAGATGAAAATTCGCGGTAACTGCTCCCCCCTTTAAAGTCAAAAGCGTTCAACGCAAACAACGCAAAGACGCAAAGGACGCGAAGAGCGCAAAGGGGAACGATAAAAATACAGTACGTGGTTCGGACTGAAGTCCGATCCACGGGTGGGTAGTTAGCAATTCGTGTTTATTGCGTTCATTTGCGGACGACTGAGGTTTTTGGAATGAATCTGGCTTTGGTGTTCGAGCAGGGCGACTGGGTGTTGATCGGGGTGTTCCTCACCCTCCTGCTGATGTCGTCGCTGACCTGGTATCTGATCATCGTCAAGGCGCTGTGGTTGAACCGCGTGCGTGGCGCCAACGGCCGCTTTGTGCAGTCGTTCTGGGACGCGGCGGACATCCAGGCGGCGGCCGGTGTGGCAGCGTCGGATGCGGTCTCGCCGTTGGCGCGGCTGGCGCAGTCGGGCATCGCCGGCCTGGAGCACTTCACCTGCCGGTCACGTGCCCGCGTCGGCGATGCCTGCGGGGTGGACGAGTTTCTGGTGCGCACCCTGCGCAACGCCATGAACCGCGAGGCCTCCCACTCTTCCTCAGGCATGACCCTGCTGGCCTCGGTGGGCAGTACGGCGCCCTTCGTCGGCCTGTTCGGCACCGTGTGGGGCATCTACCACGCCCTGATGGAAATCTCCCGCGCCGGCAGCGCCAGCATGGAGATGGTGGCCGGGCCGCTGGGCGAGGCCTTGGTGGCCACCGCCGCCGGTCTCGCCGCCGCCATC
The DNA here is from genome assembly GCF_004001245.1 of Sulfurivermis fontis. NCBI lineage: Bacteria > Pseudomonadati > Pseudomonadota > Gammaproteobacteria > Thiohalomonadales > Thiohalomonadaceae > Sulfurivermis > Sulfurivermis fontis. Next base: position 578,554 of record NZ_AP018724.1, read on the forward strand.
CCCGCGGTGCTGGCCTACAACGCCTTCAACCGCGCCAACCGCGTACTGGCCGAGGAGATGGACGGCTTTGCCCACGACCTGCACGCCTTTCTCATCACCGGCGCCTGCGTGACGCCGGCCCACTGCGCCCTGGTGGCGCAGCGCGCGGAAGCGCGCGCGGGGGCGGCGTGATGGCCTTCGGCGGACTGGGCGGCGGGCGCGAGCAGCCCATGGCGGAGATGAACGTCATCCCGCTGGTGGACATCATGCTGGTGCTGCTGGTGATCTTCATCATCACCGCGCCGGTGCTGACCCATGCGGTGAAGGTGGACCTGCCGCAGGCCAGCAGCGCGCCCAACGAGACCACGCCCGACACCATCACCCTCGCCATCGACGCCGCCGGCCGGCTGTACTGGAACGACGCGCCGATGGAATACGACGCCCTGCAGGATCGCCTGGCCAAGCTCGTCCGCATCGATCCGGAAACAGAAGTGCACCTGCGCGCGGAGAAGACCACGCCCTACGACAACGTCGCCCGCGTCCTGGCCGCGGGGCGTAACGCCGGCATCGTCCGGCTGGGTTTCGTGATGGAACCGGAACGACGGAATTAGGGAAGGTCTGAATAAGTCCATCCTGGACTTCTCAGACCACGCCAAGCGAAAAGTGTGATTTTCGCTTGGCTTCATTTTTCAACGACTTATCGTCGTTGAAAAATGGCGGCACATCCCTGTGCCGCGGAAGCTCTGAACTTATTCAGGGCTTCCTTAGGGGAGCTCTGAATAAGTCCAGCGCTGCCGCGAGGGGCTCACGGAAAGCCACTCCGCCTTCTTCGCCGGCAGGCTGGGCTCTTTGACCCGAGTGCACCCCTACACCGTGGGCGAGCGGTTCAGCGTGTTTGGTGCGGTCAAGAAGCTGACCGATGGGCAATATATCGCCGGCCTGCGCCAGGGCATTGACGCCGGACCCGCGCCCAGCTTCGCGCTGGGGCGAGGTAGCGCTTCTCGCGGAGGGGGCGCCACGGCGGGAGGCTGCCCGTATCTCGACCGTGCCGCGGTCACTGCCGGCGCTTCGGATCCGGTGCGGCCGTGACGTGGAAATGCGTTGTAAACCGTATTGACAGGTGCCTTGCTTTCTGTTGATATGTAAATACGAATCGTTATCATCTAGTTTTATAGGTCAAACAAAGGAGAGAGATTCATGCGCTGTGTCCGTTCCATTCTTCTGTCCGCCGCGCTGGCCATGGCAGTGCCGGCGCTCGCCGCCGAATACCCCATCGGTACCCCCCATCATCGCCACGGCATGGAGATCGCAGCGGTATACCTGCAGCCGGTGGTAATGGAACCGGAAGGGATGATGCGCGCCGCCGCCGAGTCGGATGTCCACATCGAGGCGGACATCCGCGCCTTGGCCGACAATCCCAACGGCTTTGCCGAGGGCGACTGGATCCCCTACCTGGTGGTCAAGTACGAGATCACCAAGCAGGGCGGCGCGACCATCAAGGGCGACATGATGCCGATGGTGGCCAGCGACGGCCCGCACTACGGCGACAACGTCAAGCTGATGGGGCCCGGCAAGTACACCGTGAAGTACGAGGTGGCCCCGCCCACGGCCAATCCCATGGCCCACTTCGGCCGTCATACCGACCGCCTCACCGGCGTGCGCCCCTGGTTCAAGCCGTTCACTGTCGAATACGAGTTCGTCTACGCCGGCATCGGCAAGAAGGGGGGCTACTGATGAGTGCGGTAACGGGAACGCTGCGCCTGTTGCCGGTGCTGGCCGCGGTATTTGCCGCCGCTCCGGCGGTGGCCGCACCGACGGTGGATGAGCTGCTCAAGCGCATCGAGCAGCTGGAGCGCCGGCAGCAGGCCGAGGACGAGGCGCTACAGAACGATTACCTGCGCGAGCAGGATCCGGAGGTCATCACGCGGCTCAAGGACGTGGAGATTCGCACCCTCAGTCTGCAGAAGCAGGCGCGCATGGTCGAGGCCCTCGACGGCGTGACTGCCGGTGTCGGTCTGGTGGCGGTGGCGCAGCGGGCCAATGGCGACGCCACGGCGGACGGCAACGGCGAAAGCCAGCTCAACTATCGCGGTGACGTTTCGGTCACCCTGCCCGGTGGTGAGTACGGTCGTTCCCATGGTCGTTTGTTCGCCCATTTCCGCCTCGGCCAGGGCGATGGGTTGGCCAAACTGAACGACAGCTTCAGCGCACCCAATGCCACGGCCTTTGCCGATGCCAACGGCGCCGGTAGTCCGGTGCTGGCCCAGTTGTGGTACCAGATGGATGTGCCGCTGGGGGATGACGGCACCGGACGCTGGCCCAAGCAGCACATGGAGATCACCGTCGGCAAGATGGACCCCTTCCTGTTCTTCGATCAGAACAGCATCGCCGATGACGAGACCGCGCGCTTCATGAACGGCGCCTTCGTCCACAATCCGCTGCTCGATGTGGGCGGCGATGTGGCGGTGGATGATTACGGCTTCACCCCCGGCCTGCGTCTCGCTTACCACAACGAGCAGGGCGCGCCGGAGTCGTGGCGCGTGTCCGTCGGCGTGTTCGGCGCCGGTAACGGTGCCGCGTTCAACGACAGCTTCGATTCCCCCTTCGTCATCGTGCAGGCGGAAACCACGCGCAAGCTGTTCGGCGGCCTCGAGGGCAATTACCGCCTCTACGGTTGGAGCAACGGCCAGGCCAGTGAATTCAACGACGGTCAGGTGACCGAGCGCCACAGCGGCTGGGGTCTCTCCGCCGATCAGCGCGTCGGCGACTACACCACGCTGTTCGGCCGTTATGGCGCCTCCACCGCCGGCAAGGTGAAGTTCGATCAGGCGCTGACGCTGGGCGCCGAGTTCGGCGGCAGCTACTGGGGGCGCGGCGGCGATGCCATCGGTGTGGCGGTGGGATGGCTGCAGCCCAGCAACGACTACGAGGCGGCCACCGGCTTCAATCGGGCCGAGGAACTGGTGGAGCTGTTCTACCGCTGGCGCCTGAACGAGCAGGTGGCGCTGACGCCGGATGTGCAGTGGGTGCGCAACGCCGCCGGCAATGGCGACGCCAGGGACATGATGGTGGTCGGTGTGCGCGCGGCGGTGAATTTCTAGGGAAGGTCTGAATAAGTCCATCCTGGACTTCTCAGACCACGCCAAGCGAACAGTGTGATTTTCGCTTGGCTTCATTTTTCAACGACTTATCGTCGTTGAAAAATGGCGGCACATCCCTGTGCCGCGGAAGCTCTGAACTTATTCAGAGCTTCCCTAGTACCGATGCGGGCCGGGCAGCGCCCGGCCCGCCTTTTGGCATGAGGGCGATGTGACATGGCGATGTGGACGGATTGGTTGCGGGTGAGTGTCGTGGGGCTGGTGGCGCTGTGGCTGGTGCTGGGCGGCGCTCAGGCGCATGGTGCGGAGCTGCTCACCTTCGAGGTGGTGGCGCAGGACGGCCGGCTGATCCCCGACACGCTGCGTGTGCCGGCGAAGACGCGCTTCAAGATCGTGATCAGGAATCAGGGCAGCGACGCCGTCGAGTTCGAGAGCATCGAACTGCGCAAGGAGAAAGTGTTGGCGCCCGGCGTCACCTCGTTCGTGGTGATCGCCCCGCTCAAGCCCGGCACCTACCGCTACTTTGACGAATTCCATCCCGACACCGGCCAGGGCCGGATCATCGTGGAGTAAACCCCATGGGGCAGGCACTGTTCATCGTTTGGCGTGAAAGCATAGAGGCATTGTTGGTGATCGGCATCCTCTGGGCCTGGCTGCGGATGCGCGGCGAACTGGCGCGCGGGCGCTGGTATCTGGCCGCCGGCGCGGCGGCCGGTCTGTTGTTGGCCGGTGCGCTCGCCGTCGCCATGACCGTGGTGCAGGACGAACTGGCCGGTGCGGTGCTGGAGTATTTCCAGGCCGGCATGGTGTTGCTCGCCGCCGCACTGATTACCCATATGGTGTTGTGGATGCGACGCCATGGCCGTGCCATGAGGCAGCAGCTGCACGCCGGTGCCGCGGCGGCCTTCGATCGTGCCGGCGCCTTCGGCATCGCCGTGCTGGTGGCCATTGCCGTGGCGCGCGAGGGCGCCGAGACGGCGATTTTTCTTTACGGCCTCAGCTTCAATGCCGGCAGTGAGCTGTGGCAGGGGGCCGTCCTCGGCGTGGTGCTGGCGCTGCTGACGGTGATGGTGCTGGCACGCGGCCTGCGCCTGTTCAGCTATGCAGTGTTCTTCCGCGCCAGCAGCGTGCTGCTGTTGTTGCTGGCCTGCGGTCTGCTGGTCAGCGGGGTGGAACGGCTGATCGGACTGGAAATGCTGCCGGCGCTGGTGGACCCGCTGTGGGACAGCACCTTCCTGCTGGACGATGCGGCGGGCCCGGGTAACGTGCTGGCCACCTTCGCCGGTTATCGCGCGCGGCCTTCACTGGTGTTGCTGCTGCTGGTGGCGGCCTACTGGCTGTTCGTGCTGTGGCCGCGCCACCCGGCATCGGCGACGGTGCGGGCACATGACTGAGACGGCATGCCTGGCGGCGGAGGGGGGCGTCCGCTGCCATGGCTGGCCGGCCGCCTTCGGCATCACCATCGGCCTCATCCTGATCACGGCGCTGTTCAAGTGGATGTCGCTGCCGCGCGTGTTGCATCTGCCGGCACCGTCCGATTGCGCGCTGCACGAGCGCACCTGCGCGGCGGCGTGGAGCAGCGGCCGGCTGTACCTGACGCTGGGGCCGCGGCCGCTGCGGTGTCTCGTCCCCCTGCAGGTGGAGATGCAACTGGCCGGTGCCAGACCTGAGGCGGTGGAGGTGGATTTCCAGGCGGTGGATGTGACGGAGGCCTTTCATCGCGCGGTGCTGCGGCCGGTGGGCGAGCGGCTCTACGCCGGTGAGGCGGTGTTGCCGCTGTGTTCCACCGGCCGTGTGCACTGGCAGGCGCAGGGTGTGATCGACTATGGCGGGCGGCGCGTTGTCGCGGCGTTCCTGTTTGAGACGGAAGGTTGAATCCCATGCGCAATGCCCAGCCCATCCTGCTGTCCGCCGCCGGCATCGCCCGTTCGCGCCTGGCGCGCCTCGGTGAACTGATGCGGCGTCACCGCTGCTGGATCCAGGGGATGCAGTGGGCGGTGGTGACCTTTTATCTGGCCCTGGTGGTGGCGCCGGCCTTCATGGAGCTGCCGCCGCCCGATGCACGCCTGCTCGACAACCTGGTGCTGTTCGCCCAGTTCCTGTTCTGGGGGATCTGGTGGCCCTTCGTCATCCTGTCGATGTTCGCCGTCGGCCGGCTGTGGTGCGGTGTGTTCTGCCCCGAGGGCGCGCTGAGCGAGTGGACCAGCCGCTTCGGCGCCGGGCGGCCGGTGCCGCGCTGGATGAAGTGGGGCGGCTGGCCCTTCGTGGCCTTCGTGCTCACCACGATCTATGGCCAGATGGTCAGCGTCTACGAGTACCCCAAGGCGGCGTTGCTGGTGCTGGGCGGTTCCACCGTGGCGGCGATGGCCGTCGCCCTGGTCTACGGCCGCGGCCGCCGCGTGTGGTGCCGCCACCTGTGCCCGGTGAACGGGGTGTTCGCCCTGCTGGCGCGGCTGTCGCCGCTGCACTTTCGGGTCGACCGCGCCGCCTGGGATGCGGCCCCGGTGCTCCGACACACCCCGGTGGATTGCGCCCCGCTCATCGACGTGCGGCGCATGACCGGCGCCGGCGAGTGCCACATGTGCGGCCGCTGCGCCGGGCATCGCCAGGCGGTGACGCTGGCGCCGCGCTGGCCCGGCAGCGAGGTGGGCAGCACGGCCACCGGGCCGTGGGAGGCGCGCCTGCTGGTGTTCGGCCTGCTCGGCGTGGCCTTCGGTGCCTTCCAGTGGTCGGCCTCGCCCTGGTTCATCGCCATCAAGCAGCAGCTCGCCGAATGGCTGGTGCTGCACGACAGCTTCTGGCTGTTGCAGGACAATGCGCCGTGGTGGCTGCTCACCCACTACCCCGAGGCCAATGATGCCTTCACCTGGCTCGACGGCCTGCTGCTGCTCGGTTATATCGGTGCCCAGGCGCTGCTGGTGGGCGGCTGGATCTGGGCCGGGCTGCATCTGGCCGGACGCCTGTTGCCGGGGACGGCGCGGACCAACGCCCTGCGCCTAGCCCCGGCCCTGATCCCGCTGGGCGGGGTGTCGGTATTCGTCGGCCTGTCCCTGCTCACCACCGGCCAGTTGCAGGGTGAGGGCATCGTGCTCGACTGGGCGGTGCCGGGGCGGTTGCTGCTCATCGCTGGCGGCATGGCTTGGAGTCTCGTCCTGGCGGCGCGCCTGTTGCGCCCGGTGGCCGCGGCACGCCGCGGGTGGGTGCTGACCGTGCTGGCCCTGACCATGGCGCCGGTGCCGCTGCTGTGGGGGATACAGTTTTACCATTGGTAATGAGAATCGGGCGGATTTCCCTTGCGGCAAGGCCCGGTTTGCCGTAAAACCTTCGCCTTTCCTGTGCATTCCTGTTGTCGATTCTGTCGAGTGTGTCCATGAATACTCCCGCCACCGGCGGCCTGCTGCTCGTCGGTCAGCCCAATGTGGGCAAGTCCGTGCTGTTCCACGCCCTCACCGGGCGCTATGTGGTCGTTGCCAACTATCCCGGCACCACCGTCGAAGTGTCGCGCGGCAATGCCCGCGCGCTGGGCGACATGCCGGTGCTGGATACCCCGGGCGTCATTTCGCTGCCCTCGCGCACCGGCGACGAGCATGCCACCACCCGTGCCCTGCTCACGGAACAGGACGTGGTCCTGCTGCAGGTGGGCGATGCCAAGAACCTGCGCCGCAGTCTGCAGCTGACCGCCCTGTTCGCCGAGATGGGCCGTCCCATGGTGCTGGCGGTGAACATGGTGGACGAGGCGGAGGCGCGTGGTGCCCATATCGACACGGCGGCCCTCGCCACCGAGCTGGGGCTGCCGGTGGTGGCCACCGTGGCCACCCGCGGCAAGGGGGTGGCGCAGTTGCAGGACGAGATCAAAAAGGCCCCGGTGCCGCGCTTTCACTTGGAATACCCGGCCGAGATCGAGGCGGCGCTGGATGTGATGGCGCCGCTGTTGCCGGCGGATGTCCTGGCGCCGCGCGCCCTCGGTCTGCTGTTCCTGGCCGGCGACGGCGAGCTGGAGAGCTGGCTCACGGAGCGTATCGGCGCCGAACAGGTGGAGATGCTGCGCGTCCACCGCGACGCCCTGCAGCAGTCCTTCGTCGAGCCGCTGGCGGCGGTGTTGCAGCAGACGCGCATGGCCTTCGCCGACCGCGTCGCCAGCCGGGTGATCCGCGCCGTGGATAAGGGCGGTGCCGGTCTGGCCCAGCGCCTCGGCTACCTGGCGGTGCACCCGGTGTGGGGCTGGCCGGTGTTGCTCACCGTGCTGTACGGCATCTACTGGTTCGTCGGCGAGTTCGGCGCCGGCACCCTGGTCGGCCTGCTGGAGGAGGACCTGTTCGGCGGCATCATCAATCCCTGGTTCCAGGGGCTGGTGGAGAGCCATGTCCCCTGGTCCTGGGCACATGACCTGCTGGTGGGCGAGTACGGCCTGTGGACCATGGGCATGACCTATGCCCTGGCGCTGATCCTGCCCATCGTCACCACCTTCTTCATCGCCTTCGGCGTGCTGGAGGACTCCGGCTATTTCTCGCGCCTCACCGTGCTGTCCAACCGCAGCTTCAAGGCGCTGGGCCTGAACGGCCGCGCCGTGCTGCCGATGATCCTCGGCCTCGGCTGCGTCACCATGGCGACGCTCACCACCCGCATCCTGCAGACGCCGCGCGAACGCCTGATCGTCACCTTCCTGCTGGCCCTGGCCATTCCGTGCTCGGCCCAGCTCGGTGTGGTGATGGGCATCCTGGCCGGTATTTCGTTCAGTGCGACCCTGATCTGGTTCTGCATGGTGCTGCTGGTGCTGGTCACCGTGGGCTGGCTGGCCAACCGCCTGATGCCGGGTAAGCGTATCCCGCTGATGACCGAGCTGCCGCCGCTGCGCCTGCCGGTGCCGGGCAACGTGCTGACCAAGACCTGGGCGCGCCTGAAATGGTACCTGGAGGAGGTGATCCCGCTGTTCCTCATCGGCGCCTTCGCCCTGTTCGTGCTGGACCGCCTCGGCGTGCTGCCCTGGCTGATGCAGGCCGCCGAGCCGCTGGTCACCGGCTGGCTCGGCCTGCCCAAGGAGGCCACTGCCGCCTTCCTGATGGGCTTCCTGCGCCGCGACTTCGGCGCCACCGGCCTGTTCGCCATGGGCTCGGCACTCAGTGCCCAGCAGATGGTGGTGGGCATCGTCACCCTGACCCTGTTCGTGCCCTGCTTCGCCAGCCTGCTGATGATCGTCAAGGAGCACGGCCTGCGCCGTGCCGCCCTGATGCTGGCCCTGATCATGCCACTGGCCTTCTTCATCGGCGGCCTGTTGCACCACGCCCTCAGCCTCGTCGGCTGGGGAGGATAATGATGTCCAAGCCCAAGACCCTCACCGACGTCCCCGCCCGCAGCCATGTGCACATCGAGGGCTTCACACCCGACACCAGCCATGAGTTGCGCGAGCGCCTGCTCGCCTACGGCCTGATCCCCGGCCAGCACATCCGCGTGCTGGCGCAGAAGCCGGTCACCGTGCTGCAGATCGAACACACCGAGCTGGCGCTGGAAAAGGTGCTGGCGGTCTGCGTGCTGGTGTCCAGGCTGGCCTGAGACGCACCATGAGACTCGGGCGCTGGCCGGCCTATGCGGTAGTTGCGGTGCTCATCGCCGCTGCACCGTATGTGTGGCATGTGCATGCCGAGCACCGCTTTGCCGCAGTGACCGCAGGCAAGGTGTACAAGTCGGCTGCCATCCCGCCGGAGAAGATCGGCACTTACCTCACCGAGTACGGCATCCGTACCGTCATCGACCTGCGCGATCCGGGCGGTGAGCGAGACGCGCTGCACCCGGAGAGCCGTATCGAGATCGAGGCCGAGGCGGCGGCCGTCGCCGCCGTCCCCGGCGTGAACCACGTCAACATCCCCTCGCGCCAGGTGCCGGACGCGGATACGCTGGCCCAGTTCTTTGCCGTGCTCGACGACCCGGCGGCCTATCCGGTGCTGATCCACTGCCACCACGGCACCGGTCGTGCCGAGATATACTCGGCCCTCTACCGTATCGAGTACGAGGGCTGGGACAACGGCGCGGCGCGGCAGGGAACTCGGCCCGTGACCGAGTTCCTCGGTTATCGCAGTTCCTTCGCCGATGGTCAGCCCAAAGGTGATTTTCTGATGCGTTACCGGCCGCGGTACGCCATCGCCGTAGACAGTAATATCAAGTAGGTAGTTGACAACGATTCTCATTTGCTGTTGAATCGCACAACTGTTGAATTTTGTTTAGCCAGCGCCCCGGCTCTTCCCGCCGCCAGCCAGCCAAGTACGAACCTTATCGGAGAACTTGGTATGGCCCGACGCAGCTTCCCGCCGCGCGCCCTGAGTGCGCTGCTGACCTTTCCCCTTATTCCCTGCATGACCGCGGCCCAGGCCGACGAGGCCCCGGCCCACCTGGAACAGGTGACCGTCACCGCCAAGGGCTACGCCTCCGACGCCCTGGAGACGCCCGCGGCCACGGTGAGCGTGGAGCGCGAGGATATCCAGCGCCGCAATGCCAACAATGTCGGCGAGGCCCTGCGCGGCCTGCCGGGGCTCGCGGTAGCCAGCGACGGCGCCCAGGGCCAGAACCCGGTGATCCGTGGCCTGAAGAAGGAGAGTGTGGTGCTGCTGGTGGATGGCATGCGCCTCAACTCCGCCCAGCCCGCCGGGGCCATCGCCTCATTCATGTCTCTGGGGCTGGCCGACCGTGTCGAGGTGGTAAAGGGGCCTTCCTCGGTGCTGTACGGCACCGGGGCGCTGGGTGGCACCATCAATGTCCTGTTGCCGCAGGCCCGTTTCGAACCGGGTACCGCCTTCGACCTCGCCGCCGGCTACGACAGCGCCAGCCGCGACAGCCGCGGTACTGCCGTAATGAACACCTCCGCGGGTGATCATGCCCTGATGGCCGGCGCCTCCCTGGCCCGCATCGGCGACTACGAGTCGCCCGACGGCAAGGTGGCGCGCACCGGCTACGACTCCGACAGCTACATTGGCCAGTACCGCTACCGCCTCGACAACCACCAGCAGCTGCGTCTGTCGCTGCAGCAGCACACCGATGAGGACGTGTGGTTTCCCGGTTCCACCAAGCCGCATCCGAGCCTGGCGGTGGACAGCACCACCGTTCACTCGCCCAAGACCCAACGCCGCCTGACGGAGGTGGGCTACAGCCGCCAGGGCTCGGGTGATGCGCCGCTCAATATGGATGTGCGGATTTACCGTCAGGAAATGCAGCGCCAGATATTCTCCTGGGCCGAGCCGCTGAACCGGAATATCGCCGGGACCCGCGTCAGCTTCGATACCGATGGCCTGGATGCCAAGGCGGACTGGCTGGTGCATCCGCAGCACCTGCTGTCCTTCGGCGTGAACAGCTGGCAGATGCAGGCCTCGCCGGAACGCTACCTGGCCAGCCCGACGCCACTGTCGCCGCTGGTGCGCAATGATCCGTTCCAGGACGCGCGCATCGAGGCGCTGGGCTTCTACGTGCAGGACGACATGCAGTTCGGGGCGCTCAATGTGCTCGCCGGCCTGCGCCACGATACGGTGAAGGGCAGCGCCGCGGCGATGGCCAATCCCACCGGGCCGGGCACCCTGACCAGCGGCCTCGATCGCAGCGACAGCGCCGTCTCCGGCAGCCTGGGCGCCATCTACCAGATCACGCCGCTGCTGCGGCCCTATGCCAATGTTGCCCGCGGCTTCCGCGCCGGCGAGATGCGCGAGCGCTACGAGTCCTCGCCGCGCGGCGACGGCTATTACTATGTGGGCAATCCGCAGATCAAGCCGGAAATGGCCGATCAGCTCGAACTGGGGCTCAAGGGCGCGAACGAGCATCTGAGCTACACCGTCGCCGCCTACCGAACCCGCATCAGCGATTACATCACCGGCCGCGTCACCGGCGCCGTCCATTCCAGCGGCGCGCCGATCAAGGCGACGGAAAACATCGGCAGCGTCACCCTCACCGGCCTGGAGGCCGAGGCGCGCTGGCAGGCGGCACCCGGCCAGTGGCTGAGCGTGGCCTACTCCCTGGTGCGCGGCGACAACGACGACCTCGACGAGCCGCTGTTCCAGATGCCGGCGGATGAACTGTCGCTGGGCTGGGAGGGCCGCATCGCCGCCGGCTGGACGGCGGACACCACCGTGCGCTTCGTGCAGAAGCAGGATCGCGTCGCCACAGTGTTCAGCAACGGCAGCGAAAACGTCACCCCCGGCTTTACCACCGCCGACATCGGCGCCACCTGGCGCTATGCCAAGGACCAGTCGCTGCGCATGGCGGTGAAAAACCTGGCCGACAAGGCCTATCACGAGCACCTGACCGAGGGCGTCTCCGGTCAGGAGATCAAGGCGCCCGGCCGTAGCGTGGCGCTCACTTGGCAGGGGAGTTTCTGATGTCTGAATATCGTGCATTCCTGCGCCGCTACGGCTGGCCGCTGCTGTCTGGTGTGCTGTTATTGATGCTTGTGGCAGTGCTGGTGCTCTTCGGCCTGCTCGGCCGTGTCGCCGACGCGCCCTCCAGCGACGGCCGCGTGCGCCTGCTGCTGAATAATACCGAGCGCGACTTCGTGCTCAACGAAATGCGCCACCTGCTCGCCGCCAGCCAGACCATTCTGCAGGCGGCGCTGGACGGCGACATGGCACAAGTCGCCACACAGGCGCGCAAGATGGGCATGGCCGATGTGCAGAACATCCCGCCCGAGGTGCGCGGGCCGCTGCTGGGCAAGCTGCCGCTGGAGTTCAAGCAGCTGGGCTTTTCGGTGCACGAAGGGATGGATGCCATCGCGGTGGATGCGGAGTCATTGGCGGATCCGGATCACACCTTGCGACAGCTGGCGGAGTTGATGAATCGCTGTGTGGCCTGTCACGCCACTTATACAGTGATGCCGCCGGTAGAGTAATGAACCAGCGTGCCGCCGTGCCTTATCGACACGGCGGCACGCTGGTGGTGTCAGCCGCAGGGGATGCCGCAGGCGAGGGTGAACAGCCGGCCGGCGAGCACCTTGCGTTCCTCGCGGTCGGTACTCAAAACCTCTTCTGCCGTCAGTTCGCCCTGCTCCATGAGACGGTAGACCTCGTCGCCGGAAAAGCAGGCGATGGGTATGCCAGTGTTGCCGTCGAGGATGCGCAGCACCGGGGTGCTGCGCTCCAGCCATGCGTCCAGTTGCCAGGTCATGTTTGTTTCCTCCGGGTTAAGGGCTTGATGGTTCAGAGCACGGCGGCCTCTTCTTCCATGGCGCCGAGCAGGGTGGACCAAGCGGTGCCTTGCCGGGCGGGGGCATCGATGGCAGCCAGCAGCGCGCCGCTGGCGTCGTGCAGTTCCAGGGCAAGGCAGTCGCCGCACCGGGTGGGCTTGCGCACCAGCCAGTTGCCGGCAATGGCTGCTGCCGTCAGGGTCAGGCTGCACTCTTCATTGCGCAGCCGCAGCGAACCCCCTTGGCGCGAGGCGTAGAAGCCCCGGCCACGGTAACGTTGCACGACACCGTGGTTGACCACCGTCAGGCGCAATGACTCGCGGTCGAGGGCGTCGATGCAGTCCAGCAGGGTAAGGAAGGCATCGGGCTGCACCGGCCTGGCATGGGCCGTACCGAGGGCGGCCAGCAGGCGGTTGCGCGATGCCGCCGGCAGCCCCGGGATCGGCCCGGCGGGAAAGTCCAGCGGCAACTGCCACCACAGGCGCAGGCATTCGTGGTCGAGGGGCGTGAGGGCTTGCGGACTGGCGGGGGCAGGAAGAGGGGCCAGGCGTTGTTCCCGACGCTGGTCGCCGCTGTAGAAGGGCAGAATGGCCGCACGCCCCAACAGGGCCGTATGTTCTGCCTCGATGCTGTGCAGCAGATCGCCGCGCTGGTCGAAGAAGCGCAGGGCGGCTGCCGGACGCTCGTCGCTGCCCGGGGCGACAGCGAAGCCGCAGTGCCAGTAGTCGAAGTGAAACTCCAGTTCCTGCTGCGGGCCGTACAGACGCAGGGTATTCCCGACAGTACCCGTTTCGCGCACCGACCAGGGCTGTTCCAGCACCGCGCCGGCATTGGCGGTGATGCTGCGCAATCCGCCGGCCTGGCGCAGGCGGCAGAGCAGGGGCATCCAGTCGGGGGTGAGGCGGCGGGTATGGCGGCCACAGGACAGGGCAAGAAACTCCGCTTCGCTCAGGCCCAGGTAGCGCGGGCGGATTACCGGAACGGTGCAGACAGTTTGCGGACGGGTGTTGAGAGAGGCGGTCATGGCGATGCTCTCCTAGTTACGCACGGTGGTGCGGTTGCGGCGGCAGCCGGTGCAGTTGTTGCGGCAGGCACCGCCTTGTGGCGCGTTTTGCGGGGTGGTGGCCGGGCGCAGGGGCTGGGGGGTTACGGCAGGTTTGTTTTTGCCAGTACACATGATGATCTCCTCATCTTCATGGTTCCTGGCTGGCGCGGGCTGGCTGGGTGTGTGTGGTTATTTGGTCAGCAGCAGTTTGTCATTGCCGGTGATGCGCAGACGGTATTCCTCGCCGCGATGGAGGATGACCAGTTCCCGGCTGTGGCCCAGCAGCTCGGCGCTGTACACCCGCTGGGTGGTCCGCCGCTCGCCGGACGGAGTAGATGTTTGTGTCATCGCAAGGCTCTCCTTCAGCAATCCCGAAGACGAATAGATGATAATGGTTCTCATTTGCGTTGTCAATGTGGTGTTGTCTATTTTGCAGTTGACAATCAATCTCATTTGCAAATATGCTTCCATCAAAACCGAGGAGGTATGACATATGTACGTGTGTGTTTGCCGGTCCGTCACTGATTCCCACATCCAGCGCGAGGTGGAGGCAGGGGCGCGCAGCCTGCGCGACCTGCACCAGCGACTTGGTGTCGCCAGCCAGTGCGGCCGTTGCGGCCGCTGCGCCAAGGCCGTGCTGGAACAGGCGCTGGACGCCCCCGCCGGCATCGATGCCGCGCTGGCACCCGCCTGAGTTTTCGCTATAACTAGCAGGACCACCCCAACCAGAAAGGAGTCCCCATGAAGGGAGACGCGAAGGTCATCGGTTATCTCAACCGTTTGCTGGTCAATGAGCTGACCGCCATCAACCAGTATTTCCTCCATGCCCGCATGTACAAGAACTGGGGTCTCAAGGCACTCAACGAAAAGGTCTATCACAAGTCCATCGACGAGATGAAACACGCGGACAAGCTCATCGAACGCATCCTGTTCCTGGAAGGGCTGCCCAATCTGCAGGACCTGGGCAAGCTGCTCATCGGTGAGAAGCCGGCGGAGATGCTGGCGCTGGATCTCAAGCTGGAGCTGGAGGGCCTGCCCCTGTTGCGCGAGGCCATCACCCATTGCGAACAGGTGCAGGACTACGTCACCCGCGAACTGTTCGAGGACATTCTCGAAGAGGAGGAGGAACATGTCGACTGGCTGGAGACCCAGTTGGGGCTCATTGAGCAGATGGGTATCGAAAACTACCTGCAGGCGCAAATGGGAGGTGCGTCATGAAAGGGGATGCCAAGGTCATCGCCCACCTGAATGACCTGCTCGCCGGCGAGCTGTCGGCGGCGGATCAGTACTTCACCCACTCGCGCATGTACGAAAACTGGGGGTTGAAGAAGCTCCATGAGCGCATCGCCCACGAGGTGCAGGACGAGCTGGGGCATGCTGATGCCCTGATCAGGCGCATCCTGTTCCTGGAGGGGACGCCGGACCTGTCGCGGCGCGAGCCGCTCAAGATAGGTCGTGATGTCCCCGAGATGCTGCGCAACGATCTGGACCTGGAGATCGCCGTGGTGGCCCATCTGCGGCGGGTCATCGCCTCCTGCGAGTCGGTGCAGGACTATGTCACCCGCGAGGTGCTGGAGGCCATGCTCGACGATACCGAGGAAGACCACGCCCACTGGCTGGAACAGCAGCTCCACCTGATCGATCTGGTGGGGCTGCACAACTACCTGCAAAGCCAGATGTCCTGATCCGGCCTGGGCTGGGAGATACCATGGGGCCGAGCCGCCTGGCGGTTCGGCCCCATGTTTTTTTGCGCCCGGAAATTATTCTGCGGGAGACCTGCTGCCGGTTTTTCCATACTTCCCTCGCTCCGGCATGGGGGATCTTTTTATTTGCCGTCTTGTTGATCCAGGTCAAGAACATCGCGCCTTTATGGCTATCTTTCACTTCAACATAGACATAGACTTAGTCCATCTTGTTTAGACTTTGTTTAATGTCTCCTCACAACCTAAAGGGGTATAACCATGAAAAGGAAGCTCGTTTCTTTGGCGATTTCCACGGCCGTGTTGGCCGCCGGCAGCGTTGCTGCCCAGGCGGCGGGTGAGCCCATCGAACCCATCCGTCCGGTGCAGCAAATCAACCTTGCGCAGGTGGAGCTGGGCAAGAAGCTGTATTTCGACCCGCGCCTGTCCAAGTCCGGCTTCATTTCCTGCAACTCTTGCCACAACCTGAGCATGGGCGGCACCGACAACCTGAAGACGTCCATCGGCCACAACTGGCAGCGTGGCCCGATCAACGCGCCGACCGTGCTCAACTCCAGTATGAATCTGGCTCAGTTCTGGGACGGTCGCGCGGCCGACCTCAAGGAGCAGGCCGGCGGCCCCATTGCCAATCCGGGCGAGATGGCCTTCACCCACACTCTGGCCATCGACGTGCTGCAATCCATTCCACAGTATGTGGTGGAGTTCAAGCAGGTGTTCGGCAAGGACAAGATCGACATCGACATGGTGACCACCGCCATCGCCGAATTCGAGAAGACCCTGGTGACCCCCAATTCCCGTTTCGATCAGTGGCTGCTGGGCGACAAGGACGCGCTGACCGCCAAGGAGCTGGCCGGCTACAAGCTGTTCAAGGACAGTGGTTGCGTGGCTTGCCACAACGGTCCTGCCGTCGGCGGCAATTCGTTCCAGAAGATGGGGCTGGTCGAGCCGTACAAGGCGAAGAGTCCGGCCGAGGGGCTGAGCGCCGTGACCGGCAAGGATGCGGACCGCTTCAAATTCAAGGTGCCTACCCTGCGTAACGTGGAACTGACCTATCCGTATTTCCATGACGGCGAGGCGGAAACCCTGACCGAGGCCGTCGATGTGATGGGCCGTTTGCAGTTGGGCAAGAAGTTCACCAAGCAGGAGAACGAGCAGATCGTCGCCTTCCTCAAGACCCTGACCGGCGATCAGCCCCAGTTCCTGATGCCGATCCTGCCGCCGTCTACCGACAAGACTCCGGCACCGAAACCGTTCGATTGATAAATTGTCGCTATTGAGAAGCAGCACTCAGGCCCGGTGGTACCGGGCCTGAGTTTTTGGCGGTTTCAGAACGGCTTGACCACCGCCAGCAGCACCACGGCGATGAGGATCAGCACCGGAAATTCGTTGAACCAGCGGTAGAACACATGGCTGCGGGTGTTGCGGTCGGCGGCGAACTCCCGGAGCAGGCGGCCACAGTACCAGTGATAGCCGTAGAGGATGGCCACCAGGGTGAGCTTCAGGTGCAGCCAGCCCATCTGCTTGTAGGCCACCCAGGCGTAGTCCCACAGCATCCAGCTACCGAGCAGCAGCACCACCACCGCGCTGGGGGTCATGATGCCGCGGTACAGCTTGCGCTCCATCACCTTGAAGCGCTCGATGCCTGCCTGGTCGGCGGCCATGGCGTGGTAGACGAACAGGCGCGGCAGGTAGAACAGGGCGGCGAACCAGGTCACCACGGCGATGATGTGAAAGGCCTTTACCCACAGCATCAGAGCATCTCCACGATCTTCTGGCGCAGCTGCGCCGCGTCCACCTCGCCCAGCTTCTGCTGCACGATGCGGCCCTCGGGGTCGATGAGGAAGGTGGTGGGTGTGAGTTTCACGTCGCCGAAGGCGCGGGCCGCGGCGCCGTCACTGTCCAGGGCTATGGTGTAGGGCATGGCGCGTTGCCTGGCCATGAAGCGTACCTGCTCCGGCGGGTCATAGGCCATGGCGATGGCGACGATATTGAACCCCTTGGGTCCGAGTTCCCGATACAACTCACTGAAGTGGGGAATCTCGGCGACGCAGCCGGGGCAGGTGGTGGCCCAGAAGGTGACCAGCAGCGGCTTACCGCGGTACTGATCGAGCTTCACCTGGCTGCCGTCGAGGGTGGTGACGGTGATGGCGGGTGCCGGCTTGAGGCCGGAGGGACTGAACCAGAGGTAGCCCAGCAGGCCCAGCAGGGCCACGGCGAAGGCGGCGATGATCAGGTCTTTGCTCTTCATGACGGCATCGGCAGTTGTGATAGGGATTCGGTCGGTTCGACTGCATCGGGTGCACACTGTTCCCGCATCGGGGCGCCGCGACTATAGCACAGGGTGGCGGACGGCACCGCGGCGGGTTCTGCGTTTGGTGCGCGGGGCCACTTTTTCTTTGAAGCTCCCGGGCTTATCATGCCCACCTTCAACTCTCTGCGCACAGGACCAGTCATGATCAAGGCGGGCATCGTAGGCGGCACAGGCTATACCGGCGTCGAATTGTTGCGGCTGCTGGCCAGTCATCCCGAGGTGGAGCTGAAGGTCATCACCTCCCGTTCCGACGACGGCACCGCCGTGGCCGACATGTTTCCGAACCTGCGCGGCCGCGTCGACCTGCGTTTCACCGCCCCCGACATGGCGGCCTTGAAGCAGTGCGATGTGGTGTTCTTCGCCACGCCCAACGGCACCGCCATGCACATGGCGCGCGAGCTGCTGGATGCCGGTGTGCGTATCATCGACCTGGCGGCCGACTTCCGTATCCCGGACATCGCCCTGTGGGAGAAGTGGTACGGCATGACCCACGCTTGTCCCGACCTGGTGGCGCAGGCGGTATACGGCCTGCCGGAAATGAACCGCGCGGCCATCAAGGGGGCGCGGCTGCTGGCCAATCCCGGCTGTTATGTGACGGCCGTGACCCTGGGTTTCCTGCCGCTGCTGCAGAACGGCGTGGTGTCGCCCAGCGGCCTGGTGGCGGACGCCAAGTCCGGCGTCAGCGGCGCCGGGCGCAAGGCCGAGGTGGGCATCCTGTATTCCGAGGTGGAGGGCAGCTTCAAGGCCTACGGCGTCAAGGGCCACCGCCATTTGCCGGAGATCAGCCAGAACCTCAATCACGTCGCCAGCCAGCCGGTGGGTCTGACCTTCGTGCCGCATCTGCTGCCCATGGTGCGCGGCATCCACGCCACCCTGTACGCGCGGCTGGAGAAGCCGGATACCGACTTGCAGGCCCTGTTCGAGCAGCGCTTTGCCAACGAGCCGTTCGTCGATGTGATGCCCGCCGGTTCCTTCCCCGAGACGCGCACGGTGCGCGGCAGCAACATGTGCCGCATCGCGGTGCACCGGCCGCAGGGCGGCGACACCGTGGTGGTGCTGTCGGTGATCGACAACCTGGTGAAAGGGGCCTCCGGCCAGGCGGTGCAGAACATGAACATCATGTTCGGCTGTGCGGAAACCGCCGGCATCGACCAGATCGCCGTCCTGCCATGACTCGCCTGGTGGTGACGCCGCACCGCCCCTGGCGCATGCGGCTGGTGATCGGGGGGTTGGTGATTGGCGCCGTCCTGTCCGGTTGGGGGTTGTTCGAATACGGCCGTTACCGCGCCGGCTTCGATACCCTGACCGCGCAGCAGGAGCTGGGTGAGCTCAACCGGCAGAATGCCGAGCTGCACCAGGAGATCGTTGCCCTGCGCGAGGAAAAGGCGGTGCTGGAACGCAGCATCCAAATCGATCGTCAGGCCTATAAGGCGCTGGAGGCGACGGTGGGCGGATTGCAGGCGGAGATCGCGGAATATAAGAGCGAGCTGGCCTTCTACCGCGGCATCGTCTCGCCCAAGGATGCCCAGCAGGGGCTGCGGGTCGAGTCTTTCGACATCACGGCCAATGGTGTGGAGAACAGTTTTCGCTTCAAGCTGGTGTTAACCCAGGTACTGAAAAGTGATAGGTTGGCCCGGGGCAGAGCGACTTTCGAGGTGGAGGGCTTGCAGGAGGGGCAGAACAAGACCCTGTTGCAGCACGAGGTCACGACCGATGCGACCAAGTTCTTCACCTTCAATTTCAAGTATTTTCAAAACTTCGAAGGCGATCTGACGCTGCCGGCCGGGTTCATTCCCCTGCGGGTGGTGGTGAAACTCGACCCAAGCGGCGGTGCCGACAAGGTCGAAAAGATCGTCGAATGGCCGGTAGAGGAGGCATGACGGAATATGTTTGGAAAATCGAAGTCGACGACCACCAAGAGTGCCAAGATCGACACCTTGATCGGGCAGAACACCGAGTTGCGCGGTGATGTGGTCTTCAGCGGCGGGCTGCACGTCGACGGTACCCTGAAGGGCAATGTCATCGCCGACCAGGACAGCGGTTCGGTGCTGAGCGTGTCCGAGCGCGGCCTCATCGAGGGCGATGTGCGCGTCCCCAACGTAGTGCTCAACGGCTGTGTGGTGGGCGATGTCTATGCCTCCAACCATATAGAGCTGGCGCCCCAGGCCCGGGTCAAGGGCAACGTTTATTACAAGATCATCGAGATGGCGCGCGGTGCCGAGGTGAACGGCAATCTGGTCCATCGCGGCGAAGGCAGCGTCGAGGCTCCGGCCCCCCAGCCGTTACTGACCCGGGAACCGGTTGCCGGTGATTCTTGACTAAATAGCTAGGGATAATGATAATGGGTTCGCTCGAACCCCCCGATTTGTTGTGGAGACAGACCATGAGTGATGTAGATAGCCCGCTGATTTTCACCGCCAGCGCCGCCGGCAAGGTGAAGTCGCTGATCGAGGAAGAAGGCAACAGCAACCTCAAGCTGCGCGTCTTCGTGACCGGCGGCGGCTGTTCTGGTTTCCAGTACGGTTTCACCTTCGACGAAGTGATCAATGATGGTGATACCACGGTGGAGAAGGATGGTGTGACCCTGCTTATCGACCCGATGAGCTTCCAGTATCTGGTCGGCGCCGAGATCGACTACACCGAAGGTCTGGAGGGCGCCCAGTTCGTGATCCGCAATCCGAATGCCACCACCACCTGCGGCTGCGGTTCCTCCTTCTCGACCTGATCGTCTTCCGCACCCCACAGCCCCGGTACCGCACAGCGGACCGGGGCTTTTTGTTTTCAATGACTTGGCGGCGCAGTTGGACAGGGCTTCGCGGCCGGCCCCGATCTGGTATTCTTATGCCCCTTTGTATTGTGCGCGGAGGACAGGATGAGCGAATATCTGCCGGGACTTGAGGGTGTTCCTGCCACCCGTTCCAATATCTCCTTCATCGACGGTGAGAAGGGGATCCTGGCCTATCGTGGCTACCCCATCGAGCAACTGGCCGAGCACAGCTCCTTCGAGGAAACCACCTTGCTGCTATTGGACGGGCGCCTGCCGACGCCCGCCGAACTGACCGAGTTCGATGACCATCTGCGTCGCAATCGGCGGGTGAAGTACAACATCCGCGAGATGATGAAGCACCTGCCCACCACCGGCCATCCGATGGAACTGTTGCAGACTGCCGTGGCCAGTCTGGGCATGTTCTATCCCGGCAACGAATGCCTCACCGACGCCCAGCTGTGCGATGACCTCAACTACATCCACAACATGACGGTGAAGATCATCGCGCGCATGCCGGTGCTGGTTACCATGTGGGAGCACATCCGTAACGGCTATGACCCCATCGCTCCGCGCTGCGACCTCAGCTACGCGGAAAATCTGCTCTACATGTTCAGCGGCGACGACCCCGACCCGCTGCTGGCCGATATCATGGATACCTGCCTGGTGCTCCATGCCGAGCACACCATCAATGCCTCCACCTTCGCCGCCCTGGTGGCCGGGTCCACCCTGGCGAGCCCCTATGGTGTGGTGGCCGCGGCCATCGGCACCCTGTCCGGTCCGCTGCACGGCGGTGCCAACCAGAAGGTGGTGAGCATGCTCAAGCAGATCGGCTCGCCCAACAAGGTGAAGCCCTGGCTGGAGCAGAAGCTGGCGGCCAAGGAAAAGATCTGGGGTTTCGGACACCGCGAGTACAAGGTGAAGGATCCGCGCGCCAACATCCTGCAGAAGCTGGTGGAAAAGCTGGCCCAGGAGCGTGGTGTCAGTGCCGAGTTCGAAACCGCACTGGCACTGGAAGAGGCCGCCGCCGAGCGTCTCGGCGCCAAGGGTGTCTATCCCAACGTCGACTTCTACTCCGGTATCCTGTACGCGGAGATGGGCATCCCGTCCGACCAATTCACATCCATCTTTGCCGTGGCCCGTTCCGCCGGCTGGCTGGCCCAC
The DNA here is from genome assembly GCF_004001245.1 of Sulfurivermis fontis. Lineage (NCBI taxonomy): Bacteria > Pseudomonadati > Pseudomonadota > Gammaproteobacteria > Thiohalomonadales > Thiohalomonadaceae > Sulfurivermis > Sulfurivermis fontis. The sequence continues at coordinate 599,769 of NZ_AP018724.1, forward strand.
TGGCGCGAGCAATTGGCCGACAACCGCATCTTCCGTCCCACCCAGGTGTATACCGGCGAGCCGCTGCGCGACTACGTCCTCATCGATCGGCGTTGAGACGACCGCGGTAGATGCCGCCCAGTACCACCGGGTGACGCGCGCCGGTCACGGCCGGCAGGTTGCCGGCCTCGCCGCACAGTGTCTGCCGTGCCAGCCAGGCGAAGGCCATGGCCTCCACCGCCTGGGGTTCGACGCCATGATGCAGGGTACTGTGTACGGCGCGTGGTGCGAGGTGAAAGCCAATCCGTTGCATCAGGGCGCCGTTGCCGGCGCCTCCGCCGCACACCAAGATTTCATCCGCATTCGCGGCATGGTCGGCGATGGCCTGTGCCACGCTGCGTGCCGTCAGTTCCAGCAGGGTGGCCTGCACATCCTGCGGATCTTCTGTTCCCTCCAGTTGTGCCTCCAGCCACTCCAGGTGGAAACGTTCCCGCCCGGTGCTCTTCGGCGGCGGCGCGGTGAAATACGGGTCGGCGAGCAGGCGCCGCAGCAGTGCCGGCAGCACACTGCCGCCCGCAGCCCAGGCGCCGCCGGCATCATAGGGAGTGCCACGGTGGCGGGCGGCCCAGCCGTCGAGCAGGACGTTGCCGGGACCGGTATCGAAGCCGGTGACGGGAATGGCCGTATCCCGCGGCAGTACGGTGATGTTGGCCATGCCGCCGAGATTGAGGATGACGCGGTTGCGGCCAGCGTGGCGAAACAGGGCGGCATGAAAGGCCGGCACCAGCGGGGCGCCCTGGCCGCCGGCAGCGATGTCGCGGCGGCGGAAATCGGCCACCGTGGTAATGCCGGTGCGTTCGGCGATGATGTTGGGGTCGCCCAATTGCAGGGTATAGGGATGCGGGCCTGCGGGATGATGGCGCACGGTCTGGCCGTGGCTGCCGATGGCGGCGACGGTGTTGGCGTCAGTGCGGCTGGTGTTGAGCAACTCCCGGACAGCTGCGGCATATAGCTCACCGAGCATGACATCCAGTTGTGCCAGCCGGTGCAGTTCGATGTGACTGGCGTGGCACAGGGTCAGCAGTTCGCTGCGCAGTTCGGCGGGATAGGGATGGTAATGGCTGGCGATGGCACGGGGCTGTGCGGCGGTAAAATCCACCAGCAGGGCATCGACACCATCCAGGCTGGTGCCGGACATCAGACCGATGTAGCGCGCGTCGGCCAAGGTTGGCGTCAGCGGTTGTTCATGGCCAGCATGGTCTGTTTCACGGCCTCCAGCTGGGCCAGACGCAGCTGGGCCTGCTGCTGGAACTCCTCGCGGTATTGGGCGGGGAGCGGTGCGGCGGTGGGCAGCTTGACGGTGAGCGGATTGCGGTGCACGCCGTTGACCAGGAATTCATAGTGCAGGTGTGGGCCGGTGGCGACGCCGGTCTTGCCGACATAGCCGATGATCTGGCCCTGTTTGACGCGGGTACCGCTGCGCAGGCCGGGGCGGAAGCGGGACATGTGGGCGTACAGCGTGCGGTAGGCGCCGCCGTGCTGCAGGATCACTGTTTTTCCATAGCCGCCCTTGGTGCCCATGAACTCGATGCGACCGTCGCCGGAGGCCTTGATGGGGGTGCCGATGGCGGCGGCGTAGTCCACGCCGCGGTGAGGACGTTTGATGCCCAGTACCGGGTGGAAGCGTTCGGGCTGGAAACCGGAACTGATCCGGTTGAAGTCGACCGGGGAACGCAGGAAGGCCTTGCGCATGGACAAGCCGTCCGGAGTGTAGAAATTGGCATTGCCGTGCGTGTCGGTGAAGCGGATGGCGCGATAGACCCGGCCCTGATTGATGAACTCCGCAGCGAGGATATTGCCGTCACGCAGGTGTTCGCCATCGAGGTAGGTCTGCTCGTACAGCAGGGTGAAGCTGTCGCCGCTGCGGATGTCCAGGGCAAAGTCGATGTCCCAGCCGAAGATGGTCGCCAGTTCCATGATCAGGCCGTCCGACAGACCGGCCCGCTGGCCGGCGGCGAACAGTGAAGTGTCGATGGTGGCGCTGCTGTAGGCGAGGCGATTTTCCACCTGGCGGGTGATGTGCCTGGCGGTGAACCCCCCGTCGCTGCGCTCCAGTGCCAGGGTGGTCAATTCGTCGATGCCATAGTGCAGGGCATTCAGCTGTCGCCGGGCTTCGTCCACCTGGAAGCGCAGCACCTGGCCTGGCAGCAGCTGGCGCAGGGTGGTGGTCATGGCCCGATCGGCGTTCATCACAGCATGCAGCTCGGTGGCGCCGAGCTTGAGGCGGTCGAAGATAGCCGACAGGGTATCCCCAGGACGCACCGTTATCTCTTGCCAGGGCGCCTCTGCGACCTGCGCCGTGGGCTCTGTGGAGATGGTGGCAACGGCGGTTTCCGGCAGGGGCAGGCTCAGCGCCTGCGTAGTGGCTTCATGGCGTATGGCGGCGGCATTGTCGGCCGGCTGCAGCAGGGCCAGCACGCCAACCACGGCGGCGGCACCGAGGATCATGGCGTGGATGCTGCGGCGGCGCAGCGGGCTGCGCTGGGGGGGCGGCCCCAGAGATTTGCAGTCCTTATTTAAGATGTTGTTGTAATCCACGGAAATATCTCGGAAAACTTTCGCTTAAATTAACCCCGCAAGGGGGGCTTGGTCAATGCCGCCGGATGCCGGAGTGAGGGTAGGGGGTCGTATGGTACCTTACCTGTCCGCCGACAAAATGCGTCGTAGGCATCAATAACGCCGGCCGTTGTAAC